>JBMOIP010000011.1:0-99064 GCA_049317265.1 Bacteroidales bacterium
GGGGCCGGGGGATGAGGTGACTTTTCCCGAAGGGGCCGGGGGATGAGGTGACTTTACCCGAAGGGGCCGGGGGATGAGGTGGTTTTTGCACGAAATACCGGGGGATGATGTGATTTGATCCAGTTTGTATTGGGCTTTCGGGTTGCCCGGTGCGCTGTTGTCAGGGCTGATGGCAACCCGGGCTTGTGTCAGGGATCCGGAAGCAAGGCAGGATATAAGGAAGAGGATGTTTTTTTCATATTGAAGTATCAGAATTTTCAGTCATTTATTTAGGAAATTGTTAGGGATGGTCAGCAAATACAAGTAATCCAGATTAAATACGTATAAAATGAATTACATAGATCACTTTTCAACAAAATTTACCAGAAGGAACTACCCGAACCATTTATTTGGTAATTTCGTGACAAACAACACGTGAGGGTTGGGAAATCTGAAATCTGAAATGTGAAATCTGAAATTTGAAATGGGGACATCCAATAAAACAGGGCTCTTCTTCGGTTCTTTCAACCCAATCCATACAGGGCACCTGATGATTGCCTCCTATATGGTTGAATATACAGACCTTGACCAGGTATGGTTTGTGGTATCGCCGCAGAATCCTTTGAAAGAAAAATCAACGCTGCTGGCCGACCACCATCGCCTGTTCATGGTCAACCTCGCCATTGAGGATGATCCAAGGTTCAAGTCGTCAAACATTGAGTTTAAAATGCCCCGCCCCTCTTATACGATTGATACTTTGACTTATTTAAGGGAGAAATACCCGGCAAAGGAGTTTTTCCTGATCACCGGGACAGACATTTTTGCTACCTTTCATAAATGGAAAAATTACGAAGAGATCCTAAACCAATACCACTTCTACATTTATCCCCGGCCTGATACCGTCAAAAGCAAATTCGACGGGCATCCTGCTTTCACCTATGTGCAGGCGCCCATGGTTTCCATCTCCTCCTCCTTTGTGAGGAAGGGAGTCAAAGAGGGAAGGGACATGCAGTATTTTGTTCCCGAGAAGGTGTGGAAATATATCCGGGAGATGAATTTTTACCGGTAAAAGATGATTACAACTTCATCGAGAACGGGGTAAAGTTCGTATCCTTGTCGTAATAGTCTTCATTCTCGGCTCGCTTCAGGAAATTCACCACTTTATACGTCAACGGTGTTGCGACGATCTCCCAGCCCACCTTGATCAGGTAGTTCATGATCATCACCTTGATCAGCAGTGACATTGACCAGAAGCCAAGAAAGGCGGCAGGATAAAAAATAAGCGAGTCTAGTGCTTCTCCTGCAATGGTCGAACCGATGGTCCTGGTCCACAAATATTTGCCATTTGTAACAAGCTTCATTTTTGCCAGCACAAAGGAGTTAGCAAACTCTCCGCACAAAAAAGCAATTAAAGAGGCAAATACAATCCTGGGCGTTTGCCCGTAAACCACCTCGTATGCCTGCTGATGCATCCACCCCTGCGCCGGGGGAAGGGCAAGGATGATCTGCGCCATGAGCATGGTGAAGAAAAGGGAGATAAAACCCGCCCACACTACTTTCCGTGAACGGGCGTACCCGTAAACTTCGGTCAGGATGTCGTTGAAAAAATAGCTGATCGGGAAAAAGAGGATTCCGCCGCCAAAGGTGAGTCCGAAAACGGTCACAACCTTTTCGGCACCGATCATGTTGGTTGCAATGATCACGGTGACAAATGCCGCCATGATGAGGTCGTAAAACCGGAAGTTTCTGACCGGAAGACCTTCCGGGACTGATCGCCCTGGACGGCTTTCCATCTCTAAAGGTGTTTTATTGCAAAACCCGTTATTGCCTCCAGTGTTTCGTCCGGCATTTCTATGTATCCCATATGGCCACAATCCCTCAGCATAAGGACTTCGCTTACTGCAGGCAATGAGATCATCTCCCAAAGCCTGGCAACGGGCGCTTTTGAATCCTTCAATCCGAGGATAAAGAGGACCGGCAGGCCTGTTTTCTTTAACATCCCTGACTGGTCGTTCCTTATTTTCATCCCTTCCAGGGCAGCCACAACACCCTCCTTCTCCATCTTTGAAGCCCGCAGGATCAGCCGTTCAATCTGTTTTGAAAACTTCTTATGCACTTCAACCGGAAAGAGACTCGGGATAAACTGCGCCACATAGCTGAATTTGTCCTGGTTCACGATGGCGATGGTGCGCTTGCGGTTTTCCTGTTCCATGGACGTATCTGCAAAACAGTGCGAATGGAAAAGGCTGAATCCCTTCAACATACCAGGGTACTTTGCCGCAAAGGCAAGGGTGACATATCCCCCCATTGAGTGACCAACCATCAGGCATTTGCCGGCTTTAAGCTTTTTCAGCACTGCATAGACCAGGTCAGCCATAATTTCCATTGAGTGTACCTTGGCAATAGAATCGCTCTTCCCATGGCCGGGCAGGTCAATGGTGATGACCCGGAATTTTTTTGAAAGCCGGCTGGAGAATGCGGACCATATTTTCAGGGATTCCGTAAACCCGTGAAGAAGGACGATCACCTTGCCGGTGCCTTCATCGGTATAATTAACGTTTTTTTTCTGAATTTTAAATGTTGGCATTTCAGGATGGTTGTTTTGAAATGGTTACAGCTCCGCTTTCATCATATCTTCAATTTCAGCAACCGTTTTGGGGATGGGTTTGCCAAGCACCCTGTATCCGTCGGCGGTGACCAGCACATCATCCTCAATGCGGATGCCTCCAAAATCCTTGTAGGTTTCCACCACGTCATAGTTGATGAATTCAGCCAGTTTGTTTTCTGCTTTCCAGATGTCGATCAGTTCGGGGATAAAGTAGATGCCCGGTTCAATGGTCATCACAAATCCCTCCTGGAGTTTGCGGCCAAAGCGCAGGAAGGCAAGACCAAACTCTTTGCTGCGCTGTACCTCGTCGTCGTAGCCGATCAGGTTCTCGCCGAGCCCTTCAAGGTCATGAACATCGAGTCCGAGGGGATGTCCCAGCCCGTGGGGGAAAAAGAGGGTATGGGCGCCTTTCAATGCAGCTTCCGCAGGATCACCCTTCATGATCCCCAGGCTCGTCAATCCTTTGGCAATTTCAGTGGCAGCCAGCATGTGAATCTCCCTGAAGGGGACGCCAGGCTTCACTGCTTTCGTGGCAGCAAGGTTGGCATTCAGCACCACTTCATAAATTCCCTTCTGGCGGGCATTGAACTTCCCTCCCACCGGCACTGTGCGGGTGATATCGCTGGAATAGTGCAGATCATTCTCACACCCGGCATCGATCACCAGCATCCTGCCTTCAACCAGGGTGTTGCCATGGTAATGGTTATGAAGTGTTTGCCCGTTGATGGAGAGGATCACCGGAAACGACACCGGTCCGCATTGCGATAGGGCGATCCCTTCGATGGTCCCGGCGATTTCGCGTTCAATCACACCAGGTTTGGCCATTTTCATGGCCGTGGTGTGCATTTTCCAGGCGACATCCACCATCTTTTCGATTTCGGCCACCTCCATGGGATCTTTCTTCATGCGCATCTTGATGATGGACCTGATCAGTGGCTCTGAGGCCTTTGCTTTGAGTTGAAGGTGGTGAATTTTCAACAGGTCGGCCAGCCAGATGATGGTTTCTCCACGGTAAGGCGGAACATAATGAACCTTCCTGCCTGTGGAGAGGGCATCTGCAATCATCTCATTCAGCCCCGACAGTGGCGCAGTATTGCTCACTCCTACCCTGGCTGCCTGGTCCTGAACTGTTGGCTGCACGCCCATCCAGATGATGTCGTCAATATCCAGATCGTTACCGAAGATGAAATCCTTGCCATCATCAAGATCAATGATACCGGCAAAGTCGGGATGATCCAGTCCGAAGAAATAGGAGAAATTGCTGTCCTGGCGGAAGGAGTATGTATTGGCAGGATAGTTGAAGGGAACTTCCTGGTTACCTAAAAACAGGATGAGACCTCCGGAGAGTTCATTGCGGAGTTTTTTGCGGCGATCGCTGTAAACGGTTGATGGGAACATAATTTAGATTGGTTTTGAATTATGAAAATATCGGGTGGATTTCTTTTTTGATTTAAATTTCATTCTAATTTTGTAAAACAACGAACAAATATATTAAAAGCTTGTTATGAATTCTTCTTTTTTAAGATTTTCTTCGATCACAAAAAAGATCTGGATGGCATTTCTTGGTCTTTTCCTGATGATCTTCCTGGTGGTTCACCTTGGGATTAACTTATGTTTGCTGCGTAATGACGGGGGCGCCTGGTTTTCCGCCGCAGCACATTTCATGGGCACGAACTACATTGTAAAGGTATTTGAAATCGGTTTGTTTGGCGGATTTATCCTGCATATCCTGCTCGGGATCATCCTGCAGGTGCAAAACTGGATGGCCAGGCCTGTCAGGTACATGGTTTCAAATAAAACCGAGACCCCGTTCCTGTCGAAGTACATGATCTATACCGGGGGTATCGTGCTGATATTCCTGATCATCCACTTCATCAACTTCTATTTCATCAAACTGGGATGGGTCTCCAACCCCAATATGGCTGCCGATGGGGAACCCGAGTTTTATATCATTGCACAGCAGCTTTTTGCCATTCCTGCCTATTCAATCCTTTACATCATCCTGTTCATTGCCCTTGGATTCCACCTCAACCAGGCTTTCCAGGCTGCATGGCAGACACTTGGGGTAAACCATCCGCAATACACCACCTGTATCCAGCGGTTCGGAACATTTTACGCCATCGTGGTGCCCTTAGGTTTTATCATCATTCCCTTGTACTTTTTACTTATCCGCTAGTCATCATGGCTGAAATAAATTCAAAGATTCCCAAAGGTCCGCTCACCTCCAAATGGACCCAATACAAAGACCATCAAAACCTCGTTAATCCCAGCAACAAGCGTAAGCTCGACATCATCATTGTGGGTACCGGACTGGCAGGTTCTGCCGCTGCTGCTTCTCTTGGGGAGATGGGTTTCAATGTAAAAATATTCTGTTACCAGGATTCCCCCCGCCGTGCGCACAGCATCGCTGCCCAGGGAGGGATCAATGCCGCCAAGAACTATCCAAACGACGGCGATAGTGTATACCGTCTGTTTTATGATACCATCAAAGGAGGCGACTACCGTGCCCGTGAAGCCAATGTTTACCGGCTGGCAGAGGTGAGCAACAACATCATTGACCAGTGTGTGGCCCAGGGTGTTCCCTTTGCCCGTGAATACGGCGGATCACTGGAAAACCGTTCTTTTGGCGGCGCCCAGGTTTCTCGTACCTTCTTTGCACGGGGTCAGACCGGCCAGCAACTGCTGCTTGGTTCCTACGGAGCCCTGAGTCGCCAGATCAAACTGGGAACAGTAAAGCTGTATGACCGCCACGAGATGATGGATGTAGTACTGGTTGACGGGAAAGCCCGCGGGATCATTGCCCGCGACCTGATCACCGGCAAACTGGAACGCCATTTCGGACACGCCGTGGTGGTTGCCACCGGCGGATACGGGAATGTCTTTTACCTCTCCACCAATGCCATGGGCTCCAACACGAGCGCCATCTGGCAGATATTCAAAAAGGGCGCATACCTTGCCAATCCCTGCTTTACGCAGATCCATCCAACCTGTATCCCGGTTCATGGCGATTACCAGTCGAAACTCACCCTGATGAGCGAAAGCCTGCGTAACGACGGCCGCATCTGGGTACCCAAAAGAAAGGAAGATGCAGAAGCGCAGCGCCATGGAAAACTGAAAGCCAACGATATTGCCGAAGAGAACCGCGACTATTTCCTCGAACGCCGTTACCCGGCTTTTGGAAACCTTGTGCCGCGTGACGTAGCTTCCCGTGCAGCCAAAGAGCGTTGCGATGCCGGTTTTGGTGTCGGAGAAACCGGCCTGGCCGTATTTCTCGATTTCAAAGAGTCGATCGGCCGCCTTGGAAAGCATGTCATCGAAGAGCGTTATGGCAACCTCTTCCAGATGTATGAAAAGATCGTGGATGAGAATCCGTATGAAAACCCCATGATGATCTACCCTGCGGTTCACTATACCATGGGCGGAACCTGGGTGGATTATGAACTGCAGACCTCTGTGACGGGTTTGTTTGCCGCAGGGGAAGCCAACTTCTCCGATCACGGCGCCAACCGTTTGGGCGCTTCTGCCCTGATGCAGGGTCTTGCCGACGGATACTTCGTACTTCCCTATACCATCCAGAATTACCTGGCCGGGGAGATCCGTGTGACACGCATGTCGACCGACAAACCCGAATTTACAGAGGCAGAAAAAGCGGTACAGGCACGGCTCGACAAGCTGATGGGAATCAAAGGCAGCAGGTCTGTCGACCATTTCCACAAAGAGCTTGGAAAGATCATGTGGGAGTATGTGGGGATGGCCCGTAATGAGGCCGGACTGAAAAAAGCGATTGAACTGATCCGCAAGTTAAGGGCTGAATTCTGGAAAGATGTAAAGATCCCCGGAACGATGACCGAACTGAATGTCGAGCTTGAAAAGGCGAACCGCGTGGCCGATTTCCTTGAACTGGGCGAATTGCTGGCACACGATGCCCTGAACCGTAACGAAAGCTGCGGCGGCCATTTCCGTGAAGAGTACCAGACCGATGAGGGGGAGTGCAAGCGCAACGACGACGACTACAAATATGTTGCCGCATGGGAGTACAAAAGTGAAGGAGAGTTTATTTTACACAAGGAACCGCTGGATTATGAGGAAATTGAGGTAAAACAGAGGGTTTATAAATAAAAACGAATATTGAATATTGAACAGGGAATATTGAACGTTGAAGTGATTAACACTTTTGAATTTTGAATGATATGGATCTTACCTTAAAAATCTGGCGACAGAAGGACGCAAAATCCACCGGGAAGTTTGTTACCTATTCGCTGAAAAATATATCACCGAACTGTTCTTTCCTGGAGATGCTCGACATTCTGAATGAGCAGCTGATTCAGAAAAACGAGGAGCCCGTGGTTTTTGACCACGACTGCCGGGAAGGGATCTGCGGAATGTGCAGCCTCTATATCAATGGTCGTCCCCACGGCCCCGATGATGCCGTAACCGCCTGCCAGCTTCATATGCGGAAGTTCAAGGATGGCGATACGATTGTGATTGAGCCATGGCGTGCCAGGCCATTCCCTGTGATCAAAGATCTGATGGTTGACCGTTCCGCCTTCGATAAGATCATCCAGGAGGGTGGTTATATTTCCGTCAATACCGGCGGCGCTGCCGAGGCCAACAACATCCTGGTGGGAAAGGAAAATTCGGAACTGGCGATGGATGCTGCAGCCTGTATCGGATGTGGCGCCTGTGTTGCCGCCTGCAAGAATGCCTCTGCCATGCTTTTCGTATCAGCCAAGATTTCCCAGTTTGCCCTGTTGCCTCAAGGCCAGGTTGAAGCCAAACAACGTGTAAAAAAGATGGTGAAGATGATGGATGAGCTGGGATTTGGAAACTGCACGAACACCTATGCCTGCGAGGCTGAATGTCCGAAGCTGATCTCCCGTTCCAACATTGCCCGGATGAACAGGGAGTTTATGTGTGCGAAGGTCATTTAACCTGCTTTGTCCTGTTTTGCACTTCTTGTCTCACCCATGCGTAGAGTGCGAAAAGCACTGATACGACAACCTGCACGGTCATAAAAACCATTCCCGTTTCAGCTGCCAGGAATGCCGCTGAAAACACCACCCAATATCCCAGGTAACACAAAAGTTTGCTGGCCAGGATTGATCCCAGCATGGCGGCAAAGGGTTTGTGCAACCGGCTGTTCAGCCAGTAAAACAGCGCCACGTTTACAACCAGCTCCATGGTAATGATCAGCATTTTGATCAATTCAGGATGCCCTGAAAACACCCACGAACAAAAAGGCAGGATCGCCGCCAGCAAGTACCCGTTTGGTTTCGAAGTGTGCATGATCGCCAGCACCAGCATCAGCCGCATAGGCTCTAGGTACCAGAGCGGGAGCGCAAACATGTGAGACAATGCCGGAGCGAGGATTATAAAGGCAACGGCAATCCCGTCAAAAAGGATGTATTTTATTAAATTCCATCTGTTTAATGACAAATTTCTTATTCGTATCTGTGCCATAGTATATTTAACTAAATCGGGATTGATAACATTTGGATTGACATTTTCGATCTTCTTTTTTTTTAACTGATCACAATCTTGCTGGACGATCCCCATAGGCATCAATGAGACATAGATAATCGGCTGATTTCTTACCCGTATTAAATCCTTTAAGATATTTTTTTTTCCGCACAGGTTTCCCAAACAAATTGAAAGGTTGGACCCATCTGGCGGTGTGGCCACGCCATGGCGTGGCACTACAATACCAACAAAGGTTGCCCGTAGGGACATGCCATGGCATGTCTTTACACCATGGCTTGTCCCTGCTTAAAAACCCCTCTCGCCAACATCCCCCAAAATTAAGAGAAAATGCAATACCCAACACCTTATAGAGATTGGATGCTGAAATTCCCCATTTCAGACATCAGACGGGGAACAAACGAACTTCCCGCCCTAACATTTTACCGGGTTTTCATCAGAAACCTAATAGAGCATAACAGAAACCCACCTGAACAGAATAGAAACCCCTTTCCTGATTCCTGTATCTATATTTACCTTGTTAAAAAAGCCTGCATCACAGGGTGCATTGGCATTACGGTTTTCACAAATGCATTTATTCTAAAATCAAATTTTATGAAAAACAACCACTCTTTGCTGTTACCCCGGCAGAACAAAACGAACAAGGGTTATCTGATTTCTTTAAGATTTCCAGCACTGATGGTGCTGATGATGATGCTGCTTACCGGGAATGGGTGGGGGCAGACGACGGTGTTTGTTGATGATTTTAGCCGAGTACCTGTTTCACCAGGAGGAATACCACTAATGACATATGTCACAACAAATTCAGGAACCGGAACTCAAGTAATCGAGAGTTCTATCGCGACAACAACTGAACCGTATTTGAAACTTGCTAATCCAAATGCAACAGGAACTTCAGGACAAACGTTTGTAGCCGGCTCATTATCAAGTTTTTCTTCACCGTTTAACACAATATTATCTTTAAATACTGGTACAGTCACCTGGTCGTTTAATATGAGGCACAATACCAATGGACCGTTAACAGCTACAAATAATTTTGCAACTATTTTAGTTGCAACTAGTTCCACTTTGTCAAGTGCAAATGGTTATGCTGTAATTAATAATGGTTCAAATCTATACAAATTAGTTAGGTTTACCGGAGGTTTATCATCTCCTTTAACACTTATTAATGGTCAGATATTAGCCGTTGTTCGCGATTATATGAGTATTAAAGTTACTTACGATCCATCCACCGGCTTATGGACCCTTTATGACAGAATAGATGGCACTTCGCCAGCTACCACCTGGGCAGATCCTTCTACTGGTTCATATATAGCGAGGGGAACCAGCTCAGACGCCTTTTACACTGGAACAGCTATGACCAATTTTGGTTATATGTCTCAATATCTTGCATCTGGGACATCCAATAATAAATATTTTGATAATTTTAAAGTCACTGTTACACCGACTTCCCCCACATTAATTGTCAGTAAAACATCCTTAAACGGTTTTGCCTATGATGAGGGTACAGGGCCATCTGCTTCTCAAACCTACAACCTAAGCGGTGTTTTATTAACCCCTGCCTCGGGAAATGTTACAGTAAGTGGTTCAACCAATTATGAGGTATCCACCGATAATACGAATTTCTCCGGATCGGTGAATATTGGATACACAGCCTCTACCCTCGCATCGACACCAATTTACGTCAGGTTAAAAGCCGGGTTGGCAATCGGCAACTATAATTCAGAGAATGTGATCAATTCAGGCGGTGGAGTAGTTCTCGCGACAAATGTAGCATGCAGTGGCACCATAAATCCAGGTACCCCGGTTACATATACCTGGCAGGGGGCGAACATGGGTGATTGGAGTGTTGCTTCAAACTGGAGCCCAACCCGTACAATATCTGCCATGAATGACATCCTCCAGTTTAATGACGGAACAACAAAGATTGTGACCAATGTTCCGACTCAAACGATCAGGCAGTTGTTTATCACCAACAATACAACAGTTGAACTCCAGTCTGCCTCGCCAGCCACACTGACGATCAACGGTGGAACGGGTACTGATTTTACTGTGCCGAGCGGCAGTGCGCTGAACATTACGCAAGCCACCAATGCCATTGCAATTAATTTAAATACAGGAGTAACCGGTACTGTTGGCGGATTTATCACTTTCAGTGGTGCAGCGGCTCACCGGATAACCGCTGCAGATGCCAGTGGAATTACTTTTCAAAATGGTTCCGTATATACCTCGGGAGTTGGGTTGAGCGGCAATGCATTCGGAACAACCAATTACAATTCTATCGTATTTTCAAACGGTTCCAAATATGTCAATTCCTCGGGGGCGAATCCTTTTGGTGCATCAGCTCCAAATTCCGTGGTTGAATGGCAGACTGGCAGTACATACGTTCACCAATCAACGGCATCGCCAATTATGGCAAATCGTACTTATGCAGATTTCGAGCTGAACCTGGCAACTGGTGCAAGTCCAACCTTTTCCTCTCCTGTAACCATGGATAATCTTACAGTTACTTCTGGAACCTGGTCATTGGGAGTTAAAGCACAGTTTGACATAAAAAAGAATCTTACCGTCGCTGCAGGTGCATCGCTGAATTTAAATCCAACAATTGCCGGGACTATTGTATTCAGTGGTACCGTACCTCAATTGATTAATGGTATCGGAACCCTTGCAACCAACTTAAATGATGCCGTTATCATTAGTAATGTGGCAGGGGTAACCCTTAATGGCAGTCTGACAACCAATGGTGCCCTGACTATCAGCTCCGGCACCTTCACCGTTGCCTCCGGCGCCTCCCTCATCACCAACGGCACTGTAACCGGAAATGTTATTGTTGAGCGTTCCATCAATGCCTGGGGGGATGCCACCCATGGATGGCATTTCCTCTCCTCGCCAGTCGCTGCGCAGGCGATCGATCCGGCATTCACTAACGGCACACCTGAAAATTATGATTTCTATGCATGGTGGGAGCCTTCCAACAAATGGGTAAACTTTAAAAACACTACTACAGCCCCTGTCTGGAGTACGGCCAATGTTCTTGGCGCCACAAACGGGGCTGGGAGTTTTATACCCGGGAAGGGATACCTGGTGGAATATGCAGCCAGCGGAACAAAGCAATTTGCCGGCGCCCTTAATAATAGTAGTATCGCTATCAGTAACCTGACCAAAAGCGCTGGCACTAACAACGGCTGGCACCTGCTTGGAAATCCTTTTGCTTCTGCATTGACCTGGGGTACTGCCGACTGGGCTTTAACCAATGTGAATACAACGGCAAAAATCTGGGAAGAGTCCTCTGCCTCTTATGTCGATATCGTATATAACACAGTGCCTTTCGGACAGACCATCCCGGCAATGAACGGATTTATGGTTGAGGTTTCCGGTGGGACCAATTCCCTTACGATCCCGGTCACTGCGAGGGTTCATAATTCAACACCATGGTTTAAATCGGCTGACAATTCATATATTGAACTGGTAGCGCGTGACCCGGGAGGTCAAACTTCACAGACCAGTGTTGTACGGTTCGACAACCAGGCCACCAGCAGTTTTGATGCTGCATATGATTCGCATTTCCTTCAGGGGTATGCTCCTCAATTTTATTCGGTATCCGGCACAGATCATCTTTCTGTCAATGCACTGCCTGCAACTGGAGGAACTGTACAAATCCCGTTCGATTTTATCAGGAATAACAGCGGAAATTTCAGCATCGAGGCCAAATCCATTGCAAATGTATTCGGACCTGTTATCCTGAATGACCTGAAAACCAGCACCTCACAGGATCTCAAACTGAACCCGGTCTATTCCTTTACCTCTGCACCTGGGGACAATCCCAGCCGTTTTCTGCTGACCTTCAGCCATGTGGGGATCAATGAGTCATCAGCAGCCAACCCGTTCAGCATTTTTGCCATGAACAACACCATTGTAATATTAAACAATTCAGGCTTAACTGTCGGAACCATACAGATATACAACATGCTCGGACAGAAACTCATGCAACAGGTTCTTACGGGCAGTAACCCAACCAGGATCAGCATGAATTCTGGAACCGGGTACTACCTGGTCAAGGTGGTGACTGACACACATTCATATACGGGTAAGGTATTTCTTAACCAGTAGTGATTGAAAATGGATTCAAAAAAACTATAAAATAAAACACTATGAAAAAGTCACTTAATTCAATCATGTTCGCGATTCTCCTTCTTGGGTTCATTGCTTATGAACAACAAGCGACCGCCCAGGCACCGCCTCCTCCACCGGCAGAAAAGGGAACCAATACCAATAAAGCACCGGGAGGTGGTGCTCCCATAGATGGCGGACTGGCCATAACGCTCTCCCTGGCAGCAGGTTATGGAATATGGAAACTGATCGCCGCGGTTCAGAGGAAGAGACAATCAATTTAAATCTTAAGCAGAAAATACTCAGTTAATTTTTTTAAACCACTCAAATCAAAAACTTATGAAGATCAAAACAATCGTTACAGTGGTCCTTTTATTTGGGGTTACTTTGCTTTTATCCTCCTTCGGTGGAGGTAATTCTGATTATCCTTCGGGTGCCCCATCAGGGTATACCGGGTCACCCGGCGACGGGCAGGATTGCCATGATTGTCATGGCGGCAGTGCTACCGCTGTTTCCGGCTGGATCACGACCAATATTCCTGCCGGGGGCTATACAGCAGGGTCAACTTACAACATCACTGTATCTGTTTCAGGTTCAGGAAGTAAAGGATTCCAGGTTTCACCTCAGAATGCAGCCGGAACTCAACTTGGCACCATGGTGGCCGGATCGGGATCAGAAACTACCGGATCAGGTAAATACGTCACACACAGCAGTTCCAGTTCTTCCAATCCTGCAACCTGGACCTTCCAGTGGATTGCACCTGCTTCAGGTACCGGCTCTGTGACTTTCTATGGGGCATTCTGTGTTACTAAATCCGATACACGATTATCGACACTGACGGTGACCGAATCGGCCACACCATCACCCTATGTTTTTACCGATAACTTCAACCGTGACCTGGGCATTTCCCCGCTTACCAACGGAGGAACGCCAGCCATGACCTGGACCACTGCCAGTACGGCTTCTCCTGCAGGCTTGTCAATTACCAACGCAGCAACAAACGACCCTAATAATTATGTTGTACAGATGTATGCCGGCTCCACTCCTGCTGCAGGCAGGACCTATATTACCGGGCCTTTATCAACCTATTCAACTCCTTTTTCCTCAACGCTCAGCAGCAATACGGGACCTGTTACCTGGACCTTCAACATGAAAACCAACCGGTCGACTGCACTCTCAGGCTTCGACGCAGGGAATTATGGTTCAGCCGTGATCCTTGCCATGACGAGCAGCAACCCCACCAGCGCCACCACCAACGGTTATGCCGTGGTGCTGGTAAAAGGTACAACCCTGAATGCCATTAAACTGGTAAGGTTTGCAAACGGGCTGATCCTGAACTCTAACCTGACCACCATGATAGGCCCCTCACCCGACCTGGGATCAATGACCATGTATGCCAGTGTGCGGGTTGTATATACCCCATCCTCAAACACCTGGGAACTCTTTGTCAGGTCAGACGGAAGTACGACCGACCCCGTGGATCCAACAACAGGAACTTTAACACAGGTTGGCACTAGTGTGATAAACAGCACATACACTTCAGTTGCAATGTCACACTGTGGATTTTTGTGGAACCACAGCAATGGCGCGGGTTCAAGCAACAAGGGTGCATATGACAACTTTTCAGTGGCTGTCACCCCCATCCTGAACCCAACCCTAACGGCAGTCCCTGGTTCATTTACCGGATTCAATTATGTTGTCGGTTCCGGCCCTTCAGCTTCACAAAGCTACTCATTGAGCGGGGTTAACCTGACGGGTTATCCGGGTAACATTGCTGTTGGTTGTCTCACAAACTATGAAGTATCAACTGATAATGTCAATTTTTACCCATCGGTGAATGTTGGTTATACCTCAGCCACCCTTTTATCAACGCCGTTATACGTAAGGTTAAAATCCGGTCTGGCGGTCGGCAATTACAACACTGAAATCGTCTCGAACGTTGGCGGAGGAGCTACCCAGAACGTAACCTGCAGCGGGTTTGTACTTGGCGGACCAACCACCTATACCTGGACCGGCGCTACCGACAACAGCTGGATTGTTGCCTCAAACTGGAGTCCTGTACGTACAACACCTGCCCTCAATGACATTCTCCAGTTCAACAATGGGAATACATACACCGTTATCAATGTTCCAACCCAGACGATTGCCCAGCTTTTGGTTTCCGGCGGATCTAAAATCACCCTGCAGGCGGCTGCTGCAGCTACACTTACTCTTGCAGGCACCACAGGTGATGACCTATCGGTTACCGGTACCGGGTCGGAACTGAACATCTCCGGAACCAATATCCTGGCAATATTCATGAATGCCGGAACAAACGGACTGATCAGCAGTTCAATGACGTTAAGCGGTGCTGCTCATGCTGTAAAGTCGACAGATGCCAACAGTTTGGTTTTTGCATCAGGAAGTATTTTCAAAGCAACGACCGGGTTTACCGGAAACGCTTTTGGTGCCACCGCTTTGAATTCGGTTAAATTCCAGGCCGGTTCAACCTATATCCAGGATGCAGGAAGCAATCCTTTTGGTGCCGGGGCACCCACGTCGGTATTGACATTTGAGGCTGGCAGTTTGTATAAGTTCACAGCAGCAAGCGGTGGCCCTTCTTACAGTGGCAGGACCTATGCAAATTTTGAAAACGACTCCCCCACCTCCACCCAGAATAACCAGGGAAGCAGCCCGATGACCTGCGACAATTACACTGTTACCAGCGGTATTGTTAATTGGGACTTCAGTGGTGGCATGGTGATCAAGGGAAATATTTCTGTCGCTTCGGGAGCAACCCTTACCTATGGATTGGCCACGAAAGTAATGAACCTGACTTTGAGCGGAACGGCCTTGCAGACAATTACCAATGCAGGAACCCTGACAATTGGGGCAAACGCAACAGTTGTAGTAAACAATCCCGCTAATATCTCGCTTGGAAGTGATCTCAGTATCTACAATCTTAACTTCCTGAACGGAAAAGTGAATACAGGTTCCAATACCCTTTCACTTGCAGCCACAGCAACCGTTACCGGTGCCGGAGCAGGAAAGTATATCAACGGGAACCAGCTTTGGAATATCGTCGCAGGCGCTGTTACAAAAACCTTTGACATTGGTGATGCTGCCAACTATACCCCGGCAACCATTGCCTTCTCCAGCCTCACCGTTGGAGGCACCCTCGTGTCCCACACAACTGCTGGTGATCATGCTGCCATTGCAAGTTCAGGTATCAATCCAAACAAAAGCGTCAACCGGTCCTGGAGTTTTACTGCCAGTGGAATCAGCGGCTATTCCTACGATGCAACCTTCAATTTCCAGACTTCTGACCTTGATGCCGGTGCCAGCACGGCACTATTCATCATTAAAAAATATGATGGTACCTCATGGAGTGCCACAACCACCGGAACCCTTACATCAAACAGTTCACAGGCAACAGGACTTACCGCCTTCAGCGATTTCCAGATTGGTGAAGTAGCCTGTACGCCGGTACCTGTAAGTGTTTCTATTGTTCCGTCTGCCAACCCGGTTTCTGCCGGAACGCAGGTTACTTTTACTGCAACACCGGTCAACGGAGGTCCCTTACCCACATACCAGTGGAAAGTCAATGGACTTGACATCTCCGGAGCTACAAATTCAATCTACACATACCTGCCTGTCAACAACGACCAGGTAGTTTGTGTAATGACCTCAAACATTGAATGTGCCTCGGGGAACCCTGCCACATCCAATACGGTAACCATGACCGTGACATCAGTTCCTGCTGCCCTGTCGGTTTCCGGAACCGTTGCTAACGCGCAAACTGAATGCTACAATGCCACCCAGACCATAACCGTTGCCGGGACGCCCAGCCTGTTCCTTGTTCAAAACGGAGGGACCGCTACCATGATTGCCGGACAGAACATCATCTATCTGCCGGGCACCATGATCGAATCGGGAGCTTACCTGCATGGGTATATTGCAGATGGCGGTCCATATTGCGGAGGGGCGATGGCTTCTATGGTTACCATCAAAACAGGTGCAGAAGAGTTGCAGGAGAAGATGGTCAATATGAGCTCTTTCAGAATCTACCCCAATCCTACCACTGGAATTTTCAACCTTGAATTCACCCAGGATAAAACTGATGTGAATGCAAAGGTGGAAGTATATGACCTGCAGGGAGGTAAAATTCTTTCAACCACTGTATCTGGAGAGAGAAAGCACTCACTATCGATTGAAGGAAAGCCTTTCGGATGTTATTTTATCCGTGTGATCAGTAATGACAAGGCAGAAACAGTAAAGATCATCAAACAATAACGCAAAATTGGTTATGCAGCACTTGGTTTAGTAGTTGTGTTCGTGTTTGATTGCGGCCATCTCCATTCATTTGGAGATGGCCATTTTTCATGCCGTTCAGGAGGGAAGTTCCACGCTATTCATCTTGGGAACAAGCAGGTGCATGATGATCCAGGCTGTGATGTAAGCGCTTCCGGCAACAAAGAACAGGATATAATAACCAGTTTGAATATGTCCAAGGATTTTATAATAGTCAAGGATCAACCCGGTAGCCCAGGAGATGAGAAGACCTCCAATGGCGCCGGCCATGCCGCCAATTCCTACAACAGAGCCTACAGCTCTCTTGGGAAACATATCGGAGACTGTAGTAAATATATTGGCTGACCAGGCCTGGTGTGCAGAGGCTGCAATACTGATCACCAGGATGGCAAACCATGGGTTCATGGCTCCAAGCGCCTGTGCCGAGATAACCGGTACGACGCAAAGGGCAAATCCCAGCATCGACATTTTACGGGCTTTGTAAACGGGCCATCCTTTCCTGATCAGGAACCCGGATATCCATCCACCGCCAATGCTTCCAAAGGTTGTCATCACATAAACCAGGGCGATGGGTAATCCAACCTGGGTTCCAGTCATGCCATATTCCGTTTTGAGAAAAGAGGGCAACCAGAAGAGCAGGAACCACCAGATGGGGTCGGTAAGGAACTTTCCGAAAACGAAAGCCCAGGTTTGTTTATATCCCAGCAATTTGAACCAGCTTACCGGTGTTCCGCTTTCTTCTACAAAGTTCTCCTGATCGGAGTGTATATATTCAAACTCCGCCCGTGAAAGGCGTTTTTGCTTTGCAGGCACTTCATAATAGATGAACCACAGGATGAGCCAGATAAACCCGATGGCCCCTGTAATAATAAAAGCCTGCTGCCAGCCCCAGTTTACGGCAATCCAGGGAACCACAAGCGGTGCAATGATGGCTCCTACATTGGACCCGGAATTGAAAATCCCTGTCGCCAGGGCCCGTTCCTTTTTAGGGAACCATTCGGCCACTGTTTTGATGGCAGCGGGAAAATTACCCGCTTCGCTTACACCAAGCACTGCACGGGCTACACCAAAACCAAAGGTACTCCGGGCCAGGGCATGGGCAATGGCAGCAAAACTCCATACCGTCAGCGATAAAGCATATCCCAGCTTTGTCCCGATTTTATCGATGAACCTGCCAAAGCCGATCAATCCGAGGGCGTAGGCGAACTGAAAGGCCATCACAATGTGTGAATAGTCCTTTTCCGTCCATTTAAAGGCCTCTTCAAGATATGGCTTCAACAGACTGATTACCTGCCGGTCAAGATAGTTTATCGTTGTCGCAAAGAATACAAGGGAGCATATGGTCCACCGGTATCGTCCTAGTGTTTCATTCATGGTTTTCCTGGTGATTTTTACTAATTACTACTCTTTGCCGGCCGAATATCAGAAATTAAAATAGTCGCGGGCGTTGTTGTATGAGATGTCGGCCACCATCCGGCCAACCAACTCAAGATCATCCGGAAGTTCTCCCTTCTCCATTTCACTCCCAAGGATGTTGCAAAGAATCCTTCTGAAATATTCATGTCTCGGGAAAGAGAGAAAACTCCTTGAATCGGTAAGCATGCCTGTAAAACGACCAAGCAAGCCCAATGATGACAAAACATTCAGGTGATTTTCGATTCCATTTTTTTGATCAAGGAACCACCATGCCGAGCCCCACTGCATCTTACCCGGAACAGGGCCATCCTGAAAATTCCCGATCATGGTCGCAAACACTTCATTATCTGCAGGATTGAGGTTATAGAGTATCGTTTTTGCCAGCTTTCCATCACGGTTCAGCCTGTCAAGAAAAAGTGACATTGATTCAGCCACGGGAAGATCACCAATGGAATCGAATCCCGCATCAGGCCCCACCTCACGGTACATCCGGAGGTTATTGTTTCGCATCGCCCCAATGTGGTATTGCTGTACCCAGTTCTTTTCGTGATCCATAACTGCCAGGCGGTAGAGCATTGCCGACTTGAATTTCTTAACATCGTGCTGGTCGAGTTCAAGGCCCCGCCTGATCTTGTTGAAGATGGAACATACCTCCCCTTTCTGGTTATCTTTCACATAAAACCTATCGAGCCCGTGATCGGATATCCTGCATCCATTTTGATGGAAATAGTTGTGCCGGATATGCAAGGCTTCCATTAAGTCTTCAAACCGGGCTATCTCGATCCCGGCAACCTCTGAAAGTTCATCGAGGTAAACATTGTAAATGGATGCGTTTTCGACCGCCAGCGCTTTATCAGGCCGCCAGGCAGGAACTACTTTGATCTCAAACCCATCCGCTTTTATCTTTTGATGGTGTTCAAGGCTGTCAACAGGATCGTCGGTTGTACAGACCACCTCCACCTTCATTCTGCGAAGAATATTCCTGACCGAGAGTTCACTGGTATTCAATGCAGCCGAGGCTTCTTCGTAAATGCCCCTGGCAGTGGATGGTCCCAGGAGCCTGGTGATACCAAAATAGCGCTGAAGTTCAAGGTGCGTCCAATGATAAAGGGGATTGCGAAGGGTAAATGGAACCGTTTCCGCCCATTTTTCAAATTTCATGTAATCGCTGGCATCGCCGGTACAAAACCGCTCATCGATGCCGTTGGTGCGCATGGCACGCCATTTATAGTGGTCGCCGGCAAGCCATGCCTGCGTAAGATTTTCAAACTGCCGGTCATCGGCAATATCTTTTGGGTTCAGGTGGCAGTGGTAATCGATGATCGGCTGATGCGCTGAAAACTGTTCAAAGAGTTCGATCGACCGGTTGCTGTGAAGGAGGAATTGTTTATCAGGAAAGGGTTTCATTGTTCGTTAAAATTTTATTGTTCTGTTATTTTGATGCTGCAGCTTTTTCTTCTACTGCAGACACCATGCTACTGCTGTTAATCATGAGCATTGAGGTACTTTGTGCATGATTCCCGGCCCGGGTTCCTTTAATAAATTCCGGGTCATCAAGGGGAGCATAAATCTCAAGGCTGGAAGTAAGCAGCTGATCATTGTACAGTGCTTTGATTTCATCGGCATTGAGCGCAGACCGGTATATCAAAAGGTCCTTATAACCTGCGGTTTGGGGGGATAATTGAGTTGCATGGCCACTGCCCCCAAGAATAAACTGCCTGAAATCCAGCTGGCCGGAATGGCTTCCGGCAATTTTCCCGTTTACAAAAAAAGTTGTCATCCCGGTGGCATACCGATGACCCAGAACCACATATTGCCATCCGTTTGTTTCATTCACAGTATCCGCTGAAAAAGATTCACCTTGCGAGTTTTGATACATGACTCTTCCGTTTTTCAGTGAAACTATGGCATTTCCATGTCTGCCTTCAAGCACCGCAACCACCCCCTCATCATGGCTTTTAACCAGGAAGGATACCGTAAAGGAGTGAATGGAATCATCCGGTATATAAACCAAAGGAGAGGCATCGGTTCCACCAACAACGGTGAGGTAACGCTCTGTCCTGATTTTTTCAGGGACACCCTTACCCGATTCAATCGCATCGAACAGACCGGGAACAAAAGCATAAAATATTTCCCTGTGTCCCTTTTCGTTGGGATGGGATTTGTCATGCCAGCAGCCTTCAGCCCATTTCCCGGTACCATCATCAATAGCGCCCAATGCGTTTATGCCTGGAACATCCCAGGTATTCATGATCAGGTTCATTTTCCGGATTGCGTCGTATTGTTCCGGACCGAAATCGTTCCTGGTATAACAATTCACCACCACCGGGATCATCCCGTTATTGCGGCAAAGTTTGACCAGGTGGGCCATTCCACTTCTGAAGCGTTCAAAAATCCGGTCCCGGTTCAACGCTGAACGAGCCGTAATTCCCTCATTTCCCAATGACAATCCGATGATAACATAGCCGGGCTTTTCAGGTAAAAGTTCATTTTCGAACCTTGGTAATATTTTAATGGTATTATCGCCACCTCTTGAAACGTTGACCACGGTCCATCCCCGTTGTTCCAGCATGGTTTTTATCATCCCGGCATATCCTCCAGTGCCGGTTGTGTCGCCGGATCCTTTTGCCACTGACGATCCGAATACCGCGATTTTTTTATGCTGGGCCCTGATAACGGATGGCCAGCTTATCGAAATGGCAAGCAGGAAAGCCAGCATTATCGTCCGCGAAGGCAGTAAAACGAGAGGTGCTTTTTTCAACGTATTCAAGATCCCGGCTGTTAAACGTTATAGGTTGAAGAGGAAGTTTCTCCTCCCCGTCCTGTCCAGTTCGTATGGAAGAATTCGCCACGCGGGCGGTCGTTTCGTTCATAGGTATGGGCGCCAAAATAGTCACGCTGAGCCTGTAAAAGGTTCGCAGGCAGTTTGGCAGTTCTCAATCCGTCGTAATAGGCAAGTGCAGATGACATTGCCGGGACAGGAATCCCGTTCATGGCGGCCTCAGCGATTACATTTCTCCACCCTGCCTGTGCAAGCATCATGGTATCCCTGAAAAACGGATCAAGAACGAGGTTAGGCAGTTTTGGGTCGGACATGAAAGCATCCCTGATCTTTTCAAGGAAAACCGACCTGATAATGCATCCGCCCCGCCACATCATGGCAATGGCGCCATAATTCAGGTTCCATCCGAACTCCTTCGCTGCTGAACTCATGAGCAGGTAGCCCTGGGTATAGGATACGATCTTTGAAGCGTAAAGTGCATCTTCGAGGTGCGTGAGCAGTAGCTCACGGTTGCCTTTAAAAGCCGCGACAGGCCCGGCCAGAAGCCTGGACGCTGCCACCCTTTCCTCTTTTTGAAAAGAGAGGCTCCGTGCGAAAACCGCTTCACCAATAAGTGTCAGCGGAACACCAAGGTCAAGGGCCGCAACACTGGTCCATTTCCCTGTACCTTTCTGACCGGCAGTGTCGAGAATATGGTCGACCAGTGAACTGCCATCAGAATCTTTGAAAGCAAAAATATCTCGGGTTATTTCGATCAGGTAGCTTCCAAGTTTACCCTCGTTCCACTCTTTAAAAACAAGATGAATTTCATTGGCCGACATTCCCAGCAGATCCCGCATAACCTGGTAAGCCTCGCAGATCAACTGCATATCGCCATATTCGATCCCATTATGCACCATTTTAACAAAATGGCCGGCACCGTTTTCACCAACCCAGTCACAACAAGGGATTCCATCGCCAACCTTGGCGGCAATCGCCTGGAAAACGGGCTTTACATATGGCCATGCTGCCTGTGATCCTCCCGGCATGATGGATGGTCCGAGCAACGCACCCTCCTCTCCCCCGGAGACACCCGTACCGATAAACAGAATTCCTTTGCTTTCAATGTAGGCTGTACGCCGGTTTGAATCAGGGAAGTGTGAGTTACCCCCGTCAATGATGATATCTCCCTTTTCCAGCAAGGGGAGCAAAAGTTCGATAAATTCATCCACCGGTTTCCCGGCCTTCACCATCAACATCACTTTACGGGGCCGCTCGAGTTTACCGACCAACTCCTCCAGGGAGTGTGTTCCGATGATGTTTTTACCGCTTCCGCGTCCCTGGATAAAATGGTCGACTTTTTCAACCGAACGGTTAAAAACAGCCACCGTAAATCCTTTGCTCTCCATATTCAACACCAGGTTTTCACCCATCACAGCCAGTCCGATCAATCCAATATCTGCTAGTTTACTCATCGTTAAAATATTTAAAATAAAACCATCATTTATTCATAGAACCTGTCTCTCCCCCGTCCGCCTGTCCGCTTGTCCGCCCGTCCGCTTGTCCCCCCGTCCGACCGTCCGCTAGACTACCCTGAAACCCAATGCCGAAAAAGCCTCCCTTATCCCTTCCCGGGGATTCACCAACCTGATCTCATAAGCCGGGAACTCTCTTCTCACAGGGTAATTACCTCTTTGCATTTCAAAATCGGCGGGATGTGACCGAAAACGAACATCATCCTCTGTAACATTGTATGTTTGCAAAATAACTGTGCAGAGTATCTTTTCCATGGATTGATCCTGGCAATCCACAGAAATCACCGTAAGCAATGGGGCCGGTATATCAACAGGTTCCCATTCTGAAAGGGGAAATCCAAAAAATCTTCCGAAATCTCTGACCACCTGTACAGTACCATTTCTTTTTCCATCGGTCGAATACCCGGCAATGTGAGGGGTAGCAATAACGACCTTTTTCAGCAGCTGAAGATCAACAGAGGGTTCATTTTCCCAAACATCGAGCGCCACACCTGAAAATTTCCCTGCCGACAATGCGGCTCTCAGATGTTTCCCATTGACAACCTCGCCCCGGGCTGAATTTATAAGCCAGGCCCCATCCCTGAGTATCCTGATGGAGTCTTCGTTGATCATATGGTGTGTTTGATCCCTGCCCGTTTTATTCAGCGGGACATGCAGTGTCACAATATCTGAATCTGACAGAAGTTTTTCCAGTGAAACAAAACCGGCACTCCCTTCATTCCTGGCGCGTGGCGGATCATTCAGAAGGACTTTCAATCCAAGCAGTGATGCCAGCGATTCTATCCTTCTCCCAACATGCCCTGCGCCAATAATTCCAATTGTTTTTCCTGCAAGGGGAAAACCATGCCTGGTGGCCATGTTTGCCAGGACTGAAGCGATATATTGCTGAACCGATGCTGCATTGCAACCCGGGGCATTGACCCATTCTATGGAGTTTTCGTCGCAGAAACCTGTATCGATATGGTCGAAACCGATGGTTGCTGTTGCAATGAATTTCACGTTTGAGCCTGCAAGCAGTGCTTTATTGCAATGCGTCCGCGTCCTCACCAACAGGGCATCAGCATGTTTAACAGCGGCAGCGTCAATTTCCCGGCCATCCATATACCTGACAGAGGCATAGGGTTCCAGCGCTCCTTTCAGAAATGGTATTTTATCGTCGGCTATAACAGTGATCATTTTCAACTTTTTTATTGTGTCAGCCTGCTCGAATGTGCCCATAAACCAAGGGCCGGGTTTGAGATGTAGAAAATTTTCTCACCATCCACCCGGTTAATTCCATCCTTCAAGTCAGCGGGATGGTACTTCTCCATCATCCCCTGCAGGTCGGCATAGTTGAAATTGACCCCTTCAATCTCCTCCCTTGTGAGGTGACCGGGACAATAGGTGATGGTGAACCTCTTTTCAGATGATCCATGGATGAGGTGGGCCGCTGCGCTCAGGTTCCCTGCCAGATCATCATTCATCGCAACCATTTGAAGGACTTCAGGAGTGGTTTGGTAACCATATTTCCGGATAAGCCTGTCAATCTCCGCATCCTCTCCAAAGGTATGAACCCCGGGGGCAAGAACAATGAGTTCCCCTCCGTCGGCAATTGCCATCCTCGTCCGGTAGATGCTCTTATTGCCCAGCCATGTGCTCTTAAATTCCTCAGGATCAAGATAAACTACCACCTTTTCAAGAGGTTCTTCAACCCTTTCAAAATTAACTTCCAGTGATAGGGATGCAGCACTTGTGAAACAACCATGATCATCCCCGATGAACAAGCCGTTGACGCCAGGGTTGCCTTCAGCCGACTTAGAGACAACAGTGTGAATATAAACGATCGGAAGGTGCGATGTAAAATGTTCTGCGGCATAGTTAAGCACCTGCCGTACCGGGTTGTCAGCCTTACCCATGATCCGCTCCATTCCATAAGCAGCGCCAAGGAAATGGCTCTTGTTAATGCCATCGCGCCCGCCTGTACCGACAAAAATATTTTTATTGTAATTGGCCATCCCGATCACCTCATGCGGCACGACCTGACCAATGGACAAAATGAGATCAAACCCACCTTCGATCAACAGTTTGTTGACTTGTGCAGGCCATGAAAATGTCACCCTGTTTTCAGAAACCCTGCTAACAAATTCTGAAGGAACCTCTCCAAGTGTGACAATATCATTTCTCCAGTTATGGACCCTGAATAGGGAAAGAGGCACCTTGCCAAACATGGCGGTCAGCTCTTTTTCCGACATCGCAACATGGGTACCCAGGGCTGGCAGGATATCGGTCACGGCATCACCGTAATATTCCCAGGCCATTTCAGTCAGAATTCCGGCATGGGAGTGATACCTTGTAAAGTCGGGCGGAATGATGAGTACTTTACGCTTCGGACCGAGTTTATCCAGGGCTCCGAAAAGTGAATCCCTGAGCATAACCTGTGTAAACTCCGACCCTGCTGAACCACCCTGGTAGTATATCATGTTAATTTCATTTTCAAATTACCGGCTTACCCGTGCATTCCCGTTCCATATGCTCCATACCATCTCCTCGTCGGCAGGCTGGGCATAATCCGTTAAAAATGTCGTGGCAAGGGCACCGCTTGCCCAGCCAAACTGAATCCACCGTTCGGGCTTCCATTCCCTGAGGATGCCATATAACAGTCCGCCCACAAATCCGTCTCCCCCTCCGATTCGGTCTAATACCGTAATATCCCTTGGTTCAACTACATGCCAGGTATCTCCTTCAAACATGATCGCACCCCAAAGGTGGTGATTTGCACTGATCACCTGGCGGAGTGTTGTGGCGAATACCGCAGTATTCGGAAACGCTTCTTTGACACGGAGGATCATCTTTTTAAAGCTTTCCAGCTGTGCGTCAATGCCTTTCCCACCAGTCTCCGGACCTTCGATGCCAAGGCAAAGTTGGAAATCTTCTTCATTTCCGACAAGGATATCGGAAACAGACGCAATTTTAACAAATATTTCGCGTAAATCATTCGCGCGGCCTTTCCAGAAGGAAGCACGGTAATTCAGGTCAAAAGAGATCAGTGTACCTGCTTCTTTGGCGGCCATCGCCAGTTTAAGGCAGAACCGGCCTGTTTCAGGCGATAGGGCTGCGATTAACCCGGAAAGATGAACGATCTGAACACCTTCAGTATGAAAGATCCTGTTAAGATCGAAATCATCAACATTCAACAACCGGCCTACTTCTCCGGCCCGGTCGTTGAGTACCCTCGGACCGCGTGAGCCAAAGCCGCTGTCGGCGATATTGAACTGGTGCCGGTATCCCCACGGATCACCCTGTTCAATCTCTTTCCCTTCGAAGCTCATCCGGCGGCCTGAAAGGTTATTTTTTATAAACCCGGCAATGGGGCTACCTTTTACAAAGTTCGTCAGCACTTTCACCGGCAGGCCAAGTGAAGCAGGCACACTGGCCACATTGGTTTCAGCGCTGGTGGCCTGCATTTTGTATGTATCGCTGCAATGCACAGGCTGACCATTGACGGGCGTAATCCTCACTCCCATGCTGGTAGGAACCAGCAACGACCAGGCAAACTCTTTTTTTATTTTCATAGTCACTTTCCTCTTAAAAAAATCAGACACCACTGTAGGCATTGTATCCCCCGTCGATCAGCATCACGGTTCCGGTGATATACTGCGACATATCCGACAGGAGAAAGGCCACTGGGCCGGCAAGTTCTTCCGGCAAACCAAACCGACCCATCGGGGTACCCGCCATGATTTTTTCTCCCCGGGGAAGCAGGTTGCCGGTCTGCTCGTCAATAAGCAAAAACCTGTTCTGGTTTGTCAAAAAGAAACCAGGCGCTATTGCGTTGACCCGAACACCGGTTTTCGCCATATGAACGGAAAGCCATTCTGTAAAATTGTTAATGGCCGCCTTGGCGGAAGAATAGGTTGGGATCTTGGTGAGCGGATGAAAGGCGCTCAACGACGAAATATTGAGGACAGACCCTTTTCCTGCTTCCACCATGTCGGTTGCAAAAACCATGGTTGGCAGCAATGTTCCAAAATAGTTCAGGTCGAAAATACGTTCCATTCCCTCCATCTCCAGTCCGAAGAATGTTTCATCCAGGTTGCTTGCCTGGCCCGAAAGCATCTCTTCAACCTTTGTTGTTCCCTTAGGTGAATTTCCGCCGGCACCGTTGATGAGAAAGTTGATTTTACCAGCCTGGCTATGGATGGTATCTCTTGCGGCCAGTAAGGATTTCTTGTCCAGTACATCCGCCTGAATACCGATTGAAAATGTGCCGGTCAATTGCATGATTTCCGCCGCAACAGTCCCGGCAGCCTGGAGGTTGATGTCAAGAATCACGGTTCTTCCCCCGACAGAGGCAAGTCCAAGGGCAATGGCTTTTCCTATCACACCAGCGCCTCCTGTGATGACCGTGAGTGTATTGTGTAAATCTTTGAAACTGATCGATTCCATATGTTAATTTTCTTTACTTCTTATTTCCGGGTGAGTTTACCAACTTTAGGGTTTCCACGGCATACCGTTCTCCTATAATCCTCATTGAACGCGTATCGAAATGGGTTGAATCGTACGTTGTCAGCCCTGTAACCCTGGCGACCGCCGTAAACGGAACCTTTGCCAGCGTCTCCTTCAGCATTACGTTGAATTCGGCACGGTTCGGCTTCTCCTCTGCCACTTCGCCTGCGATGAATGGCAGGTTCGGGTTATTGAATTCCATCCGAAGCGCGTTGATCAAATTTACGATCTTTTCAGGGTATTCACGATATTTCTTCACATCCGATTCCCCCTGGTGCCAAAGGATGGCCCTGAGTGTGCCATTTTGCACTGCCTGCCTGGTTCGGCTTACAGCATCGTTGAAATAGGATTTACCGGGAGCCCACAAGTCAATGGACGTTCCTCCCCTTGCATTGACAACCAGTCCAATATCGGCTCCTGGCTCAGCCTGCATCATGTTTTTAGCAAAATAGTACCCGGGTCCGAGTTGTTGAACCGACAACTCCCGGCGGATAGTAGAGTATTTGTTGAGGGGATTAACGGCAACCTCCCAGGTATGAATGCTATCGCCCCTAAAGAGGTATGTGCCGTATAAGGTATCAAAATCCGGGGCAATAATCTGGGCCCTTCCGGCCATATTTGACTGGCCGATGAGCAAATAAATTTCCAGGTGATCCGGTGCAGAAACCGTTTTTGAAAAAATACGCCTGGTTGTGTTTTCCCTGGGGGCATAACATCCTGTCATACCGGCAAGGATAGTACTGAGAAAAACCATTCGCCAACAAGCATCCAACAGTTTCATCATTACTTCTTAATAATTGATTCGTAGAATTCCTTCAGGGTATAAAATGCTTTTTTCCTGTTCCCGGTTTCGGAAATGAGCCCCTTCCGGTTCCAGCCATCCTGGATCCCTGGCAACACCCTGCGGGGCGATCTGAAATCAACAAGAATCCATGGTGAACAACCGCGGAGATTGGGGATCTTCCCGATCATCTTGAGTGTTTCCCTGTACATATACTGCTGGTACTCCTCCGACCAGCGGGTCAGACTGTCGCCATGCATCCCGCCCAGCGCATCAGCGCCAAATTCAGAGATGAACACCGGTTTGTCAAAGTCGACCTTCCATTCAATTCCGGCGCACTTGGAGGGCAAACCGTCGTACCAACCGATATACTCATTAAAGCTCACAATGTCAACATATTGCGCAAACGGATCTTCAATGGTGCGAACCAACTCATTCCCGGGTGTGCTGTGTTGTTCGAGGGCAGCGCTGATTAACCTTACATGATCCAAATTCCGTGCAGTATCTGCCAGGTTTTTAAGAAAAGTCATACGTTCGGGTGTGACAGGCGTTTCATTGGCCATGGACCAGACGATCACCGAGGCCCTGTTCTTATCCCTAGAGATCACCTCTTTTAACTGGTCAGCGGCTGTTTTGAAGGTTTCAGGATTGCTCCACTGGATGGTCCAGTAAACAGGGTTTTCCTCCCAAACCATGATTCCCATCTCATCGGCAACCCTGGCCATATTTTCATTATGCGGATAATGAGCCAATCGTACGAAATTGCAGCCAAGCTCTTTGGCCCAGCCGAGCAGCATTTGAGCGTCCTCTCTTGAATAGGCTCGTCCTCCGCGAATGGCATTTTCTTCGTGAATACTGATCCCTCTTAAAAAAACAGGTTTACCGTTCAGCAGAATGTCGGGGCCACGGGTTTCCACCATCCGGAAACCGATCCTGTCGGTGGTTTCATCATTCCTGGTTTTGATCACGACATCATAGAGCCATGGGTCGGTTGGCGACCAGAGGCGAATTCCGGGAACAGCAACCTCAAAGGCGGCCATGCCTGCATTGTCGGTGATGTATTTCTTTGTGAACTTCATCGCCGGTATCGTCACTTCAACCTCTTGTTGTGATGCTTTTGCACCGTCTATTTTAACATAACCGGTAAGGATGTTCGTTGTCCCTTTCTTCAATTGCAGTGAATAGTCGCAGATAAAGTCGGAGGGGGTTTCAGCCACTACAACATCCCTGGTAATGCCTCCATAATTCCACCAGTCGGTGTTCAGTGTTGGCACTTCTTCCGCCTTGCGCGCATTGCTGACCCTTAAAATCACAAAGTTATCTTTCTCTGTTACAAGCCCGGTGATCTCAAAATTAAAAGGAGTGAACCCACCTTTATGAACCCCAAGTTTTTTCCCGTTCAGGTAAACATCTGCCCGGTAATTTACTGCGCCAAAATGGAGAAATACCCTGTTACCGCTGGCACTTTTTTGATAATCGAACGATTTTTTATACCAGAGGGTCCCTTCGTAATATAACAGCTTCTCTTCCTGTGAATTCCAATCTCTGGGCACGAGAAGCGTGGGGGATTTGTCAAAGTCATATTCAATCCGTTCGGTTTTATCCTTTGGCTTGGTGTTTGTAAAAAAGGCCCTGTCCTGTGGTTTTGGATTTTCATCATAGGGCCTGGTCCGGTAATCGTAATAACCCATTTCATATGGATCGATGATGTAGTTCCATTTGCCATTCAGGGAAAGAGCTACACGTTCTGAAATGTTCTGGATCAGCTGACTTTGCCCATGAACAGTCAGTAAAGGAAATCCTGACAGGAACAACACTACCGCTGCCAGCCACATCATCCTGAATTTCAATATCTTGTTGACCATAACAATCTGCATAAAAAAAAATACCGCCAGGACACGAGACACAAAGATTGCAAATTTCATCACAAATTTCTTTGCGTCTTCGCGTCTTCGCGGTGAAAAGAGTTTTATTCGAAAAGGCCTTAGTTTTTAATGAACTTTCCTGTACTAACGTGCCCATTGCTCCGGCAGGTCACAAAATAGACTCCAGGAGGATAGCTACGCAGGTCAATGGTTATTCCCTGTCCGTTAACCGATGCATTAAAAATTCTATTACCAGTGACATCAAACAGTTCAACGGTGTGGTAAGCAGGATCATTCACATTAACGGTAACATAATCTGTTGCCGGATTCGGGAAGAATGAGATTTTTACCGCTGATTCTGTTTTTGAAATGCCCCCGATAACCGGTTTGCCGGTGAGGTAAATATCATCCAGAAAGATCCTGGTTACAAGGCTTTCCGGGGTGATGGTCGGGGTGAAGATGATTTCGGTGCTATCATCTGTTTTAATCGCGTATTTGAACTCTTTCCAATCGGGTCCGAGGTCGGCTGAAGCAAGGTTGGCAACCGTTACTTTAATCCCGCCCATGACCCTCTTTTCGATCAGCATCGATTCTACGCCATCGCTCTGGTCAACTGCAAGCCAGAATCCCAATGTGTCAGATTTAACATACTTTGCCGTATTCAGGTATCCTATTTTATCAGGTTGACCCCTGATGAATTTGAAGGCGGCAGGTCCCGGGAAGGTCCCGTGGTCACCCATTGGAATCGTGGCAGATACGAGTGTAAATCCGGTCGTCCATCCTTCAAATGGCACAATAGAGGAACCTGTGGTAACAAACCCTGTTTTATAGATATATTTTGAAACAGTGAATACGACCGAATAGGTTTTTGTCGTCACACCATCCGGGGCTTTCACGAGGACTGTTCCTGTTCGTTCAGCCTCTGTTCCACGAAGTTTGGTTGGATTGGTGATCGTCATGGTCGCTGATGGATTGTTGGGGGTTCCACCCATCACAACCTGGTCGACAAAGTAAGGAACCTCAACTGCATAGGTCATGGTTGTTGCTGCAAATCCATCAACCGTGGCGCTGTTGTAAGTAAAATCGGTGAGGGTCGCATCGGAAGGAGAGGCAGAGAGTTTGGTAATACTTACGTCGTCGATGTAAATGAGTCCAAGCGCTGCAGTTCCGCCGAGGGCGGTTGCATGAAACCTTATGTAAAGCACCGGTGAGTTGTCTTTAACCTCAATGTTGGCGACTTGCCAGTTAGTGTCAGCTTTATTGAACGGATCCTTGCTGATCTCTGTCCAGGTGAGTTTATCGGTCGATTTTTCAATCGTCATGTGAAAGCTGGTAGCGGCTGTTGTATCGCGCACCTGGCAATAAAACTGCAGCACGTCTGCTGTGTTGACTGCTTTACAGATCAGGAACGACTCGTTTGGCTTTAATTTGGCAGCATAAGTACCGGTATATAATCCATTGTTGTGAAGCGTGGACCATGCCACATTTGTTGTTATCCAGCCTGCTGGTGGCGCATTTGACACAAATCCTTCCTGGAAATGATACACCTGGGCCAATAATGACCCCGACAGTAATAGCATCAGGGTCATCAAAAACAAATTCTTAGGTAGATTTCTTTTCATATTAGTTGACTTTTATAATGGTTATAATTATTCTTTGATTATTCTCCTTGTGTAAACTTTTGTTCCTGTCACGACCCTGACGAGGTAAACGCCGTTGTGCCACATTGAAGCAGAAATTGTTGCAGAATGATCATTTACTTGTTGCTCAAGGATTAAATTTCCCCGCATATCGACCACCTGGAATGCATCCATGAGGCTGGAAGTTTTCACATGTACAATGTCTTTTGCAATGGTCGGATAGATCTCAACGTCAACCCTGGGCTTTTCATCAACACCTACACCTACAGGGCGGAAATTCGCAAGGATCGAATGATTAGCCTGTACATTTGTGAGGGTAAGTGATGTGAAAGTTCCCAGCACAGTGCCGTTTTCCGTCCAGTCGACGAAAACATAACCCCAGTTCTGTTCAGCGGTAAGGGTGATGCTGCCACCAACCGGAACATTCCCGGATCCGGTGATGACACCTGCTCCAGCAGGGTTGGCAGAGGCTGAAACAGTGAAAATCGATGAACTTTGGGTAAAATGTCCTACAACGTCATGATTGGCAGTTACATTTGTCAGAACAAGTGTAGGATTTGTACCGATCACCGTGCCATTTTCTGTCCAGTTTTCGAAAATAAATCCATTGCCCGGGGCTGCATTCAGGGTGATCGTTCCACCGGCAACCACAGGGCCTGCACCGGTGATCGTTCCACCGGCAACAGGTGATGCTGTTGCAGTTACCTGGTATAACTGGCCAAAGTTTGCCACCAGCTCCGTATTGTTAATCGGGTCAAATGTGTAGCTGGGGCTGGAGCTTACAACAGTTCCGAACTCGGTCCAGTTGATAAATCCATACCCTGCATTTGGTGTGGCAATAACTGTTGCCGGTTGACCGAATGGCAATGAACCGCCGCCCGATACTGTTCCGGCTGCAGCAGGATTTGCCGTAACCACCACGTTATAAAAGAAGTATGCGTGAGTAATGCTGTATGTGCTGGTCGAGGTTCCGTTTTCGGCTGTTACGACAACCGTTGATACTCCCGGAATTGTTGCAGTCGTATTGGTAACTTTGGAGGCCATGACGCAGGTTGTGGTAGAATTGACTGCAACAGTGGGCTGGCCAAAAGGAACAGTGTCATTGTATATGAAGACCGTGGGCGAGAAACCACTTAAGGTTGTGCCATCAACCTGTAAATCGCTCAGGGTTGATACATTGCTGGCGGTGATGGCAGCCTGCCATGTTTTGGAAACGCGGATCCCGTCAATCACTGCCGAAGGTGAAGAGCCGTTTGTACCCTGCCTCAGCAAAACCGATCCAACGCCTAAATCACTGCCGGTAAGCACATCGGGGCATATGACATTTGCAATGGGCTCAGGGCTGCCAATCACAGGGTTGATGAACAATTGTGCACTATCATTGGGGACTGTTCCGGCCACGATGGTAAATTTCATCACCAGGAGGTAGGTGGTATTCAAACTATAAGTAAAACCGGTGTATGTGGGAACCATTGGCGCCGTCACCGCCCCTTTGGTCACGCCGAAAGCAATATTGTTGGATGCATCTGCCTTAACCCAAACCCTTCCGCGATAATTCGCGTTGGTGGGTGATGTGGGAGACTCTTTCAGTGAAATGAAAAAATCACCTGCAGTTGTTGCAGCGGTTATCTTGGCAAGGAATGCCATATAAACGGTCCCGGGAAGTGTTTGCTTTACGAAGCCGCGGTAGACATCCTGACCTTCAACGCCAAGGGTTGTTGAATTCCCAATCCCTGATCCTATATAACCGGCATAGGTAAGGCCGCTGCTATTCACCATGATTGGAAATGTAGCGGTCGTTTGCTGCTGAATCCAGTTGTGTTTGGTCAGGGAGTCACCGGCAGGATAATCAAAATTGTCAAGCATCAGTACCTGTCCTTCCAGCGGCTGTAACATTGCCAGAAAACAAATCAGTGTAATTCCTAAACTAACTTGTAAAAATCTTTTCATAATCATTGGGTTGAATTTGATTAATAACTTTTAACTAACAAAACCTCTAAATCATGGAAATGATAAAAAGCACCATGACCAAAAGCATCAGAATAAGGAGTGATTGCCAGAGCAAGAGTTTTTTGTGTTTCATAGAACAACTGGTATTACTAAAGAAACAAAGGTATGCCTATCATCCGTTAAACCAGGTTTCTTTCCTATTCATTAGGGTTTCTAGGGCAATCAAATACCCTGCTTGCAGCTTCAGAAGCCCTGTCCTGTTGGTCTGTCTCACCTTCAATAGTAAGTGTATTCAACATCACCAGCGTTCCGCCGGCTGAGACCGTCAGGGTCGCTGCAGGTTTAATGACCATATATTGAAGTGTTACAGGGGAGACTATGACAGGCTGATGCGGGGTTTGTGGGACCGTAACATAGACCGTGTTGTCGGGAACGACACCTGCCACCCAGTTGTGCAAATTTGACCAATCGGAGTCGGCAGATCCTGACCACCGGCAAGTTGCCGTTGCCTCATTCGAATAATCTGAATTGCCGGCAGCGCTGAAAGCACAAACCCTGTAAACACTGACAGTATCCAACGACACCGCTATGTTGGTATAGGTATTAATATCCGGTCCTACCGTTGCGATCACAGAAAAAGAGCCGTTATTGTCCTTCCGTTCAATTCTGAAGCCGCTCTCATTCGTCGAATGATCCGTCCAGTTCAAACTCACCTGGTCAGGCGGAATGACTGTAGTTGCCAGACTGGCTGGTGCTGCCGGGGAAAGTGTGAATTCATGAGCTCCTATATCGGGCAAACCATTATAGAGCAGGTTGCCCCAGTAATCCTTGCCGCCGTTATCCGTTAACACTTTCCCTTTGTTGATGCAGGATGAGTTGGCCATGATCTTATAACCGTTGACGCTGGAGATTCCTATTCCGCCGCTTCCCGGGCTCACCAGTTTGGGGTCGGCTGTCACTTTATGCAGGTCGGCTGGCTCCGATGCCGGGTGAATCCCATAAAAACAGTTGTAGTCAATGCTGCGGGTGTATCCTGATGTCCAGTCATAAGTAGCTGAAGGGCTGAGGTTATAGATCAGGTTATTGTTAAAGGTGTAGGATCTTGTTCCGCCTCCGCCGTTATTGCGTTCAGAGATAATGATGGGCGACAGGTTTGCCGGGCAATAGACGGTGTTGTTATACACTTTTACCGAAGTTACAGGATAGTTGATGCAAAAGATGACTCCCAGGTCATTCTGGCTGATGTTGTACCTGCATACAACATTCACATCTGCCTGAACCGTACAGGTCCAAAAGAGTCCGTGGGCATTGTCATGGCTGTAACTGTATTGCCAGTAGGTATTGGGTGACCGAAGATCAGCATCGTAGAGACTGCCGTCATAATCAGGGGAGTGATTCCCGTAACCTTCATTATACTGGAAAACAGTGCCGGAACAGGAAGCGGAAAAGATCGTATTTCCGGTGATCCCATTGGCGGTATTGTAGCACAGGTTATTCTCAACAACCCCGCCTTCAAACAACCGGATAATCATGGCGTTTTTCGAGATGGCTGAAATCGTATTGTTCCGGATCACAGCATTGGTGATCTTCATGGCATTCCACTCCGGGGTATAGGGATCAAAGCCATCCCCAGAGACACATTCAGTAATGATTCCCTGGTTGTCACACGACGTGATCACACAGTTTTCAACCAGGATATCGTTGAAATGTGTTGCCTGGGATGAGACATCTACGATGCCGAACCCGATTCCGCTGGTTCTTTTTTCCGGACGCCCCTGCCCTACTATTCCCTTGATATTATGTATGTCGAGATTCTTTAAATAGAGATGATTCGCTGTTCCGAAATTCTCAGCATCGATCCTGACTCCCCTCCTGTCGCCTTCGGCAGCAGCATTGTTGGTGATCTCAAGGTTGTTGATTTCCCAGTACTGCTGGTTATAAAGGTAAACCACGCCGGTGCCGGTCATGCCGTTGCCATCGATCAGAGGTTTGTTTCCTGTGCCGTACATGTCGATAATGATTGGAAAGCCGGCCATACCTGATCCTTTGGGATAAAGTCTTCCAGTCCATACTTCGCCTGCTTTGAAAAGTATTCTGCTGCCCGGCATAAAGGTGATTCCGTTCACTTTAGTCAAAGTCTTCCAGGCAGCGGATGGAGAGAGGCCATTGTTGAGATCATTCCCTCCCGTGGCATCAACATAGTAGGTGATAATCCCGGGACTGAGGGTTGTAGCCGAAGCCTCATTGGAATACGCTGAATTTCCTGCAAGGTTATAGGCATAAACCCTGTAGGTCACATTGGTACTTATCGGAAGTCCGGTATTTGACCATGAAGTGAACCCGGACCCAACGCTCGCCACCTCGGAAAATGCATTTTGTCCGGTCCTGCTTTCGATTTTATACCCTGATTCGTTCGTGGCATTATCAATCCAGGAGAGGTCAATCTGGCTTACAGAAACAGGGGTGGCTAAAAGTCCGGTGGGAGCCAGGGGGACGGTAATGTTCCCGTTCATCACAAGTTCCGGTTTATTTGCCAATGCATCCCGGCTGCTGAAAAGGATGGTTGAGGAGGTAATCGCGGCAGAATACAAGACGATGCTTATCACCTTGTCATTTGCTCCAAACTGGCTTTGCACATAGGAGGTGATGTCCCATTCATAATAACCCGGCGCTGCAAGCAGGGACGAACTGGCAATGATGGTTCCCTCCGCCGGGGCATTGTTCCATGTAATACCGGTTTCAGTCCATGCGTCAGAAACCTGGTGTGCATTCATCACTACAGCAACAGATGAAGATGCATACATCCTCACAATGGCACTGGTTACCACACTGATCCCTGAGGAGGCAAGGTCAAACTTCACATAGGACTTACGGAAATTGGAAGACGTTCCTTTTTTGACAATAAGATCTGCACCAAGACCATAATTCGTGTTTGCGTTAACATCATGGATGTAGGAATCCGCCGAAGGATTGAAGGTTTGTCCCCGGATAATTACAGGCAATATAAACAACCAGGTGTTGAACAGCAGGAAAAAAGCAAGGGATTTTGACAATATCTGTTTGTGCTTCATGTTATTATGCTAAAATCGTATGTTGTTATAGACAGCCTTGTTTATTTTACAAACTGCCTCTTTAACCGCCAGATGAAGATAGGCTTCATATTTGCGGTCAACCAGAATAATCCTGATCGCGGTTTTGCAACTCTCAAAGCTCCTGTAACCCAATGGCACTTTTTCAATCACCCGGATTATATAGCTTGTACCATTCAACGCGATCTCACCGCTGTCCTCTCCTGCCAGCAGTTTCCCGGAAGCTGCTTTCGCCATTGATCTCACCATCTCTTCCTCCTCCGGGGTATAAAGGGAATCATTGAAGACCAGGACACTTTCCGATTCAACGATCTTCTTCATCTTGCCGGGACTGTCTTCAATCGCAACTTCCTTCAGCTTTGCAAGCCTGACCCTGGTATAATACCCTTTCCGGAAAAGAGTGTCTTTCTGGTTTTCATATATCTCCTTAAGCTCTTTGTCTGAAACTTTGAAGAGGGATGTAGCCAGAAATTCCTTCAGTTTATTAACCATATTGCTGAAAAGGTAGTTGTAATAGACCTCTTCACTATATTGCACCGGTCCGTAAATAATCTTGCCCGATTGTTTTGCAGCAAGTCTGCGGCTGTTTTCAATTTTCAGCGCATTCAGAAATCCTTTATAACTGATGTCGGAAACCAGGCCCGCTTTTTTGGCGCTGATCTGCTGTACCTTGATTTGCAACATGGTATCAAGGGTTCGTTCTTTCAGCGCCGCGGAAGGGGTTTTCCCGTCATATTCTCGGGTCCAGAACTCACTGCCATACTCAGCCCCGTATTTTGTACGAAATTCACTGATAATTAATGGCCTGAGCGCTTTTGCATGCAACAGAAATTCGGGGGTGGCGATTTCTTCTCCGTTTACTTCGGCAACAGCGGAGGTATCAGGCAAATTGAGTGTCAAAAAACCGGAAGATGCAAGGCAGTGTGCCTGCATCAACAAGGTAAGAAGAATGCAATTAACGAAAACCCTTTCTGTCATTGCTTTAAAATTCTGGTTGTTGCCGTCTTTTCACCGGAGTGAACCCGCAATAAATAAGCCCCTGCCGGAAGCGATGCTAAAGATAGGGAATGTTTCAAACCACTTCTAAAAGTTGCTGAAAGTACCCTTTCTCCAAAAACTCCATAAACGTCGGCGTTGATCTGCGAATTTCCGCCAAAATCATCAAGATTAAACGTGAATAACCCGGAGGTGGGATTCGGATAAACCGAAAAACCGGCTTGACCCTGTCCCTTCGGGAACGTGCGATCCTCCCGAACAGAAACCGTATTCGGGTTGAATTCATTGGCACCGATATCTGGAGCCCCGAAATAGAGTTGATTTCCCCAGAAATCCTTTCCCCCGTTGCCCGGGATCACCTTTCCGGTATTGATACAAGATGAATTCTCCTTCAATTTGTAACCATTCAGGGTGTTGATCCCATTGCCTCCTGTTCCGGGACCCACGAGTTTTGGGTCACCCGTAACCTTATGCAGGTCGGCAGGCTCGGTGGTAGGATGTACTCCATAAAAGCAGTTGTACTCAACGGTCCGGTTATAATCCGGATCAAAATCGTAACTCGCCGTAGGACTTTGATTATAGATCAGGTTGTTCTGAAAAGTATAGGCCCTGGTTCCGCTTCCGCCATTGTTGCGCTCTGAAATGATAATGGGCGCCAGGTCTGCATCACAATACACCGTGTTGTTGTAAATAAAAACCGAAGTTACCGGGTAGTTGATGCAGAAAATAATGCCGGCATCGTTCTGACTTATATTATACCTGCAGATCACATTCTCGTCGGCCTGAACAGTACAGGTCCAGAACAATCCATGCGCGTTGTCATGGCTGTAATTGTATTGCCATGTGGTGTTTGGCGACCTGAGATCGGCATCGTACAGGCTGCCGTCAGCATCAGGCGAATGGTTGCCATAACCTTCATTATATTGAAAAACAGTGCCGGTGCAGGCAGCGGAAAAAATGGTATTCCCGCTGATTCCGTTGGCAGTATTATAGCACAGGTTGTTCTCAACCACTCCACCCTCGAACAGCCGGATGATCATCGCATTCTTGGAGATGGCCGAAATCGTGTTATTCCGGATCACCGCATTGGTGATTTTTATAGCGTTCCATTCCGCAGAGTAAGGATCAAACCCATCTCCGGCGACGCATTCGGTGATGATTCCCTGGTTGTCGCAGGAGGTGATCACGCAATTTTCCACCAGGATGTCATTGAAATGGGTATCCTTGCCCGAAGCGTCCACAATGCCAAAACCGATGCCCCCTGTCCTTTTTTCGGGACGGCCCTGCCCTACCAAACCCTTGATATTATGGATATTCAGGTTTCGCAGATAGATATGACTGGCTGTTCCGAAGTTTTTGGCTTCAATTCTCACCCCGCGACGGTCAGCGCCCGATGAAGCATTGTTGGTGATCTCCAGGTTGCTGATCTCCCAGTATTGCTGATTATAGAGATAAACCACCCCTGTCCCGGTCATTCCATTGCCATCAATCAGTGGTTTGTTTCCTTCTCCATACATGTCTATGACAATCGGGTTTCCATTCGATCCTGAGCCTTTGGGGTAGAGTTTGCCAGTCCAGGCCTCCCCGGCCTTGAAAAGAATCCTGTCACCCCCCGAAAAAGTAGTTCCGCTAACTTTGGTAAGGGTTTTCCAGGCTGAGGAAGGTGACAATCCGTTGTTCCCATCATTACCTCCTGTGGCATCCACATAATAAGAAGTTGTTCCTCCTTTTGTTCCTGCTGTTACAGAAGGCGCCAAGGATCCACAACCGGCAACCGGTCCAAAAACCTGGGATTTACCCTCGGTTATTGCAAATGATAATGTCGAAATACAGGCTATCAATAAAAATACATTTCTCACCATGGATCCCAAAAATTGAATCTGTTCGATAACTCCTTTTTCTATTGCAGAAAGGACGACCAGAATGTTTATTGTTTGATGATCTTGATTGTTTCGACCTTTTCTCCCGCAACAATCCTGACAATATAAATTCCTGCAGGATATCCTGCCAGTGAAAAAACATGACTGCTTTCTCCTGTCAGATCAGCTGAAAATACTTTTTGTCCCTGCATTCCATAACCCACGGTATAAACCCTGCAATCCGGAGGCGCATTTGTTACTCCAATGGTAAAACTACCTGTCGTTGGATTTGGGTAGAGTTTCACCAAGGACAGATCAGATATCACAGGTAATTCCGGATTATTTTCAGTGCTCATCACCATATTTGCTGACTTCATTCCACACCATGAGCCATTTGTGGTGATATATCCTTTCATATATCCCCCTGGCAAAACCCTGGTACCGGGGAGGTAAACGATGTTCAAACCGGCAATCATGGTAACCTGGCCTCCGTTTTCAACAACAAATTCGCTGGGTGTGCCGGCAACCGTTATCGTATTGACAGCATTGTAGCATATTGTTTGAGTGATGTCGCCAGCCAGGTTAAGATTTGCCGGCACAGCAGGAGCCGCTGTAGTTACTGCGACCCTGGTCGGAATGGGCTGGAGTTTAAATGCTGCATTTTCCGCCGTGAAATAGAGATCATAGGAAGTAGATCCGGTAAGTCCCGTGACAGAAGTTGAGTATTCAGTTTTTCCGGAGGCACATGTGATGGAACCTTTCAGATTGGCGGCAAGGGTAACCCCGGCCGCATTTTTCCCAGCCTTTACCTGTGCAGAGGTGGGTGCCGCAGCGCCTGCAGGCAGCACAACGTACCAGGAGGTACCGGGCACATTTAAATCAACCTTTGCTGTGAAGCCAGTGGATGTGATGTTATCGGCTTTTGGCCAGCCGGCTGATCCGGAATATCCTGAGAATCCTGTGGCATTGTAAGTACTTACCCGGTAAGTATAGGAGGTTGCAAGGGCGTTTACTTTACTCCACTCCTGTGCGAAAAAGGAGGCAACCCAGGCAGATATTTCCGTTTCATGACCAAGGCAACTATGGGTGGCACCCGGGATGATATGAAGTTCACTCGTTACACCCGTTGAGGTGAGGGTATCGTCGAGGTCGATGCTGTTTTGAGGCAAAATGGTCACGTCGGCACTGCCATGGACCAGGATGGTTGGAATATCAGTCGGCTGAAGATACGGATACACCCAGCCCCTCATTTCCGGTTCAAGACCACCCCACAGTGTTGCATTTGCAATGATGCCGGTTTTATTCCAAGGAGTTGTGAGATACTGATTTTCAGGTGGATATTGTGCTGTTGGGTCGGGTCCGTTGAACTGGCAAACGGTTTGGGTTGTCCTGCCTCCGGCCGAACCACCCGCAACAAAGATAAGGTTTGGATCGATCCTATAGGTCGCTGCATTGGCCTTCACCCAGCTGATTGCCGCATTGGCATCACGGGCAGCATCCTGCAGTGCAGGGAACTCCGATGCCTGGGTAGGCATGGCTGATGCATCACGCAGACGATAATCGATTGACATGCAAACATATCCACGCTTTGCAAACCTTGTGCTATAATCTACGATGTAACCCTGCGTACGATAGGAGTCGGTTCTGAAACCGCCTCCATGGATCCATATGATCATCGGCCGGGCAAGCGTTGTGTCGCCGGTTGGTTCATAAACATCCAGGTATAACGAGGTAGGCACTCCCTGGTAGTTCACCACATCGGCAAACTTCACGGTGGAGGTTACGGTTACGGCCCCAAAACGGTCGGCCGGTATGAAGGTATTGGGATCTAACCCGGGAATGTTGTTGGTACGGCCTGTGACATTGGCTGCGGTATTGGCTACTACGGCAAACAATCCACCGGCAGGCTTCCGTTCTACCCTGAATCCCGTTTCATTGGCATTGTTATCAGCCCAGTTCAAGGTTACATGGGCTCCTGGTATTTGCACAGCCGTAAGGTTTGATGGGGCAGAGAGCGAATCGGAGAGGCTGACGGTATAAGTGTTGGTATTCACACCGTTTTGCGCCGTTACAAGCACCGAGGCGACTCCGGGTAATCCCGGGGCATTTGTTACGATGGCTGTTGCTCCCGGCTGTTTTGTGGTTACGGTTACCGGTGGGACTACCACTGTACCGGGTGCCAATATAAGGTTATAGTTATAAATGTTGGAAGCAAATCCCGGAACAGTTGTTCCCCCGACTTTCAGATCGCTCAGACTTGCATCGGCCATCGGATTCATGGTAAGGCTTATGTCGTCAATATAAAACAATCCTGTTGCTGTTGTACCTGTAATGGCAGATCCACGGAGCCGAATCTTCAGGGAAGGGCTGTTGTCGTTTACAGCCACTGTTACCTGGTGCCAGATGGCGGTGCTTCCGGTCATCGGCATGGGATCGGTACTGATGGTCGTCCAGTCAGTTCCTCCATTGATTGATTTTTCAATGTAGAGATGCAGCTGGCTGGCCAGGTTGTTATCGAGTACTCTCACATAAAATACCAGGATGCCCGCTGTGTTGCAGGTAGGTGTTTCAAGTACTCCCCCATCGGTCGGAGCCGTCCATTTGAACTTCGGGCATGACAATCCGGGTGCATATAGTCCAACACCGTTAGATGATGAAGTGCTGATGTTGCCGGTATACGACCAGTTTGCCGGTGGAAAAGTCGCAAATCCCTCTTTGAAATGGTACGCCTGCCCGGTTGAAATGCTAAAAAGCACCGAGTAAGTTTTAGTCGTAACCCCGTCCTGGGCAGTGACAACCACTGTCCCGGTCCGCTGACCCGTCGTACCCGTCAGATTCGATGGCGGTGTAATCACCATGGTTGCACTGGCAGAGGTGGTAATAGCCGCCATTGTCAATGAGGTAACTTCCACAGGCAATTCCATCGTATAATTGATTGTAGCCGGGGCAAATCCGGTTACGAGGATGCTCTGGCTGCCGCCTGCCTGTAACCACTTCAGGGTGCTCAATGTTGCATCGCTGCTTGGAGTGGCAATGGTAAACAATACAGTATAAGTGAGTTGTGTAATGCCATCCTGGGCGGTCACCAATAAAATGGTACTGCCAGGAAGTGATGAAGCTGGTGTGATTGCAACGGTTGCAAGTCCGAAGGTTGGGGTGGCAGTTACGGATGGAACTGTCATTGTTCCGTAAGGCAGTTCAACATTGTAAGTTAAGGTGCCGGAGCTAAACCCAGCCACGGTAACCCCGTTAACCGCTATGTCGCTCAGGGTGGCATCGCTGTTGATGGTATTTGCCATGGTCGTGAAAGTGGCGCTCTGTGTTCCGGATTCATTTCCAAGACCATCTTCCACCGGGCCAACTGATAGGTAATACAACTGAGTATAGGCAAGTGAAGCTGAAGGGACTACCGTGATGATCGTTTTTGCATCGTTGATGGTTGCATTGAACGGAACATTGCTGCCAGAGGCGTTGGTTGTTTTAAACGAGACAAGCGTTGGCAGGTCGGCATTCGTAACTGTTGCCCCATTGATCATTTGTACCGGCTCGTTGAAGGTTATGGTGGGGTTGACATTGACTAAAACTCCGGTCGATCCGTCTGCAGGTAAAAAGGTTGCAGCCGGTCCCGATGTTTCCGGAGTGCCTGTAAGAATAGCATTGTCCAGTCTCAGGTTCTGTCCCGTGGAGGTTGGGGCGTTGGTTTTGTATATCTGTATCAATACGTTGGGGGCGTTCTCGCAGGAAGCTGGAAATACAGGGGTGGTGCGTGTTGTATTCGTTAACGGCGGTACATAATCAGCCACGAGGGTGGTCCAGTTAGTCCCGTCGGGACTGACGCGAACCAGGAAATTCCCCATCAGGACATTAGAGCCACGCTCGCAGTAGGAAAAAGCAATATTGGCATACCCTGTCGTGTTAACCGTGAACTGGTAATAATCACCTATTGACCAATAGGAGCCCTGGTACATTTTAGCCCCTTCACATGGTGTTGTGGTGTTGAAATTCAACCCTCCCACGCCTTGGGATACAAACGACGGGGTGCCGACAGCATTTTCCAGGGATGGAGTTAATACATCCTCAAAGGTAAACTGAAAAATGGTTGTCTGCCCGATGCCCTGAATGGAAATCAAGAATATGGTAATGAGTAGTAAGCTCATCCTGCTAAAAATATTTGCCATAATCGTAAAATTTAAAGTTACCCCGGTTTTCGGGAATTAATTTCCCGCTAAATTACCGCATGCAAGGGCAAATGAAGTTTCAGAATTGTTCAATTCCGTTCTTTGATTGTTCAAAGGCATTCAAGGTGGACTATAATCAGCTCCTCTGTCTGTATTCTGACGGGGTTTTTCCAAACTGCTTTCTGAAGGAGGTACTGAAATGTTTGGTATTGGGGAATCCTGACTGATAAGCGATTTCCGAGATGGTAAGGGTGGTCTCCACCAGCATGCGGGAGGCTTTTCGCAGCTTCACCATCCTGATAAAATCCTGGATCGAATTGCCGGTGAGGGCTTTCAGCTTTCGGTACAGTGCCGACCTGCTCATGGCAATTTCACGGCAGAGATCACTGATGTCGATGGTTTCCTCCTCAGCAGAAGCTTCAATCATGGTAATCAGCTTATTAAGGAATTTTTCATCCATTTTATTGCTGACCACTTCCGACGGAACAAACTCCTCCTTACCATAGAATTTATTCCTCAGAACCTTCCTTGAGTTGACCAGGTTCCGCAGGGTAGCCTGTAAAAGATCAGGGTTGTATGGCTTGGCGATATAGGCATCTGCCCCGGTTCTTATTCCCTGGATCTGGCTGTCGTCATCGCTTTTTGCAGTCAGCATGATCACCGGAATATGACAGGTGAGCAACTCCTGTTTGATGTTTTGGCAAAACTCTATGCCGTCCATTCCGGGCATCAGGATATCGGAAATGATGACATCGGGCACATACTTCCTCGCCTTTTCCAGTCCTTCTATTCCGTTTGCGGCAATGATTACCTGGTATTCATTTTGAAACTTATCAGCTATCACATTGCAGATCATTGGATTATCATCAACAACCAGTAGTATCGGGTTGTTTACATCCTCCTGCTGAACCACCACTGTCCGTGGAACGTCATCATGAATGGCCTCCGATAATCCGTGATAATCCATCTTCAGCTGAAAATTCAACTCCTCCCTGATCTCATCATCAGTGAGGTGGTCTTTCCCTATTGGAAGCCGAATGATAAACGATGAACCTGCACCCTGCTCACTTTGCACTGAAATCTCCCCATGATGCAACTCCACGAGTTTTTTGCTGTAAGCAAGCCCGATCCCGGATCCTTCGGCATTCTGGGTTTTGTTGATATCCTTTGATTCCTGGTAAAACCTGTTGAAAAGGTTTTTAAGGTCCTCCTGCGACATCCCCTGCCCGGTATCTTTTACAGTGATTTCCAAAAAGTTACCATTTCCTCCATGTTGCCTTGTGCTGACCGACTCCGCCACCGCCAGGTTGATTTCAATCTTTCCGCCAGGGTAGACAAACTTAAACGCATTGGAGAGCAGGTTATACATGATCTTTTCCACTTTCTCAGCATCAAACCATATTTCGGGGATATTCCCATGAGTATTCAGCTCGAACTGGATATTTTTCATCCTGGCAAATTCCGAAAAACTCTCCTGGATTCCCGCCAGGAAGAGGAGGATATTTCCCTTTGTTGTCTTTAATTTCATCAGGCCGTTCTCCGCTTTGCGAAATTCAAGGAGCTGGTTGATGAGAATCAGCAGTCTTTGGGCGTTTTTTTCAATGTTGACCAGTGTCTCAGAGGATTTAAAATTCCCGCTTGATTTCAGGTTATCAAGATATCCCAGGATTAAGGTGAGCGGGGTCTTGAATTCATGCGAAATGTTGGTAAAAAACCCAAGTTTCATCTGGTTGAGTTCCTCCAGCTGCTCCTTTTCCTTTCTTTCCAGGATCAGCTGGTTTTTCACCCTGATCCAGGAGATGTTGTACCTCATAAAGAGGAAGAGTATCCCAAGAATTATAAGTGCATACAGGCAAAATGCCCACCAGGTCTTCCATAAAGGAGGCAGGATCCTGATCTGAATGCTGGCGGGAGTCCCATTCTGAACCCCGTCGTTGTTCCTGGCTCTCACCATAAATGTGTATAACCCCGGAGGCAGGTTCGAGAAACTGGCTGAACGGTTTTCACGAAACTCGGTCCATTCCTGTGTAAGCCCTTTCATCATATAAGAGTATTGGTATTTACCCTTGTTGATGAACCCCAGTGCAGCAAAATCAAGCTCAAATGTGGTTTCATATCCCATCGAGATCCTTTTCTCCAGGAAAAGCTGCTGATCGAGAGGACTTTGGTCATCACCTACCCTGACCAGTTTGTTTGAAATATAGAGATCCGTCAGGATGACTTTTGGCGGTGAAAAATCGGTGATCAGGTTCCCCGGAGAGATGACATTATAACCGTTGATTCCGCCAAAATAGAGATTTCCATCCCTGCATTTCAAGGCTGAATTCTGATTGAATTCATTCGCTTGTAACCCGTCGGCACTGGTATATATCCTCATTTTCCTGGTAGCCTGGTCAAACCTTACCAGCCCCTTGTTGGTGGCAAGCCAGAAAATCCCCTGGTCGTCCTGCAAAACTGAATTCACCACATTGTCGGGCAACCCGTCTGAAGTGGTCACAAAAGAAAAACGCTCTGTTCCGGGGTCAAAAACAGAAACGCCGCCGCCCTCCGTACCAATCCACAACTTGCCGTCCATTGCCAGGAAAATTGACAGTATCCGGTTGTTTGACAGGGAGTTTGGATTTGCGTTGGAATGACTGTATACCTTTATTTCGCCGGTTTCATGGTTAAGCCTGTTTACTCCCAGGTTCGTTCCTGCCCAAATGTTTCCCGATTTATCCTTACACAATACCTTGACCGTATTGTTCGACAACCGGGAATTCATGACCATGAACCTCCTCATTTTATTTGTATTCCGGTCAAGCAGATAGATTCCTCCCAGGCTGGCAATGCAAAGTTTGTTGCCGGGTGTTTCGATAATGCTATATATATTTGCTTTGTCCAGCGATCCTGTTGGATCATCGGGGTGACGGAATTTTGTAAAGGTGTTCCTGCGTTTATCCAGGATACTGATTCCACCGCCAAAGGTGCCTATCCATAGTTTTCCGTCGTGATCTTCATAGATGGACAAGACCGAGTTGGAAGCCAGTGAACTTGCACTCTTCTTATCTGCCGTATAAATCCTGAATTTCTCAGTTGCCTGGTCATATTGGTTCAGTCCTCCCAGGGTTCCGATCCATAACGCGCCCTGGCGATCCTGGTAGAAACACCTCACGTGGTTATCCGATAAACTCTGCGGGTCATTCAGTTCATGTTTCACCGGCTGAAATTTCCAGTCATATTCACTGTAGTAGTTAATTCCTCCGATATAATTCCCCACCCACAGCCCTTTGAAACTATCGATGAAAATTGCATAGACTGAATTATTGCTGATGCTGTTGGGAGAGTTTGGATTGTTCATAAAGGAGGTATACTCTCCGGATGCAGGATCATAGATATCCAATCCTCCTCCATCGGTAGCGATCATGATCCGGCCATCAGGACTTTGCTTGATATCTACCACTAGGTCGCTCGACAAACCACTCTTTCCCGAAGTGACATATTCGGCAGCGTGCAAGTGCCTGTCAACCTTAATTATACCGGCCTGGGTACCGAGCCAAATCTTATCAGGGCCTTCCAGAAAAAGGGCAAGAATCCTGGCATTGACAGGTCTCCCGTTCACAAGATAAGGGGTAATCCGGTTTGTTGCCTGGTTAAATGTAAACAGTCCGTCAAGCGTGCCGATCCAGATGAGGGTATCATTCTCAAGGAGCAGTGTATTGATGCGGTCGATATGAAAACCGGCAGGCAGCATTTTATCAATGGGTATCCGTAAAACGATATTCGTTGCCATGTCAAGCATGTTCAATCCCCCTTCATGCGTGCCGATCCAAAGGTGCGATTTGCTGTCCTCAACGATGGCCTGAACATCGTCGTGGCTGATCGAATTTGACTTAAAGGGGTCGTTTACAAAGGTGGTGAATCCACCTGTTTCATATTCATACCTGGATATCCCGCCACCCTGTGTCCCCACCCATATCCTTCCCCTGGAATCCTTAAAGATCGTGTTGATGAACACATTTCTCAGCCCACTTGTATTGTCATAGACCCTGAAACTGTGGCCGTCGAACCGGTTAAGCCCGCTACGGGTGCCGATCCAGATGAACCCCAGGGTATCTTCGTTTATGGCATAAACGGTATTGTTTGACAATCCATCGTTGGTGGTCAGGTGACGGAAAAAGAGACTATTTCCCTGGCCTGATGCCAGTTCAACGGCACCCAGCAGCAAAACAAGGAATACGGACCTGAGGATGTTCATGGATTACCCGGAAAAGTTACAGGATGCGAAATTAGCTTAATTCCGTTTATCACGGTGATTTGTCGAAGTACCTGATCAGGTTGTACTTATTGTCATTCAACTCCTTCATTCGGGTTGTGAGCGGCTGATAATACTCATAAAAGTTGTTCACAATCCCCTTGTTTGAGTCATTATTCGATTCGTCGGCGGTGGTATCAGTCGGATCATTGTCCATATACCTGAACCAATTCCAGCCCACGCAATTTTTCATCTGCAAAAGCTTCAGACAGAAATTCTCATAGAACACACCCCGGTCATCCTGTGTTTTCACCCGCCAGCCGGCCCCTGAAATATTTGGCAACCCTGAATCATCACCTTTAGCATAGAACTCGGTGATGATGACTGGCTTGTCAGCCCATTTACTCCATTCAGTGAAATGCTTTACCGAAGGTTCCCATTGTCCATAATAGTTTATCGAGATTATATCACAGTACTTTCCGGCTGCCGCAACAATATGCTGGTTGTGTTTTGGCTTTCCGTGCAAACGGCTTCCAAGGTATAGGTGGTTTGGGTCATGTTTTTTAATTGCTTCCGACACCACCTTGTAGTACTTCTCGGCAACCACACCAAGAAACATCGTCCGCTGGTAGTCGGTGATAGCTTCACGGGTGAACCCTTGCCTGGCCATCCAGCTCTTTGCTGCCTTGTAATTGGGATTTTGATCATCATTCAGGGAAAGAAAATCCTCCAGGATTCCCGGGCTGAAACTTAGTTCATTATCGGAGAAGTAGCCAAGTAAGGCAGGATCATCGCGGGTTTCTGAAAGTTTTCCCGCCTGGTTGTCAACATAGGCCTCAAAAGCTGTATCAAAAACAGAAAAGGTGATCTCCTTTGCATGCTCCTTTTTCATCTGTTTCACATATCCCGACCAGAGGCCAAGAATGGTGGTATAACAAAGTGGCGTACTGCACTTCCTGTTGCTGTATTTGATCAATGGCACCTCCGACCAGCATGCCGTTCCATTAAACCCAAGGGCTTCCAGATCTTTGTGAGTCTCGGTGATCCACGCCTCTTCAGAACCAAATTTGGTTTGCAATGATTTTTCATTCCTGGCTGAATTTCCTGGTCTTACCCCGTTCACAGCCACATTGTAAGATGCATTGCCCGCCGGGTCGACGATCCACCACCGGTTTGCCTGCCTGATCGTATAATAAAAGCCGGTGGACTTAAATTTTCGCTCCGGATCACCTCCGTATATGGTTTGTGACCCATGGGAAACCTGCCTGAATCCCTTAAGTCCTCCAATGGTTGTAACAGCATAGGGCTTCCAGTCGGAATAATGAACTACCCCATCAAGCTTGCTCCATTGTTTTGCCTCAATACTTGTCTGCTTTATGGCTGGCAATTTGTGCGTAGAAACACAAGAGACAGCCAGGAACAAGGAAAGACAAAGCAGGTTGATGAATTTTCGGGTACTTGCCATGGTCACGATGGTTATTTGTCGATCATCAACAAAGTTTGGGCAGCATCAGTATTGCCGGAAATTACTTTCAGCACATAACAGCCAGGTGCCAGTTGAAGATTATTAAGTTTGACAACCGAGGCGTTTAACATTCCGTATGAAAACAACTCCCTCTGGAGGACCAGTTTGCCTGTCAATGAAGATATCATGACCCTTATGGGCCCGGCAGGAGTATTTTTCAAGGTAATGGTCACCGCGCCGGATGCCGGATTCGGGAACAGGGACATTGAAGCGCCGACTTGTAACTGCTCCATCCCATAGGGCCCTGAATATTCAAAAGCTCCACGGTCGGGCAGCTGGTAAGCGGGTACGGGATTGCCTTCGATATCCTTGAGCGGGGCACCGGGGACAATCATTCCGGAATTGATGGCAGGGGAATTTTTCAGCAACTTGTATCCTGTGATGGTGTCGGCACCATAGCCGGCCGAATCGGCCCTGCTAATCATCGGGTTAAGCCTCAGTTTGTGATTGTCGGCTGGTTCGTGCGTGATAGACGCACCCCAAAACAAATTATAGTCGAAGATATTGCCCGAACTTCCGCCAAGGTCAATACTGGCACCGGCACCCATGACCTGGAAGATATTGTTGTAATAGCGGGTATCAATGGAATAACCATCCCAGTTTTTATGCCATATCACCACAATACCCGTCATGGTTGGACGGTTGTAGACCGTATTGTTGTATATATAGGAGTTGGAAGCATGTCCTGAGGTTTTTATTTGATGATGCTTGTTATTCACGAAGAGGTTGTAACGTATCACGGTTCCGTCGTTAAAACCGCCGGATGTGGTTGGCCCGCCTGTCAGCAATGCAGCTCCCCAATCATTGTCATGGCTGTAGTTATATTGGATCAGGGAGTTGATCGATTTAAAATCACTGTCAAAACCACCGGCATCCTCATCCCCGGCGTTGAACTTCGTATAGCATGCTTCATTATACTGCCACACGGCGCCATCCGTGTTGAAGTTAAAGCAGGCATTCCCTGTTCCCTTTATCCCGCACTGGTTGAATAAATTATGTTCCATAACAGGTTTATCTGCTACCCTTACAATCAGTGCATTTGCACCAGTTTTTTCGAAAATATTACCGGTTATCCGGATATTCCTGCTGGGAACCCAGTTGGAATTGGTCGTAAGCGTACGGCTCTCCCAGGTGGAAAGGTTTGCAATTCCGGTGCGGTCGACATCATGGATATAGCAATCTTCGATGACCAGGGTATCGAACCAGGTCTCTTTCGCAGTGCCGGAAATCTCAAAAATAATCCCGCCGCAATTTTTGGCAGCTTCGGTATTGTCCATCAGCCCATTCACATCAGAGATCTCCAGCCTCTTCAGGATAATATGCCCAATGGCCCCCATGTCCTCTGCCTGGAAATAGACCGCTCTTCTGAATTCAGCAGCGCTGCCCATATTGGTAACATGAAGATCCTGTAATTCAATGTGATGCTGCCCGTTGAATTGCACCGTGTTGGTCACCAGTCCCGATCCGCTGATCACGGGCTTGTTTCCGCTGTCATAACTCCCGATCACGATTGGTTTTCCGGGGACACCGCTGCCTTTCATCGCCAGCTGGCCAGACCAGACACCATCACATTTAAAAAGTATCGTATCGCCCGCAACAAAGTATTCTGCATTAACCCTGTCGAGTGTTTTCCATGCCAGCAAGGTGCTCTCTCCTGAATTGGCATCATTGCCTTGCAGCGGATCAATATAATAGGTGCCGTTCCTGTGGTAAGGGAGCGGCCCCGGGGTGAGTTCGATCAGCGGGGCTTTCCCTGATGGATTTTCCTTTGAATGCCAGGGGGTATCCTTGGTGGAAAGCGCCCCGGCCATATCCTTGAAAATGAAGGAGACCCGCTGGCGCCCTTCACTCACTGCCTGGTTAAGGTAATTGGTCACATCCCACGAGTAATAGTCAGTACCCGGCTGCAAGGTGATGTCGCTGATATAGATCCCCGATGGCCGGTTGTTCCCGGTAAGGGTCTCTTCCACCCATGTGGTATCGGTATAGAAAATCTGCGTCCTTTTTGCCTCTGCAACAGTTCCATACAGTTTTACCTTTACCGATGAAAAGGTGGTGTCAAAATGCCCGATATTGAAAAGTACGTAGGTCTCCCTTGTAAACTCCTCAGAAGCGACACTTTTCCTGGTTTTCAGGGTATCCGGGTTGATGATCCCATACGGGTCATTCGCTTTGGTGCCCCCCGCATAAATGTAGCTGTCTTCCTGGGGAGTGAACACAGTTTGCGCGCCGGCTCCGGTCCAGAAAAGACCGAGAACGAGCATGAGTACCAGATTTCCTTTTAATTTCATCATTGGAGCATTGCTGTTAATGGTAATCTTATCTTGTTAATAACCTGTATTCTGCGGGAATCCTCCCATGGCATCGATCTCTCCCTGGGGTATGGGCCACCTGACATGAAAATCCTGGATATTGGTCCGCTGGGAATACCAGATTGGGTCTGTTGCCAGAATATGCCTGAACATGGTCGTTCCTCCATGTTCCCTTACCCTGTCAACAAGCAGGTCAAGCCTCTTTAAAAAGAACCATCTTTTTCCCTCCAGGGCAAGTTCCCTGGCATGTTCTTCAATGATTGTCTCTTCATCGACAGCCGTAAGCAACTGGTTGGGATTTGGAAGTATCCTGTTTTGTCTCAGCGTGTTAAGATATGTAAGGGCCTGGGCTGAATTTCCAAGACGCCACTCCGCTTCTGCAGCCATCAGGTACACTTCAGAAAACCGGAACATGTATATATTGTTATAAGACACGGTGGCCTTCGGTACTTTAATCCAATCCCAGTATTTTTTGCAGCTAATGCTGGCCGCCTTGAAATAGTTGGTTCCTGTAAGCGTGGAGTTTTGTGCGTTTTTCAGGGTATCCCCAAGTTTATATGGCAAAGCTGAAAAGTTATAGGCTTCATCATTGTAAGTGTAGTAGTGTTGCCACCAGGCATTCCACCTTCTGTCGTTGACGGAATCGTACAATCCGGTGAGATATTCATTGGGGAAGATCCTTGCCCATCCATATCCGCCATATTCGGATACCATGGCAGTTCCGGGAACTGATTTATAGTCGGCTGTAAAGATCAGGGGCATCCGGTGGAACTTCCCGCCTCCGACTGCAAATTCATCAAACTGCATGACATAAATAGCCTCTTTGGTGCTATTACGGCCATCTTTGGTAAACACCTGGTCAGGATCAACAAGGGCATAAGGTCCGTCATTGATCAGCCTTGCCGAAAGGGTGGAAGCCAGCTGATAATCCTTTTTCCACAAGGCAACATCGATTCTCAGGTAGAGTGCTGCTCCAAGGCCAAACTGTCCCGGCCTTGCATTCCAGTTATTGCCATAGGAAGCGATGGCAATGTCGAGGTCAGAAATGATCGTATTATAAACTTCATCCTGGGTGGCCACCTTGAAGACCCTGTTTTAAAAATTCTCGTTGGTGGTGGGTTCCAGGTTAAGCCAGATGTTGTCAAACTTTCTGACCAGCCAGAAATAGGAATAGGCCCGGTAGATGTAGGCTTCACTGAGAATCATTTTTCTTGTGGAATCCGACATGGTTGCCTGTTTTCCATAGGTGATGATGCTGTTGGTCCTTTCAATGATCTGGTACCATTTGCGCCACCAGCCCTGGATGACCACCTGTGTAGGCAGGTTTCCGTCGAGCCTGTACCTGGCTACCGTCGGGTAGGTTCCTGCACGCATAAAATCTATATCAGTTCCCAAATCCCCCTGGATGAGCGCAAAATCGTTGCTCTCATTGTCATCGGCCTGCGCCCGTTCCATTGAATAGAGGCCGTTTACTGCCGATTGCAGTCCCTCGGGTGTATTGTACAGAAAATCGGTCGTAACCTGGTATGGGTGAACCTCTTCAAGATATTTCTGGCATCCTGTAAAACCAAGGACGGTGAGGAAAAATATCGCGGCGAGTACTTTGCTGTATTTCATAGGTATTGATTTTTTCAAAAAAGTTAAAAACTAACATTTACGCCAACCGTTACATCACGCGACTCAGGATAGGCATCCGGATCTGTTTCGGGCCCGAACGACTCATATTTGGTAAAGGTGAACAGCCTGTCACCCCGCAGATACACCTTAAATTTCGTCATTTTCATCGATTTAATCCATTTTGCAGGAAGGTTATAGGCTATTGTCACATTCGTAAGGCGCACGTAGGAGGCATCCTGGTAATCAAGGGAACTGATATAGGGCGTTACATTGCCACTTTCGTAATGGGGCCTGAAATCGACATTTCCACCGGTTTCAGGAAGCCAGTAGTTACGATATATTCCGTTGAGGCCTCCCTGCATTGTACCTCCCGAATTGTAATCTGACATGAAGACATTCCTCCTGGTCGTACCCTGAACATAATAGATATCAGCCGAAAATTCCAGCCCTTTATACTTTAAGGTTGTATTGAATGACATGACAAAATCGGGATCCCTTGGAATTACGACCCTGTCATCCGCTGTGATGATCCCGTCGGGAACACCGTTCGGGCCGCTCACATCCGCCACCCTGATATCCCCGGGGTGGGCTTTTGGCTGGGCAGAGTGTGCAATATCATCGCCGATCTGCCAGATACCGTCAAACTTATAATCGTAATAAACATTTGCTGGCTGGCCTATAAACCACTTGTTTACAATATCATCCACATATTCTCCTGTGGCCGGATCCTGAAGCACGCCTTTGGTAAGTTTGTTTTTGTTCAAGGCAAATTTCGCACCCACCATCCAGGATAGGTTATGATTGGAGACAACAAACCCGTTCAGACTGGCCTCAATACCAGTGTTCATGATTTCACCGAGGTTGTCAGGGATGGTTGAATAACCCAGTCCGCTTGGAATCTGCCTGAGAACCAAAAGGTTGGTGGTTATCTTTTTATAAACCTCGATACTACCGTTGAGCCTGCTCTTTAACACTGAAAAATCGTAACCAATGTTATAAGTGGTGGTGGATTCCCATTTCAGATTGGGATTAGGCAAGGTGGTTCCGGGAAGGTAGCCGATAATGGGCACCCCGTTGCTGACATAGAAAGCATCGGCTGCGAGGGAGAGGCTTCCGTAGGGCGAGATGCCCTCATTCCCGATTTGCCCGGCGCTGATCCTGAGCTTTGATTCTGATATCCACTTGACTCCCTTCATAAACGGTTCATTTTGCATGTTCCATGAAAATGCCCCCGAAGGAAAATAACCCCACTTGTTGTTGGAGCCGAATACAGAAGATCCGTCGGCACGGATGGTGAAATTGAAGAGATACTTGTCATTGATGATATAATTCACACGGCCCATGAAAGAGACCATACTGCGCTTTTGCTCAGTACGCCCTACCGCTGTTTCGGTGGCAGAACCCAGGCTGTTGATGCCAAAAAAGTCGTTGGCAAGCTTCGTGGCAATGGTAGAGGTGGAGGATTCATCACGCTGGTAGACACTCTGCATCAGGGTCAGATCATACCGGTGGGTTTTGAAGGCCTTGGCTTCATAGGTAAGGATGTTTTCAATGTTGTAATTCCAGATTTTGCGGTACTGGATGTTGATGTAGCCCTTTCCGTAATATTTGCTGGGGTCGTCAAGGCTGTGAAAACCGCTGGCCTGCCTGTAGCTGTTGTCAAAACTTCCGTTGAGACGGTACTTCAATCCCGGAATCGGTACAGGGGCTATATCCAGGTATGCGGTATAAATTCCACGGTCGCCCACATAGGTTGAATCCTGGGTCTGGTCCCACCATAAAGGGTTTACCGATTTATTGTCATCGAGCGGGTATTCATTGAGATTGCCGTTGGCATCGTAAAGCCGGGCAATGGGCGAAAAGGTGATAAACCCTGTAAGCGGCTGGGTTTCCAGGTTTTGAAGGTAGTGGGAATAGTATGCCGATGCACCCACTGTTAACCATTTTGTAACCTCCTGGTCCAGGACGAGTTTCCCGTTGTACCTTTTATAATCAGAACTTAACCTGATTCCATCCTGGTAGAAAATGCCGACAGAGGCAGAGTACCTTGTGCGATCGTTGCCCCCCGAGATGGCAATATCATGTTTGGTCAACAAAGCGTTTTTTTTGAACGCCTGGTCGAGCCAGTCAACATAGGTGCCGTCTTTGATATTTTGCTGTTCTGTCGGGTTGAAAATAATGCTATCCGGTTTGTATTTCCCGATCCAGCCATTGGCAGAATCTGCATCATCCCCCCGGAATGCTTCACGCCGGAGTTGAATATATTCCGGTGCAGTGAATAATTTCATCTGTTTGCTGACATTCTGAAAGGTAAGGTAACCATCATAGGAGATGTTGATTTTGCCCTTGGAATTCACACCTCTCCGGGTCGTAATCAGGATCACACCATTGGACGCCCTGGCTCCGTAAATTGCCTGGGCAGAGGCATCCTTCAGCACGCTTACGGTCTCTATGTCGTTGACATTGATTTCATTGATGTTGTCAATCGGCAAACCATCCACGACATAAAGCGGGGAAGTTCCGCCCCGCAATGAGTTAATCCCTCTTAAAAGCACATTCGACCCTCCTCCCGGTGCAGCATTTGCAACCGACACGGTAAGTCCGGCTACCTGTCCTTTGAGCATGCCCTGGATGTCGGACGACGGAATGGCGATCATGTCTGAATTTTTCACAGATGAGACCGAGCCAATGAGATCGCTTTTCTTTTTGCTGCCATACCCTACAACCACCACCTCATCGAGGTTGGTTGAAACAGGTATCAGCACAACATCGATATCCTTCTGATCCCCGACAAGAATCTCCTGCGGTCTGAAACCAATGAAGGAGAAGACCAGGATATCTTTTTTATCGGCCTGGATGGAATATTTGCCATTGATGTCGGTGGACACACCATGTGTCGATCCCTTGACAACAACATTTACACCCGGGATGGATTGACTGTCCTCTTTTGACAAAACGGTCCCCTTCACCAGGCTCGACTGTGCAAACAGGGTTGTGACCGGGAACTGGATCACCAGGAATAACATTGCAGCGAATAATTTTACCCTCATTTTCAACTGTTTTAGATGATTTATGCTTAACCAATTCAGAACGCTAAATTAAATCCTGGCAGCATTACCCTGGTTTCTGCATTGTTCAAGTAAGTTTTTGTATTGACCTGAAACCAATATTTACCGGCACAGGCTGAATCCCGGCCTTGTCTGCAAATGTACAACCACCACTCAAATGTTGTTAATAACTTTCGGGAATTTGCACACCACCTTTTGCCACCAAAGCCGATTAAGCAGTAAAATCGATATGGCAACCCTGATCCGTTTTAAAAAGGTGGAAATTGATTCGAATATCAGTTTCAAAGGCAGCAAGAGAAGAACCCTGAAATACCCGGTCCGCTCTGTAGCCCTGGTCCCGGTAACAACTTTACCAATAGACCCGCGGGGACTTGAATCCCTTCCCGAAATATTCTGGCAATGAAATCGCATGGTTAAAAATCGATAAAATCGGGTAAATTTGCATCAATTATCAGCTCCAAAGATTGGAGATAATGCCGATGAAGGAGTGGCCCGATTATGAAATTCAGCGATATACCCGCCAACAGACCGATAAAAATCAAACTGATCCGCACAGTGCTCGACCAGCGGGTGAGCCATGCCCAGCTCTTCTTCGGACCGGAAGAGAGCAACAAACTTGCCCTGGCCATTGCCTATGCCCAGTTCATCAACTGCACCGACAAGCAGAGAATCCCGGCCGATTCAGTCATTTCAGACCTGGGAACCGGCGAATTGCCAGATTCGTGCGGGGTATGCCCATCCTGTGTGAAGTACCAGAAACTTGCCCATCCCGACCTGCACTTCATCTATCCAGTCGCCACAACCAAAAAAATCACCTCTAAGCCACAAAGCCGGCACTTTATTGATGAGTGGCGGACTTTCCTGCTCGACAGCAACTTTGAGTCGGGTTTGCAAAGCTGGTATGAGGCCATCGGCATCGAAAACAAACAAGGTATCATCAATGCCTATGATTGCAACGAGATCATCACCACCCTCAGTTATAAGAGCTATGAGTCTGATTATAAGGTGATGATCATTTGGATGGTGGAGAAACTCTACTACGCCGCTGCGCCAAAGATCCTTAAAATATTGGAAGAACCGCCTGAAAAGACACTCTTCATCCTGATTTCAGAAGAGCCTGACCAGATCATCAAGACGATACTTTCCAGAACCCTGATGGTGAAGATACCCAAATCATCGTCGGCCGGTAACGTGAAAAGCGATGATGATTTGCAATATTTTCTGACCTTCCGCCAGTGGATGCGGGCCTGTTTTGGGGCCAAAGTACCCGACCTGATCAAATTTTCAGCCGAAATAGCAAAAACCGGGCGGGAAAAGCAGAAGAGCTTCCTGATCTACTCACTGAAAATCATAGGGTATTGCGCTTCCATGAATTACCTCAGGCAAACACCTGAGGGGATGGAAGGCGAAGAGTTGACCTTCATCACAGCCTTCTCTCCTTTCATCCATGCTGATAACCTTACAGAATTCAACGTCCTGTTCAATGAAGCCATTTTCCATATTGAACGGAACGCCCATCCTGCCACACTGTTTCTTGATCTCTCCCTAAAAGTAGTGAGGCTCTTTAAACCGAATTTTGCCCCTGTCACCAGGTAGCCCGACTGCCCGGTGAACCGGTTCACAGCTTCACTACTTTCAATGTCTTTTGGCCCGATTTCGTGGTGAGGGTGATAAAATAGATCCCCCGGCTCAGGTTATTCCCCTCCTTATCGGTCCCATCCCAGGCAATGGTATTGCTGCCTGGCGAAATCACGCCAGGGAAAAGTTCCTTTACTGATTGCATTAACGCATTGTATATCATTAACTTTACACTTGGTTCACTGGTAATTGCAAGGGTAATCTTCAGCCGGTCGGTAAATGGATTTGGAGCCACCACCATTTTTTCTCTCCCTCGTTCGGCCATCCCGAGCAAAGTAGAACTGGAATCTGCCGCAATGATCACATACCCGGAATGACCCAGCGTGTTCATATTCAGCGTATCATAAAAAAAGGATCCTGCAGCAGCATCCGTAATGACAAATTTTACAACGACAGGAAGGCTGCCGCCGGCAGCGATGGCAATAGGGCTTACAAATGCGCCGGTACTGGTGTACCATAAACTGCAGTAGGAACAAGGGAACCCGCTACTCTCAATATGCTGGATATTAATCGGATAGTTATGCGGATTAACGATGTTGAATTGTTTTCCATAAACAAAATCATCCCCGGTAATGAACCAAAGGGTGTCGGGTGTTATGGAAAATGAATCATCCGGAAAGCCATTTCCATACTCACCATTCATCACAGAATCACTTTTACCTTGTGCCATTATGAACTGCATGCAGCATATTCCGGCGATCAATAAAAAGAAGCTTTTCATATTAACAACAATTTAAAACGTTGAAAACATAGGAAGCCATGTTGGCTGAATGGCTAAAGTAGTCAAAAAATCCCCTTAATTTCTTTTCCGGAATTAATTTTTACTCTGTTATCTTTGTGTTCATTTAAGGCGCTGGCCTCTTTCAATATTAAATCTCATGACCCCTGAAAGTCTATTTAACGATATTTGCGATTTTGGTGCTGCAAACGCCAATCCGGTGCTGGTGCAAAAATATGCCAGGTATTTTAAAGAGGGTTATGACGCCTACGGCATCAACTCTGAACTGGTAAAAGGCAAAGTGGGCGAGATTTTGTCAACGCCGGGGATTAACCAGGAACTCATCCTCGACACCTCTCTCCTCATGGTTCAGTCGCCTAAATATGAAATGACAGCTATTGCCATTCAACTGCTGCTTGGTTATAAAAAATCATGGACCCCTGCCACTTTTTCCACGGTTGAGAAGTGGTTCTCCCTGGGAATTACAAATTGGGCGCATACTGACTATATCTGCGGTGAACTGATGAACCTGTTTTTCAAGCAGAAACTGATCAACCTGGAGTCCATCGCTGCCTGGAAAACTGCAGAAAACAAGTTTCAGCGAAGGGCGGCCGTGGTAAGCCTGATCAAACCGATGAAGCTGTCAACAGACTTTACTCCCTTTTTCCCCTTCATAGCACCCATGATGCACGATCCGGCCCGTGAAGTGCACCAGGGGCTGGGCTGGTTCCTTCGTGAAACCTGGAAAAAGCAACCGGAACCGGTCGAAACATTCCTCCTTAAATACAAGGAAACATCGCCCCGGCTGATTTTTCAATATGCTACGGAGAAGATGACTGCGGAGGGACGGGAAAGGTTTAGGAGGAGTAAAAACTAGCGGACGGGCGGACGTAAATCGTAAATCAATTTTCTATGCTTAGGCGGTTTGAAGAGATCAGCAACAATGCATGGCCGGCGCTGCAAACGATCCATTATGACGGATGGGCGCTGCGGTTCGCCAACGGAGTGACCAAGCGTTCCAACTCCGTGAGCATGCTATATCCATCTGTGATTGAGCCGGAGGAGAAGATCAGCTATTGTGAAAACCTCTACGAAAGCCGGAATATCACCCCATGTTTTAAAATCACGAAAACATCTGAACCTCAGGGAATTGATGGACGCCTGGAAGAACGGGGTTATTTCATCCACTCCTTCATCTCCTTTCAAACCATGGACATCTCCGGAATCTCGCAGGAGCCAATCAGTGATATCCGTATTGAGACAAAATTACGCCCCGGCTGGATAGATGATTTCATCCGTATGAATGAGTTTGACACCTCCCGCCGATCTACCTATATTGCGATTATGAACCAGCTTGTTACGCCTAAATGCCTGGTTTCCATCTCGAGAGACAAACAAACAATTGGTGTGGGACTTGGCGTTGCAGAAGAAGACTTTGTCGGACTCTTCGATCTCGTGGTTGATAAAGCTTACCGGAATACCGGACTGGGTTACCTCCTCGTTGAAAACATCCTGAGATGGGGCAGAAACAAAGGCGCTACCGTTGCATATCTCCAGGTTTTAGCCGACAACCTGCCCGCAATCAGGCTCTATGAGAAAATGGGTTTCAGCGAATCATACCGCTATTGGTATCGAATGAAGCCACAACCCATCACGAAAATTTAAACCTTAATAACAATACCCACATGAAAAACATTTCGATTATTGGAACTATCTTGCTTATCTTATTGACCATCAGTGTCTATTCACAAGATGCACCCCACAGGTACAGCCAGGCCGGGATTAACTTCACGACCCTCAATTCGTTTGGCCTACATTTCAAAACGGGGGGAGAAAAGACTCTTTTAAGGTTGTCGATGCTCACCCTAGACCTAGGAGCAGGTGGTCACTGGGGCAAACCTGAAGACTCGCTCGACATCAAGGACCAGTCGTTCGGATTGGGATTCAGGGTGGGATTTGAAAAGCAGGTCAGAATTGTCGAAAAATTCGATTTCATCTGGGGTGTTGAAATCGGGGCAAACTTTAACTACCAGAAACACAAGGTAGAATCGGTCTCGAACAGCTATGAATCATATGACTGGGCCATCACGCCCCTGGTCGATGTGATCATCGGCGCTACCTATACCATTGCCGGCCATCTTGTTCTGGGTGCGGAAATTACGCCGGGTATCAGGTACTCTGTTGGCAAGACCATCAATAAGACCAACTCACAAAACCTGGAACAGACCAATTCTGTCTTTAATTTCGGGTTTGACAGCAATTCGGCCAGTTTGTCGGTGGCTTACCGGTTTGGGAAGTAAACAGGGATCAGAAAAGCCGCTGCAGCTCTTTTTTAATCTCTTCTACGGCAGTCTCAACAGGAAGTTTGCCACGGGAGATGGTCACTTCGAATATCCCTTTTACCAGGTCTGAAGAGGTGGCATCCTCCCCGAGTGCAGAAGTTGCATGGTTGATCATGGCGATCGTCTCTTCCTTGGCATTTTTAATCAACTCCCAGGCATTGCCCGATATATAAAGTTGTTGTGAAAGGTTGTACTCAAACTCTTCGCGGATGGTCCTCACGAGCAGAGACTGCAGTTGCAGCGCTGAAAGTTCGGCGCTGTTTAACCTCAGAACCAGGTTCGACGGGTGAATTCGCTCAAGAAAGAGCACAAGGCGTTCATACGCCTGCAAACGCAATGGCAGGATCGTCATGTGATCCTGGTTACTCCCCGCAGCCGGGACTGGTTTCCTGGTCTGCTTCAGGTAAAACCACAGGAGAAAAAAAGCGCCTGCGAAGACAAATATAAACCGCAGTAATCCACCAAGGAGGTGGAACAGGATGGGGTGATCGATGGGTGGGTGCATGGGAGACTTTTGGGCAAAGGTAGGAAAAGTGGACAAGTGGACAAGTGGACAAGTGGACAAGTGGACAAGCGGACAGGCGGACGGGCGGACGGGCGGACAAGCGGACGGGCGGACTTTTTTTTCATATACCCCGTTCCCTTCTCATTATTTTTTCTAAATTTGTTCTTTTTTTCAAAAACTTCATTTTCACTATCTTATGACAACACTTGCTAACCGAATCCAGTATCTGGCCGAAAGTGAAACACTGGCCATGTCGCGCAAGAGCCGCGAACTCAGAGCAGAAGGACATGATGTGATCAACCTCAGTCTGGGCGAACCAGATTTCAACACCCCTGACTACATCAAAAAAGCAGCCAAGGAGGGTATCGACCAGAATTACACATTTTACTCACCTGTAGCCGGTTATGAGGACCTGCGAAAGGCGATTTGCATCAAACTGAAACGCGACAACAACCTCGATTACGACTGCAACCAGATCGTGGTTTCAACCGGCGCCAAGCAGTCGATTGCTAATGTCATGCTGAGCCTGGTAAATCCGGGGGATGAAGTGCTTGTTCCCGCCCCTTATTGGGTTTCCTATAAAGAGATCATCAAAGTAGCTGAAGGAAAGTCGATTTTTATCCCGGCATCCATCGAGCATAATTTTAAAATCACCCCGCAGCAGCTGGAAGCAGCCATCACTCCCAAAACGAAATTACTGATCTACAGTTCACCCTGCAATCCAACCGGGTCGGTTTACACCCGGGAAGAGTTGAGGGCTATTGCCGAAGTGATGGCCAAATATCCCGCCATCACCATCGTTGCGGATGAGATTTACGAACACATCAATTTCGTTGGCAAACACGAAAGCATCTGCCAGTTTGACTTCATTAAAAACCAGGTCGTACTGATCAACGGCGTTTCTAAAGGTTACGCAATGACCGGCTGGAGAATCGGTTTTATCGCGGCTCCCATTGCCATTGCAAAAGCGTGCGACAAGCTCCAGGGGCAGTTTACCTCAGGCGCCTCCTCCATTGCACAACGGGCTGCCCTCACTGCTTTCATTACCGAGCCTTCGAGCACACCCGATATGAAGATCATGCAGGCGGCATTCCGCGAGCGCCGCGACCTGATGCTGAAACTCCTGGCAGAGATCCCAGGCATGAAACTCAACCATCCGGATGGCGCATTTTATATTTTCCCCGATATCTCCTGGTACTTCGGCAAGTCGGATGGAACAACCATGATCAGCAACGCCAACGATTTCTGCATGTACCTGCTCAACAATGTTTTTGTGGCGCTTGTCCCGGGCGATGCCTTCGGCGACCCGAACTGCATCCGGTTCTCCTATGCAACCAGCACGGATAAACTCACAGAAGCTGCACGAAGAATCAAAGCCGCCCTCGAAAAGCTGAAATAACAACCCTGTTACCCTGTCACCCTGTCACTTTATAAACAAACAATTAAACCAAACACATATGACAATCAGCAAGAAAGTTGAAACCTGGGTTAAAGGTTGGTCTGACCTTTGCCAGCCCGATGCCATTCATTGGTGCGACGGATCAGCAGAAGAGAACCAAAAACTGCTCGACATGATGGTCGGTTCAGGAATGGCCGTCAGGCTGAACGAAGCAAAACGCCCCGGAAGCTACTATTTCCAGAGTGACCCCAGTGATGTGGCACGTGTGGAAAACCGCACATTCATCTGCTCCGCAAAACAGGAAGATGCAGGACCAACGAACAACTGGATGGCCCCGGCGGAGATGAAAAAACTGCTCACTGAAGAGTATCGCGGATGTATGAAAGGAAGAACCATGTATGTCATTCCTTTCAGCATGGGCCCCCTGGGTTCAAAAATTGCACACATCGGCATCCAGATCACCGATTCGCCCTATGTGGTTGTCAACATGCGCATTATGACCCGTATGGGGAAGGCAGTTCTTGATATTTTAGGCGATGGCGACTTCGTTCCATGTATCCACTCGGTGGGTGCACCACTCGCACCGGGTCAGAAGGACGTAAAATGGCCTTGTGCCCCTATTGAAAAGAAGTATATTTCACACTTTCCCGACACAAACGAAACCTGGTCATTCGGAAGCGGTTACGGCGGAAACGCCCTGCTTGGCAAGAAGTGCTTTGCGCTGCGTATTGCTACGAACATGGCTCGCCGCGAAGGCTGGCTGGCCGAGCATATGCTCATCATGGGCATCACCAATCCGGAAGGTGTTAAACGCTATGTGGCTGCTGCATTCCCTAGCGCCTGCGGAAAAACCAACCTCGCCATGCTCATCCCCAACATCCCGGGATGGAAAGTTGAAACCGTGGGCGATGATATTGCCTGGATGAAATTCGGTGAAGACGGACGGCTCTACGCCATCAATCCTGAAGCCGGTTTCTTTGGCGTTGCACCTTTTACCTCCATGGAGACCAACCCGAATGCCATGCTCTCCTGCAAAGCCAATTCAATTTTCACCAATACAGGGATCACCCCTGATGGCGACATCTGGTGGGAAGGGATCGGATCGGATATCCCGGAAGGAACCATCACCTGGACCAACGAAGTTTACAACAAAGAAAACGGGAAACCGGCAGCACACCCGAACGCCAGGTTCACCGCTCCTGCAAATCAGTGCCCCGTGATTGACAAAGACTGGGAAAACCCCGCAGGTGTACCCATTTCAGCATTCCTTTTTGGCGGACGCCGCCCGGGGACTGTACCCCTGGTTTACCAGGCCTTTGACTGGAATCATGGCGTCTTCATGGGATCCATCGTAGGCTCTGAAGTTACTGCTGCTGCCATCGGGCTAAAAGCCGGAGTGCGCCGCGATCCGTTTGCCATGCTTCCTTTCTGCGGTTATCATATGGGAGACTATTTTGGACATTGGGTGAAAATCGGTGCACATGCACCTGATCAGTCAAAATTACCTATGATCTTCAACGTCAACTGGTTCCGGAAGGGACCGGATGGAAAATTCCTCTGGCCAGGCTATGGCGACAACATCCGTGTGCTGAAATGGATCTTCGAACGTACAGAAGGCACCACAGGCGCCGTAGAAACACCCATCGGACTTCTCCCGGAAAAAAGCGCCATCGATATCAGCGGACTTACCGGCGTTGCAGATAAAATGGATGACATTCTCAAGGTCGACAAACAGGAGTGGCTCGACGAGTGTGAACTGATTGCAGAACATCAGCACATCTTTGGCGACAGGCTCCCAAATGAGATGGCGGAACAGTTTGAATTATTGAAGAGTAGACTGGGATAAGGTCACTCTACCATATGACCAACGACTACAAAATATACACGAAAGGCGGCGACAAAGGGGAAACCTCCCTGCTGGGAGGTACCCGTGTTGCCAAGAGTCATGAACGGGTGGAGGCTTACGGGAACCTCGACGAACTGAACAGTTTTATCGGGCTGATCCGTGACCAGGATATCGCCCCTCACTACAGGGAGGTACTGATCCGGGTCCAGGAGAACCTCTTTGTAGCTGAAGCGCTGATTGCCAGGGATCCGGAAAAGGTTACCCGTGAACTTCCGGCGCTTGCCGAAGATGACATCCTGGTATTGGAACGGGAGATTGATGCAATGAATGACCAGCTGCCGGAATTGACCAACTTTATCCTGCCCGGCGGACATCCGGTTGTGTCGTACTGCCATGTTGCCCGTACCGTTTGCCGAAGAGCCGAACGGTCGCTTATCCGCCTTAACCGGGAAAGCCCGGTGGAAGATATAATAATTCAACTGCTTAACCGTTTGTCGGATTACCTGTTTGTTCTGGCACGAAAAACTGGTAAAGATTCAGGCGCCATTGAAACACCCTGGATCAGCAAAAAATAACTCTTGACATTCTGATTTTTTTTTTTATACTTTTGCACGAAACTCAAAAACAATAATCAATGTACTGGACACTCGAACTGGCCTCTAAACTGGAAGATGCTCCCTGGCCTGCCACCAAGGAAGAGTTGATCGATTGGGCCATCCGATCAGGCGCGCCTCAGGAGGTGATAGAAAATTTAAGGGAGATTGAAGACGAAGGCGAATCATACGACCGGATCGAAGATATCTGGCCAGATTACCCAACCAAAGACGATTTCTTCTTCCACGAAGATGAATACTAACCTGCTGACCTGAAACTGCTTACCACAAAAAGTTGACCTTCCCGGTTTTCCTATTCGCTTATTGATCTTTTAAAGAAGCTGAAGTTCACGCTTCCGTATTGCCTGTGCGAATCAAAGTTCGGATATTTCTCAAACTTATAGGCAGCGGAGTGTTCAAGGATCAGCAGTCCCTCAGGTGTAAGAAGGTTTGAAGAAAAGAGAAGGTCAGGAATTGATTCAATGCCCTCCAGGTCGTAGGGAGGATCTGCAAAAACCAGGTCGTAGGTTGCCACCATCCGTTTTATAAAAACAAAACTGTTGGATTTTACGGCCTGGATATTATCCGCGCCGAAGGTTTCCGCTGTTTTTTTTATAAAGTCGACACACCTGGGATTTGAATCCACAGCTGTTACCTCGATCGCCCCTCTCGACAGGAACTCAAAAGCAATGCTCCCGGTCCCGGCGAAAAGGTCAAGGACCTTCAGCTCTTCGAAATCGATCATATTGTTCAGGATATTGAACAATCCCTCCTTGGCAAAATCGGTGGTTGGCCGCACAGGCAGGTTTACTGATGGCTGGAGACGGCGTCCGCGATATTTGCCGCTTATAATCCGCATGAAAAAAGGTTTAGCAATGGAAAACAGAAATGGGGCGGCAGCTGGTTCATCATATAACTGTACCTGTAAGCATCATTCCGACGGCCGGTTTCAATATTCCGGATATAGCGTGGAAGGAGTTCCGACAGACCATCACCCATCTCAATATTACCCAGTAACACAACAGGAACAGCTTCAGGGTTGAAATTCAGTTGTTCCAGCACGAAAATAAGGTAGTAGGCAACATCCTCCGGGTTCGTGAAGCTGAAAGTGTTGAAATAGCTCATCTGCCTCCCGTCAAAAATCATCAGGTCAAAGAGGGGTCCGCGAACATGGAGAAAAACATGCGGCTCATTGATGCGGTTCTTATAGTTGATCCAGATGCTCTCAATAAGCACGCTGGAGGCATCCACCACCCGGCTTCCGCGGCAGAGTGTTGCCGCCGCCCCGATGATCGGTTCAGGAACGGCAAACACCTGCCAGGCATCCAGGGGCATAAGATGATCCGCCAGTATTTTCTCATCCGGTTCCTGCATAAAATTAAACTTCAGGTACTGCTCCTTCCCGTTGGGGTCGTATAACGCCCCCGGGACAAGGGTCGATTTTTTGCCGTCATAGGCAACTTTTACCATTTTAAAGGAGCTCCTGATCCATGGAATGGCAGAGGAGACCGAGTTGAGGAAGTCATTAAAGGAGGGTATGACCACAGAGTGACTGTCGGCAGACTGCAACTCTTTTCGAACGGCTGCATGCAGACTGAGAAATTTGTTCCGCCTGAAGTCAAGAATGCATATTCCAATCCTGGTTTCGTTTAAAATAATACCCATCCCATAATTCCGGGTATCCTTCGGATTGAAGGACTCATCAAGCAAACTGGTTTCAAAGATACTCTGGTCGGCCATAAGGATTAATACACAATCACGATTGCTGCAATTGTGAATGCAATGATAAGAAGAAAACCCGGAATCAGGTATACCCGGGCCGATTTGGCGGCGAAAAAACTCCCGTAAACCATTTTTAGCACATTGTTGCTGACAATGGCCTGCAATGTCGCAATGATGACAGCATTCAGGGGTACGCCATACTTTCCCTGGAACAGGTTGATCAGGAAGGGGTCGATGTCTGTCATCCCTACCAGGCAGGAGAGCCAGTTCAGTCCCGGGGTTCCATACTTCGTGAGTACTTCATAGGTAATGAAAGTAAAAGCCACATAAAGGGTGGCAAAAATGAGGGAGACCTTGAATTCAAGCGGATTCCGGTCTGCCGGAAGTTCAAGACCGGGGGTGGAGACCATCCTGTTGCGGTAAAGCAATACCACCAAACCGATGATGACTGTAAGTAGAAACAGTCCCAGGAAACAGAGCCAGACATCCATGAACAAGGGCTGACTGAAGATAAAGATCAGGATGAGTATCCGGAGATACATGACCGCCGTGGCAAAGATGATGCCGGCCATGTACTGCTGAAGGTGCTGCGGTTCACTCCTGCTTTTCTTGGCGAGGATGATCGTGGTGGCGGTGCTTGAATAGAGACCGCCAAGGATGCCAGAAAGAATAATGCTGGCATTGGGAAAGATGAACTTACGCAGAAGATAGCTGCAATAAGAAATTGACGAAATAACCACGATGGCCAGCCATATCTTGTAAGGAGTGAGGCTGAGCCCTTTGATGAACGGCCCGTCGGGCAACACCGGCAATATCACCCCGGCAATGATGAAAAATTTGGCGAGGGTGATAAATTCATAACGGTCGAATTTTTGTGAGATGGTGGCAAAAGTCTCCTTCAATTCTGTCAGGATCAATACAGTAACCACGATGAGCAACACCATCCATAGCGGTTGTGTTAATATCAGCGGCCCCAGGCAGTAGGTAATCAAAGCAACGAATATGGTGGTGGCTCCGAAATCCTTCAGGTCGCGGATATGGTAAAAATAGGAGATGCCCATCACCATGGCCAGCACGAGACCACCTCCCATGAAAAGCACAGGCGATGATCCATCGAGCAGGTAAAGAATAAATCCGAGAATGCCGATAAAGGTAAACGTACGGTCGGTTCCAAAGGTATGGCTCACCTCATTGGCCATCGTGTGGATCCGTCTTTGTGACAACCCGATGAGCAGCGAAAACAACGTGACCAATATGAAATTGACCAGGTTCGGCGGAATCGTTCCAATAATTTCCATTTTCCGGTTGGGACACGGTTCACCCGTGTCCAGGTTTGTAGGGACACGGTTTACCCGTGTCCGGAATTGTTGGGACACGGTTTGCCCGTGTCCAGGTTAGTTGGGACACGGCTTGCCCGTGTCCAATTGGTATTTTTACGGGTTATAATTATAAAACCAGATGATAATCCGGTATCTCCTTCAAAAACGCATAGGATCGCTCCTCGTGATTAATCCTGCAGGCATAGTGAGCCAAACCATTGGTAACAGCCAGGTAATCAACCGTCAGCGTCATGTTATACATGGCCACCTGGTCAAAAACAGCCTGTGTTATAGCGATACCCGGACCTTTGCATTCCACCACGAGGCAGGGTTTGCCATCTGCACGGTAGGCAAGGATATCGAACCGTTTCAACATGTTGTTATATTTCAGGGCGGCCTCCACCACGATCAGGGATGCAGGGTAACCGAGTTGGTTGATCATGAAGTGAAGGAAGTGCTGCCTGACCCACTCTTCGGGTGTTAACCTCACGTATTTTTTCCTGATCTCGTCGAAGATCTCCTTTTTGCCGTTTTTTCCAACCTGCAGGCGGACGGCCATGTCGGGGAGATTGAGTTTTTCCATGGTGCTCACTATACAAACTTACGAAAAAATCTTACAAATCCGTTATCTTTGCGCATTAAAGCCTAACTGGTTATACTGATAAATTTTCCCGGATGAAAACAAAAAAAGAGATCGTCGATGATTGGTTGCCGCGCTATACCGGAACCAAACTGGAAGAGTTTGGTGATTTGATCCTGCTCACCAATTTTTCGACGTACCTGGATATTTTTGCCAAATTGTTCAATGTGCCGATCATGGGCAAAGATAAAGCGATGCCCACTGCCACGCATGAGCGCATCACCATGATCAATTTCGGCATGGGCAGCCCGAATGCTGCAACGATCATGGACCTCCTCGGGGCCATTAAACCAAAGGCCGCGTTATTCCTTGGAAAGTGCGGCGGACTGAAGAAAAAATGCAAAGTCGGCGACATGATCATTCCCATCGCTGCCATTCGGGGAGACGGAACCTCCGATGACTATTTCCCCGAACGCGTTCCTGCCCTGCCCGCCTTCAATCTTCAGAAGGTGATGTCGACCGTGATCCACAACCACCGGAAAAATTACTGGACAGGCACCGTATATACCACCAACAGAAGAGTTTGGGAGTACGACGAGGTTTTCAAGGAACATCTGCGGATCACACGGGCCATTGCCATCGACATGGAGTCGGCAACCCTCTTCATGGTGGGTTTTGCCAATGAGATTCCTACCGGGGCCGTATTACTTGTTTCTGATCAACCCATGGTTGGCAGGGGGATCAAGACCCTGGCAAGTGATAAAAAAGTGACAGTGAATTTTGCTGAACAGCATGTGCTGATCGGTGTTGAAACCATGCAGGACCTTATTGAGAAGAAACTGCTTGTGAAGCACCTCAGGTTTGACTAACGGTAAAACCTCCAGGGGACATTTATCGCCCTTAGTAACCCATTAAGCGCATGGCAGAAAAAAACAGCATCAGTTTTGATAACCTCATGGGCGATCTGAAAAACCAGATCTATCACCCTGTTTACCTGTTACATGGCGAAGAATCCTATTTCATCGACATGGTTTCCGATTATATCGAACAGCATGTTCTGAGCGACCTTGAGAAGGAGTTCAACCAAACCATTGCCTATGGAAAGGATTCCAATGTTTTCAACCTGATGAGCTATGCCAAGCGGTTTCCCATGATGGCAAATTACCAGGTGCTGATTGTCAAGGAGGCCCAGGATCTCGACAAGATCGAAGATTTTCAAACCTATGTTGAACATCCGCTTACCTCCACGATCCTGGTCCTTTGTTATAAATACGGCAAACTCGACAAGCGGAAGGGACTCTATAAAGCCATCGAAAAACATGGAATCGCTTTCGAATCGGCTAAACTTTACGACAACAAGATCCCGGAGTGGATCAACGACTATCTCCACCAGCGGAAATATGCCATTACACCGAAGGCTGCAGCGCTGTTAACCGAATTCCTGGGAGCCGACCTGGGCAAGATCGTGAATGAGATCCAGAAACTCCTGATCAACATCCCTCCGGGTACAGAGATCAACGAAACGTATGTGGAGAAGAACATCGGGATCAGCAAGGATTTCAACGTTTTTGAACTGCAAAAAGCACTGGCCCGGAAAGATGTGTTAAAAGCCAACCAGATCATCCTCTATTTTGCCGCCAACCTGCGCGAAAATCCATTGGTAAAGGTCATTCCTATCCTTTCAGCTTATTTTTCAAAGGTGCTTGCCTTCCATTACCTGGCCGACAAATCGAAGAACTCAGTGGCAGCGGCCCTTGGAGTAAATCCATTTTTTGTGGCTGATTACCAGCAGGCTGCAAAAACATTTCCGGTCGGGAAAACCATTGCCATCATCTCATACCTCCGTGAATACGATCTTAAGGCCAAGGGAGTTGACAATGTGTCAGCCGGCGACGGGGAGTTGATGAAGGAGCTGATCTTTAAAATCCTGCACTGATGTTATTCAACCCGGTAGTTGAATTCGGAAGAACGGTAGGTCTCTTCAATGATTTTAGCGTACTTTTCAATAATGAATTTGCGCCTGAGTTTCAGGGTTGGTGAGATTTCGCCGGTTTCAGTTGTCCATTCTGCATCGAGCAACCTTATCTTCTTGATCTTCTCCGTTTTATCGAGGTCAAGGTTGAAGCGCTCAACGTCTTTACGGATCCTTCGGATGATCATGGGATGGTTCACCGCTTTTTTTCTTGAGCCGAATTCGATCTCTTTAACCTCGCACCAGTTCCTCAGGTGCTCAAAATTGGGGATGATGAGGGCAGCGGCATAGTTTCGGTTCTCCCCAACCACCATGATGTGTTCGATAAAGGGCGACTCCTTCATCCGTTGTTCAATGGGTTGCGGCGCGATGAACTTTCCTCCCGAAGTTTTAAATATCTCCTTTTTCCTGTCGGTGATCTTTAAAAATTTCCCGTCTTCAATCACCCCGATATCCCCGGTATGAAACCACCCGTCGGCGTCGATAACTTCCGCCGTTTTTTCAGGCCTGTTGAGATAACCCATCATGATGTTAGGACCTTTACACAGGATCTCCCCATCTTCAGCAATTTTCATCTCATTCCCGGTGAGGAGCGGTCCGACGGTTCCGAATTTCATTCCGTCGGGTTCGAACCGGTAACAGGTCACCCCGGGCGATGTTTCTGTAAGGCCATATGCTTCCAGGATCGGAATTTTGGCGGCCCAGAAAATACGTGCCAGTCTCGGGTGAAGCGAGGCGCTTCCTGAAACGATGAATTTCAATTCACCTCCCAATGCTGCCCGCCACTTCTTGAATACCAACACATTAGCAATAAACAACTTAACATCATAAACCCATCCCCTGGCATGGTTCAGCTCATATTTATGCCCCTGGCGGAGCGCCCAGAAGAAAAGGACTTTCATTGGCAGGGGCAGCTTGCGGCCCTGGCTTACAATCTTATTATAGATCTTTTCAAACACCCTCGGAACTGCTGCAAAACCATGAGGCTTCACCTCCCTGATATACGCTCCCAGTTCGTCGATGTTCTGAACATAAAAAACCGACACTCCAAACGACTGGTAAACATAACCGGCAGTCCGCTCATACACATGGCAAAGCGGCAAAAAACTAACAACCCGGTCGTGCATTTTCAGCGGAGGAATTTCTGCCAGGGCTTTATAGTTGGTTACAAAATTGTTGTGCGACGACATCACCCCCTTCGGTCTTCCGGTGGTCCCTGAGGTGTAGATGATCGTGGCAAGATCGCCCGGAAAAATGGATTGCTTGATGCCGTCAAGAACTTCCGGATGCAGGAAATTCTCCCCCATCTCCAGTATCTCTTTCCAGTTCCGGATCCCTTCAATGGGCTCAATGGAGAAAACAGCCTTCAACCCGTTGATCGAAGGAAGTACATTTTTAATCCGGTCATAAATCTCTGTATCAGAAAAGATCAGGTATTCGATGGCGGAGTCTGTAAAAATATAGCGGTAATTATCTTCACTGATGGTTGGATAAACCGGCACCTGAACCGCACCAACCTGGAGGATCCCTATGTCGATCATGTTCCATTCAGGGCAGTTGTTCATCACCGTGGCAATGCGGGTTCCCTTTTCAACACCCATGGCAAGCAAGCCAAGGCTGATCAGGTTGCTGCCCTTCACATAATCACCTGCTGAAAAATGGACCCACTCCCCGTTCCTTTTTATATTGAACAGGTCACTGATGGAACTGTATTCGTCGCGATAAAGCTCCAGGAGGTCGAAAATACGGGTGATTTGCTTCATATCATTCAAACGGGATAAAGGTGGTTTTATTCAAACAGCTTGGCAATATTTTCTTCATATTTTTTTGCGATGACGTTGCGCTTCAGCTTCATCGTAGGGGTGATCTCCCCGGTATCGAAGGTCCATTCGGTATCTAAAAGTTCCCAGCTCTTAATCTTTTCCGTATCTCCGAAACACTTATTGTATTTATTGACTTCCGTTTGAAACCGCTTCCTGATCCGCGGCAACTGAACCATCTCCGCGTTGGTGGTGTATGGAATCTCTTTAACGGCACAATAGGATTTAAGGAAGACGAAGTCGGGCACGATCAATGCCCCTGCAAATTTCTGATTTTCACCGACAACCACGAGCTGATCGATAAAAAGCGACTCCTTGAAAGTGTCTTCAATGGGCTGGGGGCTGATATATTTACCAAATGATGTTTTGAAAAGCTCCTTTTTTCTGCCGGTGATCTTCAGGTGACCTTCCGGTTCAAAGCGGCCAAGGTCGCCCGTGTGGAACCAACCGTCGGGTTCAATGGCATCGCGGGTCATCTCAGGCTCCCTGTAGTAACCAGACATCACATTCGGTCCTTTGCATAAAATTTCGCCGTCATCGGCAAATTTCACCTCTACCCCTTTAACCACCTTGCCGACTGTACCGAATTTCGTTCCGCCTTCGGTGAGGTCATTGACAGAAATTACCGGTGATGTCTCCGTTAACCCATATCCTTCCAGCACATTGATCCCGGCACAGGTAAACATCCTGGCAAGCCGGGGTTGAAGCGCCGCACCTCCGGATACAACCAATAAGTGCTTACCTCCCAGCGCATCGCGCCATTTTGAGTAGACAAGTTTATCGTAAAGTTTCCTCTTAAGCTCATAAAACCAGCCATTTGCACCTTTGAGTTCATAGCGCAGGGCAAGATGGAGCGCCCAGAAAAATATCCATCGCTTCACCCCGGTGAGTTTATGTCCCGTGGAAAATAACTTGTCATATATCTTCTCGAGCAGGCGGGGCACCGTGGATAAGATATCCGGCTTCACCTCCTTCATATTGTCGGTGATGGTACCCAGGTTCTCGGCATAGTAGATCGAAAATCCGAGGTAATGATAGAGGTAGTTGAGCATACGTTCATACACATGGCAAAGCGGAAGGTAACTCACTGCCTTCGCCTCCTCTCCGAAGGGCGGAATATAGGCGCAGACTTTGAAATCGGAGATGATGTTGTGGTGGCTCAGCATGACCCCCTTGGGATTGCCTGTCGTTCCTGATGTATAGATGATGGTGGCAAGATCATCGGGTTTAATGGCCGCTTTTCGTGCCTCAAGCAGCGCCTTGTCGGGATGCACCTTCCCCATTTCGATCAGCTCGTTCAGATGTTTGTGTTCCTGGTGGTCCTTGTAAGTGAACACACCCTTGATATGGGTGATCTCGGGCAGAATGTGGTCAATTTTTCGCAACAGTTCCTGTCCCGAAATAAACACATAGGTCACCTCGGCATGATTTAAAATATACTTATAATCTGATTCACTGATAGTTGGATAGATTGGAACGTGAACTGCCCCTACCTGGAGGATCGCCATGTCGACAAAATTCCATTCAGCCCGGTTTGAGCTGATCTGTGCAATTTTATCCCCCGGCTGAACACCCATTGCCAGGAATCCGTAACTGATGTTATCCACAATCTCACGGTACTGTTTGATGCTGTATTTTGCCCAAACGCCATTCTCCTTGGATGCGACGACATCATCCTTGGGTTTGAACTTCGATTCGTGGTAGGGCAGCAAATCGAAAATACGGGTAACTTCCATCATGGTTTTATCCTTTATAAAAATTCACTGCACTGGCCTGGGCTGTGGGCATCAATACCAGGTCGTTAACATTCACATGGGCAGGCAGGGTGGTCACATAATACACCGCATCCGCCACATCTTCGGCTGTAAGAGGCTGAAAACCTTTATAAACATTATCCGCACGGTCTTTATCGCCTTTGAACCTCACAAGGGAGAACTCGGTATTGGCAGCTCCCGGGGCAATCTGTGTCACCTTGATATGATGAGAAACCAGGTCGATCCTTGTGCTGCGCGAAATGGCGTCCACCGCGAATTTGGTACCGCAATAGACATTTCCCATGGGGTAAACCTCTTTTCCGGCAATGGATCCGATGTTGATGATGTGGCCCTGTTTCCTGGCCACCATCAAAGGGGAGACAAACCGGGTCATATAGAGCAATCCTTTGACATTGGTATCGATCATCCGCTCCCAGTCGTCCACAACGCCTTCGTGAATGGGGTTCAGACCTACTGCAAGCCCGGCATTGTTCACCAGCACATCAATATTTTTCCACTGATCCGGCAGTCCGGAAATGGCCTCCTCTACCTCCTTCAACCTCCTGACATCAAAACAGAGGGGTAAAACTTCCACGTTACAATTAAGAATCAGATCCTTGGCAAGTTCATCCAGCAATACTTTCCTGCGCCCGGTGATGATGAGGTTGTTGCCGGCCTCCGCAAACTTCCTGGCAATTGCTTTTCCGAATCCGGCTGTGGCGCCGGTGATTAATATTGTTTTTTTCACTAAAAAAAAAGTGTTAAGTGATTAAGTGTTAAGTGTTAAGTGTTGTTGGATCCAGGTTTTGGCGTTGGTAAAGGCTTCGAGCCAGGGGGTGATTTCGTCCTGGCTGCGGTTATCGGGATAACAGGCCCATTGCCACGGCAGGACCGAATCTTCCAGGTGGGGCATGAAGGCGAGGTGGCGCCCGTCGGCAGAGGAGATGCAGGCTGCATCATACTGCGAACCGTTTGGGTTGCCGGGATATCCGTGGTAACTGAACTTTGCGGGGATGTGGTATTGCTCCTCCCCTTCCGGGAAGTTGAATTTACCCTCTCCATGGGCTACCCAGATACCCAGTTTTGATCCGGCCAGGCTGCTGAGCATTACCGAGTGGTTCTCTACAATATCGAGACCCACAAATGCACACTCATATTTGTGTGAATCGTTCCAGCTCATTTTGGGATGGCTGTCGTGACCCGGGTAGATCAGCCCCAGCTCCACCAGGAGCTGGCAACCGTTGCACACTCCCAGGCTCAGGGTGTCCTCCCTGCTGAAAAAGTTGTCGAGAGCGGCTTTTGCCCGTTCATTATAGAGGAATGCGCCAGCCCACCCTTTGGCAGAGCCAAGCACGTCGGAATTTGAAAAACCACCCACGAAGGCGATAAGGTTCACATCTTCCAGGTTCTCCCTGCCCGAGATCAGGTCGGTCATATGGATATCCTTAACGTCAAACCCGGCCAGGTAGAGGGCCCACGCCATGTCGCGGTCGCGGTTCACTCCTTTTTCACGGATAATGGCTGCTTTCACCCCTGAAGGACTCCTTCTCTTCGGATCAACACCTAATTGGGCATATTTTCCCGAAAAGCGCTCCTGGAATTTGAATTGAAGTGGTTGCTCCTTATAGTTTTTATAACGTTCGAGGGCCAGGTGTTCGCCCGACTGGCGGCGATCAAGCAGGTAGGATGTTTTAAACCAGGTATCTCTCAGAGAATCAATATCAAAGACGAATGCCTCTTTTCTGAAGGTAAGGTTTACTGCGCGCTTTGCGGATAAATGGCCTATCGGGAAACAGCATATTCTCCCGGCAGTGGCCTCTGTTTTGCCATCCGGCATCAGAAGTTCCATGTTCCCGGCCAACACCCCCCGCTTCACCTGCAACACAACTCCGGGTTTCTCACTGAAGAGCACACTTGTCAAATCGTACATGTCACCCTGAACCAGGCTTTCCAGGTTCAGGTCGAGGCCAATATTTTCAACTGGGAAAGTCATCTCCAGCAAGGTAGTGATCAATCCACCTGCAGCCACATCATGGCCGGCAATGATAACTCCGTCATGGATGAGTTCCTGCACCACCTTGAATACGCGTGCAAAATAAGCGGTATCGGTAACATCGGCCGTTTTATCCCCAAGCTGGTGAAGCAACTGGGCAAAACTGCTTCCGCCGAGTTCAAAACCACAATCGGAAAAGGGAATGTAGATAAGTTCTGTTTCAAAATCGGCGTGTAAATTCGGGCTGACGACCTTTTTTACATCTGCTACCTCACCAACAGCGGAGATAATGACCGTTCCGGGAGCATATACAACGGTTCCGTCGGGGTATTTCTGTGTCATGGAGAGGGAGTCCTTTCCAGTGGGAATGTTGATTCCCAGGGCGATGGCAAAGTCGCTTACTGCACGCACTGCCGCATAAAGCCGCGCATCCTCACCTGCGTTTTTACATGGCCACATCCAGTTGGCACTAAGTGAAACACCATTTAAACCATGGGTAAGCGGCGCCCATACCAGGTTGGTCAGAGCTTTGGAGATGGCCAGTCTTGAACCGGCCGCCGGATCAATCAGGGCAGCCACCGGGGCATGGCCCAGTGAGGTCGCAATCCCTTTGATCCCCTGGTAGTCGAGGGCCGTAACCCCCACATTGTTAAGCGGCAGCTGAATCGCGCCGCAGGTCTGCTGTTTGGCAATTTTTCCGCTTACAGCCCGGTCAACTTTGTTGGTAAGCCAGTCTTTACAGGCAACTGCCTCCAACTGAAGCAGTTGTTCAAGGTAGTATGAGAGTTTTTCCGGATCGTAATTCAATTTGGAACATAGAATATTGATCGTTGAATCACGAAGGATAGTCCTGGGCGGTTTTCCAAAGAAATCGGCCAGCTGAAGGTCGATCGGTCGGATCCCTTTGCTGCCCTCCTCAAAGATTAGCTGGTGGTCGCCGGTGGTCTTTCCCACAACGTACATGGGTGCGCGTTCCCGCTCCGCGATCTCCTGCATGAGCGCAACATCCCCGTCACCAAGGATCAGCCCCATCCTTTCCTGCGATTCATTGCTGGCTATCTCCTTGGCCGAAAGGGTCGGATCACCAACGGGAAGTTTCTCCATGTCGATGATTCCGCCGGTATTTTCAACGAGTTCCGACAGGGAGTTAAGGTGTCCGCCTGCCCCGTGATCGTGGATGGAGACGATGGGATTTACCGCCATCTCCGTCATGGCCCGGATGGCATTGAACACCCGTTTCTGCATCTCGGGGTTCGAGCGCTGCACCGCGTTGAGTTCGATGGCATTGCCATACTCACCGGTAGCCACCGATGAAACGGCTCCTCCACCCATGCCAATGCGGTAATTGTCGCCGCCCAGCACCACAATGTTCTGATCTTTTGCAGGGTCATCTTTAAGGCTGTCCTCATACCGGGCAAAACCGATTCCTCCCGCCTGCATGATCACTTTGTCATAGCCATAAGTTTTTCCATCAGCGGTGTGTTCAAAGGTTAGCACTGAACCGCAGATGAGCGCCTGGCCGAACTTGTTGCCAAAATCACTCGCTCCGTTCGACGCTTTGATCAGGATCTCTTCCGGTGTTTTGTAGAGCCATTTCCGGGCGGGAATTTCTGTCTCCCACGACCGTCCGCCGCCAGGCCTTGGATAGGAGGTCATGTACACAGCCGTTCCAGCCATCGGGATGCTGCCCTTTCCCCCGGCCATGCGGTCGCGGATCTCGCCACCGGAACCGGTGGCCGCCCCGTTAAATGGCTCAACAGTGGTGGGGAAATTATGGGTCTCCGCTTTCAGGGAGATGACTGAACGTATATCGCGGATGGTGAAAAAATCGGCAATGTTCTGTTTCCCGGGTGCAAATTGTTCAATGTCAGGACCCTGGATGAAAGCGACATTATCCTTGTAGGCAGAAACTAAAAAATCAGGGTGCTCCGCTGCTGTTTTTTTAATCAAGGCAAACAGCGAATCGGTCATCTCTTCTCCGTCGATGATGAAGGAGCCATTGAAGATCTTGTGCCGGCAATGTTCCGAATTAACCTGTGAAAACCCGAACACCTCACTGTCAGTAAGCTTCCTGCCGATTTTTTGACTAAGCCCGGTGAGATATCCTATTTCGTCATCACTCAGGGCCAACCCCTCTTTTTTGTTGAAAGAGGCAATGTCGTCGATGAAGAGAACGGGTTCGGGTTCATGAAGAATATGAAAAATCTCCTGGTTGAGTCCTTCGTAAATATGCTGAAGCATCGGATCATGGGCGTGATTTCCTGCCCCAGGGGTGGAGGGGATCATGGTAAATTCTTCAATCCTCAAAATCCCGCGTATGCCCATGTTCTGGGTAATCTCCACGGCGTTGGTGCTCCACGGGGTGACCATTTCCCTTCGCGGACCCACGAAACTGCCCTCTAAAACAGGTTCGGCGATGCACTCCGCACCGCCGAACAACCAGATTAACTTCTCCAAATCACTGCCGCCAAGTTTTCCGCGGCTCTCAACGGCGTAGTATCGCTCAGAACTCTTGAAAAATGTAATCATCTATGAAAAATTCAAAATTCAATTAATTCGACAAAAACCTCTCCGCCTCAATTGCCGCCATGCAACCTGTTCCGGCTGCCGTAATAGCCTGGCGGTAGTGATGATCCTGCACATCCCCGCAGGCAAAAACACCATCCAGGCTTGTTTGCGTAGTTCCGGGTTTCGTTTTTATGTAGCTCAATTCATCCAACTCAAGCTTGCCTTCGAAGAGCTCGGTATTGGGTTTGTGCCCGATGGCTACGAAAAAACCCATTACATCGATATCGCGTGCTTCACCGGTTTTAACATTGCGCACCCTGACGCCTGTAACACCGCTCTGGTCGCCCAGAACCTCTTCGGGAGCGCTGTCCCACACCATTTCGATGTTGGCTGTGTTGAGTACTTTATGCTGCATGGCCTTGGAGGCGCGCAATTCGCCGCGGCGATGGATCATGTAAACTTTTTTACACAGTTTGGCAAGGTAGGTGGCCTCTTCGGCAGCCGTATCTCCCCCGCCCACGATGGCCACATCCTGGCCGCGGTAGAAAAATCCATCGCAGGTGGCACAACCCGACACCCCGCTTCCCATGAACTTTTTTTCCGACTCCATCCCCAGCCATTTCGCTGAGGCACCGGTGGCAATAATCACCGTTTCTGCGGCGATCGTCTTGCCGTCATCAGCCTTTACAATATAGGGCCTGCCGGAGAAATCAACCTCTGTCACCACTCCGAATCGAACCTCTGTTCCGAACCGTTCAGCCTGTTGTTTGAACTCTTCCATCATTTCAGGACCCGTAATGCCTTTCGGATAGCCGGGAAAATTATCGACTTCGGTGGTGATGGTAAGCTGACCACCGGGCTGCATACCCTGGTAAATCACAGGTTTAAGATCTGCCCTGGCAGCGTATATGGCGGCGGTATAGCCGGCCGGGCCGGATCCAATAATCAGGCACCGGATGTTTTCCATGTTTTCGTTCATAAAGTTGGTTTTGAACTGCAAAAATAGGAAAAAACCGTGAAACAGTGGTTACCAATTAACCGGATGATACCGATCAGTCAACCCTGATGAATTTCATGGCGACCCCAACTGCCGGGATCCTGAGAATATAGATGCCTGCGGGCAATTCCCGGATGCTGATTACCGTTGCAACGCCTTCCAGTATTCCTGTTTTAACAGTCATCCCGGCGAAATCCGCGATCTGAAATTCACGGGGAAATGGCGATTGAACAGTCAGCCAATCTGTTGCAGGATTCGGATAGACGGAACATATGTTTGCCCCAATTACTGCAACCCCTACCGCCACATCCACCACGGCACATACACCATCTGATTCTCCGTCAAGATATAACGCTTTTACACAGTACGTATAGTGACCGCTCACCACATTCATATCGGTATAGGCCAACGCGGTGACCGGGGAGGCATTGAGTTTGAACCCGTTCCGGTAAACGTTATACCCCACAACGTTTGATGCTGCGGGGGCAGTCCAGGTAAGGAGAACATCGTGGTTCACTGCCGAAGCCTGCAGGTTCATCGGGGCTGGCAAAGGAGGCCTGAGCCTGCCAATAAACTTATAGATTCCGTTCTCCGTGGCGCTGGCATTCACGCCGCCGGCCCAGCCGCAATGGTTGTTCAGCCACGTCATCTGCATATACCTCGAGCCCTGTGTCCCCATAAAATCCGTCCAATTGTGGCCGCCATCAAAACTATAGGAGGTGCCGATGTTGATGGATGATCCGGAACTTACCCAGGTATTTTCGGTACCGGGAACATAGACCAGATCAGTTGCATAGACCATCCCGGTTGTGGTTACGGCGCTCCAGGTAAGCCCGCCGTCGAAAGTTTCGCACATTGCGCCGATGCTGCCGGCGCCCTTATCCTGCACCAGGCCATGCATCCCGGTCCTGAAGGTAGGTTCCACATACCTGCCGTTCAAAGGGGTAACAGTCGATACATTGTAGGTATGGCCTTTATCCGTGGAACGGTATACCCGTCCAAGATTTGTTCCAAACCAGAGGGTGTCGTGAACCGCCGAATAGTAGCCAACCACGCCAAACTCCCCCGAAACCGGGTTTGGGATATTCGCCCCGGGAACCACGCTCCATGTGGTCCCGCCGTCGGAGGTGGTGTACATTTCGAAATCGCCGTTGATAGGGTCGCCCATGCACCATCCGTCATTGTCGTTAAAAAAGTGGACGCAGTTCGGAAAGGAGGCACTGTTGCTGAAAGTAGCAGTTGCCTGGCGAGTCCAGGTCGCACCGCCGTCCGTGGTAGCATAAATGCCCATCGGCTTGCTGCCCGAAACCCTGTACATCGGGATGTAGGCTTTCGTTGCATTGACGGCGAAGATCATGGCCGAAGAGAGGCCTGTTGTATTGGTGACCACGCCTGGGGTCCAGGTTGTGCCGCCATCCACGGTTTTGGTAAAATCGGAACAGGCGCCGGTGGGGTTGTTGTCATCAAAAGCACTGGCCCACACCACATTGCTGTCGGCGGCCGACATGAAGTTGATCCCTCTCATGGCTGTGGCAAACCCCGAAGCCTGTGAGATCCACTCCGCCACATTGAGGTTGATCTGGTAATAAACCGTATCAGAACCGCTGTAGGAATATACCCGCACCTGGTGACTTCCAAGATCGGAAACTGCCGTATTCCAGGTATAATTCAGCGTATCGCCGGCAACCGCAAATTTTTCGACATTGTCGATAAAAAGCTTCATCGATGATGGTATCCCCTTTATCGTCACTGCTTCAATGACAGCGGGGTAGCCCACCCCTATCACGGCATTGTTCACCGGATGGGCGATCCTCACAATAAGATTGGGATTGTATGGCCTGACATTTACTACCACGGAGTTATTGTCGTTGAAGGTATTGCCCCCCGGATTCAGCGCCCCGATGGCATACCAGCCATTGCTGGAACCCGACCAGCCCCAGTTAAAGTGAAATTTGCCATCGCTCATGTGGTAACCGTCGCACACCCATGCATGACCTTCTGTGCCGGAACCACTGTAATAGATGGGCAGGCTTTTATCAAGATCGGCTCTCAGCAGATTTTTAAAATCCTCCTGGTTGGGATAGTAGCTGCTATACATGATCTCAGCGCCGGGACTGTAGTTGAAATAGTCCATCAGGGCATCGGGCACATCTTCGCTGTAAGCGCCCGAACCGCTCGGACTGTACTGCATGTTCACCGCAACACCGGCGGAATACATGATGCTGGCCACGGCCGGGTTAGAACTGGTCACATTGTTGGGCATGGTGGCCCAGTTGTAGGTTGTTGACCCGAAGTTGACCGTCTGAACGCCATAAACCGGGTGGGTATAAGTATGAGAACCTACTCCCTGGGGCGGAAAATTGTGGTACTTCATGATCTGGGCCATCGCAGTGGCAACACAACCGGTATAGACATGACCGCAGGAGAAAAAAGCGCTGGCATCTGCCGGACATTGTGCATTGTAGTTGCATCCCTGGTCCCACGTGGTGGTGAGCAAAGGGTTCACATCAGCCACAGAACGGTTGGATTTACCTGAACGGATTACTTCCCACTCCTTGATGGTTTCTCTGTTATCCAGATTGTGTGAGATAATTGCGTAAATCTCCCTGGAATAACTCTCCAGCCATGACTTTACATTCGGCAACAAGTTATCACCTGACATCCCGTTTTCAAAAGAGTAACCCAGAACGGGGGTGGAGGCATCGTCTGCCGCAACCAGGATAAAACCTTCCGATCCATAGTTGAACAGGTACATGGTTGGTGTCTCCAGGTAATTAAATATGTTTCCATCCGTAATGTTTACTGTTCCTGTAAACCTGGGATGATGATTTTTATAGAAGGTGGAGGCAACCTGCCGTGCTTCCTGCTGTGAAACATGTGCTGCCATGACCATGCAACCAAGGGCCATCATGGCAATAAAGAGGAAAACTTTCTTCATAAGGGAGAGTGGGATTAATATATTCGGAGTAAAATTAGCAATTAATCTTCTCCATGGATGGTGAAATCATTAATTTTGCTAAACCCTCATTTTTTTCGTTATGGATGCTGTCGAAACAGCGGACCCTGTTATATCACCCGTCTTTGAACCCGTTCAGGCCGATCCGGCTTCAAGGGACGAAGTATCTACCCGCGACAAGACCCGGCGGCTGGTAACAGTCCACTGCTCCTTTTCTGCCATTGCTACTACCGGCATAAGAATCTGGAATTCAACATTCCTGGTAGACAAGGTTTCAGCCAGCAAATCAAAAATGGTGGAGGCCATCGGGATTCCTGTTGCACCAACCATGATGATCGTGAAACCCGGGACCACTGCCCGTTTCACCCTCATCTTTGAAGCCTTACCCGACACCTGCGAGATCTTTGACCTCATCGAAGAGGCGCTGGAGCCCTATGGGTTTGAAGCCATCAACATCCGGCGCAACGAAACCGATGTGTATACAGTCCCCATCACAACACCATTTTTAAACAGCCTCAACACTGAGAATTAGCCGGAATTATCCATTGGACAAATTCCATGATGGATAAATGGCAGAATAGCAAACGAACATGCAGGAATATTTCGAACCAAGAATTGAAACGATCCCAGCCAAAAAGCTGGTCGGGAGGCGGATTAAAATGACTTTAGCCTCAAACCGGACAACAGAGTTATGGCGGAGCTTCATGCCCCATAGGAAATTGATTAAAAACACCATTGCTTCCGACCTCTACAGCGTCCAGGCATATAATTCATCGCTTGATTTTAATCAATTCAACCAACATACTGAATTTGAAAAATGGGCGGCGGTGGAGGTCTCCGATTCCAACTCAGTTCCTGAGGGTATGGAGTGTTTCATACTGGAAGGCGGGCTTTATGCTGTATTCACATACATCGGGCATCCTGAAGATTTTAAGGATTTCTTTCAGTTTATCTTTTACACCTGGATGCCAGCATCCCGGTATGACCTGGATTCAAGGGCCCATTTTGACCTGTTGGGTGAGAAATACAGGAACAATGATCCATCCTCGGAAGAGGAGATATGGGTCCCCATCAGGTATAAAGAAAATCACGGGTAAAAAGGCTGGTTAATCCTTCACACACCTTTGTGAAAATGCATTGGCCCTGCTGTTGCAATACCATGACACGCTTGGATTTACAACATTCAAACCCCTGGCAACCGCCTGGGTGGCACTGCACTCCGTGGAGGTCCAAAACATGGTGCCGGTAACTATGCCAGAGAAAAAGGCCCAGTTGCGGTCATTATACTCCAAACCTCCCATCAGGGCGGTAAATCCATCCGTGAGCTGGGTATCCTTCAAAGTAGCTCCCAGTGTTGAATTTGTCCTTGAAAGTGGAATCCCCGGAACCAGTTTGTCGATGAGATATTGCCACTCTGCCTCAGAAGGCACGTGCCAGGCGGGAGGACAAAGACCTTTGGAGGAAGGGGTAGCAGAATAGTCCATCAGCTCATCCCACTGGTATAATCCGCCATAAACGGTACATCCCGGGTCAGCCGGTGAACAATATTTTTCTGGATGGCAATTGTCTGTTTGTACAGTTCCCGGTGAGGCGAGGTACATGCCATAACGAAGATTCTCCTTCATCCAGCAGTGCCCTGAAAGGAATTCCGTCTGGTACTTTTTCCCATCGCGAACATCGGTAAGATCATCGCCGCAGATGAAGGGATTGTTTTGCACGGTGATGGAGATCGGCGCTGCTGTAGCCATGCATCCGCCGGCATTCGTATAGGAATAGGCGATCGGGTAGATGCCAGGCCTGGCACCATGTGGATCAAACTCATAGAGTCCCGTAACCGCATTCAGGCTCACCCTGTTCCCTGAAAACACACCCTGACCGGGAAAGTAAGGTGTTCCACCCCTGAGAACGATCTTCCGTGCATCGGGAGTAGTGATTACATCGAAACAAGGGATAAAGGTTACCACAGGAATGTCGTGCACAACGATCGAAAGCGGCAGGGAGAGAGGACCGTCGCCGCAACTGTTCACCCCTTTCACGGTAAGGATCCCATCGGTGGCAAATTCTGTGAAACTGATACTGATGGTCGAATTCCCATTGTTGGTGATGATAATACCTGTTCCGCTGTACGACCATTGATAACTTGAGGCATAAGTGATTACAGGAATGAAATAGTTCTCTGTGTTTGTTCTGCAAACGGAAGTCGGACCGGCAATGATCCCTGCAGCGCCAGGCCAGGCATCTACCGTAATGCCAAGCGTTGCCGGCAAAGCTGAAGTGCAGAAGCTGCCAGGTTCAGAATAGTTCACCCCGATGGTGTAATTTCCAGGGGAAAGCCAGGTAACTGTCACAAAATTCTCCGAATTGGCTCCCCCCGCTTCCACATGGGCTTCCGGTGGGATGGTCCAGGTATAGTTCGTCTTTCCAGGTTGCGTTGTATAGGTGGTTCCGGAGGTTCCCAGGCAAATCATGATGACGCCGTTGAGAGAAGGTGTTGGAACCGGGCTTACCACGACCGGGTAGGTGGCAGGAATCGCAGCGCTGCAAAGCGTGATGGGTTCAGCATAGTTCACGCTGATGCTGTAACTCCCGGCTGTGTTCCAGGTAACCGTTACGAAATTATCCATACTGGTGCCCCCATCGCTGACATCAGCCTCCGGTGGGATGGTCCAGCTATAGTTTACCTTCCCCGCCTGGGTGGAGTAGGTTTTGCCACCTTCCCCAACACAAGCAGCCGGCTCCCCGGTGAGGAAGGTCGGGGGTTGCAGCGCGGTGACTGTCACGGGATAGACGGCAGGAGCTACCGGTGTGCACAACGACACCGGTTCTGTGTAGTTGACGGTAATGTCATAGGTTCCAACGGCATTCCAGGTAACAGTTACATAGTTGCTGGTGGAGGTTCCGCCATCGATGGGTGTTGCCTGCGGAGGAATGACCCAGTCATAGTTGATCTTCCCTGGCTGGGTCGTATAGGTCTTCCCTGCCACACCCATGCAAACAGGATTTTCACCTGTGATGACCGGGGGTGAAAGTGCGCCTACATCAACCGTTACAGTGGCGGGTAAGATGGAATTGCATACGGCCAGTGGATTGGTATAGTTCACTGCGATGGTATAATTACCAGCGTTTGTCCACGATAACAGGGCGGTATTTTCAGTACTGGTACCACCTGAAATCACCGTGGTTCCCGGGGGAAAATTCCACACATAATTTGTCATTCCCGGCTCAGTGGTGTAAAGCAGGCCCGGACCATTGGCACAGGTGGAGGCAGGACCATCCAGGGTTGGCGGAGGAACGGCAGAAATGGTAATCGTTTTCGACACAGTCCCAAGGCACCCTTCCGTGGAATAGGCATTCAGGGTTACGGTATAGGTACCTGGTATGGCATACACATGGGTGGGATTTGGAATCCCGCCAAGGTCAGGGCCGCCGTCCCCGAAAATCCAGTGCCAGTAAACCACAGCATTCTGATTGATGGTGGAAGCATCAAGAAAAGTGGTGGCTTCGCCCGCGCAATGCGGAACAACCGTGAAATCTGTATTGATCACGGTCGCCATGATCTCCTGGCTCAGGTCATTGACCATACAACCATTGGCAGCCGTAAGATTGACATAATATATATCGGTTGCCTGCGGGTTGGCAACGATGACCGACTGCGTATTACCGATCGGCGGGCCGGCCATGCCAGGCCCCCTCCATTCATAGGTGGTAAAACCCGGCGGGGCCGTAAGTGTTGCCTGCGGAGCGCCTGAACACATGCTGATCTGGTTGGCGAGCGGACTGCAATAGGTTGAAAGATAGGCGTATCCCCGGTGGATCTGGAGGGCGCATCCCCGGGTGGTAAATACGATCTGAACATCTCCAAGGGCTTCAAATGAACTGAGATCCAACGCGATGGTGGTCCAGTCATGCCAGTAGAGAACGATTGCAGGAGAGGGCACCGGGAAATAGTGCCACTCATCCGGAACAATGCATGAGGGTCCCGGGGGACTGCAATTCGGAGCAATAAACTCATAAAACCCGCAGGTTCCTCCAATCGGGTTTCCTGCCATATCCTCCACCTGGAGCGAAAACTTCGGCATCTGCCAGACCTCATGGCCCACCGATTCGAGTACGGCAGCCCACCTGTAGATGAAAAGAAAATGGTCGGGAGTCACACTTACCGTGTATCTCAACTGCTCCGAATGGCTTCCTTCAAGGGTATCTCCCAGGCGTGCTGAAAATTCTTCGCCGGGGAAAAGGGTGGTCAGCGGGGCGCCGATAAATGGGTCGTAGGTTTGATTTACCCGGGGCATGATCACATGCCGGTAAGTATCAAATCCTACAGCGTCGCAAGGGTTGTCAAAAGTGCCGTAGCACCCTGACCAGTTGAAAAAACTTCCCTCTGAAAAGTCACTGTTGCCGCAGGTGGTGACCAGGTTTTTCGGCGAATGATCAAACAGGGCCGAGGCTGTATCGCCATTGGGGACAAGCTGGGTTCCAAGGAAATATTGAGGGAATGGGTTCGGCATAACACCTGATTTCTCCTGGGCTGAGACCTGACAAATTGGATAAATTCCCCATAATATTGCCAGAATCCCAACAAGGATGATCACATTCGGCTTGGTGGTTGTTAATCCGTGTTTCATCCTGGATCGGTTTTGCCTTTGCGACAGTAAACAGGTTGGAAATATCATGTTACCAGCTTCTAAAAATACAAAAAAAATTTAAAATAACAGCCCTGACAAAATTTTTACGGTTTACCTCTATAAATATACTGTTTGATCATTCGGCCTTCTGTATAATATTGCACGGGTAATTCGCCATAACAGTTCACAACCGTACCCCATGGCCACCATGGTATTTACACGCCAACCCTACCGCAAACCGGTCTTCCGGCGGTAAAATAATCTGCTGAACGTCCAACCTTTACAATGGTTTTCCCTTCATTTGGTTGAAATTATCCTGCATGAATGGAAATTAATTCTATTTTTGCGTTGGATCAAATGATTTAAACCCGGGTACAGCATGGGAAAACCTGACAATGACAATACAGATTCAGGAAATCTATTAGACGGGACTCCGCAAAGCCTTCATGGGAGTGAAACGCGGTTGAGGCTACTCACTGAAAATGCCCCTCACATCATTGCAGAACTTGATCTGGAAGGCCGGATTACTTACCTGAGCCGGAGCATGTACGGGCTCAGCGTGGAGGAAGCCATCGGAAAGGACTTTTGTACATGGACGCTTCCCGAATATCACACCATCATGCGGGAGTCGTTTGAATTTACCGTAAAGAACGGACAACCAAGGCCTTATCAATCGGCAACAAAGATGCCTGATGGTGAGATCCGTCACTATTTTTCAGTCCTCACACCTGTCATGGTCGCCGGCCGGGTGAATTCAGTGATCGTTACCTCCAACGATATTACCAGCCGGGTAAAGACCGAAGAAAAACTGCGGGAGTCGGAGAAAAGGCACCTGGACATCATAGAAGCGGCCATCGACGGGTTCTGGCTGGTGAACCTCAGCGGCAGGCTGGTTGAGGTCAACGAAGCGTATGCCAGGATGAGTGGTTATAGTGTGCAGGAGATGGTTGCCATGCATATTTCAGACCTGGAAGCCACAGAAACGAAAGAGGATGTTTCAAACCATATGCTGCGCGTTATCTCAATCGGTGAAGATCATTTTGAAACACGCCACCGCCGAAAAGACGGAACCCTGTTTGATGTGGAGGTAAACATCAAATACCTGCCTGACGATGGTGGTTGGGTAATCGCTTTTCTCCACGACATTACCCTTCGAAACCAATGGGTTAAACATCTCAGGGAAAGCGAATTAAAACTTAAACACATCATCCGCGACACGCATGTGGGGGTGTTGCTCCAGGGACCAGATGCCGAGATCCTGTTGAGCAACCCGCAGGCACTTGAATTACTCGGGCTCAGCGAGAGCCAGCTTTTAGGAAAAACATCTTTTGATCCATACTGGAATGTTATTCATGAAGACGGATCACCATTTATCAGCAGTGATCACCCGGTGCCTCTTGCCATTGAAACCCGCCAACCCGTCAGGGATGTGGTCATGGGCGTTGCCCGCCCATCAAAAGGCGACCGGGTATGGCTGCTTGTGTTTGCCGAACCACAGTTAAACTCCGATGGCACGGTTGAGCAGGTAGTGTGCACGTTCATCGACATTACCGCACGAAAACATGCTGAAGAAGTTATTAAACAGTTGAATTCCGGCCTTGAAGACCGAATCAGGGAACGCACATGGGAATTGATAACGGCAAATGCCGCCCTTGAATCATCCGAGGAAAAATACCGCACAGTCGCCGATTTCACTTATAATTGGGAATACTGGACTGACCCCGAAGGAAATTTCATTTATAACTCACCTGCCTGCGAAAGGATCACGGGTTATCCTGAGGCTGATTTCGTAAGGGATCCCGGTTTACTGGAAAAAATAATTCTCCCCGAAGATGCAGCCATATTTAAAAGCCATGTGCATGAGAAGGGCGACAAGAACGTGGGCGAAATGGAATTCCGCATCGTGACAAGGGATGGAGATGTCAGGTGGATCAGCCATATTTGCCAGCCGGTTTACGGGGTTAACGAAACATACCTTGGTACCCGGGCATCCAACCATGATATTACCGCGAAGATTAAAGCGGAAAACGAAATATCGACCATTGCCATAGAGGTGGAAGAACGTGAGCGAAACCATTTTTCACGTGAACTCCACGACAGCCTCGGACCTGTACTCTCCACCATCAAGCTATATTTCCAGTGGCTTTCGGAAACAAACGACCCTGAAAAAGTCGGGATTATCACAGCAAAAGGAAACTTCAATATCGATAAAGCCATCCAGGTCACACGGGAGATGTCAAAAGGGTTAAGCTCCCTGCTCATGACCAACACCGGTTTCGTTGAAGCGGTTCTTGATTTCACAGGACATATCAATGATTCGAATGCCCTGTCAATCAGTTTTGAATATAATACGGCTGAAAAGTTCAACGGTTTAATCGAAAACACCCTTTACAGAATAACAACCGAACTGATCAACAACACGCTCAGGCATGCCAGGGCAACCCAGATGGATATCTCATTTGTTTACAACGGAAAACGGAACATCCTTTTCAGCTACAAGGATAACGGCATCGGGTTCAATCATTCCGCTCAACAACATAAACCGACAGGGTTCGGATTGCTCAGCATCCAGAACAGGGTAAAGACCCTGAGAGGGAAGATTAAAATTGATACCGGCCCGGGAAAAGGGATAAAAGTTGAAATCACCATCCCTGCCGCACAAAAAAGCACCTGATGCACCCTTTTTAAAAGGACAAAACTATGGATGAAATTGCCAGGATTATCATTGTCGACGACCATTCGCTGTTCCGTGAAGGAATTAAACTGCTGATTGAAAAGGAGGGGATGGGCGAAGTGGTCGCAGAAGCTGAAAACGGTCAGGTATTCCTCTCGCTGCTGGAAAATATCCAACCCGACCTGGTGCTGATGGATATTGAGATGCCCGTGATGAACGGGATAGAGGCCAGCATTCAGGCGCTGGCAGCCGTTCCCGGGCTGAAAATCCTGGTATTGACGATGCTGAGTGAAAAAGACAACTACACTAATCTGATCAAGGCGGGTGTGCTGGGTTTTGTGCTCAAAACCTCGGGAAAACAGGAACTTCAGCTGGCCATAAAAACCGTGCTCAGCGGCCAAAGCTACTTTTCCGGCGAGATTCTGCGCCAGATCATTTTCACCTATGGCAAGCACACCATTCACCAGGAAAAAAGTCCGGACTTAACAATTGAATTTACGCCAAGGGAGATGGAGGTCCTTCAATACTTTTGCCAGGGACTGACCTCCTCTGAAATTTCCGAAAAACTCTTCAGAAGCGTTAAAACCATCGAAGCCCACCGCTCCAGGCTGCTCGAGAAAACCAGGACAAAAAACACCATCAACCTCATCCTTTTTGCCATTAAGAACAAGCTGGTGGATATCTGACGGAGGCTCGCCTGGGAGATCAGGTTCCGGCTTACACACATCATGAATTTTCCTTTCTGTTTGCGGACACATCCATCCACACCTAACCATGCTCCTGTAAGGGTTTCTCCCAATAATTTTCAGGGTTTGTACCTATGGAAATTTTATATGGCATCTTTTACATTTGTAAGCAAGAGAATTTTCGGAGACAACCAGCCGACGCAACCAAATTTACCTGTGACCTGAATTTGTGTGCTCATGTTCTCACGAACATAAGCTGATAATTGTATTTTTGGTGTATTCAGCGCAGTTAGAGTGCCAGGCAGGATCAATCCTGTTAACCTGAATTATTCATAACACTTTAAAGGAAAAATAATGAACATTTTATACCATATTAAACATTTCGTTACCACTGGCTTTGTATGCCTGGTCATATTTATGTCGACTTCTGGAATGGGGCAATCAACAGCGAGGTATGATTTCACAACGGTTACCAATGGATCATTAGCTGATATGAGCACTGGTACAACTGCATACGGTAACTTCGGTACGAGTAGTTATAAAGATAATACTGCGTCGACATTACTGACATTCCCAAATTTTTTTTCCTTTAATTTCATGGGAGTAACATATACTCAATGCAGCGTAAATTCAAACGGGCAGATGAGGCTGGGATCCACCACAATCACAAGTGGTCCCCAATCACCAGCTGCCGGTGTGGTGCTGATTGCGCCAATAAGTGGTGATAACGCAATTCAATCTACAGGGAAAGTACATTACAAATTTACAGGGACAGCCCCATACAGAGCATTCATTACAGAATGGCTTAATATCAGGATTCCCGCTGGTACTGGCACTCCTGCAACCAATAGTTTGATTCAGGTGATTTTATATGAAACTACCGGGAAAATAGAATTTAAATATGGCCGCATGTATAATAATTCTGGCACTGCACTATCTTACGGGATCTTTTTCTCGACTGGGGTAACTGCAGGAACGATTGGCCAGATCACTGATATTACCGGTACTCCCACATACAACTCAAATTCCACCTCCCTTACAACCAGCAGCTTTGGAGCAACGAGTGACATGACCTATCTGAACAGTACCGCTGATCTCTCCCGCAGAGTTTTCACCTTCACACCCGTTTCAACCTCCATTATTTCCAACGTGGTCGTCGGAAACTGGAGTGCATCGGGTACCTGGGTTGGCGGCATCGCGCCTACGCACTTCGATAATGTGACCATTGCGGATGGGGCTACCATAACCATTGACGCAACATCAGCAAACTGTGCCAACCTTAACGTGGGGCAAGGTGGAGGATCTGCAGCTGTCCTCAAATTTGACGCAACATCCAGAACGCTGACAGTATGTGGCAACCTGACTGTTGCCACCAATGGGAACTTCAATGCAGGCTCATCAAGTACACCAACGCATACTTTAAAATTGGGAGGCACTACGAACCTGGATCCTTATAATGGGAACCTCACTGTGAATGGTTCCGGAACGCTGAACTTTTACACCTCTGGAGGCGGAAAAGCAAACATTACTTTTAACGGATCAGGGGATGCCTCTATCTCCGGAACCGGCACGATTGACCTGAATACCGGAAATACGCTGAACAAAGGGAACGTCACAGCTAATGCAGCGGATAACCCGCATATGCCGGTTCTTGATATTCCGCGGGCTTTTACTGTTCAGGATGCTGGAACTATAGGTTTCATTTTCGCACACACTTCCGGGGTTTTAAAAGTAAGTGGTTCATTTACACAATCAAATCCAATTTATTTCTCATCATCCTATACCATCCCAACTACAGGTGGGTTGTGGTTAAATAATTCTGCATTCACAGTTGTTGGGCAGGCTGGAAGTTCTACTAACAATGGGTTACTGAAAATCACGAATGGCATTTATAATATAGGGACCGTTGATGGCAATGCCCTGGGTAATTCATCAGGATCAGTGTTCATTTTTGAAGGAGGCACCACAAACATTGCGTGTCGGATAAACGCGCAAAATAGTTGTACCTTAATTATTTCCGGAGGTATCATAAATGTTTGTACAAGTGGAAACAGCTTGGGTAATACTCCCACATTTGGTTTTGACGAACCTACGAATGTTGTAGAGATGAGCGGAGGTACAATTAATCTATTACAAAACAATTCTGGTGTAACACAGGAAGATTATCTTGTGAACGGCACCAACCCTACGATTACCGGAGGGATATTGAATGTTGGCCTGCAGAATGGAAACCAAACTTTCTGTGTTGAAGGGATTGTCCCCGAGTTAAATATCAGAAGCCGAAATACGGTTAACTTCATAAACATTTTTGCAATAAATCCTGTTATATATCTGGCAACAACGATAAACCCATCTTCAACACTTAATTTGAATGGAAAGATTGCAACTTTCCGGTCTACAATAACCAATAATGGAGCATTAACTGCGAATGCAACCGGTAGTACGTTGATTCTTCAGGGTTCTGACCAACAAATGTTAGGGGGTACAATAACCTCAAGTCAAATTTACAATCTAACCATATATAATCCTGCGGGGGTAATATTGAGTTCTCCATTATCCGTTCAAAAACTTACACTTACATCAGGAATCCTCACCACCTCTGCCACCAATTTATTAACCGTTACATCAACCACCGTTGGAGATGTTTCACGGACAAGCGGTTATGTGAGAGGGCCGATGGTCCGCCGTATACCGGCAAGTTCAGGAGGAACCCTTACCTATCTTCTGCCTATCGGAAAGTCAGCATATACCCCTTTTGAGGTGGTCAACCCAGTTACCACTGCCAGTGGAACAGTTGATGTGATGGCAGAGGTTTTTGACGCAGATTGCGGAGGAATCCCCGGTACCGGAATGGGAACCTTAAACACTGACCGATATTGGTCGGCTGGGATCACTGCCGGAGAAAGCTACTTCACAAGCACAACGGTCAAGGTTACAAATGCTACGACAATTCCTGCCAGTAAATTACTGGGCAGGGCAACAACACAGGGTGGATATTATAACCTGGCTGGCAGCACCATCGCAGGGGCAACCCTTCTGTCAGGCTCATTGACATCACTGGGATTTTTTGCAATCGGAGATACTCCGTTGACCTGGACCGGTGCGACGAACAACAACTGGGGGACTCCCACAAACTGGACTCCGACAGGACCTCCGGGAGAATCAACAACCGTGATCATTCCCGATGTTTCAACCGACCCGATTGTTGATAATGATCCTGCCACATTTGCTCTTTGCAAAAATATCACAATCCAAAACCTGGCCACTCTGACCATTGGTTCCGGAAAAGCATTGACTGTAACTGGTAATGTCACCAACCTTGCCGGAGCAGACGGCCTGGTTGTTAGCTCTGGAGGTTCCCTTATTCAAAGCTCGTCAAATATAAGTGCCCGGGTTCAAAGGGATGTCTCCGCATGGGGCACCGGCATCCAGGGATGGCACCTTTTGTCCTCTCCTGTCGTCTCCCAGGCGATCCCTGGTTTTAACAATGTGGCCGCATCCGGTTTTGATTTCTATGCATGGTGGGAACCAACTGAAGAATGGGTGAACTATAAGAATACGACCATTGAACCCTCATGGAATACAGCCAATGTTCTGGGAGTTGCCAGCGGTGAGGGGAACTTCATTCCCGGCAAAGGATACCTGGTCAATTATGCAGTTGCAGCAACAAAGCAGTTCACCGGGACGCTGAACAAGGATAATGTTGCCATCTCCAACCTCACTGTAAAGCCGGGTACCGACAAAGGGTGGCACCTCCTGGGCAATCCATTTCCTTCCTCCCTTACCTGGGGTACCGGCTGGTCTCTGAACAACATCATTGCTACGGCAAAGATCTGGCAGGAAACTACCGCAGCCTATGTGGATATCCCGACCGGGGGCATCATCCCCCCGCTCAATGGCTTCATGGTGCAGGTATCGCCCGGGTTTGACCAGAACAACTCCCTTACCATTCCTGCAAGCGGGATGGTGCATAATTCGGCTTCATGGTATAAAACAACTGAAAATCCCTCTGTGGTTCTCGTAGTCAGCGATCCAATGAACCAAACCGCACAGGAGAGTATAATACGATTTGACAACGGGGCAACTGCAAGTTTCGACCCGGGTTTCGATTCGCACTTCCTGCCGGGGTATGCACCCCTCTTTTATTCTTTGGCCGGGGAGGAGAAACTGTCAACCAACGTATTGCCGGAAGTTGGCGGCAATGTGCAGATACCCTTCCAGGTAGTTACAACTGACAGCCGGAACCTGAACCTCAAGGCGGAGTCTATTACCGGAATCAGGGGGCCTGTCATTCTGCACGATTTGAAAACCAATGGCACCTGCGACCTCACTGTCAATCCCCTTTACCTGTTTTCTACGATGGCAAATGATGATCCAAACAGGTTTACGCTCTCTTTCAGCCATGTAGGGCTGCAGGATTCCGGGGCAGGCAACTTATTGACAATCAGCACCTCCGGACATTCAGTCAGGGTAAACCATCCGGGCGGACACAATGGCACTTTGACCGTGTTCAACATGGTCGGACAACTGGTCCTCCACATGAATATATCAGACGGACAAGCGGTAAATTTCATCCTCAACTGTCCATCAGGTTATTACCTGGTAAAAGTACTTACGGATCAACAGGTGCAGACAGAGAAGATTTTCATCGATTAGAAGAAAAAAGCAGATTCGTGTTTACATTTACCTCTCGTGCAGTTCAGCTGCTACAGTTGTATAGTGTAAACCCTTAGAATTTTTCAGTTATTATTATGGTTTATGCTATGTTTTTTTAGGCATAACACTAATGTGCCTGTCAAAAGCTTTCTCTTACTTTGTTATATGCATTAAACCATTTACATATACCGATATTTCGCGAAAAATGAAATCAGGTGTAAGTACACTAACCGGTTTATACGCACGATGAATCCTCGACCTTGAATTTTTTTTTCATGGTTGGGGCAATTAATTTTCTATCAACAAAAGAATCATGAGACGAAAAACAATGATTTTACTTAGCCGGCGGCATGTGAACCTGCTTTGCCTGATCGCGCTGCTCCTTGTTTCGATACCGGGCTTCTCTCAGAGCGTGGCGTTCAACACCACCTCAAACCCGGCCAACACAGCTTCAGGGCTTGACATCGATTTCTCAACGCAGGGATTCCTGATACCAAGAGTAACGTTGGCGGGACTGAGCAGCTATCTGCCACTCGGCGCTCACGTTACCGGCATGATGGTATTTAACTCCGGGAATGACATTGCCCAAGGGCTCTATTTTGACAATGGCACCAATTGGATCGCAGGCCCCAGGGCAGGAAGTTCCTTTGGTGAAATCCAATACTGGAGCGGCACCGCATGGACTCCAATTGCACCTGGGCTTCCCGGGCAGTACCTCGCCGTAAGCGCGGGCGGTATCCCCGAGTGGACCGGGAACGCTGCAGGTTATGCAGCGCTTACCACGGCATCCGTCAGCAACATTTTAACCACCACCGCCACCTGCGGGGGAAATGTCACCAGCGATGGCGGGTATCCCGTAAGTGCACGAGGTGTTTGCTGGAGTACCTCACCCGGGCCAACCACCGCTGATGCCAAAACAACCAATGGTTCGGGTACAGGGAGTTTTACCAGCAGCCTTACCGGGCTGACTAGCGGTACCGGTTATTATGTACGCGCCTGGTCGACCAACAGCACCGGCACTTCTTACGGACCACAGGTTACTTTCACAACCAATTAGTTCCTACACGGATATATTATTTTGAATGTCACGAACAAAAATAAATTGATCTACATGAAAAGTCTATACTGCAGGTTTTATATTATTTTCGTCCTGTTCGCAGCCACCTTCGGCGGATTTGCACAGAATATTGGTATCAATTCAACAGGTTCGGCCCCCAACGCCAATGCCGGACTGGATGTTGACTTCACCAACAAGGGGATCCTGATCCCCCGGATTGCGCTGGTCAGCAGTACCAGCTATGCACCGCTTTCGGCACATGTGGCCGGTATGATCGTTTACAACACTGCCACCACGGCCGACCTGACGCCGGGGTTCTATTATGACAACGGAACACGCTGGGTCCCCAGCCTTCCCGCTGGCACATCACTCGGCGACATGTTATACTGGAACGGTGCGGCCTGGGTAAGGGTTCCCGCCGGTTCTCCCGGGCAACTCCTGCAGTTCTCCTCTTCCAACATCCCTCAATGGTCAGGTTCGGCCCTGGCCACACTTTCCACCACGGCAGCCTCCTCCATCCTTGATGTAACTGCTTCAAGCGGTGGAAACATCACCAGCGACGGCGGTTCGTCTGTCATCACACGCGGTGTATGCTGGAGCACCGCTGCCAGCCCGACCATTGGCGATACCAAAACAACCGATGGTTCAGGGACAGGCGTATTTACAAGCCTCCTCACCGGACTCACCGCATCGACCACCTATTATGTAAGATCCTATTCGATCAACGCCACCACGGTCAGCTACGGCAACCAGGTTTCATTTACTACCACAACCCCCACCATTCCTGTGCTTGACCCCACCACCGCGGCAACTTCAATCACTGCTTCAGGGGCTACTACCGGAGGCAACCTTACCTCCACCGGGAATGCGGCAATCACCGAGCGCGGCGTCTGTTATTCAACGACCAGCCCTCCCACCACCGGCGATACAAAAGTTATTGACGCGGGCTCAGGCCTTGGCTCATTCTCCAGCACACTTACCGGCCTACAATCCAACACCGTTTATTATGTCCGCTCTTATGCCATTAACAGCGCCGGGATCGGTTACGGTGATGTAACCAGTTTCACCACCCAGGCCATCGTGAGCAGCACCACGGCCATCACATTTATTACAACAACGGGAGCTTTATCCGGCGGAACGATTACCGTGGGTGGCGGAGCCACCGTCACCGCCCGGGGCGTTTGCTGGGGCACCAGTTCGAACCCGGTACTTGGGGCAAGCAACTATACATCCGATGCAACCGGAACAGGCACCTTTACCAGCACCATCACAGGGCTCTCCTATTCCACCCAGTATCACGTGCGTGCCTATGCCACAAATGCAGGTGGTACTGTTTACGGGGATGACAAGACTTTCACGACGCTGACACCGGTTGTACCCACTCTTGCAGCAACCACTTCAGCCTCATTGATTACAGGTTCAACCGCCACCAGTGGTGGCAATGTCACTTCCGATGGGGGAGCTCCGATTACTCAAAGAGGTATCGTTTATTCAACTGCAGCCATAACTTTAGTTAATATGGGAAGCGGCACAAAAATAATTGACCCATCTCCAGGAACAGGATCGTTTACTAGCAATTTAACGGGATTATTAGGTGGAACCCTTTATTATGTGAGATCATATGCCATTAATAGTGTTGGCACATCATTAGGAAGTCAAATTACCTTTACCACTTTGCTTAACTTACCGGTCATTACTACAACTGCAGCGAGTAGCATAGAAGCTTCAACTGCTTCCTCCGGTGGGTCATTCACAGTTAGTGGCCTTCCGGGTAGTTATCAGGATTATGGCATAGCCATATCAACATCATCTGGCTCCTTGTCACCAACTTATGTGAGCACTCAGTACACGCCGCCGGCAACCTGGACCACAAGTCTTACAGGATTAACTGCCGGAACAACGTACTATATACGTGCTTATATTCATGGATTCTGGAATGGATCAACTTCGTATGTTTATGGAAATGAACTCAGTTTTACAACATCGGGTGCAACAGCACCTGTAATTGCCTCCACTACGGCCATCACAGCTCTAACAGACAGGTCGGCCATTAGCGGTGGTACGATCACTAACGATGGTGGCTTACCCATCACCCATAAGGGAGTAGTTTGGGGAACTTCTGCAAATCCAACTTTAGGTACAGGTAACTATACCGACAATGGAATAGGCACCGCAACATTCCTAACGAATAACATAACACCTGGCACAACGGATATCAGAAATCTGTCAGCAAGCACCATCTATTACATCCGTGCTTATGCCACAAACGCAATTGGCACCTCCTATGGGCCGGCAGATGTTACTTTCACAACAACACACGCTTCGCTTTATACACTGGGGCAGTATGTTGGGTACGGATGGGTTGTTTATGTTGATCCGGCTACCGGGGGTGGACTTATTGTAAGCACTGATATAAGTTCAACCGCAGGATGGGGTTGCAATGGACTCAATGTCGCAGTAAGCAATGATTTGGGAACCGGACAGGCAAACACCAACCTGATCCTGGCAACAGACCTGGTTACACGACCGATTGCCGCCAGTGTTGCCAACGATTATTCTGTAAGCTACAGCGGTACAACCTACAGCGACTGGTATTTACCGTCTATGGTTGAATGGGGTAAAATTGCTGCCATTGCCAGTACGGTCGGAGTAATGACTGGCACTAATAACTACTATACTTCTTCACAACATCTTAATAATAATACTTATGCTGGTACTTATTTTACTACTGGCGGAAGTCAATTATACACAGCCGGTGCCCAGAGGATACCTGGTATTAATGATTATGTAAATAAGTTAAGAGTTATGCGCGACTTTGGCGGTACTGCAGCTGTTGCTCCAACCGTTCTCTCCACCACTGCAGTTACTTCCATAACCGATATAGGTGGTACTTCGGGAGGTTATATTTCAAGTGATGGAGGCGCAACC
>JBMOIP010000012.1:0-98393 GCA_049317265.1 Bacteroidales bacterium
ATGATTTCAGTTCAGGCGGCGGTGGATTCGGCGGTGGAGGTGGAGGTGGATTTGGCGGTTTTGGAGGTGGAAGCTTTGGAGGCGGAGGAGCCGGTGGGAGCTGGTAGGAAAATAAAAGGAATCCGGGATTTCTACTATGAAGGTTTTCGCAGCATGGAAGTTGGGAAAAGACTCTGGGTCATCATCCTTGTTAAACTTTTCATCCTGTTCTTTGTCCTCCGTCTGTTCTTTTTCCCTGATTTTCTGAAGTCAAAATTCAGATCCTTCCATGAACGAAGTGATTATGTGGGCAAAGAACTGATCGAGAGACAACATTAAAAAAGCCGGTACTTAACAAATACCGGCTTTAATATTCTTAGCATACCATTTACTGAATACTCAGCTTTTTCTTCACCAGGGCCATTACATCATCTGCTTCATCCTTATAGATGACAACATCTTCGATGGCGTTTAAAATATAGGTGAATTTGTTCTCCTTTGCCACTTCCTTGATGGCAATTTTTGCCTTGTCGATATAAGGGGCAACAAGTTCCTGCTGCTTTGCCTGGAGATCCTGGCTGGCTTTCTGCTGAAAGGCATCAATACGACCCTGAAGATCAGACAATTCCTTCTCCTTGGTCTGTTTGATGAGGTCAGACATACTTGCTGCCTGTGACTGATAATCCTGGTACTTGTTTTCAAACTCTGCCTTCATGGCATCCATTTGATCTGTCAATGTTTTCTGATAGGATTGAAGTTTAATCTTCACCGAATCAATTCCCGGCATTGCTGCCAGCAGCGTATTGAAATCAATATATCCAATCTTCACAGAGTTCTGGGCCTGTGATGCGAATGAACAACCAATTATTAATGCAACAATGGCAAAGATCTTAGCTAATTTTTTCATTTTCAATAATTAAATGGTTAATACTAATTTTTGGTGATGCAAAAGTAAACATTTTTTTTATTTTTTCGGTTCCCTTGAATCAGTTCCTTCAACAGGGGCCTCTTTTGCAGCTCCCTGCTTTGCTCCCGGTGAGGAGGATGAGGGGGAAGATCCACCAGACTTGCTACCCTTCGATTTCCTGTTGTTCATGTTTGCCCCGAGGTTGTCGAGCACGTCATCGCTGATGTCATATTTGGGATTGGCATACATCATGGTAAGGCTGCCGCCTTTGTCAAATACCACGGCATAGTTATTATTGGCAGAGAGTTCCTGGATTGCATTATAGATCTTCTCCTGGATGGGCTTAACAAGTTCCTGGCGCTTTTTAAACAAATCTCCATCCTTGCCAAAACGGTTACGCTGCAAGTTCTTAACCTCCTTCTCCTTGTCTACAATCTCCTGCTCCTTCTTCTTCTTCATATCATCAGGCAACAGCACAGCCTGGGTCTGGTAATCCTTGTACATCTTATCCACCTCGGCAAACTTGGCTTCTATCTCTTTCTGCCACTGGGCTGAAATATCATCCAGCTGCGACTGCGCTTCTGCAAACTCCGGGATGTTGTCAAGGATATACTGGGTATCCACGTAGGCAAATTTCTGTGCCTGTACGATCATTGCGGTAAACACCAAAAATGCGAAAATGAGTGTTGCCTTTTTCATATGTGATATTTTAATTTATGCTATATATTGTTTGTAACAGGGTAACACAGTAACAGGGTGACAGGGTAACAGGGCAGCATGCTGGTTAGTCGATTGATGAGTTAATGGAGAAGTGAAACTGGCCGCCATTGGCACCGGGAACTCCCGGAACAGCATCAAGCCCGTAACCCCAGTCGAGTCCGAGAAGCCCGAACATGGGCAGGAAGACCCTAACTCCGACACCCACTGAACGATAAACATTGAACGGATTGAAACTGCTCCATTTCAGCCAGTCATTACCGGCTTCCACAAAGCCAAGTCCAAAAATTGTGGCACTCGGGTTGAGCGAAATCGGGTATCTCAACTCAAGGGTGTAACGGGTATAAACCGTTCCGCCGATGGTGGTCGGATAACCCGGAGTAAGTGAATTGTTGGCATACCCGCGCATCCCGATCAGCTCGCGGCCGTCCATGTTATTGGTGCCCGATAAACCGTCGCCACCCAGGTAGAAACGCTCAAATGGGGTGACCCCAAGATCCTGGTTATAGGCTCCAAGGAATCCAATCCTCACCCTTGGGGTCATCACCAGTTTTTCAATAAGGTCGATGTACCAGGCAGCTTTGAACTTGATCTTGTAATACTCCACCCATTTGTACCTTACGGCAGGGGTCATCGACTGATAGTCGACATTTCCCCGGAATAATGAGTATGGCGGCGTCACATCGAGTCCCAAAGTGATCTCAGAGCCGTTTCGGGCAAATATTGGGGCGTCCACCGAGTTGCGCGACAGTGCGATACCGTAACTTAACGCATTATAGACCCCGTTGCCACCTCCGAAGGTAAAGATCGAAGCGTAATTATAGGTATTGTACCTGTTGTAGTTAACACTCTGGTAAAGTGAGAAATAATCATCGGGCCAACGAAGCTGTGTTCCAAGTCCTACAGAAACTCCGTCAATTTTAAAGTAGGCATAACTCACATCATTTGCTGCCAGTCCGTTCGTATATTTCGAGTGGTAATACGACAAACTAAGGGCCAGTGGCTTACGGCCGCCCAGCCATGGTTCGGTAAAAGAGAAGCTATAGCTGTAATATCCTTTGCCGTAGGTCTGGAACCTCAGGCTCAGTTTTTGTCCGTCACCGGCCGGAATGGGTTTCCACGATTTCAGGTTGGTGATGTTTCTCAGGGAGAAGTTATTAAAGGAGAGACCGAGTGTTCCTACAATCCTGCCATATCCCCATCCGCCTGAGAGTTCAATCTGGTCGGCTGAGGTCTCCGTAACCTCGTACCCTATGTCCACTGTTCCGTCTTCAGGATTTGGAACGACATTCGGCGTCAATTTCTCGGCATCGAAATATTTTAACTGGGCCAACTGCCTTTGTGACCTGATCAGCCGGTCGCGGCTGAAAAGTTGTCCCGGGCGGGTTTGCACTTCACGAAGGGCAACATGGTCGTTCGTTTTGGTGTTCCCCTTAATGGTAACTTTATTGACGGTGGCCTGTTTCCCCTCATGCATGCGTATTTCCAGATCAATGGAGTCGCTCTGAACCTTTGTCTCCACTGGCACAACATCAAAAAACAGGTAACCGTCATCCATATAGAGCGACCTGATGTCGGCGCCGCTTGGGTTATAGGTCAGCGCCTCTTCCAGCGCGGCCTGGTCATATACATCTCCCTTACCAATCTTCAGGATACGATCAAGGAATTTTGAGGTGTACTTGGTATTTCCAACCCATGTTATACTGCGGATGTAGTATTTCGGACCCTCTTCGATCCACAGGTCGATATTTATGGTATTATCTGTGTTTTTGGAGATGGAATCACGGAGGATACGGGCATCACGATACCCCATGGAATTGTACTTCCCAATGAGCAGCAATTTGTCGGCCTGGTAATCCTCATCAATAAATTTGGATGATTTAAAAATCCTTAACCTGATATTATCCGAGGCCTGCTGTCCGAGCACATTGCCAATTTCGACAAAATCGAGGGTAACCGCCTCTTTGGCCGTATTGTAAACCACCTTGTCCATGTCGTTCATCGGGTTGAAGAGGCTCTTCTCTTTGGTCTTCTTAAAGGATGACTTTATCATATCAGCCCCGATGCGGCTGTTTCCATGGATGTTAATGGAGTAAACCTTTACTTTCTCATTTTTATCAATGTTGATGTACATTGTCACCTCATTGGAAGCGGAGCTGTCCTTTTTAAGCTGGATATCGACTTCTGTATTCAGAAACCCCTTGTCGTTGTAGAATTTCCGGATAATGTTAGACGTTTTGATCTTAAGGTTATCCGTTACATAATCACCTTTTACAAGACGGATTTTCTGCCTGATATCATCTGCATCAGACTTTTTAATTCCGTTGAACTGAAATTTGGATAATCTTGGACGCTCGGTAAGATGAAAATTTAAAAACACCTGGTCGTCTACAACTTTTGAAACAGAAACCTGGATATTCTCAAAAAGTCCCTGTTCCCATAGTTTCCTGACCGATTGTGATATTTTATCACCGGGCACTTTAACCTTATCCCCAACCGTTAATCCGGAAAGCATGATCAGGACATTTCCATCAAGATATTTCACGCCACTCACCGTAATTCCGCCAATATAAAATTCTTTGGGGCTGGTATAATCGGTAATCTGACCATCACCGAGACTTAACTGGGCAGAAACGGGTAGTATAAAAAGGAGCAGGAATAATATGATCAGTATGTTGCGAAGTCTCATCCAGGTTTATTTACGTAATTTTCCTTCAAATTCATTAATCTGTTCACTTGTAAGCCCAAATCTTCTCTCCCTTCCCTGGAAATCAAGAATGGCTTTATAAAAATCTTCTTTACCGAAATCAGGCCACAGGGTACTTGTAAAATAAAATTCAGCATAAGCGATCTGCCACAACAGGAAGTTACTGATGCGGTATTCACCACTGGTCCGGATCAGCAATTCCGGATCAGGTATTGAAGATGTTGTTAAAAATGACGAAAAGGTTGAAATATCGATTTGTTCAGGAGTCAGTTCGCCCGCGAGTACCTTTCTTGCAATGGACCGTGCAACCTCTACAAGTTCCCAACGGGCGCTATAGCTCAATGCAAGAATGAGGGTAAGACCTGAGTTTTTTTCGGTTTCGCTGATCGACTTCATCAGTTCCCTGTAGCTTTTTGCGGGGAGACTTTTCAAATCGCCGATTGCCTGAAGCCTGACATTGTTTTTCATCAGTGTCTTCATCTCCTTGTGAAGCGAATTAACCAGGATGCGCATCAGGGCATCAATCTCATATTTCGGGCGATTCCAGTTTTCCGTGGAAAATGCATACATAGTGAGATATTGCACACCAAGTTCAGCAGCGGCTTCCACAGTATTGCGCACCGCATCCACACCCTTTTCATGACCTATTGTCCGGATAAAACCACGTCTTTTAGCCCAACGACCGTTCCCATCCATGATCACAGCAATGTGAACCGGCAACTTTTTCTTATCAATTTGATCTTTGATATCCATCATACTATAAATCGAAAATCAATGGTGCAGATCCCGGCATTTTTTTGATGACAACAGATTGAATTTATAGGTAAACGCAATGTTCACAAAGGCAAACCAATCTTTATTTGAAGCATTTCCCCGTTGCATGCCCGGTTGATGATTCAAGGTCGGATCTGACGCCACAGCAGCCTCGTCATTTGATGAAAGCAAACGGCTATCAAGATAATATGTCGTGCTCACATCATCGAGATAGTCTGTAAAAGTCTTGTGCATTTCCCAGGAAACCTGTAAACCCACGCGTTTTGCAAGGCTCACCTTTAAACCCAGTCCAAACGGGATTGAAACCCCCATTGAACCGTAAGGAGACCGTCCTTCATATCCGAGATTCTGCCCCTCTGTCCCTAATCCACGCAATGAAACGCCATTGTTTTCGGGGTTAAAGAAGAAGACAGAAATGCCGCCGTAAATATACGGCGATATTACGTTCATTCGGCTGCCGGTAAAGTATGGCAGAAAATTAAATTCCACTACGGCTGCTATGTCAGTCAAATCACTTGTAAACGATAATCCGCGGTCGGGAAGAAACTCAGAGTCTGATGCACTTCCCTTGATTTTACCTCTAACGGCGCTGACTTTAACCGCCCAGCGCCAATCAAGATTAACCCTGGCCACTGCCCCATAGGAAAACTGGGTATTCAGAAAGTGCCCCCCGGGGTTCAGATCGCCCAGGTAGTAGCATCCGCCTCCTGTAAATCCAACCTCAAGATCCTGTGATTTAACCGATGAGAACATGGAGATGAAAAGTACGACCAAAAACAGGATTTTCCCGGCACCGCTTTGCATGCTTTTTTCGTGTTCTATGTGAATCTTCTTTTTCAACAACATTTATTAACGGACAGATCTCATTTTTATTGGATGAACCGGCTCCATGACTGATCTTTTTTACTAATTCCGGTTATCGAGTCCCCAGTTCAGTTTTTCACGTATCGTCTGGAAAAAATTTTTATCGGTCAACCTCATCAGGTTGATCTTGAACGAGGCTTTCCGAATGATCAGTTCAACCGAGTGATCCACTTTTTCGGTCCTTGAATCCAGGCTTACCAGGAATTCGGAGTTCTTTCCTTCAACACGTATCCTTATCTCGCTGTCGTCCCTGATAATGATCGGCCTGACAGTAAGGTTATGGCTGGCAATGGGCGTGATCAGCAAATTTTCGGAATCGGGTGTAATGATGGGGCCCGTGCAACTAAGTGAGTAGGCTGTTGAACCGGTTGGCGTGGCCACGATCAGCCCATCAGCCCAATAAGCATTGAGAAATTCACCATTGATCCATGTCTTGATTGTAAGGATCGACATTACATCTGGTTTTGACACGGTGAGATCATTCAAGGCATGATTGGATGATCCGAACAACATTTCCGGTGCATCCAGCCGGAGCAGGGTTCTTTTTTCAATTTTATAATTACCGTTCTGGATCTCATGGATTGCAGGGATGATCCTCTCTTTTGAAATGCTTGAAAGGAATCCCAGCCTCCCCAGGTTTATTCCGGCAACTGGAATCCCTGAATTACCAATCAGGCCAACTGCATCCAGGATGGTTCCGTCTCCACCGATTGAAAAAAGGAAATCGACCCTGTTTTCAAGTTCAACCTGCATGGAATAGAGCAGAGGCTCCTTCTGAAAATTGATTCTGCTGCGTAAACTTGCATAAAAAGGCTGGTAAATGAAGATAACTCCGTTGAGATTGCCGAGGGCATCTACCAATTCCTGGATGAATGGGAGTACTGCTTCTGTTACAGTTTTACCAAACAAGGCAATGTTCATGGTGTTTCAGGCTTTTTTAAATCAGCGTGCAAAGGTACAGCTATTTTTCTTTGAGGAGATGCAATCCGTTCATATTGCTGCGATAAAATGCAAATAGACCCCTGGTTGATTCAGCCGGTTCATGGAACCTTCCAGGCGGATCACAATATCATAGTAGGTCGTAAAATCAACACCAAGTCCGTAACCCATTAAAAAACTGTTTTCAAGTTTGTTACCGGAAGTAATTCTTCCATGATCATTGGCGGGATACCGATAGACATAACCAAGGTCGATGAAAGCATTCAGGTAGAGTGCCAACGGAATTGTATTGAACTTGGTTGTATGGATAAATCCCAGTTTTGTGACCTGCCGGGGTACCAGGGCAAATTTGAGGTTGTTTTTTAACAGGGCGAAATGCTGGCCATCGATCACATAATACTCATATCCCCGGACATAATCACGACCATATCCGAAACCTTTCTGAAGATAATATGGTTGTGCTTTTTCAAAACTTAATTTGCCCGTAAATCCAGAAGCACAATACCATCGGCTCCCAATCTGGCGGTAAATCCGCAGGTTTGACTTCAGGTAACTATTGTGGGCAGTCATATAAGGCACGGCATGGTTAACTTCAGCATCGATGCAATAACCTGTCAACGGGTAATATTGCACATCGCGGTGATCAATTTTTAAAAGGTAAGTGAAGCTGGCAAATTGCTGAACATCCTCTTCTACCATTGAAAAACCGGGTGTAACACGTATCGCAGAGTCGAAATCATAATGCGACCAGGCAATCCGCAGTGTATGGATTGTAAAAAAATCAGGCCTGAGGATACACTCCCCGAAAGCATAAATCAGCTTTTTCAGGTAAGCTGAATCGTTCCGGACATACACTGGTTCGTTATTCAGGGTTGACACCGCCAGTTCGCGGTTCAGCATGACTGAAGCGCCAAATCCTATGCCTGCGGTCTGCCGTGCATTGACATAGGGAATTTTATAGGTAAATCCGAAATTCTGGTTGAAGCCGAAATGCGCCAGGATCTTCAGGGTTTCATTCCGCCCCCTGACGTTGAAAAAGGTCAGATCGACCCCATAGGTGAGTCTGTTGAAGTCGCGGGTCTCCCACCAGACATTGAAGTTACGGTCCGAAATTTCAAGATAGGGAACAGGCCAGATATACCAGCGTTCGACCACCGCAACATACACATCAACAATAAGATGATCAACACTATAGGCGGTATCAATGGTTACAAAGTTGAAGAGTCGCGTGTTGAAAATATTCTGCCGGCTGCTGATAAGCCGTTCAGCAAACCGTGCACATGAAACTGTGTCATGTTCTTTAAAATCAAGTTCACGGGAGATGATTCCAGGTTTTGTAGCCAGGTTTCCGGTAATGGTGATGGAACGAATAATGACGGTTGAATCGGGGATTTGTGCAGATTGAGCCTGGCCTCGCGACCGGTTTGAATAAAAAACAATGAACAGGATGGTCAAACGGAAAAGCATGGAGAGGTTGCACCTGTGGGCACAGAAGCGGATCATCCTTAGATATTCAGATAGTTCATCAATGCATCAAAGCGATCCTGAAGCCCTTCGTGAAAGGAGTCTTCCTTCGACCATGAAGCTGTGACCAGGTAGTTCAGCCGGAAAAACGACTGGAGCAGCGGACCAATCTCCATACGGTTAACCTTGATGGTAACCTCCAGCTTGGTGGAATCAGGCATGGATTGAACAAAGCAGCTGAGGATTTTGGCATCATTGGTTTCAACAACCTGGATCAGATCGGCCAGGTGGAGATCCTTCTCGCCTATTTCCAACACGATTACACCTCCGGGTTCGTTCAAGCCTATCAATCCGGTCAGTTTTTCAACCACGGTCGAAAGGATGATGGCTCCCATATACTGCATTTTCTCGTTAACAACCGGCAGCATGGTGAGCCCCAGTGATGAAAAAAGTTCAAGAGCTTTGTAAAGATGCTGATCTTCATGAATGAACGCGCCTGGCAGCGTTAAATTATAGTGGCCGATTTCATCTTCCTGTTCATCCAACACCTGGATCTCCCTTTCAGAGATCACCCCTATGAAATTCGCGCCGTCAACAATCGGGAGATGGGACAAGCGTGCTTCTTCCATCTGAAGGAGGGCAAAAAGACCAGTATCAGTGGGTTTAAGCGGAATTACATGGCCGGTAACGAGTTGTTTAGCTATCATGGAGAATGCTAAGATAGGAATTATATCGTAAAACACTAACCGAACCGTTTTCAACCCCCTCTTTTACCTCACACCCGGGTTCATGTGTATGCGTACAGTTTTTATATTGACAGAAAGGCAATAACCGGTCCATCTCAGGAAAACACCTGTGAATTTCGGTTTTCTCAAAATCAATCAATCCAAACTCCTTGATTCCCGGTGTGTCTACGATGAATCCATGGAAGGCAATCTCGTACATTTCTGCGAATGTCGTGGTATGCATTCCCTTCTGATGCATGGCAGATATGACGCCGACCCTGGGGTTCTGGGTGGGATCTATTGCCTTGATCAATGCCGATTTTCCGGCACCGGAGTGGCCCGAAAAGAGGCTTACTTTATCCCTTAAAAGCTCCCTGATTACCTCCACCCCATCGCCTCTGGTTGCAGAAGTGCGATAGCAGCGATAACCTGCATTTTCATAAATGCCGGTCAGGTCGTCAAGTACTGCGAGAAGTTCAGGATCACAGAGGTCGATTTTGTTGAATATGATGCTTGCCGGGATGTGATATGCGGCAGCCGTAACAAGGAAACGGTCAATGAATCCATTGGAGGTGCGGGGTTGCGCAAGTGTTGCAACCAGGTATGCATGATCAAGGTTGGCGGCAATGATATGAGAAACTTTGGAGAGTTTTGTCGCCTTCCTGATGATATAATTTTCGCGTTTTTGAATCCGGGTGATCATGCCATGACTGTCACCCTGAGTGAGTTCCACGGTAACATGGTCACCAATGGCCACCGGGTTGGTGTGCTTGATGTCCTGCATGCGGAACTGACCCTTCAGCTTGCAATCAAGCCTGGTTCCGTCGTGCAAACGCACGATGATCCAACTTCCGGTCGACTTTACAACGATGCCTTCCAACTCACAGATTTAATGATGTGTTTCAATCTGTAAAAGTATAAAATTATTATGGTTGAGAGGGATTCCGGTTTACACCAATGAGTAAACTTTTCCGGGCGAACAATGTACCACACCTTCAAATTCAAGATTCAGCAAGGCGGCTGACACTTTACTCATGGCACTTTCAGCCTGGCTGCAAATTTCATCAATACCCAGCTGCCCGTTGGCCTGCAGTAAGCCGACGATTTTCTCTTCGTCCTCCGTCATTTCAATAAAAATCCTTCGCTGCACCGGCTTTGGAGCCCCATTCTGCTCCTTCCACCCCAACAGGTATTCTATATCATCGGGTTTCTGGACCAACGCTGCCTTGTTTGTCCGGATAAGGTAGTTGGTTCCGTCAGAATAGGGATCTGTCACTCTTCCGGGAACAGCAAACACATCCCTGTTGTATGAGTTGGCAATATCGGCAGTGATCAGGGCGCCACCTTTCCTGCCAGCCTCCACAACAATAATTGCATCGCACATGCCTGCAATGATCCTGTTTCTCCTGGGGAAGTTGCACTTGTCGGGTTTTGACTGGCTTAAAAACTCGGTTATGAGTCCACCCTGCGTAACCATTCTTTCGGCAAGCGACCTGTGAATCCAGGGATAAACCGTATCAAGCCCATGACCCAGAACCCCTATGGTATTCAGACCGAAATCGAGTGCAAAGCGATGGGCATGGCTGTCGATGCCGTAAGCCAGTCCGCTGACGACCATTATCCGCTGGTGCAGGAGCCCTTCAATAATTTCATGTGTGACACTTTTACCATAGTCGGTGGCTTTCCTGGTTCCAACCATTCCAACTACACGGGCACCATTCAAATCAGCCACCCCTTTGTAGAACAGAAGGACAGGGCTATCGAGGCATTGTTTAAGACGCTCAGGATACTCTTTATCAGTAAAAAACAGCGGGGTAATCCTGTACCTTTCAATGAATGAAATCTCCTTTTCCGATCTTAACAGGATTTCGCTGGTTCTTGTCGCTGCAGCCAGCGCTTCACCAATCCTGGGCATCTTCCGGAGTATATGCCTGGGTTCACGGAATACGGCCTCTGCGCTGCCGCACATGGTGACCAGCTTTCTTGCGAGCACATCGCCAACACCGGGTATAAGTGTCAGTCCGATCTGGTATAACAACTTTACTTCAGGCATCTTTGTCATTTTCTGACAGTTTAATCGGTTTCGTTCATAAAAGGTGAAACAGTGTGAATAACTTTTCTTCCACCTCCATGCGATTTTAATATAAATTTGATCTAAATAAGTACTGAATGCTATGGCAGGGAAAAAGAGAGTGCTCATCTGTCCTTTAGATTGGGGAATAGGCCATGCAACCCGCTGTGTTCCCGTTATTTCACAATTCAAAGCCCTCGGTTACGAAGTCTTTGTGGCAGCAAGCGGACGGCCACTTGAATTCATCAGGAGAGAGTATCCCGAGATAACCTGTATTGATTTCCCCGGAGTTATCGTCAACTATCCCAGGAACAACCGGGTAGCCATGAAGATGCTTGAACTTTCACCCCGGTTACTCTATGGCATCTGGAAAGAGCACCGGACATTGAAAAAAATCATCGATCAAACACAGCCAACGCTGATTTTCTCCGATAACAGGTATGGTTGCTGGCATAAGGCAATCCCATCCATTTTCATGACCCACCAGTTGAGTATCCAGGTACCCGGGAAATTAAAATTTCTGAAGGGCGTCCTTAACTCAATAAATTACAGGTTTATCAGGAAATATAGTGCTTGCTGGATCCCCGATTTTGAAGCACACCGTGGATTGGCAGGCTCCTTGTCACATCCGGACCGACTTCCGCAGAATGCTCATTACGTGGGAATACTCTCACGTTTTTCACCGCTTCCCCAGCAACATCCCCGGGTTTCATCTCCTGGTTTTGATTTGCTGATCATGCTTTCGGGGCCTGAACCACAACGAACCATCCTGGAGGAGAATATCCTGCGCCAGCTTGTCAGCCTCAACATGCAGGTCGCCATGGTAAGGGGCATGCCTGAATCGGATGAAGCCTATGTTCTTGACAACCGGATTCATGTCTTTGCCCACCTCGATTCTGTCAGGATGAATGAGCTGATCGACAGGTCGGCGCTGGTCATCTGCCGCTCAGGGTACTCCAGTATCATGGATATTGTGACCCTTGGCAAGCGGGCCATATTCATCCCCACTCCCGGCCAAACCGAACAGGAATACCTCGCAAGGTACCTGATGGATAAAAAGATCTATTTTTCCATGGATCAGGAGGACTTCAACCTTCTGTATGCAATCGAGATGTCGAAAAACTTCCCGGGGATGTTTATCCGGAACGACTACCGGGAGATCAGGGAACTTATCGGGCAGCTAGCCTGACTTTTCCGCTTTTCGCGAAGAGAGATAGATGAAAGTGATTCCAGCAATGACAAACGGAATCGAAAGGATCTGTCCCATGTTAAGGTAAAGCCCGCTTTCGAATCCCACCTGGGGCTCCTTGATAAATTCAACCACGAACCGAAGACCGAAAACCAGGATCATGAAAAGACCAAAAAGGAATCCAGGGGCAGGTTTTCCATCCTTTTTATAATAATACCACCACAAGATCAGAAAGATGCAAAGGTATGAAAGGCCTTCGTAAATCTGGGTTGGATGCCTGGCAACTAAACCGTCGGATGGAGTTGTTGAACGCGGAAAGAAAAATCCCCATGGAAGCGTGGTTGGCAAACCATATATCTCTGAATTCATCAGGTTTCCCATGCGGATCATGAACCCGGACAGTGCGACCACCACTACGATGCGGTCAATCACCCAGAGGAACGGTTTTTTACGGATATAGGAGAATATCAAAATGGAAGTGATGATCCCGATGGCAGCGCCATGGCTGGCCAGCCCCCCTTCCCAAACCTTGAAGATCTTAATCGGATGGGCCAGGTAATATTCGGGTTCATAAAAAAAGACGTGTCCGAGCCGTGCACCCACAATCGTTCCGATGATCATGTATGTGGTCAGTTCATCGAGTAATTTTTCGGGGACCCCCTCCTTTTTAAAGAACTTCAGCATGATCAGGTATCCAAAAAAGAAGGAGAGGGCAAAGAACAGCCCATACCAGCGAATGGCAAAACCGCCGAATTCGAAAATTTCAGGACTGGGATTCCAGAATATGGAAAGGAGGTGCATGGCTACATCGATTATTTAAACCCCTTGATCTTCATATTAAACAATGTGTCAATTTTTGCAGCAAGCTGCGGCTGATGGTTTTCGGAAGCCACCATTGACATTCGTTTCATAATACCAAGAGATGTCTGGACATCCTGTTCAAAATACTGGGAACTTTCAGGCCCATATGAATTGTAATAGTCAAGATTCTGGCTGCATATTTCAGCCACCCTTTCGATCAGTTTGTTTGCTTTCTCGGGAGCGCCGGCCTTATAGTAGGTTTCTGCATAAGGCAGCATATACATGTCATAAGGCACTTTCGAATCCGGAAAATACTTGATGTAGGTATCCAGCATTTCAATGGCTTCCTTATTCTTTCCCATCTCCTGTAAACATTGAGCAACACGCATGAAGTTGGTTTTTGGCCTGACGGAATTATTCAGGCTTTCTGGATCAACGTACACATGCGGGTCATTCAGGTTGCCCCATGCACACTTATTCTTAAGGATATCGTAGGAAGTGATGGCATCAACACCACCCATTCCCTGGATATAGTCAGCAGGATCAGCCTTTACCGGCATAAATTTATAGACCCAGCCCTGCACCATGCAGAATGAGTCGATGGCCACACAGTGGTTTACACTTGATGGCGCTGCAAAGTAGATCGGCCGTTCCCATTTGTTGGAGGCGAGAAGGTCGAGCAACATCAGGTCGTTTTTATAGAGCTGGTTCGACTTGATCGTCCAGCAGATGGAATCCACCATCTTCCCCTGGAGATATTTTGGCACGATACCATATTTAACGCATGCCGCAGAATCGACGGTGATCTTCACCTTTTTAGAGGGGAAAAACTTCATCCTTTCTCCATTCTGCAAGGTAAGGAATGACTGGGGATCATCGCTCTTGATGAAGTCGATCATGTCCTTTAACTCAACATAACCTGTTAAACCGATATCATAGAACGGAAGAATGTCATTTGTTCCCTGCCTGTATTGCTCCTGGTTCAGCGTTAACGGGATTGGATCGGAAGTGTAGGCTTTTTTATACAATTGATTGATGTACCAGGGGCCGGATGCAAGCATCAGGTTCACCACGCGCACATCAGTACCGATTCCCTCCACCTCCTGGTCATACCAAAGGGGGAAGGTGTCGTTGTCGCCGTTTGTAAATAAAATTCCCTGGGGTTCACACGATTTGAGGTAGTTGGCAGCAAAATCGCGGCAAGCGAATTTACCGGAGCGGTCATGATCATCCCAATTTTCCTTTGCCATGATCCCAGGGACCAGTAAAAGGCATAACGCAAAAACGATGGCAATCGAGATATTTTCACCCATTTTTTTCCTAAGGAAATTGATTAATGGGATGACCCCCAACCCGATCCATATGGCAAATGCATAAAAAGATGCGGCATAGGCATAATCCCTTTCACGGGGTTCATAAGGCTGCTGATTCAGGTAGACCAGGATTGCCAGGCCGGTCATGATAAAGAGCAGTGAAATGATCATGGTGCCTTTATAGTCCTTCCCAAGGTGGAAAAAGAAGCCGATAAGCCCGAGAATCAGCGGGAGGAAATAATATTTGTTGGATGCCCTGTTTTTCTTGCTGTCGGGAAGGTCGGTCTGGTCGTTGCCAAGCCTTGATTTATCGAGAAAGGGGATTCCGCTGATCCAGTTTCCATCCTCCTTGCTGCCTCCGAATCCCTGTACATCATTCTGCCGGCCGACGAAATTCCACATAAAGTAACGGACATACATATGCCCGATCTGGTAGGTGAAAAAATATTTAAGGTTTTCGCCGAAGGTAGGGCGATTCAGCGTACCGGGTTTACCATCCTGGGTGGTGACTTCGATGGGAATCCCCTCCCCGCCCCAGTTTTTATAAAACTCACCGGCTCCCCTGCGCTGGTTGCTCCACATACGTGGGAAGACCGTGGTAAACTTCGGATCCCACACAGGTACGGTTCCTTTTCGTTCATCGATCACGATGTATTTGCCCGATTTCACATCCTTCTGGTAAACAGGGTTTCCGTCGGCATAATCAACGATGGGCGCATTGTAGTATTGACCATAGGCAATCGGAAAATCGCCGTATTGCTCGCGATTCAGGTACGATAAAAGGCTTACGGCATCCTGCGGCGCATTCTCATTGATAGGAGTATCTGCGTTGGCCCGGATCACCAGCATGATGAAGGAAGAGTACCCGATCAGGATGAAAGCGAAGGCCAGGATAATGGTGTTGAGGATGGTCTTTCCTTTTTTGCGGGTGAAGTGAAGTCCCCACACAATCAACCCGATCAGCAGGAAGAAATAGATGAGTGTTCCGGTGTTGAAAGGCATTCCCAGGCCATTGACGAAAATGAGTTCGAATTTTCCGGAGAGTTGAACCATTCCCGGGATAATGAGGAACATTACAAATGCCAGGATGAGGATCGACAGGATGAAGGTAACCAGCATTCCCAATTTGGTAGGCTTTGGAAACTTCTTATAATAATAGACCATGCAGGTAGCCGGAATGACCAACAGGTTCAGCAAGTGAACTCCAATGGCCAGGCCCATGAGGAAGGCAATCAGCACCAGCCAGCGGTAGGAGTGCTTTTCATCTGCCACATCCTCCCACTTCAGGATGGCCCAGAAAGAGATGGCGGTGAAAGCGGAAGACATTGCATACACCTCGCCTTCCACAGCGGAGAACCAGAAGGTATCACTGAAAGTATAGGCCATTGACCCGATGAAAGCGGCGGCAAAAACTGTGAACATCCCACCCTGGGTCAGCTCGCCTTTGGGGGCGACAATCTTTTTTGCAAACAGCACAATGCTCCAGAAGAGGAACAGGATGGTAAAGCCGCTCGAGATGCCCGACATCATGTTCACCATCATGGCAACATGCGACACATCACCGAAAGCAAACAACGAGAAAAACCGTCCGATCATCTGGAACAGCGGGGCACCGGGAGGGTGTCCAACCTGCAGTTTAAAAGCTGTGGCAATATACTCGCCACAATCCCACCAACTGGCAGTAGGCTCAATGGTAAGCAGGTAAACCGTTGATGCAATGATAAAAGTGACCCAACCGAAAATGTTGTTCAGTTTCTGGAAATTCTTCATAGAATTGTATTTAGCTGGAATTGCGCGGCAAAAGTACAAATTTACCCGCAAACAGAAGCCAGGAATTTTTTTCCATGCAACGCGACAGCCAAAAGAAAATATTTTCTACCTTTGCACCCTCGATTTAAAACACGATTTTTCAATCTTCAATCGTAAATCGTACAATCGTCAATCATCCTGACCCATGGTGTAACGGCAGCACTAGTGATTTTGGTTCACTTAGCCCAGGTTCGAATCCTGGTGGGTCAACAAATCAAATGCGAAATGTGATGGCGGATCCTCCGCCTTTTTCATTTCGCATTTCGCATTTCATATTTCGCAAGGAAGAAAGACCAAAGAAACGTTTTTTAAAATGCCCTTACAGCCCGTACATAGGTTGCAGTGGTCTTACTGGCCTGGCCATACTGGAAGCCATCCTGGAAGAGTTCGAACCATGCGGTTAGTGAAGTACTCTCGGAGGAACTCCAATAATACGTAAGAATAAAGCCACCAATTGCAGCTTTTTGCAGGTACATTTGATGAAGCTCGTCTTTAGATGGTAAAAACCAGTCGCTGTAACCGTTCAGCACGAGCTCATCACAAATCCTGGCTGCAGTCCCGGCTGTGCTGCATCCATTCACAAAAAGCGTGGTATTGGCCTGTCCTGAACCCAGGCTGGTGGACGTTCCGATGGTGGTTCCGTTGCAGCCCCATATAGCTCCTGTGCTTTGGTCGCCGGGAGCTGAAATCAACCCGTGCTGCCCTGTGCCATCGATGTAAAAAATAATGCCTCCCATACGGTTTTGGCCAATGGCATATCCAAATTCAACCAGCGTGTTATCCATCTTGCGCCATACGGTACCATCGTGATACACAAAGTACTTCCCGGTAGTATTGAAAACAAGCAAGCCTTCAACAGGAGATTGAATCATGCCGATCTGGGTCAGGTCCATCCGGGGAGGAAGAAATCCCTTCGTGGTAGATTTCACTTCCAGCATCGCCGCATTGCTTGGCGGGGTATTGTCTGTGCTGATACTCACCTGGGCGGACAATGCGCTGCCAAGCAGCAGTACGAGGACAAATATCAGGGGAATGTTCTTCATTGAATCACTATTAGAATGGGTTGGAGGTTGAGATTTTCGGTGAAGGCGAATATATAAGCAAAGTTAAAACATTAACAATAACAATTGCCCCGAAGTGATATTCCAATTTCGTATTTTTGTTTTATTATTGTTTAAATTCATACAGTCATGAGAACAATCAAACTTGTTGTATTCATTTTTATATTTTCATATTTTGGCGGTCAGGCTCAGATCAACCTTGTGGGCGCCGCTATCAATCCCAGTACCAGCCATATTGATATTTTAAAATGGCAGGCATTTGATTCTGCGTCGGTTACTCCGTATCCAACCGTGTTTGCAGGATATTATCTTTCATCTTCACTATTCGATGCCTATAACAGCAATTATTACCTTACCGGCATTACCCCCGATTCAAGCGCGCTGCTTTCATTCAATACAATTTCAACAAACACAGACCTGCATCCGTTCAGTTCCTATTCCAACATATCGGAGATCGACATGAGTACAGGGAAAATTTACACCCTCAGATCAGATTCGATCGGGTACATCAGTGTGAATGAATACGACATCCCGACAGGAACGGACAGTTTGCTGGGTGTGATCAGCGAACCCGGTCTGTATGGCATCGTGGTAGATGCCATCGGGTTCGATTCAAACCACGGAATCATCTACTATGCAGGGCCCGACGGCAGTTCAACCGATTGCCTGTTCAGCATCCCGGTGAGAAATCCTGTGTTTTCCTGGGCAAAAAAAACACTGCTTACGACTGCCCCCGGTAACAATTTTTACAGTGTAAATTATGACAATGTCAACAACTATTCTCTACGCTTTAAATGCCGAGCGTGATTCCGCCAATAATTATATCGGCAACAAGGTGGTTGAAATTGATTATCTCACCGCTGAGGTAATTTCAAGGGGGCTGCTGGCCGGATTCCCCGCGTTCCAGGTGGGATCTTCATCGTTCGACCAGAATTCAGGAAGTTTGTTACTGGTGGGCCTTGACACAAATTCTGTAAAACAGATGATCATTTTCGACACCCATACCAATACCTGGGAAACAGGATTTGTTCCCGAAACTGTTTCAGAAATCGCCTGTGATAATTACGCATTTGCGCAAAACACATACGGAACAGCGTCGATTGAAGAAAAGGAACCGGCCGACCTGTTCATTTATCCCAACCCGGCAACAACCGGATTCACGCTGAAAATGCACAGCCCTGCAAGCAAATTTGCCTTAAAAATAAGCGATGTGAACGGCACGGAATGCTTCTCCGGGGAAATACAAAACCCTGAAACTGAATTTTCAACTCAATTCCTTGCCAAAGGGGTCTATTTTATTACCATTCAGAACCGGAAGAGCACACATACAAAAAAGCTTATTATTCAATAGCATCCGTTACCTGGTAAAACCTCACCTTCATGCCGTCCTTTGCCGGATTGCACATTTCATTTTCTTGTAGCGAAAGTAGCCATTATGTGGTGACCCACTTTTTTACGGCTGAAAAGCAGGATCAGATTGGTCTGAACATTCCGGTTTTAAATTGTTTTTGTGAAAACCTACTTGTTGGTTACTATAATCGAAAATTATCCCGGAATGATGAAGGAGTTAAAGGACTATATAAGAAGGATTACTTTTCCCTATGCACAATCCCATTTAAAACTAACCAAGACAAATCAAATGTTATTGATAATCAGGATTCAAAATGGGATTCAAGGATTGTAAAAAAACATTAAATCGTCATTTGGAAATTTATAATAATCGAAATGAGAATTATGTTCTAAACAGTTGAAACAATAAAGAAAGTCCCAGTTAAAAATGGTACAATTAGAAATTCTGATAATTCAGAAACTGCTTAAATGTTGCAAATTGTTTGAAAATTCCAGCATTTGTTAATTAATTCATATATAAATGATGACATATTTTCTTGACTAGCGTTTATTTCTGTTTTAATTTTACTGTCGGAAATTGCTATATTTTTTTTATCTGAATCAGCCCGCATCGAAATTCAACCATCCAAACAACAAAAATCACAACAATGAAATTATTATTGACAAACGACGTAAAATGTCAGCTCTCTGTCCGAATGGCAACATGGGTTTCTATTTTCATCTTGCTTGTTATTTCTTTTACCGGATATTCACAGGTAAGCATCAACAATGATGGAAGCGTTCCGGATGCATCTGCCATGCTGGAAGTGAAATCAACCAACCGCGGATTTCTTCTCCCCCGCATGACCCTGGCCAACAGGCCAGTCTCACCAGCCCTGGGACTTGCCATCTACCAGATCGACAATAGCCCCGGCTTCTATTTTTATGACGGGAGCGCCTGGCAGAGGATGAGCCTTGCAGCTTATGATTTCTGGAATCCGAATGGATCGGACATATATTTTACATCGGGTCGTGTTGGCATTGGGACCACCAATTCCGACAATAATGGACTCTATGTAAAAAACTATTTTATCGGAAGGGCAGCCATTAAGGGAACCAATGAAGCTAATTCAAACGTCTATGCTGCCGGCTACCTTGGGGTTCTTGATCCCTCACCCCTAGGAGTTCCGACAGGCTCCTCAGTTTATAACATTGGCGTTTTAGGCATAAAACCTAACCTAGGTAATGATGGCGCTGCAGTTTACGGGTGGAACAATCAGAATGGCAGTAACAATTATTCCGGGTTGTTTTACGCAGATGGGGCAAACACATCGACCGGAACCAATTATGGCATCTATAGTGTTGCCAGAAAAGCAAGAAACAACTATGCCGGGTATTTCCTGGGAAGGGTGACTGTTGATGGCAACAGTTCAAATACGTCGGGGAGTGATACAGTGTCTAATGTTTTCACCGTCAATGTCAACCACAACCAGAATTACAATACATACGCCATTTCCGGCAATGCCTATCCGGCACCGGGCTATGGCGTCGGTACTTACGGAATGGGAGGATCCAAGGGTGTCTACGGAAACGGAACCGGACTTGACTATACAGGTTCGGTATACGGAGTGTACGGTCTTGCTTCGGGTACTGCCGGAACAAGGATCGGTGTTTACGGATATGCATTCGGGGGTACCACCAACTGGGCAAGCTATTTCCTTGGTTCTAATTACATGAGTACCGACCTGCGCATTGGCACTACACTGGCGGCTACCGGTTATGCACTCTCCATCAATGGAAAGATTGCATGTGAAGAAGTGCTGATACAGGATATAGCATCATGGCCCGACTATGTTTTCAGGAAAGACTACAATCTCATGAGTCTTGAAAACCTGGAAGAAAGTATCAGGGAAAACGGGCACCTTCCCGGTTTTCCGTCATACGGTGAAATTGAGAAAAATGGCCTGCACCTTGGAACCATGCAAAAACAGGTGGTTGAGAAAGTGGAGGAACTCACGTTGTATACAATTGAACAGGGAAAAGTGCTGAAGGAACTGAAAGCATACATCGATGTACTTAAAACAGACATTGACGCATTGAAAGCAGAAAATACCTTACTCAGAAAAGAAATAAAAAAGTAGTTCAGCTGTATTGTGAATACAGGTATTTGAATATTCACCTGTGTATACAAATTTGAATTTGCAGCATTGAGATAATTTCCCATATGAAAAATATTTGTTCATTCATCTTGTTTTTCGTCCTGGTTTCTGCAATACCCCCTGTGGGATTGGGACAACAAATACAAATACAGGTTCCCCTCGACGGAACAGAAACCTTCAGGCAGATCGTTGAAAAAAACCGGAACTACCTGAAAACCCTGCCCGATGATGCTGAAAAACTGCGGTATGAGAAGCACTTTGCGCGGTGGGCCTGGTATACCTCCTTGCACCTGGGACCAGCTGGCGAATTTGTCAACGTTCCCCAAAAAACACTTGACGCTTATAATCAATTAAACAGCTATGATGCACCACTCACCTCCGCAAACGGCTCCTGGAGTTTTGTGGGCCCTGCTTCAGACGTACTGGGGAACCCGAGTGCCGGATTAATGGGTCATGGTCGTGTTGACCGCATTGCATTTCATCCAACCGATGGAAATATTATTTATGTGGGAACACCGGCAGGAGGATTATGGCGAACAACCAATGCAGGCACTTCATGGACCGCCATTAGCAGTTATATTCCCTCGTTGGGGATTTCAGGGATTGTGGTTGATCACAATGATCCCAATACACTTTATGTCCTCACAGGTGATGGTGATTCCTTTGAAGGGGGTTTTGTAAGCGCATTTGGTTATATCAGGAAATCTATCGGGGTCATGGTTTCGCATGATGCCGGTGTAACCTGGCAAACCACCGGCCCCCTGTCGTCGATTGATTACTGTGGCAGCAAACTGATACAACACCCCACAAACTCCAGTATTCTTATTGCAGCAACCACGGATGGAGTTTACAGAACAACCAATGGAGGCACCACCTGGACCCAGGTGACACCCGGAAGGTATTATGATGTGGAGTTCAAGCCTGGAAGCCCGTCAACCGTTTATGCTTCTGGCAGAGGGTATTTCAGATATTCAACAAACACCGGTTCAACCTGGTTGTCAAGTACCTTTGATTATAATCTTTGTATTGGCAGGTCACAACTGGCCGTTACCCCAAATTCACCCGGCAAAGTTTACCTGCTGGCCGGACCGGCCACCAACGGGGATTTTACGTTTTGCGGATTCTATGTATCAACCAACAGCGGAGTATCATTTACCCGATTAACAACGGCTCCTAACATTCTTGGAAACGAAACCGGCTTTCAGGGTGATCAATCGGGTTACGACATGGGGTTAGATGTTAACCCCACTGACAATCAGAAGGTGGTAGCCGCCGGGGTAATAATCTGGAAATCGGCTAATGGCGGATCTACCTTTACTTATGGAACCACTTACGGCGATGGTCCGCATTACATTCACCCCGATGTTCATGACGTAGCCTATAACCCGCTGAACAATATAGTTTATGCTGCAACTGATGGGGGACTTTATGGCAGTATTGATAATGGTGCTAGCTGGGGAAATCTCTCTGCAGGCATCAATACCACACAGTTTTACCACTTGGATGACTATGATGCCGATCCCAACTTCCTGCTGGGCGGATGCCAGGATAACGGAGTTAAATACCGGTACTACAACACCTCCGCATTTTCGCACCTTATAGGCGCCGACGGATTTGACGGCGCCATTGACTACACCAACGGGCTGATCGGCTACAGTACCTCCAACACAACCATCCTTCATTTCAGCAATTTTATCCTGACATCACCAACACAGGTAGCAAAACCTGATGACTACTTTTTTCCACAGGTGGAGTTGAACACCAGCAACCCCGATGTGCTGTACTTCAGTTACAATACCATTTCAAAATATGTATTTTCAACTGGTACGACAACAGCCCTTGGATCCGGTTCCATTCTTGGTGCCTGGGTGCTCCGTACATGCCCCAGCAACAGCAACAGAATTTATGCAGCCGGTGGATTGGATCCCTGGAGTTCAACCGGTTCTCTTTTTGAATCAGCCGACGGAGGATCAACCTGGACAACGTTGTCGGACAATACAGGCTTCCCTGCAACATTTCCTAGGATTTCGGACATCGGCGTCAGGCCTAACAATTCAGGGCTGGTCTATGTCTGTTTCAGCGGCTATACCGACGGATTGAAAGTGCTCTATTCAACCAACACCGGCAACACCTGGACCAATATCAGCTATGATCTGCCCAATATCCCGATCAACAGCATTGTGGTGGATCAAAACAACAACGTATATGCAGGAGGCGACCTGGGTGTTTATTACCATGCATCGGGCAGCACAAACTGGGAACCGTTTTACAATAACATCCCCAATGTTCCGGTTACCCAGCTTTGCATCAATGAAAACAACGACCAGCTTCTCGCCGCAACATTCGGCAGGGGTGTCTGGAAAAGTACGCTCAGGGCGGCATGCCCTGCAGATGTTACCCTTGCCGGCAACCTGACCGGCAACTATTTCCGGTCGGCCTCCAATTCCATCACAGCCAGTGGCAATGTGATTGGAAGCACAGGCAATTCTGTGGTATTGCGGTCAAACAATTATGTTAAACTAACCTCCGGCTTCCAGGCTAGTTCTGATATTGGAAACAAGTTTCTGGGAACCCTGGGACCCTGCGACTCGGGCATGCCCCCGGCATTTTCTACCACACAGGAACAGGGACCTGTCTTTCCTGCCGAACTGAATGCCTACACAGTGGCGATAACCCGGCATGATGGAACCCTGGAAGTGGTTACCGGTACCAATGGGCAGAAAGAGGTGCTGCTCCGGCAGTTCGCGCCCGGTACGGTAAAGATCATACTGGCCACACCCGGTGGACAGGTCATCCGCAATGTGGCTGATTTTACCGGCGAAAAAGGTAGTTCAACGTTTAACCTTGGGGCAGATACCGCCCCAGGCAATTACTACCTCTATCTTGTTGTGAACGGTAAGGTGATGCATTTGCAGGAAGTAACCTTGTAAGCCTTCCGGGAGGTCAATACAAAGTCCTCATATCCAATGTAAGTAAGAAGTTCATATTGGATATTTTCATTCGGCATTCAATGAATGTATTTCTTTATCATTTCAAGTAACCCCTCTTTATTAATTGGTTTTGAGAATTAATCGTTGCACCCCGGTTCCAGGGCTTTCCCAGTTTATAGCTTGAACTCTTTTTTCCTCCTTCTTTATTTCTACAGAAGTCCTGCATTTTTGAGGATTTTGGATGGCTTTGGCTGGTGTTCGGCAAACGCGCGAAGAGCATTAAGGGTTCCCAGGTGTTCCCGTTTCATGGGGACCAGGGAAAGTTTTCGGTTGCAGAAGGCCAAGCCGAATATGCTTACGACCATGTCGGAACAATTACATCCAGGAATCCCTTGAAATTAATGACACTGCAAATGAATCTTCATTTGTTTTAAATCTTTTCTTCACCAAGTTTGGAAAATAAATATGCCATTTTCCGCCTTGTTAATTTCTGCAAATATTACATTAATTTTATTTTAAATATTTATAACATGAATGTTCAGTTTGCGTAGGTAAAAGGTCATGAAATTCCACCCCGGCTGCAAGATAAAATGATGATTGCATTTGGTATTAATCTAAGGTCGTGGGACATAGAACATTCATTAGCATATTGACAACCAAGCCATTGTGATTTGATTAACAAGCCAGAGGTTAAATTACCATTAACTTTGGCTTAGGCGCTTGTATCCACAATCCGGCCAACATACTTTTGTGCCATGTTCCTCTCCCCGGAGTCGGAAATGAGATAATTATATTATATCCATCATTCATTAACCAAACTTTTACCTATGAGAAGATTTCTAGCTTTATTAATGCTTGTCGCGACCTTTTGGCCATGGTCCGGCAGAATGGAGGCTCAAACACCCTACACCACCGGTAACCTGGTGGTCTTAAGGGTCGGAGACGGCATTGCTGCACTCAGCAGTTCCTCCACCGCCATATTCCTGGATGAATATTCCTCTACCGGAACCTGGGTCCAGGCACATCCCCTCCCCACATCCGGGGCCAATGTGTTTTCCAACTCAGGGAGTGCAACGTCGGAAGGACAGATCACACTATCCCCTGACTCATACTATCTGCTCCTTGCCGGTTACAATACAGGGCCTGGATTAGCCAGCATCGCCAACACTTCCAGCGTTACCGTCAACCGTAAACTCCTGAGAGTCGACAACAGTGACGGTTATACTTTACAAACATCTTCCACCGCATTTAATGCCAATAATATACGCGGCGGGGTAACCAACGGAACCGATTTCTGGGCAGCTGGAACATCGGGGACTGCAGGCGCCAACGGTATACAGTACTTTGGAACCGGCACGCCCGTCCAGGTTAGTTCAACCATTACTAACACGCGCGTGGTCAATATTTTCAACAGTCAACTTTACTTCAGCACGGGGTCTGCTCCTGTCGGAATCTACGCAGTAGGCAGCGGATTACCTGTTACTACTGGCAATGTCAGCTCCCTCGTTATAGCAGGTACCGGCACGTCCCCTTCTCCTTATGGTTTTTCATTCAACGCTGCAACCGACATCTGTTACATAGCAGATGACCGCACCGCTGCAAATGGCGGCGGAATCCAGAAATTCACTAAAACAGCAGGGATCTGGTCGCTTCAGTACACCCTTTCGGTGGGTACTGTCGGAGCCCGGGGGCTGACCGTTGACTGGACAGGCGCTAACCCTGTTATTTATGCCACTTCAGCAGAAGGAAGTGCCAACCGCATTGTCAAGATCACCGACACCGGCGCCGGTTCTATCTATTCCACGCTGGCCACCTCTGCAACCAACACAATTTTCAGGGGCATTGCCTTCGCACCGGTTCCAATGCCTTCACCAACAACCGCCACTCTTGCAGCCTCGTTGGTGGAAAGCACCTCTGCAACGCTGAATGGCACGGTCAATGCAAACAATGTTTCGACCACAGTGAGTTTTGAATACGGTCTGACCGATGCTTACGGTACCACCGTAGCAGGTGTTCCTTCGCCTGTCACCGGCTCCTCCACTGTTTCCGTTTCAGCATCCATCATGGGCCTTACCCCCGGCACCACTTACCATTTCCGTGTAACCGGCATCAGCGCCGGCGGTACTTCTTATGGAAGTGACCTTACCTTCACCACCATCGCGGCTTATACCGGCCCCACATCTTCTGCAACTCCCTATATCATTCCGCAGTCAGCCGGTGTCACCACCACATCCTTGCTGACTGTTCCGGATGCAATCGGCCCGTTTACCATGTGCGGAGTACCCGACGGCCTTGGCGCTTTCGATAACAACGACGGAACGTTCACCCTTCTCATGAACCATGAACTCGGGAACAACCTGGGTGCGGTTCGTTCACATGGCTCAATTGGCTCCTTTGTTTCAAAATGGATTATTAACAAGACAACACTAGCCGTTCAGAGCGGCAGTGACCTGATGGTCAACGTGAACCTTTGGGACCCCTTCACATCGACCTATACAACCTATAATTCTTCCAACCCCTCAATTCTTGCCCGTTTCGGCAGGTTCTGTTCCGCCGATCTTCCGGCTCCTTCAGCATTCCACAATAGTGGTGCGGGTGTAGGCACACCGGAACGCATCTTCATGACTGGCGAAGAGGTTAATGACGAAAGCAGGGGCATGGCCCATATCGCTACCGGTCCAAACGCCGGAACCTCCTGGGAACTTCCCGCTTTGGGTAAAGGCGCCTGGGAAAATGAAGTCGCCTGTCCTGCTTCCGGGAACCGCACAGTTGTTGCACTGCTCAATGACGGCACCGATGGTCAGGTCTATTTCTATATAGGTCAGAAGACAGCTACCGGGAATGAAATCGAAAGAGCAGGTCTGACCAACGGTCATCCCTGGGGATTAATTGTTTCCGGCTTCCCTGTTGAACGCGTCAATGGCACTACGATCAATACTCCTCCATCTCCGGGTACAGCTTTTACACTCGTCGATCTGGGAGATGTCCGTACCCTAACGGGTGCAGCCCTCAACACCCTTAGCAACACCAACGGAGTAACCAAATTCTCGCGTCCGGAAGACGGCGCATGGGATCCGCAACACCCGAATGATTTTTATTTCAACACGACAGACCAGTTCGCAAACGGGTATAGTCGCCTGTGGAAACTGCACTTTACCGATATTCTGAACCCGCAACTCGGTGGGACCATAACCGCCGTTCTTGATGGAACGGAAGGTCAGAAGATGCTGGATAATCTCGCAATAGATCAGTACGGCCATATCATTCTTCAGGAAGATGTTGGCAGCAATGCACATAACGGTAAAATGTGGCAATATACCATCGCCACCGATAACCTGAAATTGGTGGCTGCCCATGATCCCTCCCGTTTCGGTGATATCGGGGTACCTGCTACTGCCCCATTTAACCAGGACGAGGAATCGTCGGGCATTATCGACGTACAGTCGATCCTTGGCCCGGGCAAATTCCTTACCTCTGACCAGGCACATTATTCAGTGCCTTTACCGGCAGTAGAAGGCGGACAATTATTGATGTTCTTCAACCCCGACACTTATGCCTCGAACCTGTGTGCTACAACCTCCACAACCACGGTCAACACCTATACGAGCTATAGCTGGAATGGCAATACCTATACAACACCCGGTACCTACACCTACCATACCACCAATGTGGCAGGTTGCGACAGTACTGCCACTTTGATCCTGAACTTTGTCAATTTCCCGTTGCAGATCCTGCACGGATCGGATTTTGAAGCATCTACCGATGAAGTATCTTCGGCTCCTCGTTTTGCCGCAATTGTTGACTCGCTGGAGAACACCTATCCGAATTCAATCACCCTTGCATCAGGCGATAATTTCATCCCGGGACCTTTCTCTTTCTCAGGTGAGGATCCGCGCATGGTGCTGCCCTACAGGAACGCCTATGCCAGTTACTATAACAACCCGCTCAATCCTCCGTATGATCTTCGCGCCGGTATTGCAAGAGCTGATATCTCTATCATGAACTTCATCGGGGTTGAAGCATCTGTACTTGGAAACCATGACTTTGACTTTGGAACTCCCGAGCTTCGCAACATTATTGGCGGGAATATTTCAGGTTCAAGCGTACGCTGGTTTGGCGCCCAGTTCCCTTACCTGAGCTCAAACCTGAATTTCATGGCCGATCCCAATTTAAGTCCGGTGTTTACACCAATCCGCCAGGCCAACACAAATTTCATGTGCAGCCCGGCGAATACCCCGGCCCAGATTGCAGCGAAAAAGAAGCTCGCTCCCTATTGTGTCATCATGAAGAACGGTGAAAAGATTGGAGTCGTTGGCGTTACCACCCCAATGCTCGAATCCATCTCCTCTCCCGGCACTACTACCGTGAAAAATCCGGGAGCTGGAACGAATGATATGACCCTCCTGGCTACAATTGTTCAGCCTTATATCGATACCTTAATCAACATTGAAGGCTGTAGCAAGATCATCCTCCTTTCACATCTGCAACAACTTGCTTTTGAAAAAGAGCTGGCAACCAAACTGCAGGGCGTGGATATCATCATCGCCGGTGGTTCACACACCCTGATGGCTGATGCTACCGACCGTCTGCGGGCCGGGGATGTAGCAATCGAAACCTATCCGTATCTGACTTCCGGACTGGATGGGAAACCCACAGCCATTATCAACACCGATGGAAGCTATAAGTATGTCGGCCGTTTGGTGGTTGATTTCACCCCGGCAGGAGATATTGTTCCCGCATCAATCAACCCGGCAGTATCTGGCGCTTATGCCACCGACCAGCAGGGTCTTCAGGATGTGTGGGGCGCAAATACCCCGCTGGCTTTTGCTCCAGGAACCCGTGGGTACAGGGTGAAGTTGCTTTGCGACTCGATCGGATCTGCGATCCTCGCCAAAGATGGCAATCTTTTTGGTAAAACCAGCGTATTCCTCGAAGGACGTCGTAATTTCGTACGGACCGAAGAGACCAACCTGGGTAATCTTTCCGCCGAAGCCAATCTTTGGATGGCCAAATTCTATGATCCCTCCACTGTTATATCTATTAAAAATGGTGGCGGTATCCGTTCCATTATTGGGTATATCAACGCCTATGGTGACACTGTAATCTATCAGCCGCCCATCGCCAACCCGGCGGCAGGCAAACTGCAGGGAGATGTTTCCCAACTCGATATTGAGAATTCACTCCGCTTCAACAATCTTCTTTCATTGCTTACAGTTGATGCAGCCGGCCTCAGAAGAACGCTTGAACACGGCGTTTCCGCTACAGCGCCAGGTGCAACCCCGGGCCAGTTTCCTCAGGTTGCAGGTGTAAGGTTCAGTTACAACCCAACACTTCCGGTTTACAACCCAACGACCAATACAGGCGGACGTATTTTAACCGCAGTGATCACCAACGATTCCGGAACCGTTGTCCTGGATACACTCATCATGAATGGTGCGCTGTATGGCAATCCTTCCCGTACCTTTCGTCTTGCCACACTGAACTTCATGGCAGGCGGTGGTGACAACTATCCCTTCCCGATCATTGGAAGCAACAGGATCGACATCAACACGCTGCCGGTTCCCCCGGCCGTTCCAGGTGTAGCATCATTTGCAATTCCCGGTTCCGAACAGGATGCCTTTGCTGAATACATGAAAAGCCTGCATTCAACCTCACCATACAACAAGAGCGATCGTCCTGTCACCCAGGATTACCGTATCGAGAATGTTACGTTGCGCACAGACAGTGTACTTCCACGAAGTGTTTCCCTGTCAGTTTCATCAGGAACCGGAAATGAGGCGAATCAGACCGTTATAACAGTTACTGCAGTATCTTCATTGCCTGTTCTTGGAAATCAAACCGTTACCGTTGCTGTTTCGGGAACAAATATCACGGCAGGTGATTATACGCTAAGCAATAACATCATTACCATACTGAATGGTCAGACCACCGGATCCGTCACATTTACGGTTACAAATGATGTATTGTTTGAAGGAACGGAAACAGCCGTGCTGACCATCAGCAATCCTTCAGCAGGACTGATCCCCGGCATCCCATTGTCGCAGAGCATATCCATCACAGACAATGATGCCACCGTGGATCTTTTAACCTACGTCAGGATTGGCCGTTACGACCTCCCTGAACCCACGCGTACCGCTCCTCCGGCAAACAACCTGCTTGCCCAGGAAGCCTCAGCGGTTACCTATAATTGGGACACCCAAACTTTGTTTGTAGTTGGTGACGGCGGCACTTCAATTGTGCAGGTGACCAAAACAGGGCAACTGATCAACTCCATGACACTGGCCCAGGGAAATAGTCCTCAGGGGACAGAATTTTATGATCCGGAAGGACTTACTTATATCGGAAATAACACTTTTGTAATGGTTGAAGAACGCGACCGTCAGACTGTAAAGTTCATTTACAATGCCGGCACCACTTTGACCAGGAGTATGGCCCAGACCGTCAAGTTAGGCACCTTTGTGGATAACATTGGGATTGAAGGTTTATCATATGACCCCCAGACGGCAGGCTATATCTGTGTCAAGGAGAAGAGCCCTGAAGGAATTTTCCAGACAGGTATCGATTTCTCTGCAGGAACTGCAACGAATGGATCACCGACTACGGTAAATTCTGTCAACCTTTTTGATCCTGCACTGGCGAATCTGTCGGATTTGGCCGATGTCTTTGCACTGTGCAACCTGCCAGCGCTGACCGGACAGTCCAATTCAGGTAACCTGTTGTTATTGAGCCAGGAGTCTGTAAAGATTGAAAATATCGACCGGACTGGAGTCATCTCAAGTTCACTCACCATCGTCAATGATCCTGGTAATCCTTTATCAGCAGCAGAACATCAGCATGAAGGTATCACAATGGACAATGATGGCTTCATTTATACGGTATGTGAGAATGGTGGAGGTGATTTTGATCATCCGCAAGTCTGGATCTACGCCCCTTCCACATTCATCTATGCAAACCAGGCTCCTCTTTCGGTGAGCATGGCAGCTTCTACCACAACATTAGCAGAAAACACCAGCACCGTGGCAAACATCAAACTTGGTTATATTGATATCAGCGACGACGGTATGGGCAGCAATGACCTCAGTCTGAGCGGAGCCGATGCCGGTTATTTTGAGATCATCAATAACAATTTATATCTCAAAGCCGGTACTGTGCTGGATTACGAAACCAAGTCAACCTATACAGTCACCGTTAATGTTAACGATGCGACCATTGGCAGCACTCCGGACGTCACTACGGTATTTACCCTCCATATCACGGATATTGTTGAAACCGCAACAGTCATTATCTCCGAGGTCACACCCTGGAGCAGCGGCAACAGCCCAATTGGCGCCGACTGGTTTGAAGTAACAAACACTGGAAACATCGCGGCAAACATTACCGGATGGAAAGTTGACGACAACTCAAACACCTTTGGTAACTCGTTAGCTTTGAATGGTATTACGAGTATTGCTCCGGGCGAATCTGTCATCTTCATCGAAACTGCTAACCTGGCATCCACTTCAGCTACTTTCAGGAGCAACTGGTTCGGAGCAAATCCACCTTCAGGTTTGCAGATCGGAAACTATTCAGGAGCAGGAATTGGCCTCAGCACGGGTGGTGATGCAGTTAATCTTTACAACGCTTCAGGCGTTCTTCAGGCTAATGTTTCCTTCGGTACTTCTACAACAATAGCACCTTACAGGAGCTTTGACAATGCTGCCGGTCTTAACAATGCTGTCATATCGCAGCTGAGTGCAGCGGGTGTTAACGGCGCATTTATTGCTGTGAACAGCTCCAACGAGATAGGTTCACCGGGAAGGATCTCTTGTCCTGTGGTTACACCAACCATTACGGGTGCTTTGACCTTCTGCGAGGGCAGTTCAACAGTGTTGGATGCAGGTGCAGGCTATTCGAGTTACCTGTGGTCAACAACCGCGACAACTCAGACCATCACCGTCTCCTCTGCAGGCACATACACCGTCACTGTTACCACCGCAGCTATCTGCTACGGTACAGCTTCGGTCACTACCACTGTCAATCCTTCGTTACCGGTAAGTATTACCATTGTACCATCAGCGAACCCTGTCCTTACCGGCGCTTCTGTGACCTTCACAGCAACACCAGTTAATGGCGGGATCTCCCCTGCATACCAGTGGAATGTAAACGCTGCGATTGTATCTGGAGCGACAGACGTAACCTATACCTTTGTTCCCACTAATGGCGACGTGGTCAATTGCATCCTTACGTCAAATGCTGTGTGTGCGACCAACAACCCTGCGACATCCAACTTGGTGACAATGATTGTCAGCACGATTCCCGCAATTACCGCAGTATCCGCTGATATCTCCAATGGACAAACAGAATGTTACAATGCAACGCAGACCATTACGGTTGGCGGCATCAACGGAACATTCAACATTCATAATGGCGGTAGCGCCACCATGATTGCAGGGGTGAATATTATATATGAACCCGGTACGGTTATTGAAGCTGGTGGTTACATGCACGGTTATATTGCTCCAGGAGGTCCGTGGTGCGGTGCCAAATCAGCCACTATTGTCACCACGGTTGATGAAGGTGAAACCAAATCACCGGCTTCATTTGAATCATCCTCCTTTGTGGTATACCCCAACCCCTCACATGGCGATTTCACAATCGAACAAAAAGGCAGTGAAATCTACAGCAACATCCACATCAACATTTATGGAATGCAAGGGAACAAGGTCTACTCTAAGCAAAATCCCGGAAACCGCAGAACGGCATGCAGCCTCCAGGGCATTTCTGCAGGAATCTATTACATCCAGGTCGTAGCCGATGGCAAAATCAGCAATCTCAAACTGGTTATAACCCGGTAGCGATCACGCTCACTGTTTCTCTATTTCGCAGGGCTGCCTCCATTCATTGAGGCGGCCCTGTTTTTTCGTGGCCGGGACCGGCGCAGTTGAAAGAATTGTACTTTTTAATTAATTCAAGCAATCCCTCTTTGTTGATCGGTTTTGAAATATAATCGGTGCACCCGGCTTCCAGGGCTTTCCGGCGGTCTCCGGTCATACCATATGCCGTGTGGGCAATGATGACAACGTTGCTGTTAAACATCCTGATTTGCCGGGTGGCCTCATGGCCATTCATCCCGGGCATCCTGATATCCATCAAAATAAGATCGGTGTCGGGGTTTGCCCTGCAGACTTCAATGGCTTCAACACCTGTTTTCACCTGGATAATCTCGCTTGACAACCCTTTTACAACAATCGTGATCAATTGCCTGGATATTTCATCGTCCTCCACAACCATGATCTTTATTTTGCGGGTTACGGCATTTGAAGATCGTGTTTTAACCTCGTTTGGTTCATTGGTTACCGGAGTTAAATTACAAGGCACTTTTTTTGCAGGAAGGGTAAACAGGAAAGTAGAGCCAACACCTACTTCACTTACAACGGACACCTCTCCTCCCAGCATTTCAACATAGGCCTTGGTTATTCCAAGTCCAAGACCAGCTCCCTGCCGAGCCATCTTATCCCCGATATCTGCCTGGATAAATCGCTCGAAGATCGCTTCCATGCGGTCTTCAGGAATCCCGATGCCAGTATCAGTCACGAAAAACTCGAGGTGGTCGCTTTTTTTATGGTAACCGATCGCGATCGACCCATGGTCAGTAAATTTTATCGCATTTTTTACCAGGTTGGTCAGGATGATATAGAGTTTTTCAGGGTCGGTATTAATGGTGGCCTCGTATGCCGGTAAAGTACTGATTAATGACAACTTCAATCCTTTTGCTTCGGCTTCGGGTTTAAAAAATGTATAGATGTATTCGAGTTGTTCGTTGATGTTCGACATGTTTTCACAAACCTTCATCACCCCCGATTCAATCTTCGCTATATCGATGATGTCGTTGATAATATTGAGCATCCGGTGACCACTCTTCTCTATGATGTGGATATAGTTGAGATACTGGTCGCCCGTAAGATCAGGCTCCTTAAGCAGTTCGGCAAAACCGAGAATCCCGTTCATCGGGGTTCGGATCTCGTGGCTCATGTTGGCAAGGAAGGCAGATTTTAGGCGGTCGCTCTCTTCTGCTCTCTCCTTGGCTTTAATCAATTCGGCCTCAACTTGCTTGATGTCGTCAATGTTGCGGACATTCACGACAATGGCATTAATATAGGGATTGTTCAGGAAATTCTGGGCGACGGCTTCAAACCAAACATATCCCCTGGTTTTGTGGATATGTCTGTATTGAACCTTACCAATAAAGTTGTAATCCGTCAGTATCTGGCTGAATGAACTCAAAACATGCTCAAAATCATCAGGATGAATGACATTGTCTATTGGTCCAAGCAACTCCTCCACAGTATATCCTGTTTCCCGCTCTCCTGCATCGCTCACGAAGAACTGCTCGCCGCTTGCATTGATAAGAACAAAGGCATCATTAGAATTTTTGATCATCAACCGGAGTTTCTCCTCACTCACTTCAGCCCGCTCCTTTGCTGCAACCAGCTCATTCTCCGCTGTTTTTCGTGAGTTGATATCAAGAACAAATCCGTCGATGAATACATCCTCCGAACCCGGAAGCGTTATCAGTTTAGCATGGATCGACACCCAAATAATCGTTGCGTCCTGCCTGATGTATTGGGCATGATGGTCATGAACCGAACCGTTTTTCTTCAACAAATTCAGATATTCATCTCTTTTTTCCGGATATAACCAGATTTGGGAGTCAGGCCGGTTGATAAACACAAATGCTTCATCCAATGTTTTAAATCCTAAAATCATTTGAAGTGAATGATTCATGTGGATTACATTCCCATCAAGGGTTGTCCGGAACATCCCTTCAATAGCGTTGTCAAAAAGGTACCGGTAGTTTGTTCGCTTTGCCTGAAGGCCGCTTCAGCCTGTTTTCTGTCATGAATGTTCCTGCCGCTGAAAATATATTGTTTGGTGCCACTGTTTGTATCCTCCTTCAATAATTGTCCAATGACATCATACCAATAGTAATCACCATTTACCCCACGCATCCTGAATTCAATTTCTTTTCTGCATGCGTCTTTGACCATGGAGGCAAACTCATTCATGGCCACAGGAACATCCTCATGGTGAACAAGTTCAAAAACATTTTTGCCAATCAAGTCATGCGTGTTATATCCCAGCTGAATGACAGATTCTGAAGAATACGTTATTATGCCTGAAGTATCAGTAATGACAATCGCATCAACCATATTGCGGGTAACATCCTGCAGGATCCGGTTGGTTTCACGAAGCATCAGCAGTTCATCCTGTAGATTATTCTCTGCCATGAGGTTGCTCTTTAATTATATTGGGTCTGGCTCTCAGTTTTAAAAATATTTATGAATTAATGTCATCAGTTCATCTTTGTTGATAGGTTTGGTGATGTGATCATTGCAACCGGCATCAATTGACTGTTCGCGGTCGCATGACAAACCAAATGCAGTTTGAGCGATGATAACCACATCCCGGTTGAATTTACGGATCTCCTGGGTGGCTTCGTATCCATTCATCCCGGGCATCCTGATATCCATCAGTACCAGGTCAATATCGGGATTATTGCGGCAAAATTCAACAGCTTCAATTCCGGTCCTTGCATTGAGAATCTGCCTGGCAAATGGTTTAATTTTGATGGTAATCAACATCTCCGAGACTTCATCGTCTTCGGCAATTAATATTTTCAAGTCCGGGAGGTAACTACCACTCCTCTCTTGAACCACCTCAATTTCTGCTCTGTGCATTTCCGTTGGTTCATCAGGATATGGCATCGTGAAATAGAAAATTGAACCTGTGCCTTCTTCCCCTTCAACCCATATCTTTCCACCATGCAGCTCCACTATTTTTTTGCAGTGCGCCAGGCCAATTCCGAGTCCGGGGTAATCACTGCTTTTATGCAGGCGTTTGAAAATGACAAAAACCTTATCGCGGTTCCTGGAATCAATGCCAATTCCATTGTCAGTGACCGAAAAAAGCCACTCCTTCTCACGCATTTCTGCCGACAGCCTGATGTGGGGCTGTATATCCTTTTTGCGAAATTTAATTGCGTTAGCGATCAGGTTCTGGAACAACAGTCGCAACTCCGTTTCATGACACTTAACCGCAGGCAGCTCACCAACGGTAATTATCGCATTGCTTTCCCTGGTTAAATCTATTAAGTCAGCAAGTACTTCATCAACAATTTTCCTGCAGGCAACAACTTTGGTCTCAATTTCGCTCCCCAAAACTGAATACTTCAGCAATCCGGTGACGAGTTCCCTCATCCTGGAGGATGCCTTGTAAATAAAATCGATGTATCTGATACCATCATCATCAATTTTATCTGAATACTCTTCCTTAAGAAGCTGTGTGAAGTTGGTTAGTGTACGCAAAGGTTCCTGCAGGTCGTGCGAGGTGATGTAGGTGAATTGTTCTATTTCGCTGTTATGAAACAAAAGTTCCTTGTTCGATGCTTCAAGCTGGGCTGTTCGCTCTGCAATGCTGTTTTCAAGGGATTCATTTAATTTGCGAATCTCCTTTTCCGCCTTTTTCCGACCGGTAATATCATGCGATGACCATAATAGGTAGGCACATGACCCGCCAATTCCTGGCACAGGGATGATGCTGACATCGGCGAAATAGCGTCCCATGGGCGTATCAATGTCCTCTTCGTAAAAAACAGGCTTGCCTGTTTTGATTGGTTCGTGAAAAAGGAGCAGTGTTGATTCCAGCAGATTGTCGTTAAGCCCGAGAATCTCATGAAGCAAATATTCGATTGGCTGCCCTGAAACGTTTTCAGCCGAGATATTGTAACCAAATAAATGTGCTGAATCCAGGTACTGTCTGTTAATGGCAGCAATACGGAGTTCGCCACCAGGCTCCACCTTCATGAGCAACTGCCTGTCGTGGTTGTTGTTGAAGATCAATGACAGCCGGTTTTCGCTCAGCCTTAACAACTCCTCAGATTGCTTGTGAGCTGTGATGTCCCTTGCCAGAAACACAATTCCAATGACAACTCCCTTGCGGTCCCTCAACGGCGAGCTTGAAAAAATGACAGGGATGACTTTTCCGTTTTTCGCGACAAGTTCACCATCCCGGCTTGTAATAGTATCATTTCCGGTGATTTGTTCCAACAGATGCACCGTGTTTGTGTCTTCCTGAAAAAGAGCAGAAATGAATGATCCTTCCAGTTCACCTTGTTCATAAATCAGTTTTTCTGAGGTGGCATTATTTATTTTAAGGATTGTACCTCCAGGTGAAAGCAGGATTAAAAATTCATCCATCGCAGAGATGATACTCTCCGCTGCAACCATTGGCGTGATGGATAAAAACCTGTACTTATAAATTGAGTATAACACTCCAACTGTAAAAAAACAGATCAGCAGGTTTGCAATTGGAGGAAAACTGTAGATACCTGCAGTTTGCAGTATAACATCTGTCAGAGTTCCTGCAAAAATTGACACACAGGATGATAAGACAAAAATTATTGCCTGTTTTTTCTCATTGAGAACGGGTGTTTGCCGGCCATAATTATACATGATCACCATTGAAGCCAGGCTGAATATCAAATAGTAAGCATAAAACAGGGATGTGGTGATGGAATTCGTCCAGTCGAATGACCATCCGTATGGCTGCCGAACCGGGTTTACGGACAGATTGTTTGAAAACTGATTATACAGAAAAAACAAGGGTATTCCCAGGATTAAGAACAAAAACCAACGATTTGCAACGAGTTTAGCATTTTTTGAAAAGACAAGAGAAAAACAGAGTACGGCACTGGCAAATCCAATCCAGCCAATCGAAGCGATGTTCTGCATCATTTTCACGGTGTCTTCCGTAATGGATATGTCGTGATTGTGGGCAATGATATCTCCAAAATTCCACAAGGCGAAGCAAAGCAACAGGATTGAACAGGTCCGGTTTAACAATGACCTCGCATTTAAAAAAATGACATATACTGTCAGGAACAGGCATATGATAAAGGCCAAAAAATGCAGAAAGGGAAGAAAAATCATTATACCTTATCGTTTTGAATTTACATATAAGACAATCTGTATTTTATTAACTCACAATTGGTTCTATATTGTATGGCAATGTGAAGTAGAAAACTGAACCTTTGCCCTCCTCGCTTTCAACCCAAATTGTACCGCCAAGCATCTCAACGTATGCTTTCGTGATCGACAGGCCCAATCCGGCTCCCTGCCGTGCCATTTTATCTGCAATATCAACCTGGATAAAACGCTCAAATATGATATTCTTGTTCTCATTGGAAATGCCAATACCCGTGTCTTTAACATAAAATTGCAAAAACCATTTATGCTTATGATCAATAATTTCGTAGCCGATCTCTATTTCTCCGTGGTCTGTGAATTTTATTGCATTTTTAACCAGGTTGGTAAGGATGGCATAAACCTTTTCCTTGTCGGTCCTTATGACGGACTCATTGTGCGGCAACGTGACTTTCATTAAAAACCGGATCCCCCTGGCTTCAATTTCCGGTTTAAAAAAATGATAGATGTATTCGAATTGTTCGTTTATATTCGATTCGGTGAGGGTAATTTTCATGAGCCCAGCTTCTATCCTCGAGATGTCAACAATATCGTTAATGATGTTCAGCATCCGGGCTCCGCTTTTCTCGATCATACCAACGTACAATTGCTGAAGGTCACCGCTAAGGTTAGGCTCTTTCAGCAACTCTGCAAAACCGAGAATCCCATTCATCGGGGTCCTGATCTCATGCGACATATTGGCAAGGAATGCTGATTTCAGCTTGTCAGCAACCTGTGCCTTTTTATGTTCATTGATGTAGAATCGTAAAGCGATATTGATCAGAAATATGCTGATGAAGAAATAGATGATCATCCCAATATAAAGATCAGAAAGCCGGGTAAAATCATTTGGATATTTCTCAATCATGCCTGGATTGTAATACTCTATTGCAAAGAGAACCGTGATATTGGCTAATAAAATACAAGATGCAATCAGTTGGATATAGCTTTTAAAGAACACAATGATAAATGATTCCAGCACAATAAAAAGATAGAGTACCGGCCCTGTTGATCCGTAATTAATAAACCATTGGAAATTAACTATGAATACAGAGAATGCTATAAGGGCATATTTAGAAACAACAAATCGGTTCCACATCCTGCTATAGATGTAACCAAGTAAAAAGAGAATGGTGGGAATGCCCGTTGAAATAGTCGTTGGCCAACCGAGATTCAATGCATAATTGGTCAGTGTTGCAAAAAAACAAATCAATAAGTCAAGCAGTAAGAGAATCAGTACAAGATAGTTGTCGAATCCAATTTCATCTGGACTTTTAAAGAGGTATTGACTTATCCTTGTTTTCAAGCCGCGCTGGTTTAAGATCACATTAACCGGGAAAAACCGGAGTGAGTAGACACATTCCCAAGATGTTATGCATCAAGGGTAACACATTTTTCCATAAAGATATATATAATGGTTTGATTCGCAAAAGATTTTTCGCATAAAACATGTACTTTTGCGTAACATTATAAAAATGTCCGGAAAACATCAATATGGACGCAGGGGAAGTGCGAAATCCAGCTCTTTGACAGCAGGAAAAACAAGTTGAGATGCCTTTACCAGGAAAAAAAGAGGTTTCATCCGTCATGGTCATTATTGCCTTTGCCACAGTATACCTGGTTTGGGGCTCAACCTATTTTTTCATCCAGGTTGCAGTTCAGCATTTCCCCCCGATGATCCTTGGGGCCCTGCGTTTTTTAGCCGCCGGACTTCTGCTGTTGGGCTGGTGCCTGCTCAACGGAGAAGGTTTTGGCACATGGCGCCAGATCAAACCTGCCATCATTTCAGGCCTGTTGCTGCTGCTGGTAGGCACCGGGGCAGTGATCTGGGCGGAGAAAACACTTCCCAGCTCATTGGTTGCAGTCCTGGTCTCAACATCACCCTTCTGGTTTGTGCTTCTCGACATTCCAAAATGGAGGGAAAACCTCACCAATCGCTCCATCATCACAGGATTGATATTTGGATTTGTCGGGGTTACCCTGATGTTCAGTGAGAAGATTTTTCACGCCATTTCCTCCGCCAACAATTTGGATGAAATTTTCGGACTGGCAATCCTGCTGATAGGGACGATTAGCTGGGCAGGTGGTTCGCTCTACTCAAAATATAATTCCTCCGGCTCGACCACTGTAAGTTCGGCATGGCAGATGCTTGCTGCCGGAACCGCCTTTTTACTGGGCAGTTTTCTTTTAAATGAATGGAACGGTTTTGAATTGAGATCGGTAACAACAGGTTCATGGTTATCAGTCTTGTACCTTATTTTAATGGGATCACTGGCTGCCTACAGCGCCTATGTATGGCTCCTGAAAGTAAAATCCGCAACCCAGGTAAGCACCTATGCTTATGTAAACCCGGTTATTGCTGTATTGCTCGGCGTGTTTTTCGCAGGCGAACACCTGAGTTTCATGCAGGTAAGCGGCCTCGTGGTTATCCTGGTCAGTGTTTTACTGATCAATCTTGCAAAATACAGGAGCGAGCAAAAGCAGGTAAAAGGCTAAGATGCTACAATAATCCTGTTTTTTTTTACCTTTACATGGCATTTTCAATCCTGGCACATGCTACATAAAAATTACAGAACATCCCTTGTGTTCGTTCTTCTGATATTCATCACGGCTTCCTGCACCCGGAAATATATGGTGATCACCTCGCCTGAAAAGATGCCTCCGCCGCGACAAATCGAACAACCGGTCAGGATAGCCCTGGTGCTGGGTGGAGGCGCCTTCAGGGGCATTGCCCACCTGGGCGTTCTGAAGGTACTTGAAGATGAGCATATCCCCTTCGATCTAATCATTGGGACGAGTGCAGGTAGTCTCGTCGGAGCGATCTATTCGAACAATCCGGATGCGGATTCGCTTTTCCCTCTGGTTAATCTGACAACCAGGAAGGATGTTTTCGACTTCTCCATGTTCCGGTCGAAACTGGGCTATGTATACGGGAAACGGCTTCAGGAGTACATCACCAGGAATATAACGGTGACCAATATTGAAGAGACAAAGATCCCGTTCATTGCGATGACCAGCGACATCATCCATGGCAAATCGATTGCAATTGAGTCGGGACCAATAGCTCCTGCTGTTAATGCCTCCTGTGCCATTCCCTATATTTTCGTCCCTGTAAAAATGTACGGTATGACCCTGGTAGATGGCGGGGTGCTGGACAATGTGGCTGCCGATGTGGCCAGGAGAAAAGGCGCAAAGATGATCATTGCGGTGGATGTGATGGCCGATTTCGATACAACCCCCAACCTTGCCAACAAAACCAAGGTGCATGAACGGTCATCCGCCATGGCCATGCGCAACCTGAACAAGGAGCGTATGAAAGAAGCAGATGTGTTGATTGTCCCTGATTTACAGGGAATACCGATGATGAGCGACAAGTATAATGCACGGATGTATGAAGCGGGGATGAAAGCTGCCCGGGATATGATGCCCCATATCCGGGAGATCCTCCGGATAAAGGGAATTAACTGATGTTCAGCCTTCACAATTTTTCAGGGCGATTAATTAATTTGGTGGATATTAAATATTTCGTATCTTTGCACACGATTTAGTTAAGCACGATGCGGGGGGACGGAAAGTCCCCTCTTTTATTAATAACCTATGATCACGGAAGCGAAAGTAGTCAAGCTGATTGAAGCACACCTTGCAGAAGGTGATTGTTTTCTCGTGGAGGTTGGCATCAGAACAGGAAACAGGATTACTGTATTCATCGATGGTGATCATGGGGTTAACATAGAAGTTTGCCGCGGATTAAATCACTTTCTCAATGAAACTCTTGACAGGGATGCTGAAGACTTCGATCTTACGGTTTCATCAGCCGGCGCCGACCGCCCTTTAAAACTACCACGGCAATACCGGAAGAATATCGGGAAATCACTGGATGTGGTAACAAACACAGGAGAAAAACTGACCGGACTGGTTTTGAAGGCAGATGAAACCTGTGTGGAGCTTGAAATTGCCCCTTTAAAGAAGACAAAGAAGGATCAGGAAATAAAGATTATATCGCTGAAATTCAGCGACATAAAATCAGCAAAAGAAGTAATCACTTTTAAACAGTAGAATTACCAACAATGGAACATCTGAATTTAGTCGAAACCTTTTCAGAATTCAAGGAATTCAAGAACATCGACAGGGAAACCATGATGCGCATCCTGGAAGATGTATTCAAACATATGCTGACGAAACGGTTTGGATCGGCCGACAATTTTGACATCATTGTAAATATTGACAAAGGCGACCTTGAAATTTTCCGCTCCCGGACCATTGTCGAAGATGGCGCCGTAGAGGATGAAAACACCCAGGTACCGCTATCTGAAGCCATTAAGGTCGAACCCGATTTTGAAGTTGGGGAAGAACTTTCGGAGGAGATCAAACTAGGTAGTTTTGGCCGGCGCGAAATCCTTGCCATCCGTCAAAACCTCATCTCGAAGATCCAGGAGTATGAGAAAAATAATGTCTATGCCAAATACCGTGAAAAAATCGGCGAGATCATCTCCGGTGAGGTTTACCAGGTATGGAAAAAAGAGATCCTTGTACTGGATGATGAAAGCATTGAATTGCTTCTTCCCAAATCGGAGCAGATCCCTTCTGATTTTTACAGAAAAGGGGATACCATCAGGGCGGTCGTCTCCAAGGTGGAGATGAAAAACAATAATCCGATCATCATCCTGTCCCGCACTTCCGAGTCATTCCTGGAGCGGTTATTTGAATCCGAAGTCCCGGAAGTTTATGACGGACTGATCAATATTAAAAAAATCGTCAGGGTGCCCGGTGAACGTGCCAAGATTGCTGTTGAATCCTATGACGACCGTATCGATCCTGTTGGCGCCTGCGTAGGGATGAAAGGAAGCCGTATTCATGGCATCGTACGTGAATTAAAAAATGAGAACATCGACGTAATCAACTATACATCAAATCCCTCTTTATTCATTCAACGGGCCCTCAGCCCCGCGAAAGTATCTTCGATCGTAATTATTGAAGAGGAAAAGAGAGCCGACGTGTACATGAAACCCGACCAGGTTTCACTGGCCATTGGTAAAGGCGGTTTCAACATTAAACTTGCCGGTAAGCTTACCGGGTATGAAATTGACGTGTACCGCGATACCGATGTTGACAATGAAGATGTTGATATCCAGGAGTTTTCCGATGAAATCGATCAGTGGATCATTGATGAACTGAAGTCCATCGGTTGTGACACGGCAAAGAGTGTGCTCGACATGGATGTTGAGGAATTGGTGAAGCGTACCGACCTTGAAGAGGAGACCATCAATGAAGTCGTCCGTATTTTAAGATCGGAATTTGAATAAAAAACCATAATTTTGCTGAATGAGTGAAGGTATAACAACTACCAGGTTAAGCAAAGCTGCTCGGGAATTTAACATTGGGATCAAGACCGTAGTGGATTTCCTTGTTAAGAAGGGTTTCCCGATGGACATGGATCCCAACGCGAAATTATCTCCGGAGATGTACAGTCTCCTGATGAAGGAGTTTGCGTCGGAAAAACATGTTAAAGAAGAGGCAAAGAAGATTGGGCTGCAATTTGCCACCCATGAAACGATAACCATAGAAGACAAGAAAACGGCATTCAAGGATCGTGAGAAAGAACTTGATGACCTGTTTATCAAGAATGTCTCCATGGAGTTCGAGAAAAAGCAGCACGACGCTGCCCGGAAGCCAAAGGAAGTTATTGCCAAAGAACCCGTTAAAGAAGAGAAGAAAGTTGAAGTCATACCTCCACAGGAAATTCCATCACCCCCTGTAACCATCCCGGAGGAAAAGTTGCCGGAACCGGTGGTTGTTGAAACACCACCTGTAACTCAGGCCCCCGAACCACCACCTCCACCCGTCGTCGTCGTCGTAGCCGAACCGGTCATTGCCGAAGCTCCGAAGAGTGAGGCTCCTGTTGAGCAAACACCTGAGCCACCTCAACAACCTGTTGAGGCACAGGCAACCGAACCTGTCGTTGAACCTGAACAAAAACCGACAAATGACTTAAAGATTGTCGGCAAAATGGACCTGGCTGTTTTTGAGAAAAAATTATCCAAAAAAGTTAAAACCCAACCCCAGCCGGAATCAGAAGTTCAGTTAACTCCGCTTCCAACCCCGGAACCGGAAGCGGTTGTTGAAGCAAAGCTGCCGGAAGAGGTTGTTCCTGTAGCAGCTGTGGTCGAAACTATTCCCGAAGAACCGGTAATCCAGAAACCGGCTGCCCCGGTGCAGGAGTCAAACTTTCTGCCTACCGAGCGGATCATTCTTGAAGGCCCGACCATCCTTGGTTCCATTATCCTTCCCGAACCTAAAAAATTCGAAAAGAAAAAACCACAACCCATTGCATCCTCCTCTGATGAGACCCTGAAGTCGAAAAAGAAGAAGCGTAAACGCATTAAACGCCAGGGCGAAGTTGGCACACCTTCCACCACAGCCAGTACGGATACTCCGCGGCTTGCGCTGCATAAGCCAACCCTTGCCAAGGATAAGAAATTCCATAAGGATATTCAGAAACCTGAAGTAACTTCAGAGGATATTGAAAAGCAGATCAAAGAAACCCTTGCACGGCTGAGTCCTTCTGGCAAATCAAAGGCATCGAAATACCGTAAAGCCAAGCGTGATGCCGTAAGCCACCAGATGCACCAGGAACAGGAGCGAATGGAAGAGGGCAAGCAGGTGATCAAGGTTACTGAATTTGTTACCGCCAATGAACTTGCATCGATGTTGAATGTCCCCGTCACAGATGTTATCTCCACCTGTATGGCGCTGGGTATGTTCGTATCCATCAATCAGCGTCTCGATGCTGAAACCCTCACCCTTGTTGCTGAAGAATTCGGACATAAAGTTGAATTCGTCAGTGTGGAAGTTCAGGAAGCCATCAAGCAGAATGAACCCGACAAACCTGAAGACCTGGTTGACCGTCCGCCCATTGTCACCGTTATGGGACATGTGGACCACGGGAAAACCAAACTCCTCGATTTCATCAGGAGCACCAATGTGGTTGCAGGTGAAGCAGGGGGTATTACCCAGCACATCGGCGCTTATGAAGTACAGCGTGAAGACGGGAAAAAAATCACTTTCCTTGACACCCCTGGTCACGAAGCCTTCACGGCCATGCGTGCCCGTGGTGCAGGTATTACCGACGTTGCAATTATCGTGATTGCTTCCGATGAAAATGTAATGCCCCAAACCCGCGAGGCCATTAACCATGCCCTTGCAGCAGGAGTTCCAATTGTTTTCGCATTCAATAAAATGGATAAAGCGAATGCAAACCCTGAAAAGGTCCGCGAAGAGTTATCCAAGATGAATATCCTTGTTGAAGAGTGGGGCGGTAAATACCAGACCCAGGAGATCTCTGCTAAGGTTGGTACCAATGTGGAATTACTGCTGGAGAAGGTATTGCTTGAAGCAGAAATGCTCAGCCTGAAAGCCAATCCCAAGAGGCTCGCCACAGGAACGGTCATTGAATCATCCCTTGACAAGGGCCGTGGATACGTGGCAAAACTCCTGGTTCAAAACGGCACTTTGCGCGTTGGAGACATTGTTCTTGCCGGGGCAACCTATGGCAAAGTAAAGGCGATGTACAACGAGCGTAATATTCCTATCAAGGAAGCAGGTCCTTCACAACCCATGCTGATGCTTGGCCTGAACGGAGCTCCACAGGCTGGTGACGGTTTCAATGTCATGGCCGATGAAAAAGAGTCGAAACTCATTGCCACCAAGCGCTTGCAGCTGCAGCGTGAGCAGGGTTTGCGTACCCAGAAGCACATCACCCTGGATGAGATCGGAAGACGTATCGCCATTGGTGACTTCAAAGAACTCAACATCATTGTCAAGTGCGATGTGGACGGTTCTGTTGAAGCGCTTTCAGATTCACTGTTGAAATTATCCAATGAGGAGGTAATGGTTAATGTGATCCACAAATCGGTTGGTGCCATTACTGAATCTGACGTCTTGCTGGCATCTGCTTCTAACGCGATTATTGTTGGATTCCAGGTGCGCCCATCTGTGAATGCACGCAAACTTGCAGAAGCAGAACAGATCGACATCCGTCTCTATTCAATTATTTACCAGGCCATTGAAGAGATCAAGGCCGCTATCGAAGGTATGTTGTCCCCTGAAATCGAGGAGAAGATCCTATGCAACATTGAAGTCCGTGATGTGTTCAAAATCACCAAAGTGGGTTCTGTTGCCGGCTGTATGGTGCTCGACGGAAAAGTGACCAGGAATACCAAAATCAGGGTAATCCGCGATGGCATTGTGGTACATACCGGCATGCTGGGATCTCTCAAACGCTTCAAGGACGATGTGAAGGAAGTTCAAACCGGCTATGAATGCGGGTTAAATATTGACAACTTCAATGACATCAAAGTGGGAGATATCGTTGAAGGTTACGAGCTTACCGAAGTAAAAAGGAAACTTTAAAAGGGAGACTAGCGCTGCAGGGTCTGCATCCTGTCGGGGCCGATGGATATCGTATCAACCGGTAATCCAACTTCACGCTCAACGTACTGTACATATTCCGCCAGGGCTTGCGGCATGTCATCAACCACCTTGCAGGTGTCCAGATTTGTATTCCATCCGGCCATTTTTTTATACACAGGCTCTATGGTCTCATCACACAGGTCAAACGGAAAACCATCTATTATTTTATTGTCCCTCTGGTAGTCAGTACAGATATTGATGGAAGGAAACGGATTTAACACATCCCCCTTCATCATGATCAAACTGTCAACGCCATTCAGCATGATGGAATATCTAAGTGCGGGGAGGTCAAGCCAGCCACAACGGCGCGGACGCCCGGTGGTAGATCCGAACTCATTTCCGCCAACCCGCAATTTTTCCCCGTCTGCATCATGCAATTCCGTGGGGAAAGGGCCGCTGCCAACACGGGTACAATAGGCTTTAAAAATACCATAGATCTTTCCAACCCGGTGAGGAGAAATACCCAGACCCGAACAAACACCGGCAGTGATTGTATTGGAGGAGGTAACAAACGGATAGGAGCCAAAATCCACATCAAGCATGGTACCCTGGGCGCCTTCTGCAAGCACCTTTTTGCCCTCATCGAGGCATTTATTCAGGAATACTTCACTGTCTATGATCTTCAGGGCCCGCAGCCTTTCAATTGAATCAAACCATTTCTGCTCATAAGCCGCGAAACCGAGGCCGTCTAAAAGGTGTGCTGCATCATCGAAACCCAGGTGCCTGATCGTATCCAGGTGAACTGATTTAAGTTGTTCATACTGGGCATGGAAGTTATGGTCATTGATGTTACCGACTCGCAATCCATTCCGTCCGTATTTATCCGTATAGGTCGGGCCAATTCCTTTTAAGGTTGATCCGATTTTTGCGTTTCCTTTGTCTGACTCAAGCGCGGCATCCATGAGCCTGTGGGATGGCAGGATCAGGTGCGCCCGCCGTGACACAAGAAGATTATCCTCGGGCGTCATTCCCGCTTCCCGGAGTTTGTCAATCTCTTTGAACAGGATAAACGGATCAATAATGACCCCATTTCCAATCACATTAAGGGTTTGCTTGTGAAATATCCCGGATGGGATCGTATGAAGGACAAACTTATTACCGCCGAAAATAATGGTATGGCCAGCGTTGGGACCTCCCTGAAAACGTGCAATTACATCATAATTCGGTGTAAATACATCCACGATCTTACCTTTTCCTTCATCCCCCCATTGGAGTCCGAGGATCACATCAACCTTCATAACAGAATATTACTTCTTTGATTTTGAATTACCGTAAAATGTAAGTGCGTAATGGGTTATGTTTACATTAAACATCCCTTCAACATGGGCTTTCATCTCTTCGATACGGGGGTCATAAAATTCAATGACATCGCCTGAGTCTTCAAAAATGAAATGATCATGTTGTCTCAGCAACGTTGATTTTTCAAACTGGGCATAGTTGGTTCCAAACTGATGCTTTGTGACAAGGCCACAATCAAGAAGTAACTCAATTGTATTGTAAAGTGTTGCCCTGCTTACCCGGTATTTGTGATTTTTCATCCGGATGTACAGGGTCTCTATATCGAAATGTCCGTCAGTAGCAAAAATTTCCTTTAAAATTGTGTAACGCTCGGGGGTTTTACGGTGTCCATGCCGTTCAAGGTAGTCGGTGAATAGGTTCCGGGCAGTTTCGATAATATCTTCCATAGGTTTTTTGATCATATTGCAAAATTTGCCATAAAGGTAAACAATAATCAGTATTTAGAACGAATAAAAATAAATTTTTTTCGAAAAATTAATTTATCCTGGTAACATGTGTAATACCTTCCACCAATTTCAGCTTGTTCAATGCATCGAAAAGGTTCGCTGTATTCTTGACATACAGTGCAATGGAGCCTTCGGTGAGCCCGTTAATTGCATCGATGTGAAATGATTTAATATTCAGGTTCAAATCATTGGATATAATTTGAGAGATCTCATTTGTAAGTCCCTGCCTGTCAATACCAATCACTTTAATTTCTGCCAGGAAAGAGATGGACTCATGATGAGCCCAGTTTACCCTGACCATCTTGTTGCCAAGAACGGTTATTTGTTCCTGTGCTTTTATACATTTAGTCCGGTGAATTTGCATCGGTTGGAAGTCAGAAACAACCAGGCCGATCACCTCATCACCCGGAATAGGATTACAACAGGGAGCAGCTACATAATCAATGGCCAGGGCTTTTAACTTGATTTCCTGGTCAGGCATGCCAGATTTTATGCTTTCAGGTTCAACGCTCTCCTCGTCATCCCATCCGTTGCCCCTTGTGCCCCCCCGCGAGATGTAGCTTAACCAGCCATTGCGCACATTGGAAGCTGCAAAAAGCTTCACATCCTTCTCTCCTATCGTACCGTGAGAAACGGAATAATAGAGATCAACGATGCTGCTGAAGTTATTGGCCATCAGGAACTTCTTGATGTTGCCGTTGGAGAACTCAAGTCCATGGTGTTCAAACCAGTTCCCCAGATCCTCTTTTCCTGCCTTTGCATATTTTTTTTTCTCTGCCCTCACAGCCAGCTTAATACTTGATTTCGCCCTTGTGGTTACCACATAATTCAGCCACTCTTCCCTGGGCGCCTGCTTCATCGAGGTAATTATCTCCACCTGCTGTCCGTTTGTCAGGACATGGGTGATGGGAACAAGCTTCTTATCAACTTTTGCCCCGATGCACGTATCGCCAAGTTCGCTGTGTATGGCATAGGCAAAATCGAGCACCGTGGAATTGGCAGGGAGGGAACGCAACTCGCCCTGGGGTGTAAAAACAGATATCTCGTCAAGAAAAAAGAACCCTTTAACGTCATCAATAAACGACAATGCATCTGCATCCGGACTTTCGATCATCTCCTTGATCCGGTCAAGCCAGTTGTCGAGCCGGCTGTTGATGTGCATCGCCTCCTTGTACTTCCAGTGGGCAGCATAACCCTTCTCGGCAATGTCATCCATCCGTCGTGAGCGAATCTGGATCTCAACCCACTGGCCTGTATGGCTCATCACGGTGGTATGCAATGCCTCATAGCCGTTTGCCTTGGGGATCGATATCCAGTCACGCAACCTGTCCATATTCGGGCGATAAAAGTCCGTTATGGCTGAATAGACTTTCCAGCAATCCGATTTTTCAGTTTCAACAGGTGAGTCAATCACGATCCGGATGGCAAAAATATCATAGATCTCTTCAAATGGGACCTCCTTTTTCTGCATTTTCAGCCAGATTGCCGCTATAGATTTCTCCCGGTCATGGATTTCAAACACAAATCCCTTCTCCGCCAGCGCTTTTTTAATGGGGTAAATGAACTTGTTGACGAAGCGTGACCGGCTTTTTGCAGATTCCTTCAGCTTGGTCGAGATTGTTTCAAAAACACCCGGTTCGGTATATTTAAGCGCAAGATCTTCCAGTTCGCTTTTAATCGCATGCAAACCGAGGCGATGGGCCAGCGGTGCATAAAGGTAGATGGTTTCGGAAGCTATTTTCAGCTGCTTTTCATGCGAGAGCGCATCAAGCGTTCGCATATTGTGCAGTCTGTCGGCAAGTTTGATCAGGATGACCCTGACATCGTCGGAAAGCGTCAGAAGTATCTTCTTGAAATTCTCGGCAGGGATCGATGGCGTATGCTGGTTAAAGATCCCCTTGATCTTGGTAAGTCCGTCAATAATAGCTGCAACCTTGTCACCAAACAGGCCCCTGATATCTTCAATGGTATACTCCGTGTCTTCAACCACATCGTGCAGCAAAGCACATATGATGGAAGTGGCACCCAGACCGATTTCACCGGCGGCAATCGTTGCAACACAAAGCGGGTGGTAAATGTAGGGTTCCCCGGTTTTCCTGCGCATATCCTTATGCGCTTCAAGGGCCATTTTAAAGGCCTTGTGGACAATCTTTTTATCAACCGGATTTCTTGGTTTCCATAATCTCAGCAGGTTGCGGTAACGTTTGAGAATTTCACGTTTTTCAACTTCTGAATCCTGCTGATACTTCATTTGTGACCATTTTCTTAATACCATGCAAAAATAGTTAAAATTTAGAATGAATTGAGATAATGTGCCCTTATCGGGGGGAGAAAATTATTACTTTTGACGATATATTCTGAAGCTACTTTCCCGAGATGTTCAACCGACTGATAAAGCGTCTGCTGCTGGCTGTCCTGGTATTTTGCCTTGCCTTGCCTTCCATGGTTTTTGCCACCCATCAGCGGGCTGCGGAGATAACCTTCAGGTATATCAAGGATTTAACCTACGAGATCACCCTGATCTCCTATACCTTTACACCTAGTCCTGCCAACGCATACCGCGAATACCTTACTGTCAATTGGGGTGACGGAACAGCAACCGAAATCAAACGGGATACCATCAAATACCTGCCGGATGATATCACTTACAATCGTTATAGCGGACGTCATGATTTTCCTGCGTCGGCCACCTACACCATCTCCTGTGAGGACCCAAACCGCAATGGGGGGATTATCAACATCCCCAACTCCATAAACACCCCGTTGTATATCTATTCCGAACTTACCATCAGCCCTTTTCTTGGGGGACAGGACAACTCCCCTGTCCTGCTGATGCCACCCATTGATAATGGTTGTGTTGACCAGGTTTTTTATCATAATCCCGGCGCCTATGACGTGGATGGCGACAGCCTCTCCTTTAAACTGGTTCCCTGCAGGGGCGCACTCGGGCAGGTCATCCCCGGATACACCTACCCGAAAGCATCCAACAGTTTGACATTGAATCCTGTAACCGGGGATTTGATCTGGGACAGCCCCCAGCAGCAGGGAGAATATAACATCGCCATCCTTGTCGAAGAGTGGCGTAACGGGTACAAAATAGGTTCAGTCCTCCGCGACATGCAGATCATTGTGCTGGCATGCAACAATAAACCACCGGTAATCGACTCCGTATATGACACCTGCGTTGAAGCTGGTAAAATTCTGAGATTTCCTGTTTCGGCTCATGACACCATCATTGACAAAATCACCCTGACTGGTACAGGAGGGCCTTTGATCCTGAAAGAGAGCCCGGCAACGCTGGAACCGAATCCTGCTGTAGGGTATGGCTATGTGCAATCTGTTTTTCGCTGGAATACGGTGTGCAACCATGTGCAGAACCGCAACTACCAGGTTTTCTTCAAAGCAAAGGACAACTCAGTACCGGTGAGCCTAGTAGCCATCAAGTCTATTAATATCAAGGTGATAGGCCCGGCGCCTAAAAACCTGGCAACAAACCCAATGGGAAATACAGTCACCCTGAGCTGGGACAGCTACACCTGTCCCAATGCAAAAGGATACTACATCTATCGCAAAGCCGACTCTACCGGTTACATTCCCGACTACTGCGAAACAGGGGTGCCTGCCTACCTCGGATACACTAAAATAGCCGTGGTGACTGACATCAGCAGTGTTACTTTCCTGGATGACAATCATGGGGCCGGGCTTATGCGCGGACTGAAGTACTGCTACCTTGTGGTGGCCTATTATCCCGACAAGGCTGAAAGCTATGCTTCCAATGAAGCGTGTGCCTCCCTGAAGAAGGACCTTGCGGTGATAACCAATGCAAGCGTCCTCACCACAAACGGGGAGAGCGGGAAAGTTTATATAGCCTGGTCCAAGCCTACAGAGCTAGATACCATTCAGATACCGGGACCTTACAAATATCTCATCTCCCGTTCAAGGTCCGATCTTCCGGGACAGTTTGCACTTATTGACTCCATTACCAGCCTTGACGATACCACACTGACTGACAACCAGCTGAACACCACACTGTTTCACTACTCCTACCGGATCGATCTTTACAATGTAACACCCGGGAACCGGTTCCTGGTAGGCTCATCCCAGGCAGCAACAACCATGTTTCTTAATGCGGAACCTACCGACAGAATGATTAAGCTAAGCTGGAACAATGAAGTTCCCTGGATCAACCATGAATTTACAATTTACCGCAAAGATCCGGGAGGAGCCGGTTTTGACTCTGTGGGCTTCAGCACACTTCCCAGGTTTAATGACCAGGGGCTCATCAACGGATTGAACTATTGCTATAAAATTAAAAGCATCGGAAACTATTCTGCCCCGGGGTTTGTTGATCCCATCATTAATTTCTCACAAGAGACCTGCGCCACCCCCATCGACAATGTCCCCCCCTGTCCTCCGCTTCTGACCATCAATACCTTATGTGAAACATCCATGAATGTATTGTCGTGGGCTAGACCGGGTGATACTTGTTCCGGCGACATTGCCAGGTATTACATTTACTTTAGTCCCAACCATCGACAGCCTGTTCTCATTGATTCTGTGAACGATCCTCACGACACCACATTCATACACATGCCGCCCGGATCCATAGCCGGCTGCTATGGTGTTTCAGCCATCGATTCTGTCGGAAACCTCAGTGACACCAGCAACATTATCTGTGTCGATATAACTTCTTGCCCCCAGTATACCCTGCCGAACATCTTCACGCCCAATGGCGACGGAACTAATGATTTTTTCATACCCTTTCCGCTCTATACCTCCATCAGCGAAGTTCAGCTGAAAATGTATGACCGGTGGGGCAAACTTGTTTTTGAATCAAATAACCCTGGAATACAGTGGGATGGCAAAGACAAAACAACAAACCAGCCATGCAGCGACGGGACATATTTCTACATCTGTGATGTTTATGAAATCACCCTCAATGGCATTGTCAAGCGAAATCTTCATGGCACAGTGACAATCCTGCGGTAGATTTCATATCTTTGCACCCGTGAAAAATCTCCGTAATTTTTGTATAATTGCCCATATCGACCATGGCAAATCAACATTGGCCGATCGTCTGTTGCAATGGACAGATACTGTCTCTGAAAGGGATTCCAGGGAACAGGTTCTTGATGATATGGACCTGGAACGTGAACGGGGCATTACCATCAAGAGCCACGCCATCCAGATGAACTTCCCTCACAACGGGGAAGAGTATGTGTTAAACCTTATCGACACCCCGGGCCACGTGGATTTCTCTTATGAAGTATCCCGGGCCATTGCTGCATGTGAAGGAGCCCTGCTGGTGGTAGATGCCACCCAGGGGATCCAGGCACAGACAATATCCAATCTTTATCTTGCCATTGACCACAATCTCACCATCATTCCTGTACTGAATAAAATCGACATGGATGCGGCCATGATTGAAGAGGTCAAGGACCAGATTGTCGACCTGCTGGGATGCGACCACGATGAGATCCTGGCAGTAAGTGCAAAAACAGGTATTGGCATCGACCAGGTGCTGGATGCCATTATTACCAGGATACCCTGCCCGAAAGGCGATCCTGAAGCACCCCTGCAGGCGTTGATTTTCGACTCGCTCTTCAATCCATTCAGGGGAGTTGTGGCCTATTTCAGGATTTTTAACGGATCCATCAAAAAAGGCGACCATGTGAAGTTTGTGGCCACCGGGATGGACTATCACGCAGATGAAGTCGGGATCCTTCGCATGAAACAGGAGATCAGAAATACGGTTTATGCCGGTGATGTGGGATACATCATCTCCGGAATTAAAAACAGCAAGGAGGTCCAGGTTGGTGATACCATCACCCATGTTAACCGGCCCTGCACTGAAATCATTGAAGGCTTTATTGGGGTAAAACCGATGGTATTTGCCGGGATTTACCCCACAGATGCCGATGATTATGAAGTATTGCGTGATTCGCTGGAAAAACTCCGGCTGAATGATGCCGCCCTCTCCTTTGAACCTGAAGCTTCTGCGGCGCTTGGTTTTGGATTCCGCTGCGGATTCCTTGGATTGCTTCATATGGAGATCGTCCAGGAACGCCTCGACCGGGAATTCGACATGGATGTGATTACTACGGTTCCCAACGTCTCCTATAAGGTTTATACCACAAAGGGTGAGATGCTCGATGTTTACAATCCGTCCGGATTGCCTGAACCCAACTACATCAATAAAATCGAGGAGCCGACCATTACCGCCAACATCATAACCAAGTCTGAATACATCGGCGCCATCATGACCCTGTGCGTGGGTAAACGGGGAATCCTGAAAAATCAGGTTTACCTCACCACCGACCGCATTGAACTTACTGTTGAGTTACCTCTTGGAGAGATCGTGTTTGACTTCTACGACCGGCTGAAAAGTATCTCGAAAGGCTATGCCTCCTTCGATTATCATCCTTCGGGATGGCAAACCGCCGACCTGATCAAACTCGACATCCTGCTCAACGGCGAAATCGTGGATGCGCTCTCAGCCCTGATCACCCGGAATAATGCCTACGATTTTGGACGCCGGTTCTGTGAAAAACTGAAGGAGTTCATCCCCCGTCAACAGTATGATGTTGCTATCCAGGCCGCAATCGGCGCAAAAGTGATCTCACGCGAAACTGTGAAAGCCCTCAGAAAGGATGTAACAGCCAAGTGCTATGGCGGCGACATCACCCGTAAGCGCAAACTCCTGGAGAAACAAAAGAAAGGGAAAAAGCGGATGCGCCAGATCGGAAATGTTGAAGTTCCTCAGAAAGCCTTCCTGGCCGTGCTCAAACTCGATTCCTGATTTATTATTCCAGCCCTGTAACATTTCGGGATTCGTTGCGTCCTGTGTCCAGTAATGTCTAACCAAATCAATATCTATATGAAATCCATCATTAGAATATCTCTTATTTTTACTATCATAGCTTTTATAGCAGTCAATGCAACTGCGCAAACCGAGAAAAAACACCACGGGTTTAAACATGGTAAACACATGAGTGACAGCACCATGATGAAGGATTTTACCTGTGCCATCGAGAACTTCAACATGAGTGAATTTCCCTTTTGCAAAAATAACAGGAAATACAATGGTCATTGGGCAGGTGTTGACCTTGGAATCAGTGGTTATGTTACACCTGATTTCAACATGACCTTTACCCCTGCAAATCCTTACATGAACATGAACACAGCCAGGTCACTTACGGTGAACCTTAACCCTTTCGAACTGAATGTCAACCTCTATAAAAGTAAATTTGGGTTCACTTCAGGACTTGGTTTCCAGATCAGCAACTACTATTTTACCGAAAATTATGTGATGCTGCAGGACTCATCCGCACTGGTTGCCTACAAAGTCCAGGATCAGCAGGGGAATGCAGTTACAATGAAAGTGAACAAGCTGGTGGTTTCATACCTCACGCTGCCTCTCTTCTTTGAATACCAAACCAACCCATACCGCAGAATCAGCAGTTTCCATGCATCCATTGGCGTGATTGGCGGCTTACGGATCGGTTCATATACCAAGCAGACCTACGACAATAAAGGAGGCTCGTACAACCTGGTGGATGAACAAGGGAATAAAGTCGCAACTTTTGATGTGGAACATCATTCTGTAAATGACCGTGGCGCCTACCATCTGAGCCCGTTCAAACTGGATGCGTCTGTTCGGATCGGCTGGTCGCACATCAACTTGTTCGGCACCTATTCGCTGACAAAAATGTTTCAGAAAAACCAGGGACCGGAACTCTATCCATTCACGGTCGGCCTTACGCTGTTAGGCTGGTAACACTGATTTTCAAACGTCAGATTTCAAATGGCGTATGACCCTTGATACAATGGTCATACGCCATTTGTCATTTAAAAAAGCGCTCTTCAAAATTGATCAGGTATAATTTTCTGGTCGCCCTGGTAACGGCGGTATAAAGCCATCTTTCAAATTCTGTGTTGAGCATCTTATCGTTGAGGTATCCCTGGTCAATGAAAACTGTATCCCATTGGCCGCCTTGTGTCTTATGGCAGGTTAACGCATAGGCGAATTTTACCTGGAGTGCATTAAAATAAGGACTTGCCTTGACTTTTTCCATGCGTTCTCTGCGGTTCGGAACATCCTGGAAATCTGCCAGAACTGCCTGGAATAACCGATTATTGTCCTGTTGAGGCAGGGCTGCCGATTCCGACATGAGGGTATCCAGGATAATTTTAACATCCAGGTCCTTTTCGTCGGGATAATCAAGAAACCTGATCGTTACATCGGCAAACCTGAAACCGTACAACTCCTCAATGGTGCGGATCCTTATGAGTTCGACAATATCGCCGTTTGCAATAAATCCGGCAGTAGACTCTACGGGGAGCCAGTGATAATTATTTTTAACAACCATGAGGTAGTCCCCTGTCGATATCTCCTCTTCCATGAACAGAATCCTGTTACGGATCTCCCGGTTATAGATATTGGCCCGCTTATTCGACCTGCATATAACCACATTATTCTCTCTCCGGGATCCTGAATAGGCATGGTTTAACGCCTCTTCAAGAGACTGGCCATTTAACCTGGTGATATCTTTATACCCATCGAGGGAGAAGACCGGAAACTCAAATTTCTGCACCTGGAGTTGCTGCCTGACCAGCGTTGCATTGACCAGGATACCCGATTCCCGGGCCTGCCTGACCACCTCGGTCAGCTCAAAGTTATCAATACTGAGATGAAAGGCGCGCTTAAGAAATTCCTGGTCCAATGCCGGGCTGTGATCAAGCCCAACAGGAGGCAGCTGGGCTCCGTCGCCAATGAACAGCATGCGGCAGTTTTCACCGCTGTAAACAAACTGGAAAAGATCATCAAGGAGATTCCGCGAGGAGAACAGAGCTCCGTCAGCCGACATGGTGTGCTGTATCATGGAGGCTTCATCAACAATAAAGAGCGTATGCTTGTGGTAATTGACCTGGAGCTTAAGGTCAATCAGGCCATCCTTGTTGGTCCTGGCAAAATAGATTTTGCGATGAATGGTATTGGCCTCTTTTTTCGTGTAACTGGTCAGCACTTTTGCTGCACGGCCCGTCGGGGCGAGCAATGAAGTTTTCTTCCCTAATTGCGGCAGGGCATTCACCAGGGCTTTTACCACCGTGGTTTTTCCTGTTCCGGCATAACCTCTCAGGATGAACAGGGCATTTGGCTGATTCCAGGAGTGTGTCAGGAATTTAGCAAGTTCCACCAACAACTTGTCCTGACCCTCAGTAGGCTCATACGGGAACTCCTTACGCAGCATGGCGGTGACCCCGGAAACATCCATAAGGTAACTATTCGTAGCGAAGTGATTCGATCGGGTCGAGGTTGGCAGCTTTCCGGGCAGGGATGATCCCGCTGATAAGGGCTACGGCAAAGCAAAGCACCACCCCGGTAATAATCCATATCCATGGAACAATGAACGCGCTTCCGATGACAAGTGACATCACATTTCCAACCAGAATGCCCAGAAGGATACCCAGCATGCCACCCAGCTGTCCGATCACGATCGATTCGACCAGGAACTGGTTCCTGATCACACGTTTCGTGGCTCCGATGGCCTTTCGGATGCCTATCTCCCGGGTGCGCTCGGTAACGGAAACCAGCATGATGTTCATCAGCCCGATGGCTGCCCCAAGCAGTGTGATAGCTCCAATGATGGTTGCTGCCCAGGTAACATACTTGATATTTTCGATCAACATTTTGGCAATGTTGTCACTCTTGGTGATCTCAAAGGTGTCTTCAACACCAACCGGCACTTTCCTGATGTTCCGCAGGATGGCCGTAGCCTCCCCGGTGGCAGCATCCACCAACTCCGGCCGTTTGGCCATCACATTGATATTAAACGACATACTTGGGCGTGGGAAGTTGGTCCGCACATTTGTCACCGGGATAAAACAAGTACGGTCACCGCTGAACCCCATGCTGGAACCTTTTGATTTCAGCACGCCGATAATTTTAAATTTCCCCGGTCCAATCGAGATGATCTTCCCCAATGGATCCTCTTTGTTTTTAAACAGGTCGCTCACCAGGGAGGCGCCCAGGATGACCGAACTAAATCCGTAATAGACCTCATTGGGAGTAAAGTTCCTGCCGAATTCAACCTCATCACCCGAGGTAATCAGGTAGTTTTCATCAGCACCAATAACTCCTACATTCGGGTTGGTTTTATTGACGCCATATTTCACCGTGGCAATTCCTGTAGCACGGGTAAACACCGAGGTGAATGCCGGAAAATCGAACCGGTCCTTGAACTCCTGGGCCTGGTTGAACGTGATGGGTTCGTAACGTTTTTCCTTCTGGTTGCTCCCTCCCATATGGATGTTCATCGAACGGTTCCGGATGGTGAGGGTGTTGGAACCCATCATGGAAAAATTCTGGGTCAGGTAATATTTAATGGAGTCGGTAGCAGTAAGGATTCCCACCAGCGCCATAATTCCGAACGAAATGATCAGGATGGTCAGAACAGTGCGCAACAGATGGCTTCGGATGGAAACCAGGGAAATATTGATATTCTCAAGAACCAGTGTGTTTTTCATAAAGTTGATCAGTGTTTTTTCCCGTAAGCAAGGTCGCCGGCATCACCCAGGCCGGGAACAATGTATGACTGTGCAGTCATCTCATCATCCACCGCGCCAACCCATAGCGTGATGCCATCCCTTGAGATATGCTTTTTTACGTATTCTATTCCTTCAACATTGGCCACTGCAGCCACAATGTGCGTATGCAACGGCTTCCCGTGGGTGATCAGTTCCTTGTATGCCAAAACCATGGATGAACCGGAGGCCAGCATGGTATCACATAAAATTACAACCTTGTTCTCTATTTCCGTAACGGATGAATACTCGATGTTGATCGAGAATGTCCCATCTTTGTGATGACGACGGAAGGCGGATATAAAAGCATTTTCCGACTTGTCAAAGAAATTGAGAAATCCCTGGTGAAATGGCAGTCCGGCCCGGAGGATGGTTGCCAGCACAGGATACTCAATCAGCATCGGAACATTAGCGATACCCAGCGGAGTCACAACTTCCCGTGTTTCGTACGACAATCCCCTGCTGATCTCATAGGCAAATATTTCACCTAACCGTTGCAGGTTAAGACGAAATCTTAAACTGTCTTTCTGAATGTCCGCATCCCTGAGTTCCGAGATAAACTGGTTCAGGATGGAATTGCCTGCTGATAGAACATTGACCATGGTTACATTTTTTTACATTATCACAAAAATAGCCATTTTTCTCTATTTTCAGTTGTTGCGGATGAAATAAACCAATTTTTCAACCCACGAAGGAAACCTGCTGAGCCTCGTTGCAGGATAAGGAACTTCCATGGCGCCAAATCCTTTATAGAACCTTCCAAGGTTGAAATCATTTCCCCCTTCAAAGTCGAGCACCAGGTTCGCCCCTGCATTGGTGGCAATAAAATGATCTATTAATAAAAACATGGCGCCATTTTCCCGGGCTTCAGGCGCGGAAGCGGCAAAAAGATAATATACCCTGTGGTGGTCAAACAGGAAAAATGCACCTGCAGATAATCCGCCGGTGCTGTTGTTAACGCCGAGGATAAACCCCTTCTGCCCGTCAAGGCACATGGATATCAGCCTTTGTAAATTATCATAATGACCCTCCTGAAGTTTCCCCTCCCGGTTCCCGAAATTCTCACGAAACAGGCCAATAAGTGCTGCAGGTCCGGTATTTTGAGTCAGGGAGAGTCCTGATTCCCTTGATTTCCGGATATTTCTGACAGTGTTTTTTGAATAGTTGGCAGAAATCTGCTCATACCCGGCAGCCAGTGCCAACTCGTGGTTTTTCCTGGTGGTAATCTCAGCGATGGTGTCAGGACAATCATTCAGCGAATTCATCTGTATCTCAACAAACCTGAACCTGGAAGGGATGGCACGCATAAAATCGGCTACCAATGACCCAGAGAGCGGATCCCTGGAAAAAACTCCGAGCTGCTGGGCGAAGAATGGCTGCGCGAGGTAGCGAAGAAACCACCTGCGTTTGTGTGTCAGCGGAAAAACAGCCTTGTAATCATCCAATACCAGCGCATCCCATGAAGGGCTCACCAGGTCGAGATACCACGAGAATGCATAAACCCTTCGATTGGCTGAACTGCTGATGCAGTCGTCCCAAAGGGTTTTGTCAATCTGTGGATGCCTGAGATACTTGATCATATAAAAATCAGGATGAAGCCAGCTTTACCATCTCCTTGTATACACGCTGCCAGCCCTGCCACCGACCTGCATCGCCAAGACTTTCATTGTGCCAGAGACTCACGAATTCTCCGTTTACCGATTTGATGAGTTGAATCATTTTTTCAATTTTTTCAAGGCTTTCAACCGGGGTTAGACGAAGATAATCCTTCAGCGTTACATCCATGATTGAAACAGGGTGAATCATCATCGACGTCGCTTCATTCCTGGAGAGATCAAAAAAGGGAAAGGGCATGGCGATGCCGGCCCTGAATCCGGTATGGGAAGCATATCCCATCGAGAAATCATCCGTGATACCGAATTGCAGCAAACACCTGTAGGTTCTAGGAAGTGATAATTTAAGAAAATGCTGCCTGCTGATGGTCACATCACGGTCAAGCACTTCACATAAGCCGTCATATTCGTCTTCCAGTTTCAGCAGATGCCTGCCGGACGAAAGCGAAGGGTGAATTCCGACACCTCCGTGCTGGTCAAGTTCCCTCAGGAGCTGGTGGAACTTTTTGGAAGTGATGGTTACATTGTTGTCATTCATGCCGTAGTCGGCAAAAAGAATGAAATAGAGCGGAAAGTTGCCGGATGGTTCATGCACCGACCGGATAAAATTGTAGGTATCATAGGGATCGGGTGAGAACCCTGCAAGGACCTTTACCCGACCGATCACATCGGCCAGGTTCCCCTTCAGCATCGACCTGCCAAATCCTCCCAGGGTCCGGGTGATGGTTCGTCCGCGAAAACACCAGGCATGGTCGACATCAATGGTCGGCACAAATTGATACCTGCGGGGCGTGAAGGTCATTTCCGGGTAATGCCTCCTTAGTAAACGCTTCAGCATCTCTGCCCAGGCATGTACCACAGGGATTTCCAGAAATCCGCTCTTCCAGGCAATGCTCTCCGTTGCAGGGAACCGCCCGTAACTATCCCTTTTATGAGAATGATACTCCTCGTAACGGCTTACAAGATAAAAGCCTGCTGCAAACGGATCGAATGGCAATGCCGAAGATGGATGCACCGATTTGAATATCAATGGAGTCCCATCCAAAAAGGAGCACTGGATTTCATGGTATTTCACATCCTGTTCAAAGAGCAGACCGGCAGCTTCAATGGAAATTCCGTCTTCACTCACCTTCCTTGAATAGATTATTTTCGGTCCCGGAAAATTGACAAACTCCTCCATTGATGTTGTTAAAAGGAATTCGGTTCCAAGCATCTCCTTCACCATCAGGGTAGCTATATAAACAATTCTGGCAGAAATGGAATCTGTAAGGATAAGCAGCATAAAAACAGCGTCGATAGTTGCAGCCAAATTACACAAAAAACAAAAACTTTCGTACTTTTGAATAATATTTAGGAATAGAAACGGACTCGTAAATGGAGAATTTCATCGTATCGGCAAGGAAATACCGTCCACAGACTTTTGACACAGTGGTTGGCCAGAATTCCATCACCAACACCCTTAAAAATGCCATCAAAAACAACCAGCTGGCACAGGCTTTCCTCTTTTGCGGACCGAGGGGCGTGGGTAAAACTACCTGTGCCCGGATCCTGGCAAAGACCATCAACTGCGGAAACCTCTCCTCCAACATGGAAGCGTGCGACGAATGTCCTTCCTGCGTCTCTTTCAATGAGAGTGCGTCGTTCAACATTTATGAGCTTGACGGCGCTTCCAACAATTCGGTTGATGACATACGCAACCTTGTTGACCAGGTGCGCGTTCCTCCTCAGATGGGACGGTACAAGGTCTATATCATCGATGAAGTCCACATGCTCTCTGCCAATGCGTTCAATGCATTCCTTAAAACATTGGAAGAGCCTCCTCCCTATGCAAAATTCATCCTGGCAACAACAGAAAAACACAAAATCCTTCCAACGATCCTCTCAAGATGCCAGATATTTGATTTCAAACGGATTACAGTGGAGGATATTGCCGGACACCTCCACCATGTAGCTGACAAGGAACATATCACGGCAGAGGATAATGCGCTGCATATTGTGGCGCAAAAGGCAGACGGTGCCATGCGAGATGCTTTGTCAATTTTTGACCAGCTCGTTAGTTTTGCAGGAAATACCCTGACATACAGCACGGTGCTGGAAAATCTGAATGTCCTCGACTATGAGTACTTTTTCAAAATAACCGATCAGATCCTGCAGGGCGATATTTCGGGCCCGCTTCTCACCATCAACGACATCATTGGGAAGGGATTTGAAGGGCAGCATTTTCTTATCGGATTCGGCGAACACCTTCGCAATTTATTGGTCTGCAAGGATCCAGCCACAGCCGGTTTGCTGGAAACCGCACCATCCATACGAAACCATTATGTTGAACAATCCGGAAGATGCTCCGTTACCTTCCTGCTTACCCTTCTCGACATCAACAACCGGTGTGACCTCAATTATAAAACGTCGAACAACAAACGGTTGCACCTGGAACTTTCGCTGATGCAGATGTGTGCCCCCATGATCGCACAGGAGCGAACCAGCCCTCCTCAGGCACCCATTTCCCCTGCTCCTCCCAAATTAGTAACTCCTGCGGCTCCGGCGCCTGCAGCGATCCCTATTAAACCGACCCAGGTGATTCCTCCTGCAGCCACCAACCCTGAAGTTGCTTCTCCAATTCCAGCCCCAGTCGTTGAAGTTAAGCAGCCGGAATCACCGTCTGTTCATGATGAAATCCAACCTAAAAAAGTTTCTGAACCCTTTAAGATGAGGGATATGAAAGATGGCTACACGAGTACTACTTCCATTAAAAAGCCGATGCCTAAAACGGGGCATGAGGTTGATAACCCTGATGAGGATCTTTCCCGGTACGACGTTGCCACCCCATTTACGCAGACAGATCTCATTCTCCACTGGGATGAGTATGCTGATAATTTAAAAAACGACTTTCCTCATCTCTATTCCACCTTGCATAATTCCCGCCCTGAACTTCAGGACAACTGGAATATTACTTTTACCCTCGACAATAAAGTGCTGGAAGATGAACTTACCCTTCGGAAAACCGAGATGATGGAGTTTCTCAGGGGGCGTCTGAACAATTATAAAATCCAGCTGAAAACCACCATCGCCGATGTACAGAAAACCATGAAACCATATACGGATAAGGAGAAGTTTGAGATGATGGCCGGGAAAAATCCTGCCCTGCGAACGCTGAGAGAAGAGTTGGATCTGGAAATTGAGTATTGATTGCACTCTTTTCAACACGATGATGACCGGACAAAGGATTTTTTGCATAGGGGAGACAGTACTCGACATCATTTTCAAAAACGACTTGCCCGTAACGGCAAATCCAGGTGGTTCAATGCTGAACACAGCAGTGTCGCTTGGCCGTGCCGGCCTGCCCGTTTTTTTTATCAGTGAATACGGTACCGACCATGCCGGAAACCTGATTGCTGAATTTTTAGAAAAAAACGGAGTCTCAACCGATTATGTCAATCGCTATTCCAACGGAAAAACCGCACTGGCACTGGCTTTTCTCGACCATGAACAAGATGCGGAATACTCATTTTACAAACTTTTTCCGGCAGAACGTCTGGAAGCACCATTCCCTGACGTGAACAACAGGGATATTGTCCTTTTCGGATCCATTTATGCCATTGCTGATCCTGTTTATAAGGTAATCAGAGATTTTGTCAGGACCGCAAAATCCAGGGGCGCCTTTATCATCTATGACCCTAACTTCAGGAACGCACACCTTGCTGAGCTGGAAACCCTGAAACCCAGGATAGTTGAAAATATCAGCTTGGCCAACCTGGTACGGGGTTCGGATGAGGACTTCCGGAATATTTTTAATGCGGCCGATTCGAGTGAGGCATTTCAGTTTGTTAACCAGGCAGGGTGTCCGTTTTTGATTTATACCCAAAGCAGTAATTTCGTACAGGTATATGCACATGGTTCATCACAATATTATGAAGTTCCCCGGGTTAATGTTTTGAGTACTGTTGGGGCGGGCGATGCATTCAATGCAGGCGTGATCTATGAGTTGTTTTTCCGACCATGGTCTGAAAATTTCCCGGAGACCATCCAGGCAGGCCTGATTGGTTCCGGGATAAGGTTTTCTGCTGAGGTATGCGGGAGCATGGACAACTATATTTCAGTAGCATTTGGAGAAAAATTGAAAATTACGCCATGACCCGCGGAATTTATACCATCCTGCTGCTGATCCTGTCCAATGCCTTTATGACACTGGCCTGGTACGGACATTTAAAATTCAGGGAAATGAACTGGTTTCAGAATCTCGGGCTGGTGAGTATCGTTTTGCTCAGTTGGGGAATTGCCCTGTTCGAATATTTCTTCCAGGTGCCGGCAAACCGGATTGGTTATCGTGAATTTGGGGGACCTTTTTCCCTGGTAGAACTGAAAGTGATCCAGGAGGTCATCACTTTGATTGTTTTCAGCATTTTTACGATCTTGTTTTTCAAGACTGAAACATTGCGAATCAACCATTTAATAGGATTTGTATTTCTAATTCTGGCCGTTTATTTCATTTTCAAAAAATAACATATGAAGGCAACCAAAGCATCCATCGACACTTTTCTCGCAATAAAGAAGATAGCCATTGCAGGTGTATCCAGGGATCCGAAAAAATTCGGATACCTTGTTTTCAAAACGCTCAGGGAGAAGGGATTTGAAGTTTATCCCATCAACCCGGGTACCGACAACATTGATGGCATTCCATGCTTCAGAAACGTGGGTGCGCTTCCACTCAATGTTCACAGCCTGTTAATCATCACCCCGAAAAAACTGACACGTGAGCTGATGGCGGCAGCGCTTGCCAAGGGCATTGACAACATCTGGATCCAGCAGATGTCAGAAACACCCGAAGCCATTGAATTAACGAAAGGACATGCCATCAACCTGATAATCAAAGAGTGTATCCTCATGCATGTTGATCCGGTGAACGGAATCCACAAATTTCATCGAAACCTGAGGAAAATATTCGGGTTATTCCCAAGATAAAGAGATTTACGATTGGACGATTTACGATTTACGATTTTAGCTGCCTATGGCAGATTCTTGAATAGCACGGCAATCGTCAATCTAAAATCGTCCAATCGAAAATTTAGTTGATTTGGTGCGCCGAATAGTATTTCAGTGTCGTGGTCAGGAATAGTACCAGGCCGGCAAGGGATATTACCGAGCAGACGAGGAATGCTCCCGCTATCGAAAAGTACTGGGAAATCACACCTACCAAAACCATTCCGAGCCCCATTCCTAAATCCACCGACATGAAAAGGGTCGAACTTGCCGCGCCCCTCCGGGTGGCAGGCACCATATTGTTTATCATTGTTTGAAAGGTTGGAAATACCACTCCGTTGCCAAAGCCGAGAATCAACGCGGCAATATAAAATCCAGCCTGGTCCTGCCACATTGCCAGGAGCGGAAATCCGATGATCAGCAGCGACAGGCAGATGATGATTATAGTGCGTGGCCCGTTCCTGTCCAGCGCTTTCCCAATGGCAAACCTTGAACTGATGATCCCAATGGCATAGATCAGGAAAAAACCTGAGGGATTTTCCATACCGGTCTCATGTCCGAAAAGCGCCACGAAAGAGATCAGTCCGCCATACGTAAGCATGATAATCAACACATTGACAGCAGGAATGATGGTTCGTGTTTCAACCAGGTTTTTCCAGTTGAAATCGAGACCAGGCCTGGGCGTGTAATATGACCTGTAACCTATCATCGAAGCAAGTCCAAGGCTAACCAGGCTGATCAGGCAACCGGCCACGAACATGGCTGTATATCCTCCATACTGAAAGATGATTGTTCCAACCATTGGGCCAAGCGCCATCCCTGCGGTGGTTGAGACCCCAAAAAAGCCAAATCCCTGTCCCCGCTTGGTTTCCGGAATTATATCACCTGCCACCGTAGAATTGGAGGTTGTGGTCAGCCCCCAGGTTAACCCGTGAATGAAACGAACCACAATCATCGCCAGGACCGTTGTCGCCATAAGATACCCGTTAAACGTAAGGGCATAAATGACAAGTGAGAGCAGGAAAAGTTTCTTTCTGCCATACTTGTCAAGGCTGAACCCGCAGAAAGGCCTGATCATGATGGCAGCAACAACATAACTTGCCATGACCAGCCCGACCAGGCTCTCCGGAGCCTTCATTACATTGGAAATATACAATGGCAGCGTCGAAATCAACGAATAGTATGCACAACACATTAAAAAATTAGAGAGGGTAAGCAGGGTAAAGTCCCTGTTCCATAGCTTGTTATTCATAAGAGCAGTCAAAAGTAGCGTTGGAGTTTCCACCAATAAACGAAAGCAAAATTAGACAATTAACAAATTTTTAACAGAATATTCTTGAAACTTGCTGCACTCCTGCTAATTTTGCCATTCCATGAAACAATTCAGAAAAGCCAATCTGAACCTTCTTCTAATCCTGTTTTCCATAGTTTGCCTGGGAATGAAGGTTTATGGCATGCCCGGGACCCATTTTCATTACGAGGGAACCTCCACCGAAGCACCTGCCTCATGCCTCTCCTTCAATTCAGATATACACTCGGGGGATGATGACCAGGTTGTTTCAGTAATTACTTTCAGCTCAGCTTACATCCAGGGAGTAGCGTTTTCAACAGCTATCTCTGCGGTTGAAACACCCGGCTTTACCTTCGCCTTTTGGCAGCCTCCAAAATCATCCTGACATAGTCCGCAAAGTTTACCTGCTTTCATTATCAGACAACCTATGTTTGATATGTATGCAATTATTGCTATAAATTCATGCCGATTTCACCAATTTAATACTTTGTAAAATGGGACATAAGGATTATTTTAAGTATAATGATAGTCACCACGGACATCGCGAGAGACAGCATTACCATGGTGACAGGGATTACCATGGTGACAGGGATTACCATGGTGACAGGGACTACCATCATGCAGCCGGGGAGTACCATCAGCAAAGAGGTTCCTTTTCCGGATTTAACAGCCTGCCCCCATGGAATGTAATCCTGGATAAATTAAAAAACAATAAAAGACTCAGACTCATTGCTGTTTTTGGATCCATTGTTTTCCTGGTTCTCATTGTGAGCCTGCTGTTTATCCTGATGCCATTGTTCATCAAACTGATAAACTATATAAATCATAATGGCTTACAAAGTTTGCCGGATGCAATACTTGCTTTTTTGAATAAAATCTGGAAAGGTTCCTCCATCTAAATGCTGGCGCGGCCGTTTGTCCCTGGAGGGGAAGAGAATGCCCTTCCGGGGATTAAAATAAAAACAGTTCAATCCATGGAAACAGGAAAGGAATAAGTATGAAAAACAGGATGGAAATTGAAAAAAAAAGAGTAGCCGGCGTATCGGTGATCGCCGCTTTCTTTCTAACAGGGTTCAAACTGGCAATCGGGCTGATCACAGGAAGCCTTGGACTGTTGTCAGAAGCGCTTCACTCGGGGCTGGACCTTGTCGCTGCGATAATTACCTGGTTCTCTGTCAGAATTTCTGACACCCCTCCAGATAAAAACCATCATTTCGGGCATGGGAAAATCGAAAATTTCTCAGCCTTGATTGAAACCTTCCTTTTGCTGATCACTTGTGCATGGATTATTTTTGAAGCGGTTCACAGACTGGTAAGCGGGAACACAAAAATTGAAGTATCCATTTTTAGTTACCTCGTGGTTCTCACCTCCATTGCAATTGATATTGCCAGGTCAAGGGCGCTGTACAAAGTCGCAAGAAAATACAACAGCCAGGCCCTGGAGGCCGATGCACTGCACTTTTCAACCGACATCTGGAGCTCGGCAGTTGTTTTGCTCGGACTGATCCTCGCGCAGTTTGGTTGGTTTTTTGCTGATTCTGTCGCAGCACTGGCTGTGGCATTCATTGTTTTGGGTGTATCCTGGAGGCTAGGAAAACGGGCCGCAGATGTGTTGCTCGACAGAAGTCCTGCACCCCTGGTGGCAATCATAGAATCGCTGCTCAATCAATCGCATGGAATAATACGGTATCACGATCTTAAAGTAAGGACATCCGGGGCAGAGAACTTCATTGAAGTGACAGTTCACATGGAACCCGGACTTTCACTGGTTGCAGCCCATGAAATATCGAACCAGATCGAACAAAAAATAGCTGAGGTCCTGCCCCGATCCCATGTTCATATTCACCTTGAACCAGACAGGCACCAGTCCTGACCCGGAAGAAAAAAGCAAACTACCGCTTATAGGTATACATCCTGTGGCACCCCGGCGAACAGGAACCGCCACTGTCGGCCGGCAGGTAGTTAAGAGGCAAATCCCAGGATCCAAAAGGAGTCTTCTCAATGATAAGGTGCTTCCGTTTTGTTGCGTGAACATCGTGGCATATACTGCAGCTCCGCCCCTTTTCCCCATGCAGGTGAACATAATGAAGGTTCCGCTCCCCACTCCTGAAGGATGTTGAGGTTGAAGTCGTTTCGAGTTCCAGCAGGTCACTGTCATGACACTCCCAGCAAATGGCATAATTGTCTTTCTTACCAGGCGCATATTGACCGGACGGATAAGCACTGATCAGTAAGAAATTTTCCGTCGATGAATGAGGCTTATGGCAACTGGTGCAACCGCCCGCCAATGCAGGATGGATCACTGAAGAATTTTTAAGCAATTGCTGAATGTTTAGAATTTTCGTGCCATTCGGCGCTAAATCCTTGTTGTGGCATGTCAGGCACAGCTCCTTTTTATTGCGGACCAATAGTTTCTTTTCATCAGAAGAGTGGGGAGCATGACAATTCAGGCATCTTCTCTTCGTCACTGTAGCCCGGTGCACCAAACGAGCAGTATCGATGTCCTGCTTAAGTTCCGCGTGACATGAAAAACACAATTCAGGCACTTTATTGCTTAACTGCAAACCCTGGCTCGTATCACCGGGGTGTTCATTGACATCCGTCAGATGACAGGTGATGCACCCCTCCTTAACCGGAGCGTGCATGATCTGCTTTTCGGGAAATGAAGCATGACAGTCGGTACATTTCGGAACGTCACCATCCCTGTTTTGAGATGGTGTCTGACGATCCGATTTTTTTTTCTTATTGTCCGGCCCGGCCATATTCAAAATCGAAAAAATCGATATCAATGGCAGTAAAACAAATAAGACCAAGCTTTTTTCCATGTCAGAATTTTCTTATAAGTTGAAGGTAAACACCTTTAAAATTAAGCTTTTCTCCAATGTAAAGCCTCCTGTAAACCTCTATACCCGCCGTAACGTATAACTGATAAATAACCGATGACAATTCAAGCCGGGAAGTAAGCAAATCCAGGTCGATCCCCCTGCCCTGCTGCTTTCTGTAGATGATATCCAGGTTCACTTTGGTCTGGTTGACAATCAGATACTCGATTTTACCGGAAAGGTCGGTGTAACGCTGAAGCCTGGCATCCGGTTCGTTGAGCATGGTGTAGTTTTGCATATTGCCGTTAATTGCGAGGTTGAGCCTTCCTTTAAAGGTCTTTTGCAGATTGAGGTAATATTTTACCATATGATAGGGCATGATGGAACTGCGATAATCCTCATATTCCGCTCCGCCGCTTATTAAGCCAAAACCAAGTCTTACTCCAACCACATTTTGGGTGAAATAGTTCAACGCAATATAGTCCGTATTCTCCAGGTTCTTATATCTCTGCAAACTGAGCCTGTAATAGAGGTCGACCCTCCCTTTGAGCAAAGCAACGTTTGCTGCAAATGCATGATTGTCCGCATCATACTTGTAAGACCCCGATTGCCTGGCTGTGTAATCTATGTAAACTGTTCCGCCATTGGCGATGAGCCCGCTGGGAATCCTCCTGATTTCAAAATATTTCCCCCGTTCTATCAGGATATAATCCACCCCGGCAAGGTAAAGGATGGTGCCTGAGATATCTTTAACGATCACCGACTGCAGGTTGATGTATGGTCTTTTCAAAAGCGTGATCTTACTGTCGGAAAGCTGGTAGTCTTCATTAGCGATAATGAGGTTGACCGAATCGCTTGTGTAATCCTGGTGGTACCTGAAATACTCGTACGATAAATGCAAATCGCCCCAGGGAATCTTCTTTACATAATTAAAATCAAACCCGGTTTTACTGTTATATTCAGAGTACACCGTATGCTTCACGGTGCTGTATTCAAAAAACAACCTTGAATCCAGGCTTTTAAAAAGCTTATGATTCAAAGAATTAACAGATGTATGCTGAACAAGTTTATTCAATGGCTGCCGGATATTATAATAGCTGTACCCGGCAAAAAACATAAAATTCGCCGGAAGTTTAATCACCAGGTTTTCCCTCGCCGTAAACCGGTTGAAATCATAACTTCCATATTGGTATATCTCTGAAATCGTAGTATTAAAAGTAAACACCTTCTTCTCGCCAAGCCCGAAACTGCTGTTAAAGTTGAAATCGTCAACAGAGTTTTCAGTAAAATAATTATTCTCGTTCAGATTTGAAAATTTCTTATGCGAATAGGTAAACACCTGCCGGTCGGAAGCAGTAAAAGATTGTTCCGCCCTGGCATTAAATTGCACCTGGTCAATTCTTAACACCCTTTTAGTCTGAATTTCGGTTTGGACCAGTTTTCTTTTGTAAAAATCGATCGTTACCGGGATATATTTATTGCTATATATCAGCGAGCCTCCAATGTACTTGTTCGTTGTGCGGATGTTTGTCAGATTTTCACGACGGGCAAAACTTTCATCATAATTTGCTGTCACCATGAATGTGATCTTCTTCCTGTTAAAAAAGGAAGAGTTCAGGTTAAGTTTTTTTAGCGTTCTCACCTCTGCCTGGTCAGGCGCTGCAAGGAAATTGTCCCTGTTTGATTCCGGCATGTAGGCGGCGCCAAGTTCCAGTTCGCAAAAATTCGGATGAAGGATGTAGGTGCTGGCATTCAGCGAAATTCCTCCCGAATAGTAATAGCTCTTTTGTTTCTCGTTCAAACGGTCGCTGATCTGCTCCCGGTCCCGGTAAAATCCCCTTAACATCAACTCCCCGGAATAAGCCCGTACTCCAAAAAACCTGAATGAATCGGGATTCTTTTGCGCAAGGCAAAAATCCCAACTCAAAACAAAAAGAAGCGCCAGTATGAATGAGCGTGTTATCAACCGGAACTATTTTAAAAAGGTTCTGTCATTTCCCCCGTGTGGATTATGACAATCTGTACAACTGGTATCCGCAATATTTGCATGTGCTTTCGTATTTAACACAATGTCGGCAGTGTGACAATAGAAACAAAGCTGCTGATCCACTCTTTTAAGCAGTTTCCTGTTCACGGATGAGTGAGGTTCATGACACAAGGTGCAAAAACCTCCGGCAACCGGACCATGGACCACCTTGTATTTCTTACTGAAATCTGCGTGACACTGGTAACAAAGCATCGGTTGTTCAATCACAAATTTCCCCATTGTCCCCTGGTCATGACAGGCATCACAGTGCTTTTCCTTGTAGGGTTTGTGATAATTTGGCTGAGGCTTTCCCGCTTTCTGAAGGCTCTTCCCTGTAATCGAATCAGGTTTTTTAACGCTATCGCGGCTGGCAAAGTCATCATTCGCCTGCGGTGAAGGAACTCCATCAAAAAAGAATGCGAGTGTTTTATGATGCTTCACGGGGGAACAACCGTAAACATAGACCATCAACAATAAAACCAGGAAGGAGATCAGGAAATACCCATGTCCATGAATGTTCAATATCCTCGCTCTGAATTTGACAATCATTCTTTTTTAATTTGTTAACGGAGAATCCAATGCATGGATAAAAAGGTATATCAGTCCTGTTTCACAGGGTTGGCAACCTTCTGGCCGGGGATTTTTTGTTCAACATATCCATAAATACCCAATTTATCCGGTCCGAACTGATTGGTCACAAGAACCAGGTATTTCAAGGTAAATGCAGGATCAACATATTTTTCAAAATATTGCAGGTTATCGTAATCGATGGAGACTTTGGCTGGCAACCACATATCCCCCGGCCCCTTATAATTTCCTCCGAAAAACATCAGCAGTTTTCCGTTTTTGTTAAATATCTGGGTGTTTTCAAAACCGGCATCAACAACATATAAATTTGAATTTTGATCCACTGCAACACCTTTTGGTCTTGCAAACTGCCCCATGTTCTCCCCATAAGTGCCCACCGTCGCCAGCATCTTTCCGCTGTGGGAAAATATTTTCACTTTAAAATCACCAAAATCGGTTACATAAACTTTGTCGCCTGTCACAAAAATATTGGTAGGAGAGAATAAATAACCGGCACTGTCGGGTTGGACTTCAGGAAACTGGTATAACAACCTGGATAGTGAATCATAACTGTACACATTCACCTGGTGTCCGGTCATGTTCGGAACCCATATTTTATTGTCAGCAATGAAAACGTCAGTTGGCTTGAAATTCTCCCTCTCACCAAAACTGTAGCTGAATTCAAGTTTATCATTAAACACGACGATTTGCTTTCTCTCTGCATCGGCAACATAGAGGAAACCGCGGCTGTCGAAGAAGCAGTTTAGTGGAACTTTCAAAGCCCCCTGCCCCGAAGGAATAAATTCAGTGAAACTATTTTTTTCAAGGTCGATGACGTCAAAACCATGTTTAAAAGTATCACAGATATAGATTTTCCCTTTATGGATCGCCACGCCATAAGGTTTGCCTATGGAAATGACCCTTTCAGACCCCAGGATAAATCTTTTAAAGCCTCCCCGTTTCCCGGTAATATCAGTGGAACTCGAAATCCGTTGTAAAAACTGTATCCTGGTTGTATCAGGAGGGGGTGGGTAAATGATGAAACTGCCGGACCTTTCACCTGTAGGATGCAGGCTCCGTGAACAGGAAAGCAACGCTACAAATGCAAGTGAAAGGAAAACAATGCGTAAGTTCATAGGATTCAGGTTTTATTCAGAAAAAAAGGGCCGGCAAACTGAAATTATAACTTCCAGCAGTGGTATTTGCATGTTCCATATGACATGGCAAAGGGCGAACTATATTCGCCCTTTGACATATCAACCGCTGAAATTAATCAGGCAAATGTTATTTATCATGGCAGGTCAGGCATAATGCGCTGGCTGCATTGCTTTTAACAAGAAGTCCGGGAACTCCGTAGCTGTTGTGAACATCATGACATGAGGAGCACTGCATTTTGTCGCCGATCAGCATGTTGGCTGAAATGGTTCCGCCAAGTCCGGATGGATGAGTCTGGGGATTGAATAATCCCGGGTCGGCAGTTGCAAGGGCTGCATCATAGGTAAATGAAACAGGATGATCATTCATCAGGTCGGTTCCTACAAGGGCAGGACCTGTCATTAAAATTGTACCATTGGAAACACCGCCAAAATTCTCAAGGGCAACAGTGCCGTCATGACAGCTAAGGCATAATTTGGAACTTCCATCAGGCTGTCCAACAACTGCATTCATCGTTGCCGATGAATAGGTTGTGTAGGAAGAAACGGTGGAAAGCTGGTGATTCCATAAAGGAGCATTTAGTACGGAGATATCTGCATTATGCGGAGTGTGGCATACCTTACAAATTTCACCGCTGGTGTTCCAGGCCGCTGCACTGAAATCATGTGCAGAGTTGAGGATTTGGGCACTGGTAATCTGTGATAGCATCACCAACGCAATCGATGTAAGTAAAACGGCTAATTTTCTCATTGCTTTGTTCGTTTTTGGGTTAGTAGTGATCATGCTATTACAACAAACGGGCCAAACATAATACAACTTTGTTTATCAGGATATTACATAAATTCGAAAAATAGACAAACACCGAATTTTTCACCAAACTGGTTACCCTTCAGTGGCGATCCATTCATTAAAAATCCAGGACGATCGTCATAAAATACTGTTTCCAATGGTTATCAATGAAATGAAGTGAAAAATCAGGCATGGAGATCACCCGAACAGAACATAAAAGACTGGGGCATTTCACCCACAGCCACTGGGTGAAATGCCCCAATGCCTGTCATAGCTTGTATTTCTTGATTTTATATCTCAGGGTATCCCTGGATATTCTTAACAATTTTGAGGCTTTCGTTTGATTGTTTCCCGCTTTGTCCAGCACTTGTCTGATCACCTCCTTTTCCAGGCCTTCAAGGGATATTCCATCTTCTGGAATTTCCATTCCGAACGGTGAAGAAAAGTGATCAACATGCCGACGGCCTGCGGGAACTTCAACAGCCATATTTACCTCTGAATCAAGTGGATTCATAATCTCACCCGGAAGACTCTCCGGTTGTAACGAACTCATGGTTTCAAGAATAACAGCCCGTTCAATAACATTCCTCAGTTCCCTGATATTTCCAGGCCAGTTGTACCTGGTCAATAAACTGATCGCCGTCTTGTGTATTCCTGTTATACTTTTTTGAAACTGCCCATTGTAATATTTTAAAAAATAATCCGATAGCAGTGTGACATCCTCCTTGTGGTCCCTGAGTGGCGGAAGTGTAATCTGGAATACTTTGAGCCTGTAGTATAAATCCTCCCTGAAAAGTTTTTCATCTACTGCCCTTTTCAGGTCCTTGTTTGTGGCGGCTATAATCCTGATCTCCACAGGTATATTTGCAGTACCTCCAACCCTGCGGATCACCCTGTTCTCCAACACCCCAAGCAGCTTAATCTGGGTCGACATGTTGATTTCACCTATTTCATCCAGGAATACCGTGCCTCCGTCAGCAATTTCAAACAACCCTTTTTTCTGTTGCCGGGCATCGGTAAATGCGCCTTTTTCATGCCCGAACAACTCACTCTCCAGCAGAGCTTCAGGAAGCGAGGCACAGTTGATGGTTACAAATGGCCTGGCATTGTGTGAACTTTCATGATGGATCGCACGTGCAAACAGGTCTTTCCCCGTACCGCTTTCCCCGAGGAGCAGAATGGTCGTGGTCTGGGTCCTTGCAATTGTTTTAGAGAGCTGGATAATCTGTTTTATAACCGGTGATTCACCCACAATATGGTCAAAGGTAATGGCTACCTTTTGCTGCCGGCGCAAAATCTGAACCTCTTTGGTGATTTCCAGTTTCTTTTTAACATTCTCCAGAATTACCTCAATCTCTTCAAATGAAAATGGCTTGTTTACGTACTCTGAGGCACCCGCCTTCATAGCGCTAACTGCTGTATCAATAGAACCAAATGCGGTCATGAAAACAATGGCCGTCTCCTCTTCCATGGATTTGATCTTCCGGATAACCTCCAATCCCTGCATCTTAGGCAGTTTATTGTCTGTGAAGACTATTTCCGGGAGATTCACTTCCATTGACCTGATGCCCTCTTCTCCGGTTTCTGCCGTAAAAACCTTATAGCCCTTGGAAGTCAGATATTTCTCAAGCGACCAGCGGATTAACTTCTCATCCTCTATTATCAGGATCTTTAACTGTTTCATGAAACCGGGGAATTAGAATTTAGTGCCTGTCCCGGCAGGGAGATGTAAAAGGTGCATCCGCCGTCGGCATTGTTTTCAAACCATAGCCTGCCTTTATGCTGATCAATGATATCCTTGGAAATGGCCAGACCCAGTCCGGTCCCATTGGTATGGGTCGTAAAAAATGGTTTAAAAATATCATCTTTTACCTCAACCGGGATTCCGGCGCCGTTATCGCTTACAGCGATAAAAACGCTGTTTCCCGGATGGTCGTACCAGGTGCGGTAAGTAATCGTGCCATTGTCAGAGATGGCCTTAATTGCATTAAAACTCAGATTCAGCAGCACATTCTCGAGAAGTTCATGATCAAAGAGAATCAAAGGAAGATCCTCCTGAAGGTCAAAGTCAAACTGGATGATTTTATCATGGGCCTGGTGCTTCAGGAAAAACAGCAGCGACCTCACGACTTCGTTGATACTGCCTTCGTACAAGCGGGTTTCTTTCGCCCTGGAATATTTCAGCAGGTTTGAAATTGCCTGTTCAACTCGGTTTGCCTGGCGCTGAATCTCCTCTAGAATGGGTTTGTTGTGATCCCCCGGATCGGCAATGATGATTTCCATTGCCCTTGCGATGCCAGTTATCGGATTTCTGATTTCATGGGCAATCCTGGCCGACATCTCGCCGATCGTTGCAAGCTTTTGTGAATTCTGCAACTCCTGCTGATGATACAAAGCAAGTTCCTTTTGGGTTTTCTCAAAGGTATCCAGCATATTGTTAAAACTCTTGCCCAGGCTTCCCAGTTCGTCAGCTTCACGAATGATCAGCCTTTTTTCAAGATTTCCCCGGTTTATGAAAGTAATGACCGACCTGAACTGGCTCAGGGAACTTCGGATGAACCGGAAGTGCAGGTATGCAACCAGGGCGAAAATGCCCAATAACAGAAGGACCGTATAAATAAAACTGAATTTCCAGGTGTATGAAATGATTTTTTCGGTTCCGTGATTCGACAAATCGATCACAATCACTCCCAATGTTCTTTGTGCAGGATCATGACACGCGTAACAGGACGGCGTATTCTGCATCCGGATGAAGATACGGTTAAATGACTTTGAACCATCCATATAGGGTTTAATGGCAATATCTTTGCTGGCAGAAAACATCTTACGAATTGTCTCTGTATCGTGTTTCAGGTTAAGGTAATTATCCGGGTAGATTATTTTCCCCTTGCCATTCACGAGGTAGGTTTTCAGGACATCTTTATTTTTCTCCATGTTTCTGAGCAACGGCTGAATGACCGTGCCATCATGTAACCTGATCGAAAAATAGTACTGGTCACGAAGCATATTCATATGTTCCATGATATCCTCCGTACTCGAGATCAATTTGCTCTTCAGGGAAACGCTGTAAACTGTGAATGCAATAACCGAATAGATTGTTATTGATGCCACAAGTGCCCCGATTATTTTAACCCTGAAGGAGAGCCATTTCATATAAACAATATAAATGAATTAATAACTTAATGGGTTATGATCCTTTCCATGACAGGTAAGGTAGCACTGGCCGTGGTTTCCCGACAGGTCTGTAAAGCTCAGTTGCCCGCCGGAACTGGCAGTAACGACACCTGCCCTGAAGTTAATCAGGTTTGAGTTACCTGTGGTTGTACCCTGTGTGATGCTGATGCCGTGCGGATCATGACAGGTGTTGCACGGAGCGCGCACATCCATCTGAAGGTGCCTGCCATGCTCTCTGAAGGAGGCATTGCCAAGGATCGATGCCCTGCTATGGCAGCTGTAACAAAGCGCATAAGCCGAGGGCGACTCGGTTGTACCTGTTTCAGTGGTGCCTCCGTCATTGGTAAGGTTCTGAAGTTTCAGGATATGAGGATAAATAGAGCCATGAGGTCCGCCTGACGAGTTTCCGTCGCCTGCATGGCAATTCGTGCAATACATGATACTGGTTGAGGTCCATGGAGAAATCAGGCTTGGCACTGATGCGTTTTTTCCTATTGCGGCAACTGGATGATAGGAGGGATTAGATGGAGCAAATTCTAAAAGGGTATTGTTCTGAACTATAATCCTCGGTGTTGCTGCAGGCGGCGATCCCGGAGTGCCGGCATGGCATCGGTAGCAGATCTCATAGGAATAGACAGCCGATTCGATGGTATTCCCTGTTTGGGTAACACCTTTTACACCTGCCTGCGCCCCGCTGATATTCGGCGGAAAGGCGGCCTGCTGCCGTGCCTCGTGGGGGTTATGACAATCGACACACTCAACATGCATGTTGGAGAACAACTGCCCCGGTTCATTCGGAACATGAATATTCAAATAGTTGCCAACATTGTGACGGTACATCCGGGAGAACTCAGCTGCAACATTAACAGTTGCAACACTTCCGTTGTGACAATCCAGGCAGTTGGCCTCTTCAGCCTGGTACTTCAACAGCATCACATCTGAACCGGAATTATGGGGGTTATGGCAACTTTCACATCCGTTTTGCGCAACGGTGGTATAGGATGAAGGGGTAAACGGCCATGGATCGGGGGCACTTCCTTTCCATGTTTTCGCCGAAGTATTGTGGCTGCTTGACTGCCACTCCTTCCGTTGGTGACAACTGTTACACAAATTTGAATTCTCAGAAGTAGTGACCAGGAAAGCTGACAACATATTTTTGTGCGGATCGTGGCAGGAGGTGCACTGAACCTTTCCGTGTTCCAGTGACACAGGGGGTAAAATGGCAGCAGGCGGTTTGAGTTGCCCGTCGGCCATGGCAAGTGAGGAAGAATATAAAAAAGAGATGGGATGATCATTCCTGAGGTTTGTGGAGAGGTTGGTCAGACCCTTTGGCATGGTATTGATTCCAGATCGAAATGACACGGCAGACGATCGGTTCAGCACACTACCCAGGGCGACTGTACCATCGTGACACGAAAGGCATAGAATCGATGTCCCATCAGGCTGGCCAGGCAACGCCTGCAAGGTTGAACTTGTATAAAGTTCATAAATAACCCCTGGATTACTCTTATTCCACAATGGAGAATATGGTCTGCTGCTGTGGGGCGTATGACAAAACAGGCAAATTTCCGTCTCATTGCCAGCCTTCACTTCACCCGGTCCCTGGGCTGAAAGGTTATGTTTGGAGGTAACAACAGATTGAGCTACCATCAAGGCAGGAAGCCAGATGAAGCTAATAAGCAGTATTTGGCAAGTTTGTTTTATCATTATTTTTCTGCAATGTCTAATTGAAAAATCTGAACCCTCGAATTATAACTGTCTGCTACATAGATATTGTCTTTCCCGTCAATGAATATCCCGGAAGGCATCCAGAATTCACCAGCTCCATGCCCCTGATTTCCAAATGCATATAAATATTCTCCCTGAAAATTAAATACCTGGACAACATGAAAGAGTGCGTCAACAATATATATATTACCATGAGAGTCTGCTGCAATTCCTTTAGGGCGGGCAAGGAACCCTGAAGCATCACCCGGCTGGCCGAATACCGAAACCACCTCCCCGGTTAGCCTGAATACCTGAACCCTGAAATTCATCGCATCTACAACATAAACAAGCCCTGACTTCCCGATCCAGATGTGGGTGGGATAGTTAAATTCACCTTTGCCAGTGCCTCTTGAGCCGATGTGCCGAAGCACTTTACCCCTGTCATTCAGAACGGTAATGCGATGGGCATTGGTTTCAACAACCCAAATTTCATTGGTCACCTCAGCATAAGCAATCCCGGTTGGCTGATCCAGTTGCAGCGAATCGTCAAGTACCTCAATTTTTTTTCTGTCAGGCGACAACCTGAAGATTCTATTTGCCTGGGAATCTGTAAATAATATCTCCTGCAAAGCGGTTGAACAAATCCCAACCAGTGATAAAAAACGAGCATCCGACTTTTGCAAAAACTGGGGGATATCACCCACCCCTTTAACCACATGAAATATCGACCGCACACCCTGGTCAAGTGCCCAAAAATTATCGGGATCCACAGCAAAAAGTGCAACCGGTCTTACCGGATCAGGTGTTTTCTTGCCCAGAAACACTTTGTTGAAGCGGGTTTTAAATGTTGCTGGTTGCCTGTTTCCTGCTGAAGACGGCCACTGTTCAATCCACTTAACAACCTTAATTTCAGTAGGTTTTGATTCCTGCACCTTGATTGTATCCCGTACCTGCCCTATAGCAGCCACACTAATCATCACCATGAGGTGGATTACAAGCGTTCTGTATAGGATTTGGTTGTGGAATTTCATCTTAAAAAAACAGCAAAGTACAAATTTTCCCGGATTTGTTCATGGTAAAGGGAACTACTTTAGCAAATTTCGTGCTATAAATCACAATATGTCTGCAAATGCTAATAATCAACACCTTAAAGGAGACATCCGTGTTATGATTGTACCTGATTTTTCAATCTATATAACACTCTGACCCGGAAGACAATTATCAACTTCTTAACAATTTATTTATCAGCACTTTATAAACAATATCTGTGCATCGCACCAAACTTTGTCAATGGTGGCATAATTGTTGCGAACGGGGTCTACCATATTAAAAAGGTGGTGGGTTTTGAATCATCCCTGCGAAAAAGCAATTCGATTCAATTTGAAAAAGCCGGACACATGAATCAGTATTTACAAGATGATGCCATGAAAGTAATTAAAAAACTCTTTGTTATCCTGGTAATGATCCTCTTTATTGTTGATGGCGCTCAAGGGCAGGGATCACCTGGCAACTTCCCCTATTCCGCTGTCATTACCGACAGTCTCTTTGCCCCCGTCAGGATGGCCATAGACCATCTGGACAACATCTTTGTGACAGATGCTTACCAGAAAAAAATAAAAAAATACAACGCTGCAGGAATATACCTTGGCTCAATAACAACGATTGGCTCACCCATCTCCATTGCCATCAATGAAACCAATACACTCTTCATCGGTGACGGTGAAACAGGGAAAATTTTCAGGCTGAATGCAAACGGTACGACATCCGAGTTATACGCGGGAACGGTTTTCCCATCCTCCATGGTATTTTGTTCCGATGGGTTACTGTATGTATCTGACACCAAACTTCAGCGTGTCATTGTGCTCGACATGGCAGGTCATGTAATCAGAACAATCGGGGCGGGTACTTTGATTTGCCCTACCGGCATTACCTTTGATAAAAGGAACAACAGGATACTGGTGGCGGAGCACGGCGGGGTGGGAAATGGTTTTAATCCGGTCGTCAATGTTAAAATATACGGGCTTACCGGAAACCTCATTACAACTTTCGGGTCAAACGGGAATGGAGATGGCAAGTTTTACCGGATCCAGGGACTCGCGGTTGGCCGTTGCGGTGAGATTTATGTACCTGAACCCTACCAGGGAAATGTGAGCGTTTTTAATGAAAACACCACGTTTGCTGCAAGGTTTGGCAATTACGGAGACAGTTTAAGCCAGCTCAGGGTGCCCCTTGACATTGCCATCAACTCTGAAGACAGGATTTTCATCACTGCAGAGAATAACGGAACCATTGAAATTTTCAACATCGACTATGTTCTGCCAACGTCAGATATATCCTGTGGGAACAAAACTATTTGTGCAGGGACATCCACGGATATTCCTGTTCATTTTACAGGAACAGCCCCCTGGACCTTCACCTATACAATCAATGGCAGTAACCCTGCGACCATCACTGCCACCCACGACAACCCGTACAATCTTACCGTCTCTGCTGCCGGCAATTACGAGATAACGGCCCTCTCAGATTCGAGCAGGGCAGGAACATGTTTTTCCGGCCACGCCATCATTACTGTCAATAATATTGTTCCGACCTCAACCATTGCCGTGTCGAACAGCACACTTTGCCCGGATCAATCGGTTGATATTCCCGTTGTTCTGACAGGAATGGCACCCTGGCAATTCACGTACACACAAAATGGCATAAATCCCCAGTCTGTCAGCAACATCACAGCTACTCCATACTATTTAAATCTATCCGCACCCGGCACCTATGAAATTACCACCTTAACCGGTGCAGGATGTGTGGGGTCTGAAATTTCGGGAAGCGCAATTGTCACATCAAAGCCGGCTCCTTCTGCCATGATTTCCAACCCTGCATCAAGCATGTGTGCTGGTGACACCACATTCCTTGAGATTAACTTTACCGGAACGGCTCCCTGGGGATTCACCTATACGGTCAATGATCAAAATCCAGTTGAACAGCACGACATCACAGAAAATCCATTCAGGCTTCCGGTTACGGCTTCAGGTATTTATAAAATAATCCAGGTGATGGATGGTTTTTGCTTTACTTCAACTCCTTCAGGTACTGCTGAGGTAACTGTTAAAGCCCGGCCGACATCCACCATTTTATCAGGAAATTCAGCCTTTTGTCCAGGTGACAGCGCCTCGATCGTTATAGGATTCACCGGAACATCGCCATGGAATTTCACCTGCACTGTTGAAGGGTCAAATCCTGCAATTAAACATGGTGTCACCGTTAATCCTTATTCTTTCAATGTTGCCGATACCGGAACGTACCGGGTTACCTATTTATCAGATGCCGGGTGTGAAGGATCGTCCTTTACAGGTTCAGCATCCATTACAGAGAACAAGCCTCCTGTTGTGTCGCTGGGACCACCGGTTTCTCTTTGTGAGGGGGATTCGCTCATCATCGGCATGGATTCATCCTATGTTTTTTACATCTGGAGCGACTCTACCACAGCTCCGACAATGACAGCTTACACTGCCGGCATTTATAGTGTTACCGTAACTGACTACAAGGGTTGCAGAAGCAGTGGCTCTAAAATGGTGACCTCGCTGCCAGTCCCAACATCACATTTTGAAGAGACAGCAGCGTCAATATGTTCAGGGGAAACCACTGATTTAACAGTGACACTTGCCGGCACCCCGCCGTGGTCCCTCAGCTATTCCATCAATGATGACACCCCGCAAACAATCAACAACATAACGGTTAGTCCATACCAATTGAATGTTTACAAGCCGGGAGTTTACAGGATAACAGAAACTGCCGATGCCTTGTGCAGGAGCAATAACTCATCTTCGAGTACCATTGTTACTGTTAACCCGTTGCCACTTTACAATATATCATCAGGAAACGGGTCCATCTGTTCAGGTCAGTCAGTCAATATGATCATAGATTTTACCGGAACACCGCCATGGAACTTCACCTACACCATCAACGGCCAGAACCCGGTAACCATCAACGGAGTAGCGGCGACCCCGTTCATTCTGCCCGTTTTTCACGGGGGAACCTATGAGATCATTGAATTATCTGATGCTTTTTGCCGGGGACCAGCCCATAACGGAACCGCTACCATCACCGAATTTCAGTTACCGGCCTTTGACCTCGGCAGTGATGCAGGCATCGTACCGGGAGAGATGCTTACCCTGGATGCAGGTCCGCTCTTTGCAGGCTATTTATGGAATGACGGCAGCAACGGGCAGTCACTGCAGGTCAACTCCGCAGGCAGCTACACCGTAACCGTTACAGATTATAATGGCTGTTCCACTTCCGACATGATCCAGGTGTATGAAACTACAGTTCCGGTGAACAGGGACCTTCAGCAGATTAATATTTCCGGAACACAATGTTTCGGAGCAACTCAAACCATCACAGTGGCTGGCGGAGGGACAACCTTTATGGTGCACACCGGTGGAGAAGTCACCCTTATTGCAGGTTTGAACATTTTGTATCTCCCGGGCACCACGGTCGATTCCGGAGGTTATATGCTGGGATACATCACACCCGATAACATTTTTTGCGGGGGAATGCCCCCTGCAATTGTTTCTGCTTCAAAGGAGACGGAGGCACTTCAAACAGAAACCACCGGGATTCCGGCCGAGAATGGAGTCCGGTTATATCCAAATCCATCCACGGGGTTAATTACCCTCGAAGTTACCAATCCGCTCATGCTTAAATCCAATATCGAAATTTCCGACATGGCCGGCAGGCACCTCTATTCGAAAGAGCTCTCAGGTATCCGGATTGTTGAAAAAGTTGATCTTGCTTACCTTCCTGGCGGGTTTTATATGGTCAGGGTAAGTTCTGGGAACTATGCTAAAGTTATAAAATTGATTCTGATTGACTAACAATAATCCATTATGATCCAATCAAGAAACAACATTCTGAATCCCGGCCCGGGTCATATTAATAAGATCTGGCTGAAACTTGTATTCCTTTTCATTTTTGCAATCATCGCCATGGCAAACGAGAAGGGATTTTCCCAGACCATTACAAGCGCTGCAGCAGGGGGTAACTGGAGCGCAACTGCCACATGGATTGGTGGTGTGGTTCCGGGCCCGGCTAATGACGTTGTTATTGCCAGTGGCTCGAATAATGTCACACTCAACGTGAATGCCACCTGTGCATCCCTCACCATTGGCATCGGGGCAACAAGGGGAAGGTTATATCACAACACAGGGATGTCATTAACGGTTACAGGGCCTGTCACCCTTACGCAGGGTTCTGCCACAGATAACAGGTGGAGAATCAATGCGGGTTCAGCAACTGTTTCAGGACTCATCTCCTTTACAGGGGCAAGCGCCAGCGCAGCAAATTTCATGGTACTCACTATCACCACAGGTACGCTGAATGCAAACGGGGGCATTCTTTTTACAGCTTCCGCAGCTGCAACCAAAGAGATAGACATGTCTGGGGGCGCAGGCACCATCAACCTCAAAGGGGCGCTCACTGTGCCGGCAGCCTCATCCACCCTTACTCCCGGAACATCCAGTATTTTCAACTATGTTGATGCAGCAAATCAAACAGTTAATTTCTTCTCAGCCGGGTCATATTTCAACCTGTACCTGAACAATACCGGTACTACCGGTGCCACATTGAGCGCTGCCGTTACCTCTACAAATGTCACGGGGAATATTTCCGTTGGGAACACCATTTCCGGGAGCCTGTTCAACACCAATGATTTTAACATGGGTATGGCGTCCTCCAGAACACTCACTGTTTCTGCCGGATCAACCATGAAAGCAGGTACATCCGTCATAACCTTTCCCGGCACTACGGGAGCCACTATTAACGGAACCTTTATAACTTCAAACCCTGCCGGATTTTCGGGAGGAGCAACAACCGCAATAAATTCAACCAACAACCCGGGAATAACGCTGGCTGCCACCTCGACAATTGAATATAATGCAGCAGCAACCCAAACCGTAACAACCAGGACCTATGCAGGGAACGTCATACTTACCGGATTGACAAAAACAATCGGAACTGCTGCCAGCCAGACACTTACGATCTCGAAAAACCTGACAATAAACAATGGAGCGACGTATCTTGGTTCGACCTTTAACCCAATCTTGCTGATAGGTGGTGATTTCAGCAACAGCGGATTATTCACACAGGGAACCAGTCTGGTTACCTTCAACGGCACCCTTGCACAAAATTTAACAGGATCAAGTGCAACCACCTTTGCAAATAACGTAACGCTCAGTAATACTGCAGGTCTGAACATTGCAACATCACCAACCATTAACGGAACATTGACCTTTGCAAATGGAAAAATCACCACCGGAGTCAATAGATTAATCCTGGGAAGTTCGGCAGTGATCAGCGGAGCCGGCGCAGGAAAGTATGTGTTCGGCACCGTGGAGCTGTTCATTCCGAATGCACCCGCTCCTGCTGTGACCTTTCCCATTGGCGATGCAACGAATTACACCCCGGTGCTGATCTCATTTTCAGGCACCACTTCCGGTTCAGGATCAATATTTGCCTTTACAACCCCCGGTGATCATCCCGACATCCTGAACTCAGGGATCAATCCTTCGCTCAGTGTGAACCGTAACTGGACGATCTCCCAGGGGGCAGTCCCGGTTGGCGGGTTCAACTTTTACAATGGCACATTTACCTTTATCAATGGAACACCCATAGATTTAGATGCGGGAGCCAATGCAGGCAATTTCATCATCAGCAAATTAACAGGCGGTTCGTGGGAGTCCACCTCGACAGGTACCAGGACCACGACCTCGACTCAGGCCACGGGTATGACATCCTTTGGCACTTACCAGCCTGGTGAGTCTTCTGCATTGGTCAATGTGGCAACCCACCCGGCAAATTCAACGGTATGCCAGGGTGCTGCCGCCTCATTTTCCAGTACTTCAACCTCATTGCCCGCTCCCACCATTCAATGGCAACGAGACCCGAATAACGGGACATTTGAAAATATCACTGCGGTTTTGGATGGTGGTGTATATACAAATTTCACAGGAACAACATTGAACATTTCAAATTCAACGGGATTAAATGGCTATTTATACAGAGCGGTTTTCACCAATGTAAATGGTTCGGCCACTTCAAACAACGCCATACTTACGGTAACCAACCTGCCTGCCGCGGCGGGTTCTGTTACGGGGAGCGGGAGTGTTTGCCAGGGACAGTCGGGAGTTGCCTATTCAACAGGTGCAATTGCCGGGGCTACAAGTTATACATGGAATTATTCAGGAGCAGGGTTTACCCCTTCGGGAACCACTTCTGCGATTACCGGCAGTTATTCAGCAGCGGCTACTTCAGGTAATTTGATTGTTACCGGGGTGAATTCATGTGGGAATGGCCTCTCTTCGCCAATTTTCCCTGTCATTGTTGGCTTACTGCCTGCTGCAGCAGGGGCTATAACGGGAAGTGCCGTGGTATGCCAGGGTCAATCAGGAGTTGCCTATTCAATTCCTGCCATCGCAGGTGCAACAAGCTACCAATGGAGTTATTCAGGTACAGGATTTACTCCTTCCGGCAACGGCTCATCCATCAGCGGCACTTTTTCCGCAGGGGCGACATCAGGCAACCTGACGGTTACCGGGTTCAACAGTTGTGGGTCGGGAATATCCTCTCCGAATTTTGTGATCACTGTGAATACGGTTCCATCTGCTGCAGGTACAATTACAGGGACGGCATCAGTTTGCAGAAATCAAAGCGGAATCGCCTACTCCTGCCCAACCGTTTCAGGGGCAACGAGCTATTTGTGGAGTTATTCAGGCACCGGTTTCACGCCTTCAGGCACCACTGCCTCCATTACAGGAAGTTTTTCTGCCTCTGCCACCTCAGGGAACCTCACTGTTGCAGGTGTAAACGCCTGTGGCAGCGGGATTGCATCCACCACCTATCCGATAACTGTCCTTACAGGGGTTCCGGGCGCTGCCGGCACCATTACAGGAACACCATCCGTATGTCAAAATCAGGCCGGGGTTGCCTTTTCAGTTCCTGCCATCAGCGGAGCCACCTCTTATACCTGGAGCTATTCAGGAACCGGGTTCACTCCGTCAGGAAACACAGCATCCATTACCGGGAATTTTTCAATCACCGCAACTTCCGGTAACCTTGTTGTGTCCGGAGTGAATGCCTGTGGGACCGGTATCGCTTCCGCTGCATTTCCAATAGTTGTTAACCCCTTGCCTTCAGCAGCCGGAGCCATCTCGGGTACTGCCACCGTTTGCCAGGGACAGACAGCCGTTCCATATTCAGTTACCCCGGTGTCCGGAGCAACAGGTTATTCCTGGACTTATACCGGAACCGGATTTACACCTTCAGGAAACACTTCTTCCATAACCGGAGCCTTTGCAGCAAGCGCCACCTCCGGGAATTTACGTGTTGCCGGAACCAATGCCTGCGGAACAGGCACAGCATCGGCAAATTACCCGGTTACAGTAAATGTACTGCCATCGCCGGCCGGCACCATCACAGGCACTGCTCTGGTCTGTCCGGGACAGACAGGAGTTGCCTATTCAGTGGCAGCGATTTCGGGGGCGACAAGTTATAGCTGGGTATATTCAGGAACCGGTTTTACCCCCTCAGGCAATACTGCTTCCATTACTGCCTCGTTTTCGCCCGGAGCAACCTCAGGAAATCTGACCGTAAAAGGTGTCAATGCATGTGGTTCGGGGGTTGTTTCTGCAAACTATGCTATTACGATAAATGCAATTCCAGGGGCAGCAGGCGCCATTACAGGGTCGGCTACTGCATGCCAGGGACAGAGTGGTATTGCCTATTCAGTAACTCCGATCAGCGGAGCAACGAGCTATACATGGAGCTATTCAGGGACCGGATTTACTCCTTCTGGTAACACATCAGCCATTACAGCTGTATTTTCAGGGAGTGCCACCAGCGGAAATCTCACAGTAAGGGGAACCAATTCGTGCGGCAGCGGAACGATCTCAGCAAACTTCCCAATTACAGTTACAGCAGGAATTGGCGCTGCCGGGACCATTACAGGAACCTCTGCTGTTTGTACTTCAGGGGCCGGAGTCTATTCAGTGCCGCCGATTTCCGGCGCTACAAGTTACATATGGACCTATTCCGGTACCGGGTTTAACCCATCAGGAAACGGGGCCTCGATCACCGGGACATTTTCTCCTACTGCCACCTCAGGCATCCTGACGGTGAGAGGCTCCGGATCATGTGGAACTGGAGCCGTATCTCCCAACTTCCCGATTACAGTCAATGTCTGCCCCCCGCATAACATGTGCAACGGTTGTCACATCAATCATACCTCCCCCGGAGCCCAGCTGACCCTGGTTGGTGGAAACGCCAATCTTTGCATGAGTTGCCATAATCCCACCGGTGTGGCATCTACCAGTCCTTTTGCCGATGTGATGAAAGCTGTTCCGGGTGTAAGTGGAAATTCACACTCATGGAATTCACTGGCAGTGAATGCAATGTATCAGACCAATCTTCCCACAAATCCAGATATGCTGCTCCGTGTGTACAGCAATGAAATTGTTTGTTCAACATGCCATAACCAGCATTCAACAACCTATGCGCCATTTTTAAGGGCATCGAATTCAGAAGATGCACTGTGTCTTAATTGTCATACCGCCCGTGATGTTCGGCGCTATGCAGATAACCCGGCCAACAAGGGAACGCACCCCGTTGGCATTGCCTATACACCCGGCACAGATCCGCGGTTTACTACCACTACCTTCCCGTTGAGCGCAACCGGAAAGGTTGTTTGCAGCACATGCCATGATACCCATAACTCCACTTCAACAGATGGAAATATATTAAGATCCGCCTCAATTGATGCACTTTGTACCAATTGCCATATCGAACAGTCTCCGAGGATTAAAACCACCCACGAAGGAATGACGTGTTCTGTTTGTCATTACGCCCATGAAACAGGCTCCGGTAATATCCTCCTTGTCAGGGACAACATCGTAACACCCGCATTTGGCCCAAAACAGGTCATCTTTACCTCCAATGCCTCCGCAGTAAATTACGCTGATGGCAGTGCGCCGTTCAACGGTGTTTGTGAGGTGTGCCATACGACTGCAGTTGACCACTATCAATCATCAAGCGGCGGGACATCAGATGCCCGTCATCTTCCATCTCCCCAGAAGTGTATCAATTGCCATCCCCATGACCAGGGATTTGCCGCACAAACCGATTGTTTCGGGTGTCACAATGCCATTACAGACAAGCCCGGCATAGGGCCTGCCGGCGGAAGGCGTCAAATCGTTGACAACAACGGCAATGGCACAGGAACAGGGGGTGATTTTAAGCGGACCTCGCATCACGGGTTGGGCGCCATTCCGACAGTTGATGACTGCCTGCTGTGCCACTACATGGGCGACCATAAAAAAGGGGTGGTCAAGCTACTTGATCCCGACCTGGGATATAATTCGGTCATCACGTATGATCCGGCAAACAAGGCGAGTGTGGAGAATTTCTGCCTGAATTGTCACGACGCCAACGGCGTTGCAGGAGACCTCACCCCCTTCAGCGACAATACAGCGGTACCGGTTGTTGACAAAACGATGTGGCTTGCTTCAGCCCATAAAACCAAGCCATACACCTGCATGGATTGCCATGACAACGGGCATGGTTCAAATAAGAGCACATTGCTCGGGCCATATACCTATGCCGGACCCGGCACCGGTACTGATCTTATGAATGAAGAGGAGGGGTTCTGCCTTACCTGCCATGGCGCCGGCGGCGCTGCAACAACACAGGTCCATCTTGCTTTCAGTCTATACACCAATACGGCCACCAGGTTTTACAAACATGATCCGGCCGCAACTTACCGCAAACATACCAACGGAGAAACCGGCGGAGCCGTCTTCGGGGGAACCAACCGCCATGTTGAATGTGCCGATTGTCATAACCCTCATGGGGCAAAATCGGGGACAGCCACCGCTCCTGCTTTACTACCAACCATGATCGGAGCAAGGGGCGTTGAGCCAACTTATGCAGGAGCGGGAGCACCCACCGGCTTCACCTGGCAAAATGCCGTTACACAGGAGTACCAGGTATGTTATAAGTGCCATTCGAGCTATACAACCTTACCTACCTACCTGCCCGATGGAATCTCAAACGCCACAACCCCTACTTATGTGGCCGATGGATTGAAAAAACTTACCTCCGGTGGTTTAAATTTACAAATTGCCGACTCCCGGGATATGGCAAAAGAGTATAACCCCAACAATCAATCATTCCACCCCGTAATGGCTGTAGGTAAAAACACTGGCATTAACGCCACTGCATTTCAGACAGGGTATTCGTCGACCTCAAGGATTTACTGCAGCAGTTGCCATACGAACCCGAATTCTGCAACCGCCGGACAGGGACGCGGCCCGCATGGTTCAGTAACACTTCACTTGCTGGATAAGGGAATAAATGCAACAATTGTAAATCTCCCGACTTCACATGGAACAGTCTCAAACCAGAATGAGGTGTGTTCCAAGTGCCACAAAGTTGCCAGTTACTATACAGGTAATACTGGTTCCCGGTTTTCCTATCACCAGTACCATACCACAAAAAGTGAATGTTATGTCTGCCACGACAATCATGGTAGCGAACAGTTCCACCTGTTTAATTTCAACCGGAACAGCGGAGGCGGAAACTCGTGTATATCATCAGTTTCTCCAAATACACAGACTGCCTTTGCCCATGCAGCAGGCACCGCCACGAACACCTGTACGGTTACATGCCATGGTACCAGTCACGGAGGAGGCAAATCATACAATCCATCCTACCCATGACACAAGGCCCATTTATACAGGACGAAATTGTATGAATCATATGAAACCCTTCTTGCTTTTGACTTTGCTATCAGCCATAATGCCTATGGCGGTATTGTTTTCACAGCGACCATATGGTTTAACAGTAACCGATATCGACGGGAACATCTATCGCACAGTGACCATTGGCAGACAAGTCTGGATGCGTGAAAACCTGAAGGTAACCCGTTACTGCAATGGAGACACGATAGCCACCATAAAACCTGACACAATTGATCTCACCAACATTCAAAGCCCCAGCTACCAGTGGGCTTACATGGGTGATGAACGAAATGTTGCAGTAAATGGCCGGTTATACACATGGTTTGTGGTTGACGACCGCCGGCAACTTTGCCCGAAAGGATGGCATATACCTTCGGATGAGGAGTTTTGTGTGCTTGAAAACTACATTGAGCCGGATGCTGACACAGATTGTAAGAAAACCGGCCATCGGGGTAGAAATACCGGGGGAATGTTAAAAGAGGCAGGTCTTTCCCATTGGACTGAACCAAACAGCGGAGCCGACAACAGAAGCCGGTTTACGGGCCTGCCCTGCGGTGTCAGGTACCAGGCGGGCGTGTTCACATTTCTTGGCAGTTACGGATACTTCTGGACAAACACATCCCGTGATTCGACCATGGCCTGGACAAGAAGATTATACCACGATAAAGCAGATGTAAGCAGGGCCTGTTATTTTAAAAAAGATAGTTTTAGTGTAAGATGTCTGAAGGATTAGTTTTAAAATTTCGCCGGCTTTCCCGAATTAACATAAATGGCTATAGGATCATCCTCCCTGCTGTTGCATCCCGGATGTCCCAAACTCAAGTCCTGTTCCTCTTTCTGAACTGCTTGATAGGAATTTCGCCACTGGCAGCACAAGACCACGGCGGCAATCAATTTTCCAACACCCCGCTCTATTTCAATCCTGCATATTCGGGGTTGGATAATGGATTCAGGGTAAGATTGGCCACTTTGAACCAGGGGCCGGGACTTGAAACTCCATTTCGGGCTTATCACCTCACGGCAGATGTTGCCGGACGAAGCCTTCCCGGTTCCTGAGGCATCGGCATTATTTTCAACACAGATAATGAAGGTATCGGATTTATTCAGAATTACGACCTGGGATTATCTTTCGCCGTCAGGGTCCCATTTACTAAGTCGATTTTCGGCCAAGCCGGAATCAAAGCCGCCTGGTTTCACAAAAACATCGCATGGGATGAGTTTGAGATGACGGAAACACTCCGGGAAAAATATGGGCACATCTACGACTCTGGCTACCTCCCCTCCTATCAAAATTCCCTGGACTCTCCTGATTTTGCTATAGGAGGTTTGATTCATATCATGAACAATGAAGCTGTCCTTTCAGCAACTATCGGGATGGCTGTTACCCACCTGTTCGAACCTGATGAATCCTTCATTTCAAAAGAGAATGTACCGTTGCGCCGAAAATGGATTGGTCATGCCGATGTGGTTTGGCGCATCAAACGGCACCCAAAGGTAAATACGCCAATTGAGAATTTTTTGATACTCAATCCCGGACTGGTCGTTCAACACCAGGATGACTGGAATTCAGTGATGGCTGGTCTGAACGCCACCAAATATGGACTTTACCTGGGGGTTTGGTATAACGGTGAATTCGATGATCAGCAGGCGAACGCACTCGCCGTGGCAGCAGGATACCGTTATGTTTTCGCCAAAGAGATGAGCATTAAATTTACCTACAGTTATGAAATACAATTTTCCGGCGTTAACAAAGGAAATGGCGGTGCCAATGAAATTAGCCTGGTTCTTGAATTTAATAAGGTGTCAATATTCAAACGGCATGATAACAGAGACAACGCAGGTCAATCTTCCCCGGTTTTTTAACAGCGAATAATTCGCAGGCAGGTCATCCGACTCTTTTATCTACTTCACAATTGCATCTTCGAGTATTATCTCGAAGAAGTATCCTGAGCCAAAATCTTTGTCCGTTGTAACTTTGCTCTCCAGCGTAACAGTTGAACCAACCACCAGCGTGTCATGTATTGTTGCAGTAAGATCGAATTTATCTCCAAATGATGTTCCATCCTGCACATGAACCCAGTTCTTCCCCATGATACCCGATTTAAACCGGGTAACCTGGCCCTTGATTTTCACGATCTTTCCGGCATAGGTCTTTTTGTTGTGAAAAAGCTCTCCAATGGTAATACCACCCTCGGCACGTTCCACTGAAATGGCTAATTTTCCCTGTTTCGCCTTTGCGGTATGATCAGGGACCACAAGACCCGGCTTTACAGCTCCTTCGCGGGTAGTGCTTACCCCTTCCAGGAAAATGACCTTGTCGAAGGTTTTCTTCAACTCTTTGCTGGCAAAATCAGGCATCACAAGTCCTCCCCTGTAAAAACAGGTATCACCGGTTTTGAACTCCTTAACAGGAACTGCCAGCCATTTCAAACTGCCTTCCACCAAGACGTGCAAGTAGGTATAATTGCTTGTGGGAAGCACCTCCGTAATGACGGCTTTATATACAGTTTGCGTATTTCCTCCGCCGGGTTGTGCCTTTACAGCTATTTCGCAGGTCAATAAAACGAATGTAACTGCAATGGATGTAGTCAAATGTCTCATGGTTTTTTCTTTAGATGGCACCTGTATCATCAACAAGTAAGATTAAATATCCGGGTTAATTTTTACTGCCGTTTTGCGACGAAGTTTTGCTCACCTGGTATTGCCTGATGCCAGCCACTACGGCAAGAGATATTACCGAGAGAATGAGAGCCCATGCCCACAGCGGGAATACCGGAGTTTCACCGGCTCCATAGCTGTGCATACCCTTGGAGAGGTAATAATTCACTCCTACAAACGTCATCATCACACTTCCGAATCCAAAGACAGAGGCTACATTAAACAAATAGTTGGAACGCAGCCTGGGTATAAATCTCAGGTGAAGTACCAGTGTATAGGTGATTACAATCACGAGCGCCCATGTCTCCTTTGCATCCCACCCCCAATATCTGCCCCAGGATTCATTCGCCCATACACCCCCGAGAAAGGTGCCTATCGTAGCCAGAACAATCCCGACAATCAGGTTCATCTCATTGATGCTGGTAAGTTCGGCAATGACCAGGTCAAGCCGTTCGTTGCTCTTCACAGTCTTAAATAAGAATATAACCAGGTTCATAAGGCCAAGAATAAATCCAAGGCCGAGGAAGCCATAACTGATGGTCAAAGTTGCCACATGAATGATGAGCCAATAGGATTTCAGCACCGGCTGAAGGTTGGTCAATTGCGGATCATAGCTGCTATGACTGGCTGTCATCAGGATAAAGAAGGCAAGCAGCGCTGTTGCGGCAAGGGTGATCTTTGAATAGCGGGCAAAAGTAAAGCCGGCAAGCAAGCCGCCCCAGGCGATAAGGATCAGTGATTCATAGCCGTTACTCCAGGGTGCATGGCCGGTAAGGTACCACCGGAGGATCATTCCGAAAGAGTGATACAGGAATGCGAGACCCAGAAGAATAATTGAGACGTTCAGTGCTACGGTGATGATCCTGTTCTTTTTCACCCGCAGGTTATCGATAAAGGCGAGAAGCAGCAGCACAATACTAAGTAAGGCGTAAACATTCCTCAGGACAATAAATATCTGCAATTTGTTGTACAGTATTTCCGCATTGATCTTTTTTTCAGAAGCAAGAAACTCTTTGCCCGGTGAATTTCGCTGGATATCACTGATCATGCCCATGATCTTGTCTGCTCTTGCATAATCACCTGAAACATTTGCCTTTAACACTTCTGTAAAAAATGCAACCATGATGTTGGAGTAATTCAAAGGGTTCACCTTCAACTCTTCATTGATGATGGTTACGGGTCCTTCCAATGGTTTAACCGCCGCATTATCATCCCAGCTCACCCACTTGTTATTCTGGTCGCCCTGGTCGGGAAAAAATTTAAACATGCTGCCTTTCAATGCCATCTGTACAATGTTCAAACGCTCATCCACCTTGATGATCTCCTTGTCGAGACTGTTCTGGGTCGATTGTTTTTTACGGAAGGCCTCCTCAATATACTTCTGCAACTTATATTGGCGGTTCCCGTCGAAGAAGTCCATAAAGGATGCGTACTTTCCGCTTATTCCAACAATCTGGCGGATCGGTTCCTCCCTGACATAGATGATCTTCTGGTCCTTCCAGAACTCTGGCACCATGGCCATGTCCATCAGCACCTGCACGGCATTCATCTCTCCCTTGCCGGGAATGTCAAACTTGTCCTTCCGGGCAATCTTATGCATTACATCATAAGCCAGGGAATGGACGGGCTGGAACCTTCCGTCGTAAGTCTGAACAAGCAGGTGACCAAATTTTTCCGCCTGTTCCGGCGCAACCGGTTTTGAAATGTTTTGCTGAGCAAACACCGTAAAACCGCTACCCAGGAAAAACACCAGCATCAATACGGCACTTTTCCGTTGAATCCTGATTTCACCTATCTTTCGGCTGAGATAGTGAAAGCGTGAATTTTTATTGAACAGCGACAGAATGAAGCCCAGCGTCAGCAGGATATAGCCGGCATAGGTCACAAGTGTGCCATAAAAGTCGTGGTTAACAGAAAGAATGGTCCCTTTCTCGTCGGGATCATAGGAGGATTGGAAAAACCTGTACATATTGTAATCCAACACATTATTCATGAAAATCCGGTGATCCTCCTTTAGGTTTTTACGGCTATCTATTAAGGTGATTTCACTGGCATAGGAGGAAGGGCTCATTGAGCCGGCATAGCGATCGAGAATGAAATCATTCAGCCGGATGGAGAAAGGCAGTTCGATAGGCTGCTCACCATAGCCAATATTAAAAACCAATCCTCCGATGTTGTAATCCTGTGACTGCATTGCATATCCTGCTCCCCCGAAAACAATGGTTTTATGGTCTTTATCATTGATTTTAATATTCAGTACCAGTGCATCGGTTCCCTTGTCCTCAGCGCTGCCGCTGACAAAATCGGTGGTTGCATGGTTATAAAAACCATCGTTGATGAAGGCTACGCCATTCGCCCTGTAGATAACCTTCCCGACAAATTCAGTTTGTGTACCCGGTTGGATGGTATCTGAGACCTTGGTCCCCATGTCCATCCTGATCACTTCAAAAGGTGCGATGAAGGTCACTACGTTGTTGACTTCATGAACCTGGATGGCATTCGTATCCTTAGCGTTATCATAAGCAATGGCCAGCTGGCCAAAATGACCGCCCTCTCCCTCCGAAAGGAACAAATTCTGCTGAACTGCCATATCGGCCACAATAATGGAGATGAGTTTACCTCCTTCGGGAACATTATCCCTGACCTTTTCAACTGCATTTTTAATTACGTCTGCATATTCGATGGTAATTTTACCATGTTCCGGGGATGTGTATGCCAGGTGAAGCGAATTGTCTGTAAAAGTACTGATAACGAAAGGCTTGTCATACCTGAAGCTATCCTTTTTCCCCGGAAGTTCAATCTTCAGGTAGGGACTGGAAGTGGTAATCTGGTTGGTCTCCTCCCCTTCCCTGATATGCATACTACCCTCAAACCCAAAATACCTGGTGATTGCTGCACCAAGGATAATGACGATGAATGCGACATGAAAAAGGAGAGCAGCCCATTTTTTCTGGCTGAGCATCTTATATTTCACGACATGGCCAAACAGGTTGATGGTTAAAAACACGAAGATCAATTCAAACCAGAAGGAGTTGTAGATAAACCTTTGGGCTGTGATGGTATCAAATTTATCTTCGACAAATGTGGCGGTTCCCATGCTGATCATAAGGAGGATCAACAGAAAAACCATGGTAGCAGAAGAGAAAAGGAGGTTTGCTATTCGTTTCATCAGGTTTCTATTTTTTAAAAAACGATATAAATTTCAACATGAGGGCATTGATTCCAGGTTTCGTCATGCCGTGAAAATCAATGATGTATTCAGGCACAAAATTACGCAAATCATCTCAAATATTTTTTCTTTCTGCTTGCTGCTGGTTACAAAAAAAGATTATCTTTGCACCTCCAAACCTGAATACTTGCAACAACTGCAATGAGGTTTGGAATCGTTCTCATAGGGAGCATAGCTCAGCCGGTTCAGAGCATCTGCCTTACAAGCAGAGGGTCACAGGTTCGAATCCTGTTGCTCCCACCAACAAAGACAAGGGTTTCAGAGAATAAAAATCTGAAACCTTTTTTTTATGTAACCCTAAATGTAACCTCAGAAATCATGGGAACGGGACAAAAGTTTGATCGGCAATATTCCCATTTTGATGCTTGTATCGATTTGTTGACCATGCCCGTGGACCAATTTTCCCCGTTTCACCCCCAACAATCTCCATTATTGGGCTCCCCCGACAAGATTGCCGATTTTTTTATTGAACCTTTTATCCAGGACCTTGAAGACGAAATTCTGGGCAGGAGTACCCCCGAACAGAAGGCCGATCTTTTAAAACGTTACCTGTCCAGATTGAGAAAATCCAAAAATCATTTATCAGTTGAAGAAAGTAAAACCACCAGGGGAGTAAATGAGCAAGGTACAGCAGCCAAAGAAATTCCGTCGGTACTAATACCTCAGGACGGATTGCTCATCATGGACATCCCTCAGAACGACAATGCTGACTTTAAATTCATAAAAGGCTGCAACATCCTGTACCACCTGATCTTTGATGAACTGCAAAAATGCTGCGCTATCTATGACATCCCCTTTGCTGATATTTGCCTGAAGCTTGGATTCCCCCTGGACACCATTAATATACAGGCTCCCTCCCCGGAAAAGGTGAATTTACCGAATCAGGTGTTCGAAGTTCCGAAAGGAGCCATCGAAAAACTGAAACAGGCATTGCAGGAAAATGGTTTTCTGAACGTACCAAAAGTCAGGGACCTTAATGAACAATCCAGGGAGGAACTTGTAAAACTTATTTGTGCCAATGATGTTCCCTATAAAATTGCAATGTTTGATCACCTCGGCTTCACCGACTACTTTTTATCAGAGTATGGATCCACAAGAACGGGCATGTATAAAAAATTCTCTGAAATCTTTTGTGCCGGAAACAGACCAGTCTCAGTAAGAGCTATCCAGGGAAATATGAATGATCTAAGGAAAAACACAACAAATCGTGACCCCAGGTATACTGCTTCCCAGCATAGAGAAGATGTAAAAAAACACTACGAAACTTTAAAATAAGGAGTACTCGCGTCTCAATGCCGCGAAATGCCGCGTGTAAAATTGCCGGATAACTAATATTTATCCTATATGGCAATTACATTTGAACAATTACCCCAAGCAGTTAGCCAGTTACAAGATAAACTGGATAACATCGAACGTTTACTTCTTTCCAGAAGTGAAGTCTCCCAACCTGATGCCGATAAACTTTTAACTATAAGGGAGGCTGCCGAGTTCCTGCATCTCACGGTCCCTACCATTTATAGTCTGGTTTCCCGGGCTGAAATCCCTGTTTGCAAACGAGGCAAGCGATTGTACTTTTCAAAATTAGAGGTTACCAGCTGGATCATGGCCGGCCGGAAGAAAACGGTTTCAGAGACCGATGAGAAGGTCGACTCATATTTATCCAGACCGGGGAGGAGGAATAGCCAATGTATATAATCGAAAACTATAAAGCCATCCTCCGGCATTCCGAAAAGATGAGTGACTGTATAAACACTGCCATGAAAATTCAAAACGTCGCAGTTACCAAAAAGTCAACCGAGGATCTGGCCTTCCTGCTCGGTATGATCCAAAGGATGACCTTCCATCTCAGCAAACAGCTGGAAAAAGGCATTGCAATGGAAGAAGAGTTAAACAAAATGGAAGCATTGGCAAAAGAATTACCCGGGGCAAAAATCTATGTTTCACCTTGGGGTTGCCTGATTGACAGCACCACCCTGCCGGTATAATCCTGCATCACGAAAAAAGCCCGCATGAACGGGCTTTTTTCTTATTCGTTGAATTACAGTCTTAAAATCTTTCAAATGCAA
>JBMOIP010000013.1:0-96380 GCA_049317265.1 Bacteroidales bacterium
CCTGCCTCGGCATTGTGCATCTCATTGTGCAACATCTTGATGTAGAAGTTGCGCATGTTCACCGGAGCCACTACCAGCGCCTTGAATTTATAGGGGCGGTAGCTCTCCTCGATCAGGTGGAAGGTGTTCACCACATCGTTGCAGATGGTCTGGTCAGCCGTAAGCAAACTAACATCAGAATAGACCTTGGCGGTGGTTTCATTGAAATTCCCGGTGCCGATAAAGGCAAAAAAGAAGTTGCTGGTGTTCTCTTTCCTCCGGATCAGGATCAGCTTGCTGTGAACCTTGAACCCGGGGATGCTGTGAATGACCTTCACACCCTCTTCACGTAGCCGTTCAGTCCAGAAAATATTAGCCTCTTCATCAAACCTGGCCTGAAGCTCCATGAATACGGTCACATATTTTCCGTTCCTGGCGGCATTGATCAGGGCATTGATGACATTTGAGTTTTTTGCCGCCCGGTAGATGGTCATTTTTATGGAGCGTACCTTCGGATCGATGGATGCCTCACGCAACAGGTCGATGATGTACTGAAACGACTGGTATGGGTAATGAAGCATGATATCTTTCTCCCTGATGGAAGAGAGGATGCTTCTGCTCACGGGCAGGTCCTTGTGCATCAGCGGTACCAGCGGCTCATATTCCAGTTCACGGTGCCCCAGGTTGGGAAAGCCCATGAAATCTTTGAAATTGTGATATCTGCCGCCGCCCCTGATGGGGTCGTCTTTAGTGATTTCCAGGCGTTTGGTGATGATTTTCAGCAGGTCGGCAGGAATGGACTTGTCATAAACAAACCGCACCGGGATTCCCCGTTTACGCTGCTTCAGGCTCTCGGTCATCACTTCAACAAAACTCTTGGAGACATCCGTATCGATATCAATTTCAGCATCCCGGGTAATCTTTACCGTGTAGGCGGAGAAGGTATCATAGCCAAAAATGGAGAATATTTCAGAGAGGCAATACCTGATAATATCATCCAGCAGGATGATGTACCTCTTCTTTCCTTCTGTAGGGAGAATCAGGAACCGTGAGATCGTTTTGGTGGGCAACTCAATGAGCGCATGATCGTCTTTGAGCGCCTTGTCTTTACGCCCGAGGAGTACCGCCAGATAGATGGATTTATCGCGAAGGGAGGAAATATCGCGCAAACTGCTGATCATGATGGGAAACAGCCCCCCGCGCACCTGCTCGCTGAAATATTTACGAACGAATTTTCCCTGGGATTCAGAAAGTTGTGTTTCGTTGATGATAAATATTTCGTGCAGGGTCAGATCGCTCACTATTTTTTCGTACACCTGCATGAACTCCCGTTCCTGCTTCTGTACAAGTTCGCCGATCTCTTTCAGCGCCTTCTTCGGATTGACAGGGGTATCATAATGCACCCGTTCAACCTTCAGCATCCGGTTCAATGTGGCCACGCGAACCCTGAAAAATTCATCGCGGTTGTTGGAGAATATTCCCAGGAATTTCAGCCTTTCAAGTAACGGGTTGCGCACATCGGCAGCCTCTTGCAACACCCGGCCATTGAAATACAGCCAGTTGAGGTCACGGTTCAGGATAGGAACTTTCTGTCGCGCTGCCATCTATTTAAGCATCTTTGGGAATACTATGAACTCCTGTATGGCCTCCTTCGATGGAATATCTTCCCACTTATCGGTGTCGAACGAAAGACAAACCACGCAGGAGGTGGACATGTTTTCCATTCCCGGGTGCAGGAAGAGGTTGGCAAGGTTGGTGATGGTCGGGTTGTGCCCGAAGATCATCAGCGAATTCGCATCATTGGGTGTGCCGTAAATAATGTCGAGAATACGGTCATAATAGCCATCATAAATTTTCCGGTCGGTCTTGATCTTATTCACAGGGTAGTTCAACCCGGCAGCAATGATTTTTGCGGTTTCGTATGCGCGAAGTGCCGGGCTGGAAATCATCAGGTCGATCGTGGTTTCCCGTTTCAGCAGGAAATCCACGATCAGCTTGGTCTTTTTCTGTCCCCTTGGAATTAGCGGACGATCGAAATCAGACACACCAGGTTCTTCCCAGGAGGATTTGGCGTGGCGCATCAGGTAGAGGGTTTTCATGGGCTTTGTCGCGGTTTTTTTAACCAGTGTTAGTATGCAAACAGCGGGAATTCCGCCATCATTTCATTTACTTTTGCCCTGACCTTGAGGATTTTGGCTTCGTTTTCAATGTCGCTGATCACTTCATCGATCAGGTTGACGATCTTCGCCATGTGTTTTTCTTTGAGTCCGCGGGTGGTAATGGCCGGGGTTCCCACACGCAAACCGGAGGTCTGGAATGGAGAACGGCTGTCGAATGGCACCATGTTCTTGTTCACGGTAATATCTGCCCTGACGAGTGTGTTTTCCACGAGTTTACCGGTGATGTCAGGAAATTTGGACCTCAGATCAATGAGCATGAGGTGGTTGTCCGTCCCGCCGGAGATCACATGATAACCTTTGTCCATGAAGGCCTTGGCCATGGCGGTGGCATTTTTCTTTACCTGGAGCACATAGTCCATGTATTCATCGGATAAAGCTTCATAAAAGGAGACAGCCTTTGCAGCGATGACATGCTCCAGCGGACCGCCCTGTATGCCGGGAAATACTGCTGAATCAAGCAATTGCGACATCATTTTAATTTCTCCCTTTGGGGTCGTCAGTTTCCATGGATTTTCAAAATCCTTGCCCATAAGGATCATTCCCCCTCGTGGGCCACGCAAGGTTTTATGGGTGGTGGTGGTTACGATATGACAGTGGGGAATGGGGTCGTTGAGCAGTCCGCGGGCAATCAGTCCTGCCGGATGAGCAATATCTGCAAGGAGCAACGCGCCAATTTTATCAGCAATGCTGCGCATGCGCTTGTAGTCCCAGTCACGGGAATATGCGGAGGCGCCTGCGATCAGTAATTTAGGTTTCAATGCGAGCGCCTTCTCTTCCATTTTATCATAGTCGATCATCCCGGTCTCCTGCTCAACCTGGTAAGCTACAGCCTTATACAGGATTCCTGATGAGTTCACCGGTGATCCGTGAGACAGGTGACCGCCGTGTGAAAGGTCAAGGCCCATAAAGGTATCGCCAGGCTTGAGACAGGTCATCAGCACGGCCATGTTGGCCTGCGCGCCGGAATGGGGCTGAACGTTGGCCCAGTCAGCATTGAAGAGCTCTTTTGCCCGGTCGATGGCCAGTTGTTCCGAGATGTCCACATTTTGGCAACCTCCGTAATAGCGTTTGCCCGGATATCCTTCGGCATATTTGTTGGTTAAGCAGGAACCCATGGCTTTCAACACCTGGTCACTGACAAAATTTTCGGAAGCGATCAGCTCCAGTCCGCTGGTTTGGCGATGCAATTCATCCTTAATGACCTTGAAAATCGCACTATCTTTTTTCATAACAGGGTAAAATTTTGGAAATTATATTTCGTTGAGTTAAATGAAGGTCTTTCGGAACAACAAAAGTAAAATTATTTCAGATAAAATCTTGATATTTGCTTAGAAAAGTCAAAAGAGATGTCAAACGCCTGCACATTGTACCTTTCAATTTTTTATCTCCTGTTACTGTTAATTCCGGGAAACCTCAATGCGCAGGTTTCTGCCGGTGTCGATGACACCATCAACCCCGGCGTGCCTGTTAACCTGACAGCCACCTTCGGAATGCTCGCCAATGGCGTAACCACCTTCGATAACCATGTTGAGGGACCCTACGACATCGGCTTCTCTTTCACCTTTTATGGTAAAAAATATACCCGTTTCTCCATCGGCGACAATGGCTGGATCAGTTTTACCCATAACACCAACTGGGGAGCCCGGCGTAACATCAGGCTTCCGAGTTCCAATGACTTTGACCCGAAAAATTGTATCCTCGGTGCCATGGAGGATTACCTGCCCAAAGTGGCCGGGAGTCCCTATATCTTTTTCCAAACAACCGGGCAGGCGCCGAACCGGAAACTTGTCGTGATGTGGTGCCAGTGCCCAATGCTCGGTTGTGAGGAACTCCCGGTTTCCTTTCAGATCATCCTTAAGGAGGGAGACACCATTGAAACGCATATTTTCAACAAGCCCATCTGTGCGAACTGGGATAACAAATGCACCATCGGAATCCAGAATGAAACCGGGTTCAAGTGCGACACGCTACCCAATAAAAACCGGAATTCAAAATCGTTCAGTGTATCAAAGGAGGGTTGGCGGTATGTACCCGCATCCCCGGATACCTACACCGTTACGGAGATTCCCTATCATATGGAGCCAATCACCCCGGGTGATAAAATATCCTACCGCTGGTACGAAGGAACCTCCTCCATGTCCGATCAGCAATCCCTGGTGGTTGCCCCTTCGCATACAACCACTTATCGGGTGGTATGCACCTTATGCAGCGGGGAGGAGTTCACCGATGAGATAACCGTTTACGTGATCGCATACATCCCGACCGCATTTACACCGGATGGCGACGGATTGAATGACACATTTAAAATTTTAGGACTGCCGCCTGAAAATATCACACAGTTCAACCTGCAGGTATTCAACAGGTGGGGACAGGTTGTTTTTGCCTCAAGGGATATTCTTGAAGGATGGGATGGTAAATTGAACGGAGGGATGTGCCCCGAAGGCGAGTATATCTGGGTATTATTCTATGAAGACAATTCAAAAACACGAACCAGCAACAGCGGAACCATTATGCTTGTAAGATAATTACCAATGAAACGACTTCTGATTAGGTTTTTCGGGTCATTTAACGAATTATTTCCCAGTGTCCCGCTGTGTATCCTCCGTGGAACTATGTGTAATTATTTATTTCACAGAGAGTCACAGAGGTTCTACAGAGGACCACTGAGATTGGAGATGTTGTATCTTGTACTGCTGTGGCTATTATCAGCTGCCGCCTCAGCCCAGAATGCCGACTTTACGATTCCCGACACGATCTGTGAAGACAAGCCGGTTATAATTACCAATGTGCAGCCGGCGACAGCCACATCCTACCTTTGGAGTTTCTGCACAGGCAATGCAGGGTATGAGCCTGACGGAACAAACATCGGGAATCCCAACCAGAAACTGAATGCTCCGAAGTTTATCACACTGGTCAAAGATAGCCTTGAATATTATACGTTTACCACCAGTCCGGGGAATTCTAAAATTGTGAGATGCTACTTCGGGACGAACATTGCCGACTTTCCCTCCAATATCACCGACCTGGGAAATTTTGGCATTCTGAACAGCCAGGTTGGCGGCATCCAGGTAAAAAAGGACAATGGCGTCTGGTATGGGTTCGTTGTGAACGGGAATTATCTGCTCATCCTTAACTTTGGCAGCACCCCGCTCAATCCTCCGACCTCGAAGGTGGTGACCATGTTAAATGTAACACAGGCATCGGGATTGGCCATTGCCAGGCAGGGAACAGAGTGGGTTGGCTTTTGCACTGATTACATCGCCAATAAGATCTTCCGTCTTGAATTCGGGCAGAACCTCGGAAATACTCCGGTTATAACAGGTCTTGCCGGCACATTGAGCGCGTTGAATTCACCAACCAGCATCATTCTGGCCAGCGAGCCCGGCAACTGGAGCGCCTTTGTCTGCAACATCGGCAACAGCACCCTCTCCCGCCTTGATTTTGGTCCGTCCCTGCTCGACCCTGTGGTCAGCTGGGCCAATATTTCCACCATCGCCGGGCTGAATCAGAATGCAGGCATATCGCTTATCAACGATTGTGACGGACTCAACGGGTATGTGACCAATTGTGTCAAGGAGGCCGATCAATGCATCATCCACCTCTCTTTCAAATTGGGCATGACGGGGCCGATTACCGGTTATCACATCCAGAACAACGGAGTTTTAAATAAACCTTATGGGATTTCAGAATTTGTAAGGGTTGGCGGTACGTTGTATGCCTTCGTTGCAAACAACGGAAGTTCCTCGATCACCCGCATGTTCTTTCCTTCATGTGCCGGCGCATCTCAACCTTTCTACGACAAGCGTGATCCGCCGCCAATTACCTATGCCGATCCTGGGAATTATAACATTCTTCTCACAGTCGATGATGGCGGGGCAAGCCAGTCGTCTAAATGCAGGAACATCGTGGTGATACCCAAACCTGTGCTCTCTTTGGGGAAAGACCAGACGACTTGCGAGGGGAAGAATGTCATCCTGGATGGCGGTGCCGGCAATAAACGCTACGATTGGTCAACCGGAGAAAACACACGGAACATCAGTGTCGGCACTTCAGGCACCTATTGGGTGCGGACAATCAATGCTGCCAACTGTGAAGCGTTTGATACCATAAATATCACCGTTAAAAATAATGTGGAGACAGTGATCGATACTGTTATTTGTGATGGTTTGTCCTACCGGGTGCAGAACGGGTTGCAAACCACCAGCGGAGTATATCGTGATACCCTGCGAATGAAAAGTGGTTGCGACAGCATTGTAAAAACCAACCTGCAGTTTAAGGATTGCCCCCTGCTGATATGGTTTCCCAATGCATTTACACCGAACGGCGACGGGGTGAATGATTTTTTTAAGCCTGTGGGCCAGGAGATCGGCAAGTACAACCTGCAAATCTATGATCGCTGGGGAACCATGATATTTGAATCAGACCGCGTCGACCTTGGGTGGGACGGCACTATAAAGGGGAGATATGCAGAGCCGGATGTATACACCTTTCAGGCTGTTTTTGAAAGCAGGCTAATCCCGGGTGAGACACACCGGGAAGCAGGAACATTGATGCTGTCGCGATAACCAGGAACTTTTCACCGGCAGCGGGCAAAGCAAAGATATTTTCCTATTTTTACAGGCCGTAATCCCTGTCACCTCTGAATTTCCGACCTATGAAACACCTCCTCCTCTGTTTATCCCTGCTTTTTCTCACTGCAGGCATCCAAAAAGTCAATGGCCAGGCTTCCCTGTCACTTCAGGATCCGACTTCAAAGCTGCCATATCTCTCTGCCCGCACCCCGCAACCTGCAACAGTGATCCCCGATCCTGCCGCTTCGGTAACACGCCAGTCCGACCCCATGGCATGGTGGAGAGACGCCCGTTTCGGGATGTTCATTCATTGGGGGCTCTATGCGGTGCCGGCCGGTGAATGGAATGGAAAAACGGGGTATGGCGAATGGATCAGGACTTCGGCCGAGATTCCGCTGGAGGTGTATGACCAGTTCCGTCCAAAATTCAACCCGGTTCAGTTTGATGCCGATGCGTGGGTGAAGATGGCAAAAGATGCCGGGATGAAGTATATCGTTATTACCTCCAAGCACCATGACGGGTTTTGCATGTTCGATACAAAGCAAACCGACTTCACCATCATGAATACCCCGTTTAAACGGGATCCGATGAAGGAACTCGCAACAGCATGCCGGAAATACGGGCTGAAGTTCTGTTTTTACTATTCCATCATGGATTGGCATCATCCCGATTACCTGCCACGCAGGGAGTGGGAAAAGACCCGGACAGCCGAAGGGGCTGATTTTTCGAAATATGTACCTTACATGAAGGCCGAATTGAAGGAGTTGCTTACCAATTATGGCGAGATCGGCGTGCTCTGGTTCGACGGCGAATGGGAGAGTACCTGGAATGAGAAGTATGGGAAAGAGATTTACAGCTACGTGAAGAGCCTTCAGCCCAACGTGCTCGTCAACAACAGGGTTGGCGCAGGCCGGCTCGATATGGAAGGGCTCACCAAAGAGGGCGCCTTTGGCGGGGATTTCGGCACACCCGAGCAACAGATTCCTGCTACTGGACTTCCCGGGGTGGATTGGGAGACCTGCATGACCATGAACGACCACTGGGGGTATAACAGGGCCGACAAGAACTTTAAATCAACCGGGGATATCGTCAGGATGCTGGCAGATATCGCCTCCAAAGGGGGCAATTACCTGCTGAATGTCGGACCGACTTCGGCCGGGCTGATCCCCGGGGAGAGCATCGACCGGCTTGCGGCTATAGGGAACTGGATGAAAGTAAACGGAGAATCAATCTATGGGACGACCGCCAGCCCGTTCAGCAATTTGGCGTGGGGGCGCTGCACGCAGAAACTGACCCCCGGCGGTGCCATTCTCTACCTCCATGTGTTAAAATGGCCTTCAGATCATAAAATTGTACTCTCCGGCGTGTTAAACAATCCTGAAAAAGCCTTCCTTCTTGCCGATCCCCGGAAGGTGCCACTCCAGGTTAAGCGCCAAAGCGACGCGCTGGTGATCACGCTTCCGTCTGAGGCGCCCGACACCATCAACAGTGTGATTGCCTTATATATCCATGGAAAACCCGACCTCACTGATCCACCTGAATTTAAAACGGACTTCACCATTTTTACCGATTCACTCCAGGTTCAGGTTACCAGCGACCGCGATCATGTGGATATCCGTTATACCTTGGATAACACTGATCCGACGATAAAATCGACTCTTTACACGCAACCGCTTTCCATTAAAAAAAGCACCATGATCAGCGCCCGGTGTTTCAGAGACGGAAAGCCGGTAAGCGGAACGATCTCCCGTGAATTTAACAGGATTGATCCCCTGAAAGCGGCCGGTCTGAGTCCCGCCAATCTTGCCGCAGGTCTCAGGTATGGATATTATGAGGGCGCCTGGGACAGTTTACCCGATTTCAATACACAAAAACTGGTAAAAGAGGGTGTCGTTCCCGATTTTGTCTTTACCCCCCGTAACCAGGATGACCTGTTCGCCTTTAACTACCAGGGTTATGTGAATGTTCCTGAAACAAGTGTTTACATTTTTTATACAAGTTCCGACGACGGCAGCCGCCTCTGGATTGATGATCAGTTGGTAGTAAACAACGACGGCCTGCACGGTTTGGCTGAGAAATCAGGGAGTATCGCTCTGGCAGCAGGGTTGCATAAAATCCGGGTGGCCTTCTTTGAAAGGACCGGCAGCGATAATCTCATCGTACTGATGAAGAGTCAGTACAAATCAAAACAGGTTCTTGCGAAAGAGATGCTTTATCACAAGTTGTAACCCACGCGTTTTTGCGTGGAATACGCGATAATTTTAATAAATCCGTTGATTCGCCAGGATTAGGGCAGGTTGAATAATTTCCAGTTAAATAATAAACCATCTCTTTTACTTTCATTTTAAACCAAATAGCTGTTTTCATCCTTTGCCATCCCTCTTTTTTCTATTTCTGGTGCACTTATTGTTATTGGGAATGCCGGAAGTCCTTTCTTGTGTATGAAGGAAAACATGCAAAGATTGCTTTCAGGACGACTTCCAAAATTTTACGTTCAAATTCGACAAGTCATGGAGTGGCGGTTTATTCAGGAGGATAATCGCTGCCTCCTTTTTATGGTATGAATGTGGTTATTCAAATAAATTAATTATCTTTACCAAACATTTCCATTCGCAACCACATTGAACTTTTCAATGGATGGAATTACAAATTTGCATTTACCCTGATGGTGCCATATTGATGCAGTTATCTGTTCATTTGCACTCAGGTGGAGAGAATTTGGATATTGCAAAATTTGAATTCCATGGGAAAAGGGAAAAGGTTAACAACAAATTCACAGGTTGCAGACAACAACACACCCGATCTGCTTCAGGAACTGGAGGCGTGCCGGAAGAAACTTGAACTGAAAGAAGAAGAACTCAGTCGGACGCAGGCTCTTGCACAGGAGGCCACGAACAAACTCAGCCAGAGCGAAGAGCGCTACACAAAGGCATTCCTGACTTCTTCCTATGCCATAACCATCACATCCATTGCTGATGGAAAGTTCATCGACATCAACGATGCGTTTACTGTAATTTCGGGGTACTCCCGCGCGGAGGCACTATCCGACTCTTCGGTTGGACTGGCACTGTGGGTGGATATCAATGACCGGAATTTTGTGATTTCAGAACTCAAAGCCGGAAGAGAAGTTTTCGGCATGGAGAGCAGGTTCAACAGGAAGAACGGCGAAATTATGTTTGGCTTGATCAGCGCCCAGGTTATCTATCTGAACAATGAACCTTACATCCTTTCCAGCATCAACGATATCACCCAGCGCAAACTGTCAGAAAGTGCACTGAAAGACAAAACAATACTGCTTTCGAACCTCCTGGTAAACTTAAAAGAGGGTATCCTGCTCGAAGATGCAGCCCGGAAAATTGTGCTCACTAACCAGCTCTTCTGCGATCTGTTTGGCATACCAGCAGCCCCGGAAGCGATGATCGGAATGGATTGCTCCCAATCTGCCGATCAGAGCAAGGGGATGTTTAAGGACCCCGATAAGTTCATCGCCAAAATCGGACTCATTCTCAGGTATAGGATCCCGGTTTTTAACGATCCGCTGGAATTGACCGACGGACGTTTTTTTGAAAGAGATTACATCCCCACCTACGTCGATGGGGTCTACAACGGCCATTTATGGAAATACCGGGATGTCACCGGGCAAAAACTCGCTTCAACTGCACTTCGGGAGAGCGAAGAGAAGTTCCGCTCCATCACAGAGCAAACCAGCGACCTGATCTCCATTACCGATACCAGGGGTTTCATTCTATATGCCTCAGCGGCATCACGCACCATTTTCAACATTGACCCCGACGAGATGTGCGGCCATCACTTCTCTGAATTTCTTGAAGGGGGAGTTTTCTCTGATGCTGTTTCAAGGTTTCGCAATGCCCTTGCGTCGGACCAGGTTACCAAGGACCTCGAACTTAGGATGAAGCGAAAGGACGGGTCGCTTTTTTACGGAGAGCTGAGCGGATCGAAATTCCGATACGGAACCCAGTTTGGAACTCTTGTGGTTATCCGTGATGTTACTGAACGTAAATTAGCAAGGGTCCAGCTTGAAAAGAGTGAAGAACGGTTCCGCCAGGTTGTGGAACACAGCCATGAAGTGGTCTGGGAAGTTGATCATGAGGGACTTTTTACCTTTGTCAGTCCGCTTTCATCAACCATTTACGGATATACCCCGGAGGAACTGGTGGGGAAAAAGTATTTCTACGACCTTCACCCGGAACAAGGGCGGGAACAGTTTAAAGAAGCAGCATTCGGCGTGTTCCTGAGAAAGGAGAGTTTTAACAATTTGATCAACCACATTTCGAAGCCGGATGGTACGGTGATCGTTTTAAGTACGAACGGAATCCCGATGGTGAATGATCAGGGCAGGTTATTTGGGTACAGGGGGGCGGATTCCGATATTACCGAACGGATCATGGCCGAAGAGGAGCTGCATAAGCTGAATGTTGAGTTGGAACAACGGGTGGCTGAACGGACTTCACAACTCGAGCTCGCAAACAAAGAACTCGATGCCTTCTCCTATTCAATTTCGCACGACCTCCGGGCCCCGCTGCGGCATATCAACGGGTTCATCAACCTGCTGAAGGATGTTAAAGCCGAAGGGCGATCAGCGGAAGAGATCCAGTACATGGAATTCATCTCAAACGGTTCGCAGGAAATGAGTCTCCTGATCGATGCTTTGTTGTCATTTTCAAGACTGAACAGGGCTGAGCTCCGGAAAACAACTTTAAATACCTATGCAATGGTTCAACAGGTAATCAGGTTCTTTGAACCGGAAACCAGGAACCGGAAGATCACGTATAATATTGGTCAATTAATTGATTGTGAAGGAGATGAACAGTTGATAAAGCAAGTCTGGACAAACCTCATCTCCAATGCCATCAAATACACCGGGAAAAAACCGGAAGCAGTAATTGGAATTTGGAGTGAAAGGAGTGAGGACAAAATTACCTTTGTTATCCAGGATAACGGAGCCGGTTTTGACATGCAGTTTTCAGGCAAACTATTCGGTGTGTTCAAACGACTGCACAGACCCGGCGATTTTGAAGGTGTCGGAGTGGGACTGGCAAACGTTCAAAGCATCGTTACCCGCCACGGCGGTCTATGCAACGCCGAAGGCACAATCGACAAAGGAGCCACCTTCACCTTCACCCTCCCCGTCCCATCTTAACACTTAACACTTAACACTTAACACTTTCCCTTTACCATTCTTGTCATGGAACCAAAAATTTCGATCCTCCATCTCGAGGACCAGCTGCCAGACTCTATTTTGATCAAATCTGAAATCAGCAAAGGGTTTCCATCTTTCGAATACCAGTATAGCGACAATGCAGGTGACTTCCTTCGGGCGCTGACCGAGAAAAAGATCGATATCGTATTGTCTGATTTTGAGCTCCCCGGCTATTCGGGTGCCGATGCACTTTTAACGATAAAAACCAAATTTCCGGAGGTGCCGTTTATTTTTGTAACCGGGGTGATGGGAGAGGATGCCGCCATTGCATCATTGCTGAACGGTGCTGTTGACTATGTGTTCAAAACAAAGCTGCAGCGTCTGGTCCCTGCCATTAAACGAGCGCTTCATGAGGCGGAGTTGCTTCGTGAGAGAAATCTCGCCGAGGATGAGCGGCGTAAGCTCTCCCGGGCAGTTGAACAAAGTTCACTATCGGTAGTCATAACCGATTGTACCGGCAACATTGAATTTATCAATCCCAAAGTGTCTGAAATTACCGGCTTTTCAAAAGAGGAACTGATCGGGCAGAATCCCTGGGTACTCCAATCGGGCGAAGTAACCCAGGCTGTGTATAAAGACCTTTGGGCTACCATCACTGCCGGCAACCAATGGCATGGTGAATTCCATAATAAAAAGAAAAGCGGGGAACTTTACTGGGAATCTGTGGCGATTTCGCCTGTTTTTGATAACAGTGGGCGAATTACGCACTATGTTGCGATCAAGGAGGATGTGACCAGGAAAAAGGAGATCATTGCAGAGCTAAAGGCAGCCAAGGAAAAAGCAGAAGCCAGCGACCGCCTGAAGAATGCATTTATCAGCATTATCTCCCATGAAATACGAACACCCCTCAACGGAATACTCGGGATGTACCAGATTCTGGCCGATGACGGCCTCTCCCGGGAGGAGAAGGAGGAGTACTATAACGTTTTAAAATCCAGCAGCGACCGCCTGATAAAAACGGTGACCGATTACATGGATATTGCGCTCCTTGTTTCAGAGAATGTAGCCGTTAAGCGTTCTGTGTTCAGTCCGGTAGCGTTGGTCAATGAACTCGCCAACACCTTCAAACCAGCCAGTGAAGCTAAAAAACTTGAAATGTTGGTGCAATTGCCTTCTGATGGAAATGTTGCCATGTTAAATACCGACCGGGAAATTCTTCGGAAGGTATTGTCTCACCTGGTCGATAATGCCATTAAATTCACCACAAAGGGGTCTGTCACATTTGGGTATAAAGAAAAGGACAACTTCCTGGACTTTTTCGTAGTCGATACGGGAGAAGGCATCGACCTCGACGCCCAGGCAACCATCTTCGATGAGTTCATCCAGGAAAATCTCTCCATGACCCGCGGCCATGAAGGGAACGGACTTGGATTATCCATTACAAAGCGCTTGCTGGCGCTTTTAGGTGCCGAAATCCGCGTTGAATCTTCCAAAGACAATGGAGCCGGATTTTTCTTTTCATTTCTTCAATTCCGGGAAAATTAGCGTACCTTTACGGGATACTGTTCTGTTTATCGCTGAAATTTAACCCCTCCCCAACCCATGCCCGCCCGTAAACAAAAATCTGTAGTTAACGTTATTCATCCTGAAACAAGCAGGGGCAAGGCTTCAGGCTTCCCCATCGTTGGAATCGGAGCCTCAGCAGGCGGACTGGAAGCCCTGGAACAATTTTTTGAGAACATGCCGGAAAGCAACAGCATGGCCTATGTGATCGTGCAGCATCTCGACCCCAACCATGCAGGTATGATGCCTGAATTGTTGCAAAGGATGACTTCGCTTAAGGTTTACCAGGCTACCGATGGCCTCAGGGTAGCGCCAGGCTGCGTTTATGTAATTCCGCCGAATAAGAGCATGTCGATCCTTAATGGCGCCCTGCACCTGTTCGAACCGGTTGAATCACGCGGGCTGAGATTGCCCATTGATATCTTTTTCCGATCGCTGGCCGATGACCGGCAGGAGAAGAGCATCGGGATCATCCTTTCTGGGATGGGCTCAGATGGCAGTCTTGGGGTTAAAGCCATAAAGGAGAAGAATGGAATGGTATTGATACAGGATCCGGCTTCTGCCAAATTCGATGGCATGCCCCGAAGCGCCAATGAAGCAGTAATTGCCGATATTGTTGCCCACGCCAATGAATTGCCTGTAAAACTTATCACTTTTCTTAAGTACACTCCGGCGGTAAATGCAATTCCTGAATTAAATGTCAAGGATAAAAGCAACCTTGATAAGATCATCATCCTGCTCCGCGAACAGTCGGGTCACGACTTTTCACAATATAAAAAAAACACATTGTTCCGGCGCATCGAAAGGCGAAAAGGCATTCACAGGATAGATAAGTTACAGAGTTATGTCCGTTTCATGCAGGAAAATCCAAAGGAGGCCGAAATCCTTTTCAAGGAGCTGCTTATTGGCGTGACAAACTTCTTCCGTGATCCTCCCGTTTGGGAGTTGCTTCGGGAGAAAGTCCTTCCCGACCTGCTTGAATCGTTGCCCGAAGGTTATATTCTGCGTGCCTGGGTTCCCGGCTGTTCTACCGGTGAAGAGGCCTACTCTCTCGCCATCATCTTTAAGGAAGTGGTTGAGAAGCTTAAAAAACAAAACAAGCTGACTTTGCAGGTTTTTGCAACCGACCTCGATCAGGATGCCATTGACCATGCCCGGAAAGGCAACTTCCCTGCAAATATTGTTGCTGATGTCTCCCCGGAAAGGCTTAACAGGTTTTTCGCTGTGGAAGGTGATGGTTTCCGCGTGAGTTCCGCCATCAGGGAGATGGTCGTGTTCGCCACACAGAATGTGATCAAGGATCCGCCATTCACCAAACTGGACATCCTCACCTGCCGCAATATGATGATCTACATGGAACCGGTGCTGCAGGATAAATTAATTGCACTTTACAGTTACAGCCTGAACATCAATGGGGTTTTATTGCTTGGCAGCGCCGAAAACCTGGGGAAAAACAGGGATGGATTTGAAGAAATTGACAACAGGCTGAAAATATTCAGACGAACAGGTTCCCTGCACACTTCAGAACTCATCGATTTTCCAAGTTCATTTTCCAGGAAAGAGAAATTGGCAAAAGCAGAGAAATCCCGTCCTAAAGTGGTTGAAAATATCCAGAATATTGCCGATCAGCTCCTCCTTCAGCGGTTTGCCCCCGCCAGCGTGCTCGTTAATCCTTCCGGCGACATCATCTACATCACAGGCCGCACGGGGAAGTATCTTGAGCCAGTGGCAGGTAAAGCAAACTGGAACATCCACGCAATGGCGCGCGATGGACTCCGCCAGGAGCTGCCCGGGGCATTCCGGAAGGTAATGAAAAATTTTGACCCCCTGGTGTTAAGGAATATCAAAGTTGGTACCAATGGAGGAACCCAGATGATTGATGTTACCTTGCAGTGCATTGAGAGTCCCGATTTGATCAGGGGCATGGTCATGGTGGTATTTACGGATGTACCAGCCAAACCCGGACCTGATATGGTGGCTACAAAATCCGGGAAGCACCTGAGCAACGGGATGTTGAAGGAACTGGAAATGAAATTGCAGCGGAGTTATGAAGACCTGCAAAGCACCAGGGAGGAGATGCAGACTTCTCAGGAAGAGCTGAAATCCACCAACGAGGAGTTGCAATCCACCAATGAGGAGTTGCAGTCCACCAATGAGGAACTTACCACCTCTAAGGAGGAGATGCAGAGCCTCAACGAGGAGTTGCAGACCATGAATGCCGAACTCCAGAGCAAAGTGAGAGATTTCGTCCATGCCAGCGATGACATGAAGAACCTGCTTAACAGTACCGAAATTGCCACCCTGTTCCTTGACCGGGAGTTGAATATTCGCAGGTTTACTGATCATGTAACCGATATTATAAAATTGCGAAAGCAGGATGTTGGAAGGCCATTCACCGATATTGTCACCAATTTGCAATATCCTGATATAGAGAAGGATGCTATATATGTGATTAAGACACTTATTGCCAAGGAAATAGCTATTGAAACACATGACAACCGGTGGTTCAATATCCGGATCATGCCTTACCGCACACTCGAAGATCGCATTGACGGGCTGGTAATGACCTTTTCAGAAATCACCATCGCAAAAAAACTGGAGTTGAGCCTTACGAAAGCCAATGAGGTGCTCCAGGTCAAGGAAAATGCCCTGGCCGTCTCAGAAATCCGTTACCGGCGTCTTTTTGAATCGGCCAAGGATGGGATACTCATCCTGGATGCAAATTCGGGAAAGATACTGGATGTGAATCCGTTCCTGTTAGAACTGCTGGGGTATTCAAAAAAGGAGTTCATGCAAAAAACAATCTGGGAGATCGGTTTTCTGAAAGACATTGTCGCCAACAAGGATAAATTTGCCGAGTTGCAAAAGCAAAAAATAGTCCGGTATAACGGTTTACCCCTTGAAACCGCCAACGGCCGTAAAATCATGGTCGAGTTTGTCAGCAATATTTATTCATCAGATAATCATGAGGTGATCCAATGCAATATCCGTGAGAGCACCAGCGGAAAATAGGTTGTAAGGAATAGGAAACCATGAAGAATGACAACAAGCCTCACGAACCTGATATTCGCAGCAATGCGGAAAAACAGCTGAAAGGTAAAATACCGGGAGCAACATTACCACTTTCAGAGAGAGATAACCTGAAACTGATCCACGAACTTGAGGTGCACCAGATCGAGCTCGAATTGCAGAATGAGGAACTCATGCGGGCAAGAGCCATGGCCGATGAATCGGCTGAAAAATATTGTGAATTGTACGATTTTGCACCTGCCGGGTATGTAACCTTATCGGAGCAAGGGGATATTATCCTGCTGAACCACAGTGCGGCCCGGATGCTTGGAAATGATCGTTCACAGCTTGAAGGTAAGAATCTTGGATTTTTTATTACACCTGACCATCGGCCTTCTTTCAGCCAGTTTATTGACAAAATCTTTACGAGCAGATCCAATGAATCAATTGAACTGACCCTTCTCCATGGTCCCGGCCCTCCCATCTTTATCATCATGACGGGCATCATCAGCGAAAACCGGCATCATTGCAATCTGACGCTTGTCGATATCACCGAGAAAATGCTGGCAACAAGGAGACTTGTGGAGTCTGAGAAAAAATACAAGGACCTTGTACAGAATGCGCCTCTTGGAGTTTACACCACCAACATGGAGGGCAAGTTCCTGTTTGCCAACGATGCAGCGTGTCAGATACTCGGTTATGATTCATTTGATGTGGTGCTTGGTTCTGAAGTAATATCAACCTACAGAAACATGGAGGAGCGGGAGCTTTTCCTTGAGAGGATCAAAGAGGCGAAACAACTTTTCAATTATGAGCTCGACCTGATCACCAGGCAGGGAAAACCAATTGTTGTGCTCATCAACGCCTATTTATCAGGCGAGGTGATCACCGGTATGATCATGAATATTACAAACCGGAAAGTAAATGAGAGATTTGCCAGTTTAGGGCATGACATACTTCAGATTTTAAATCAGCCAGGAGATTTGGCCGAAGTAATTAGAGAAGTCGTTTTGAAACTAAAAAGTGGGACAGGCACCGATGCAGTAGGTATTCGCCTGAAGAGCGGGGAGGATTTTCCCTATGTGTCCCACCGGGGATTTCCTAAAGAATTTTTACAAAAGGAGAATTCAATCTTAACGAAAGACCAGGGCGGTGTAATTTGCTGCGACACCGATGGACTGGCAAGACTGACAGGGAATTGCGGCCTGGTCATCTCAGGAAAAACGGGTCCCGTCTCCACTCACATTACGAAAGGTGGAAGTTTTTGGATAAATGACACATCTCAAACATTTGATATGAAGGGTGTTGCTGGCGATGGTCACCTTCCTTGCATAAGTTGCAGGCAGTGGGGATTTGGCTCAACCGCATTGATTCCGGTTCGTAACAAAACAAGCATCGTCGGACTGATCCAGCTGAATGATATTAAAACAGATTTTTTTACGATCGAAATCATTGAACTCCTGGAAGGAATCGCCTCGCATATCGGTGAAGCGTTAATGCGAAAGCAGGGTGAGGAGGAGATTCGGAAACTCAATGAAACACTTGAACAGCGTGTTTCAGATCGTACCCGGCAGCTGGAGGCCTCTAACAGGGAACTGGCATTCCATGTAGCGGAAGTTGAACAGTTTTCATTCATTGCCACCCATGATCTGCAGGAGCCTCTGCGCACCTTAACTAACTGCGCCGAGCTTATCCATAGCGAATATGCTGGAAAACTTGATGAGGATGGGAACAGGTCCATAGAGTTTATCCATCAATCGGCCGGCAGGATGCGCGAACTTGTAACCGGACTGCTTGCCTATTCTTTGTTGGGAAAAGAGCATGAAGTGAAACCGGTTGATTGTAATATGCTTGCCAGGGATGTTCTTGCCGACCTGGAATCTTCCATCAGCAGTTGTCATGCAAAAATTCATGTGGATCTGCTCCCGGAACTGGTTGGAAATGCAACCGAATTGAGGCTTCTCTTCCAAAACCTGGTCAATAATGCACTCAAGTTCCAAACCGCCAAGGTCGTTCCTGAAATCACAATTTCAGCAAAAAGGAACGAAAAAGAGTGGGTTTTTTCTGTGAAAGATAATGGTATTGGCATTGCTGATAAGGACAAAGAGAAGATATTTGTTATTTTCAGGAGGTTGCATAACCGCAGTGAATTTGAAGGAACAGGAATCGGGCTGTCACACTGCAAAAAAATAGTAGAACTCCATGGCGGCAGGATTTGGGTGGAATCAACGCCCGGTAACGGAAGTAACTTTATCTTTACCATCCCGGTCAATTGAATCGGGAAGATTTTGCAATCAACAGGATATTAAGTAATAATGCTTTTTACAATGAGGAAATTACTGCTCTTCACTTGCCTGGTATGGTCATTCTCACTCTTCTCCCAAAACACGGGAACTTTGCCTGGCTCATTCTTCAAAGGATATGCGAAATCGATAAAAGGCGGAGGGTTTCAATATCATTCGCCACAACCTGATGTAACCTCCTCCTTGTTGCTGCGGTCCATAGATTCGGTCCAATATGTTGAGTGGGAAACGGAGAGAGTACCTGCTAACCTTACCGGCAATTTTGTAAACTTCATCTGGATGTTTGGAATTGATGCCAATCCCGACAGCCACACTTTTAAATTATACCTGAATGGCCGGTATTGTCTCACCTTCTCAAACCCCATTGCTTCCACCATGAAACCGTGGCAGGTGGACGGGCCAAATTGTTGTTCCCTTTTTTTTAGGACCACCCTGATCGATAAATACGGCGATCCGATGGGTTATGCAGTGTTTAATGTACCAGCAGGAATGGTTGAAAAAGGAGAGGTGCAGCACATCCGCATCACCGGCGAATCAAAAGAGAGCCGCTCCTGGTATATGACCTTTGAAGCAGGTGTTGAGGAGAAACTTACCATAAAACAGGTGCCTGCCCTTGTGAAGGGTAGCGGGGGGAATTTCATCCCCGTGCTTTTCCAGTTTGTCCATACCGGCGATCCGGTGCCAGGAACAATTGAAACAGAAGGGGTTCCAAAAACATCCTTCACCCTGGAAACCGGTTTTAATGAGGTGAAAGTCCTGCTCCCCGAAGATACCCGCGAGGGAGCACATACGGCTTCGATCACAATAAACGGGGCGAAGCCGGTAAGCTCCCCTTTCACCATTTCGCCATTTCGCCATTTCACCATTTACCTCGTCCAGCATACTCACACCGACATTGGTTACACGCGGCCCCAGACCGAGATCCTGCCCGACCACCTTCGTTACATCGATTATGCGCTCGACTTTTGCGATCAAACCGATTCGATGCCTGATGATGCCCGTTTCCGGTGGACATGTGAAACATCCTGGGCGGTAAGGGAGTATCTGAAAACAAGGCCTGCGTCTCAGATCGAACGTCTCAAACGCCGCGTGAAGGAAGGAAGGATTGAACTTACCGGTTTGTTTCTCAATTCATCCGACCTGGCCGATGAAACGATGATTGCGGCTACCCTTCAACCCATCCGCGGGATGAGAGAACTTGGATTCACTGTAAAGTCGGCCATGCAAAGCGACATCAACGGAGCTCCGTGGTGCCTGGCAGATTACCTTCCTGGCGCAGGGATTGACTACCTCAACATGGCACAAAACACCCACCGGGCCGATAAACCATTCGACATACCTACGGCATTCTGGTGGGAATCTCCGTCGGGGAACCGGATCCTGGTCAACCGGCCCGAACACTACATGTGGGGTAACCGTCTTGGAATTCTGAGCAACCGTGAAACGTTCAGCAACGGGCTCTTCAAACACCTGCAGGAGATTACCGAAAAGGGCTTCCCTTTCGATCGCTACGCCATCCAGTTCAGCGGTTACCTTACCGACAATTCACCCCCGTCGACCACGGCATGCAAACTCGTAGAGGCGTGGAATAAAAACTATATCTGGCCAAAGTTGAGACTGGCAACGATCTCTGAATTCATGGATTATGTCAAAACAGAACATGCCGGTGAATTACCCGTTGTCAAGGGCGCCTGGCCCGACTGGTGGATGGATGGCTTCGGCTCGGCTGCCCTTCAGACTGCCTATGCAAGAAAGGCTCATGCCGACTATATTGCCAACCTGGGATTGATCTCCATGGCTGCTTGTATGGGGGTAATGGCCAATCAACCAATAAGGGATTTGCAATCACAGATCACCGATGACATCGCTTTTTATGATGAACATACTTTTGGCGCTGCCGAGAGCATTACCGATCCGCTCTGCGAGAACAGCGTTGTACAACTTGGGGAGAAGGAGTCTTATGTCTGGAGCGCAGTGAAGAAAAATCATATCCTCCGGGAAGAGGTGATGGGACAGCTGCAGGCGTTCATCCTGCGATCCAGGTATCCGGTCATTGCTGTTTTTAACACGCTGAACTGGAGGCGCTCTGGCAATGCAATGGTCTATATCGACCATCAGCTTTTGCCAAAGGACAAAGAATACAGGATCCTTGATGCGGCCAGCCAGGTTATGCCGCTTCAACTGGTTTCAACCCGGGAGGAGGGAAGCTGGTGGATGCTCCATGTGAAGGATATGCCACCGCTGGGGTATAGCGTCTATCGTATTGCAGTTGATTGGGAATCAAGAGATAACCTGCAGGATAAACCATTTGACGGGATATTTGAAAATGAGTTTTACCGACTGGCCGTGGATCAGAAAACAGGAAAAATCACCGGTTTCTATGATAAGCAGTTGAAACTTGATTTAATTGACAAATCAGCTCAATATGCCATGGGAGAATTTATCTATGAACGTCTCGGGAAGAACCGCGGGCAGCTCGAACAGCGAAAACTCGATGAATATACCCGATCATCCTGGCATGACCTGCGGGTGAGCGACATTCATCCCGGGCCGGTATGGCAAAGTATAACCATCACAGGGAAACTGGATGGGTGTACCGATCCCTCTGGAATACATTGTGAGATCAGGCTCTACAACCTTGAAAAGAAGGTGGAATTTTGCTATTCGATGAAAAAACTGGCTGTAACCGATCCGGAAGGTGTCTATATCGCATTTCCTTTGAAACTCAATAATTCTCACCATGTGGTTGAAGTTGCCGGAGGTACCATGGTCCCGGGAAAGGAACAGATCGAAGGCTCGGCCTCCGACTGGGTCGGCATCCAGAATTTTGTCGCACTGCGCAACGACAGCAACCAGGTTGTTTTCTCTTCACCGGAGATTCCGCTGGTTCAGCTGGGAGAGATCAACCTGGGCAAATTCAGCCGGATGGCTCATCCTGTCTCGGGAAGCATCTTTTCCTGGGTGCTGAATAATTACTGGACCACCAATTTCCTGGCAAGCCAGGAGGGGGAGCTGAAGTGGACCTATCAAATCTCATCCATGGCGGATGCTTCCAACGCCACTGCCACAAAATTTGGTATGGAAAGCAGGATTCCAATGCTGAACCGTGTATTCCCGGCATCTTCCAGGCCCGATTCAGTTCTTATTCCCCGATCGTTTTTTACCAGCCGGCCCAACAACCTCATTTTAATCTCTTCGCGCCCGGCATGCGGCGGGAAAGGGATCGTCATGCAATTGCGGGAAACAACAGGGAAACCCGACTCCCTCCCGGTTCATGACCTGCTCCTCTCATCGACTCAGTTGGCAGATGCCACAAGGGCGGCCATGGTCACCGAAGTGAATGTGATTGAAGAACCATTGAAGATGGTCTGGCAGGCTGGAAAGGAACATTCAGGAGTTTACCATCCCGCCTGGATTTCATTCAGGCCTTTTGAGACCAAATTTGTCCTGGTTAACTTATATTGAGCATTCACGACAAATCAGGTTGCCAAATCTTGTAATTTTGCGGCTTAATTCACGGCCAATGATATTTCTCCGGACCCCACGAGCGGTTGTATTCTTATTTATCCTGGTTATGGTTGCCATTTCAGGCTGCAGCGTGACCAAACAGGCGCAGGAGGTATCGACCCTTGCAAGTTGTGATTTTCGCATCAGGTCTGTCGATCATGTTAGCCTGGCAGGGGTTGAAATGCAGTACATTCACTCCATCTCCGACCTGGGGATCGCCGATGTGGCCCGTATCATGGGAGGGTTTGCCAGCCCGGTTTTTCCGCTTTCGATGCAACTTAACATCGAAGGGCGAAACCCGAATCAACGGCCGGCGGGACTCAGCAAACTTGAGTGGATCCTGTTCATCGACGATATCCAGATGACTTCCGGCATCTTCGATAAACCATTTACCATCCCTGCTTTAAGTTCTTCGGATATTCCGATGGAGATTGGCCTGGATCTCAAACAGGTACTTTCAGGGAAATCTGCCACAGCCATGCTGAACTTCTGCATGAACCTTACCGGTGTCGGAAATACCCCCACCCGCTTTAAAATCAAACTTAAGCCAACCATGATCATCAATGGCAAACCACGCACCTTCCCCGGATTCATCACCGTCCACACCTCGTACTCCTCAAAGTAGTTCAAAATTCAACATTCGTTGATCAATATTCATTTCCACCACCCATTCATCACCCAATAAGATACCGCCCCGCCCACATACCCGATGAGCGCCCAAACTGAAATTTTGCGGAGATACCAGATAAAGTCAATCTTTTCCATCCCCATCACGGCCACACCCGCCGCTGAGCCGATGATCAGGATACTCCCACCTGTCCCGGCACAGTATGCAAGCATCTCCCAGAAATAGTGATCAACGGGGAATTTGTTCCCATACATCCCTATGGCTCCTGCCACAAGGGGAACATTATCAACCACCGATGAAAGTATCCCGATGATGAAGTTGATCATATAAAGATTGCCCACCTGTTTGTCAAGGAGCCCTGCCAGCAGAACCAAATGTCCGGCCGACTGAAGGGCAGCGACCGCCAGTAATATGCCCAGGAAAAATAATATGCTCGGGGTGTCAACCCTCCTGATAACCCCGGCTACAGTCACCATGGGCCTATGGGCATCATTCTTTTGCTTGTGCATGATTTCGGTGACAACCCATAAAATACCGAGTGCAAACAATATGCCCATAAAGGGGGGAAGACCGGTGAGTGTTTTGAAAAATGGGATAAAAACCAACAGCCCCAACCCAAGGAAAAAAACGATGTTCTGCTCAGTCCGGGTGGTTGAAAATCCATCGTTTAAATGGCTGGTAATTGGTTTCCTGATCTCTCCTTTCAACCTGATGGAGAGCAACGCAAGTGGGATGACCATTGACAGGGCACTGGGAATAAAGGTTTTCAGGATTATATTCAGGGTTGTGACATGTCCGCCGATCCAGAGCATGATGGTGGTGACATCGCCGATCGGACTGAAAGCCCCGCCGCTGTTGGCGGCAATGATGACCATCCCGGCAAGGAACCAGCGTTCTTCTTTATCCCGGATCAGTTTTCGGAGCAGTGCCATCATCACAATGGCGGTGGTAAGATTATCAAGCACTGCAGAGAGAAAAAAAGTGATAATGCTGATCACCCATAGTAACTTCACTTTGTTGGTTGTTGTGATTTTATCGGTAATGATGCGGAATCCTTCGTGTGAATCGATTAACTCTACAATGGTCATGGCTCCCAGCAGGAAGAAGATGATTTCGGAAATTGCCCCCAGGTGCTCCGGTAAGGCATTTTGTGAGATCCATTCAGTAAAACTGCCGGCTGCATTTCTCAGCATGAACTCTTGAAAATAGGTGGGGTCAACCAGGATTTGTTCGCCCCCCAATGCAAACAATACCCACATCAGCACTGCGAGAATCAGCGCGGTGGCCGACTTATTAATGCGCAGCGGTTGTTCCATGGCAATGATGGCATAACCAAGAATAAAAACAAAGATCATGAAATAAAACATGGTAATGATTTGGTATACAATATGATGATGTTAAATATCTAAAGGTCTATGATTTGCGCCTCCAAGATATAATCCAGTTCCGGGAATCTCTTCTTAAGGTAGCCGTTCCCATAGATCATGACTGAATCCTGGTGATTGGCAGGTTCAAAACCATAGGAGGAATACCAGGAATCAACGACTTCCATTCCTGAAATTATTTTGCCAACAGGGGGAAATCCGTGCAATCCGTTGAAATTGACAGTGTCCAGCTTGTAATTGTCCTTGAGGTTGATGAACAGTTGTGTGGTCCGGCTGTTCATCCCGTCGCGGGCATAGGAGATCGTCCCTTTGAGATTTTGGGTCATCACAGGTTCATCGGGAATCGGATGCTTGTCCCAAAAGCCGTTAACCTCCTTTTTATCGCCGATCCCGAACTGGACGACAAACCCTCTCTGAACCCGGAACAAGGAGTTCTGATTGTAAAATCCGGTTGATAACAGCTGGTAGAGCCTGTCTGCTCCGGCAGGCGACCATGCCCTGGTGATTTCGACCGTAAAGTCTCCTTTGGTGGTTTTAAACAGGGCCCTGAAGGTGGAGGGTGCATGGGCCATCATGGTCGATTGGTCGGGAATGACCTGCGCATGGGCTGTGCCAAATACAAGCAATGCCAGTAACAAGCTTAAAATCGTTCTCATTTTGTGATTTAGGATAAGGAATTAACTGCAGGTTATATTGCAGTCAAATATAATGATCTTTCTGAAGATTCAACCGGCGGTGAATAGAATGTGGTTCATCCGGATAAAATAACCACAATGGCACAAAGAGAAACACAAAGGTCACAGAGACAGTGCTTCAGCAGTGAACCAGGACAGGGAAGAAAATGCAGAATTTAATTCAGCATCATCAGTGCATGATAACCAGCGGCTTTACGATTTGTCCTTCGGTAGAGGTGATTCTGACCAGGTAGAAGCCGGCTGGAATTTTGGCGACATCCAGGTGAACAGCCTCAACCCTTCCGCGCTGTATCATCGTTTGGAGGGTGTTCCCCTGGATGGTCATCAGCTCGATGGTAAGTTCAGAAGGCAGGTTGTCCCTTCCAAAAGCGATGTTAATGAAATCTGAAGCGGGATTCGGATAAAGTTTAACCGGGACTCCGGATTCTGTTGATGGAACACCTGCACCGAAAAATGGATTGCCATTGGGGAGCCGGTTGGTGGCGAAGGCCTTGTGGACGATGTCGGCCATCTGTCTCATTTTGTCAAGTGAGCCATTTTGATCCGTGGAGTTGTAATCCCTGGCCCAGCCAAAGGAGAGATCCAAATCCTGCACATCTCCCGGTTTGAAGGTGAAAGGTCCGGTTACCTGGACACCTCTCCGATCACCCGGGTTGTTCGCTGCAGACGTTTCCGTCCACTCTTTGGGGCCGAAGGGTGGCTGGCAACCTATTCCCCAGTCGGTGCTGTCAGACAAGCCGGGAAACATGAACCTTGCTTCTGGTCCGTAGCCTCCGGCGAGTATGCTCCCGTTGCCGCCGTAGACTATTTCCGTTCCGTCCTTCCATTTCCCGGATAACAGGGTGTAATAGTCAATGGCATAAAGCGGATCCTGCATGTAAGCCGGAACTCCTGAAACGGAATTATTGCAATAAATAAACCTTTGCATCCCATATCTTTCATTATCGACAATGGAATCTCCAAAATAGAGCCCGTTTACGCTGAAGTCGCACAGTTGATGGCCGGTCAGGTCATACCGGGGGTTGTCAGTGCCATCAGGATCCATTAAGGGACCGCCAAGGATGGTAACCGACTGTACAGGAGGGTGCTCTCCGTAGGCATTGGGCTCGCCGTGGCCATCAATGGGCATCCCGTTGTACCCAAAACATAGGCTGCGTCCAACGTCACTGCCAATATAATCGTCATTGGGATAACCCAGGTCGATATCGGTGAAAACGCCAAGCAGGGTGCTGTCATAAGTGTTTTGAGAACGATTGTACAGTTTGTAATTGAGAAATACCGTGTTTTTAAGGGCAGAATCTTCAGGCATATCAAATGCATAGGCCATTCCGTGAACTTCAACTTTAAGTTTTGCCCCCAGGGATTCCAGGTGAGGGCCCCGGTCGTCATTAAAAATGAAGAACAGCGCCTGGTCACCCCTGATCAGCGGGTAGTCGCCCATAAACGGATCATAGATGCCATTTGCATTTACGTCGAAAAATGGCGCCAGTTTACTGGCAATGCCTTTGCTTACATCGCCATTTCCAGGCCAGAACAGGATATCGTGAATGGGGGTGTATCCGGGGTCGGTGTAATGGAGCCTGTGATAGGTAACATCGCTCTGTTTCAGGTTCCAGATATAATTCCAGACGGTATCCTGGTATATGGAGTAGTTGACTGAGTCCATCACCGGACCGGCATAGAAGTCGGGTTGGGTGTTGGCTTGCGAGGTGGTCGGCCCCTGGCGATATCGTTCACCGGCAAAGTGAAGCTGGTTTTGTGCGTCCTTTCCCCCGATCCAGAAAGAGTTGGAGAATATGGAGGTTTTCCCGCTCCCCTTGGGGACTTCGAATTGAGCAGAATCATAAAAGAAATGAGATCCTGATGCGCTGAAGCGGGCGCTTACGTTGTTGATGTCAAGATACCCGTAACTCTTGTCATGGATACGGAACAGGATCTTGGCTGAACTGGTGTCCAACGACATGGTGTAAAATTTATATCCCCCTATGACCTCTCCACCGAATCCCCAGTGGGAAACTTTAAAGGTGAATGTCCATTTCCAATTGAGATCGTGACTCCTCTGGCACATAACATGATTCCCGCCTGAAACGGTAATGCTCCTGATGGTATCTGCCGCAGGAATTGTGTCGTTGGCTAGAATATCATAAGTTACAACGATCCCGGGATAGAGATCGATCGTGTCATTCATCGCCCTGAGACCAGGGGTTTGTGCATACGACGACAAACATGCAACTGCAAAAAAGAGAATTCCGGCAAATACTTTAAAGGTGGAAATGAGATTTTTCATAAGGAGACCTCCCAGAATTTAAACGTTAAATTAATTCTAGTGAATAACCCGTAAATATAGCAAAAAAAAGGCTAATGTCAACAGGCCTTGATGGTTATTTCTGTTTTACATGTCGATTTGTTTTTGACAATCCGGAAAATTGTGTTTAATTTTTCACAATTCAGGCTGGCTGATTTGCATTTATAAGAATAAGTGTTAATTTTATCGGGTCATTTGCAGTGAGTTACGTAGAAACATTCTAAATTATAAACAGATATGAAATTACCAAAATCGACCTCAAACTGGATCAGTATTACAGGCTTTATTTTTGCTGTGAACAGCTTTATCCTGATAGTGGTATTATTTATCCAGGCTCTATTGTCGGACCATCAAAACCCCTACAACGGCATTTTTACCTTTATTATTCTTCCTACGATCCTGGTGATCGGGCTGCTCATGATCCCGATCGGCATGCTGATTAACCGGAGGAAGACGCACGACCCTGAGAATCGCTGGCCCTTGCTGGATATGAATGTTCCCCGGCAACGGCAGAAACTGGTGATGGTTTCCATATTCACCTTTCTGTTTCTGATTGTCTCTGCCATGGGAAGCTATGAGGCTTTCAACTATACTGAATCTGTCGAATTCTGCGGTAAATTGTGCCACCAGGTGATGGAGCCTGAATATGTTACCTATCTCCATTCACCTCATGCCAGGGTTGCCTGTGTTGAGTGCCATGTTGGAGAAGGCGCCGGATGGTACGTCAAGTCGAAATTATCAGGACTTTACCAGGTTTATTCGGTCATCTTTCATAAATATCCCCAGCCTATCGAAACACCCATCCATAACTTGCGGCCGGCACGTGAAACATGCGAAAGGTGCCACTGGCCCCAGAAATTCTATTCACGTAAGCTGGTTAGCCAGCGAGTCTATGTTACCGATTCACTCAACACCGAATTCAACTACTCCCTGCTCATGCGGATCGGCCCCAATTATAGTCCCATGGGCCTGGTGGAGGGAATTCACTGGCACATCAATAAGGATATGCGCATAGAGTATGTGGCTTCCGGTAAGGACAGGGAGTCGATTCCCTGGGTGAAATTTACCAACCTGAAAACAGGTGATGTGCAGATTTTCCAGGATACAGACAACATGCTCGACAAAAAGGCGCTTGATACGCTGCCACACCGCGTGATGGACTGCATGGATTGCCACAACCGGCCTTCGCACTCCTACAAATCGCCGATGGTATATGTAGATAATGGCATGGTTTCGGGAGAAATCCCGAAGGAACTTCCATTCATCAAAAAGATTGCCATGGATGTGCTGAAAGGAACCTTTACCAACAAGGATTCAGCCTTTACCTATATCCGCGACAGCATTACCAACTTCTACAGGATCTCCTACCCCGGGATTTTTAAAACCCAAAAACCATTGATTGATAAGGCAATAGCAGGGATACTGCAGGGGTTCTCACTGAATGTCTTCCCGTTTATGCGGGCATCTGCAAGCAAATACCTCAACCATATCGGCCATCTTGAGTCAGATGGATGTTTCCGGTGTCACTCCGATCGTCATAAAAGCGACAAAGGAAAGAAGATTTCGAGGGATTGTAACCTGTGCCATACCATCATTGCCCAGGGACCAACCGGAAGTGTTGAATACTCAACGATTGACAACGTGATGGAGTTCAAGCATCCTATCGACATCAAAGACAAGTGGAAAGGCTATTTCTGTACAGAATGTCACAGGGAACTCTACCCGTAACAGTCTATATTTTCGAGGTAACAGTCAAAATAAGCTGAATAAAATATTACTTGGGCTCACCAAGATAAAGACGCCGGGACACAATGAGTTGAAAAGTCATCATTTTCGATTCGTGTTCTGGCGTCTTTGTGTCGATTATCTTCAATTATGACAACATGATGCGGATTTAATTTACAATCATTTTGAATAATATATTTTCGTACATTTGCACACTTAATTTTGACGCATATGTTCCTAAATTCAGATAAATTCCGGGGTGAAGGGTTGACGTATGACGATGTGCTACTTGTTCCAGCCTATTCGGATGTACTTCCGCGTGAAACGGATGTTTCAACCTTGTTTTCCCGCAACATAAAACTCAACATTCCCATTGTGTCGGCTGCCATGGATACGGTGACTGAGTCGCGTATGGCCATTGCCATGGCCCAGGAGGGAGGAATCGGGGTGCTGCATAAAAACATGTCGGTGGAAGCCCAGGCCTTGCAGGTGCGAAAAGTCAAACGTGCGGAGAATGGAATGATCCTTCAGCCTGTAACCCTCATGGAGCATGCCCTCGTGGGAGATGCCCTTTCCATGATGAAGGAGTTCAGCATTGGCGGAATCCCGGTAACCAATGCCAGCAACGAACTGGTTGGCATCGTTACAAACCGCGATCTTCGTTTCGAGCGCGATCATATGCGCCCGGTTACTGAAGTGATGACCAAAACGGTCATTACAATCAGCGAATTCACCGACTTTGAACAGGCCGAGGCCATTCTTCAGAAACATAAAATAGAAAAGCTGCCCGTTGTTGACAAACACAACAAACTCATCGGGTTGATCACTTATAAGGATATTTTAAAGGTCAAGGCCCGCCCTAACGCGTGCAAAGACAGCCTTGGACGGCTTCGTGTTGCAGCAGGAGTAGGTGTTACCTTCGATACGCTCGAACGTGTTGCCGCACTGGTCCGGGAGAATGTGGATGCCATCGTGATCGATACCGCCCATGGGCACTCCAAAGGGGTGATGGAGATGGCAAAACTGGTCAAGAAAGAGTTTCCCGGTGTTGACCTGGTGATCGGGAACATCGGAACTGGAGAAGCCGCAAGAGATCTTGCGAACATCGGTGTTGACGGGGTGAAGATCGGGATCGGACCCGGCTCCATCTGTACCACCCGTATCATTGCCGGGATCGGCGTACCGCAATTGTCGGCGGTTTATGATGTCACCTCCGCCCTCAAAGGCAGTGGGATACCTGCCATTGCTGACGGTGGAATCCGGTACACTGGAGATATTGTCAAAGCCCTGGCTGCCGGAGCACACGCCATTATGGCAGGTTCGCTTTTTGCAGGGGTGGACGAATCACCCGGGGAAACAGTGATTTTTGAAGGCCGTAAATATAAGACATACAGGGGAATGGGATCGATTGAGGCCATGCAGCATGGTTCAAAAGACCGCTATTTCCAGGATGTGGAAGAGGATGTGAAAAAACTGGTTCCCGAAGGTATCGTCGGAAGGGTGCCCTATAAAGGTTCCCTGTCGGAAGTGATCTACCAGATGGTTGGCGGACTGAAAGCCGGAATGGGCTATACCGGGTCAAAAACCATTGAGATTCTGCAGCATGCCAAGTTTATCAAAATCAGCGCAGCCGGGGTTGCAGAGAGCCATCCGCACGATGTGACCATTATCAGTGAGGCGCCGAATTACAGCCGTTAAGTCAGCTTTGGCCATTTTGCCGGGTTTTTTATAAAGATTGAAAATTTAACAGAGTTTTAACCGTTAGTATAATTGTCAAACTAATACTGTAACCAATGAATAGCTTGAAAGGAAAAATCTTGTTGCCGTTTTTCGTACTTGTTGCAATTCTCTCGTCTTCGGCCCAGGTGAACAATGATGAAGTGCTGATGACCATTGCAGGGAAGAAAATTTATGTCAGCGAATTTTTGAACATCTATCAGAAAAACAATGTAAAAGGTGAAGCAATCGACAAGAAGTCGCTCGATGAATACCTTGATCTTTTCATCAATTTCAAACTCAAGGTCAAACAGGCCGAAGAACTTGGACTTGATACCGTAGCCACCTTCAGGAACGAGCTGAATGGCTATCGCGATCAGCTTGCCAAACCTTACTTTACAGATGAAAATACCCTGAACCGGCTGATACAGGAAGCCTATGATCGGGAAAAGACCGATCTCCGGGCAAGCCATGTGTTTTTCCGGCTGGCTCCTGATGCCTCGCCTGCCGACACTCTGGCAGCCTACAAGAAGGCCATGGCAGCGAGGGAGAAACTCATGCAGGGCGCCTCGTTTGAAGCTGTTGCTGTTGAATTCTCCGAAGATCCTTCTGCAAAAGACCGCGAAGCTACCCAGCAGCATCCATTTCTCAAGGGAAATAAAGGTGATCTTGGCTTCTTTGCTGTATTTGATATGGTGTATGCCTTTGAAAACGGCGCATGGGTTACAGAAACCGGCAAGGTCTCTATGCCGGTTCGCACAGAGTACGGTTACCACCTGATCAAGATAACCGCCAGGCGCCCTGCACTCGGTAAAGTGACAGTTGCCCATATTTTCCTGGCAATTCCAAAGAATGCCACGGCGGAAGATTCATTGCGGATTCATAAACGCATCGATTCAGTGTATACAAAACTGACAGGCGGCACCTCGTTTGAAGACCTCGTAAAAACCTATTCCGACGATAAAGGCTCGGCTGCCAAAGGCGGAGTGCTTCCTGCTTTTGGCGTAAACCGCATGGTGCCTGAATTTGTGGAGGCCATCTATTCCCTCGATAATGCAGGAGATTATACAAAACCAATCCTCACTACCTATGGCTGGCACATCGTGAAACTCATTGAGCGTAAAACCCAGAAACCTTTGGATGAGGAGAAGACGGAGCTGAAGCAGAGGATAATGAAAGATAACCGTGGCGACCAGACCCGCCAGGTGGTTATTGCCAGGATCAAAAAGGAGTATGGCGTTACGGAAAATCCTGATGCCGTTAAAGCATTTTACGGAGTGGTGACCGACAGTATCTTCTTTGCAAAATGGAAAGCCTCCCAGGCACAGGATCTTACTGGCATGATCTTCAAGGTTGGCAACATGACTTTCCGCCAGGCAGATTTTGCCGAATATCTTGCAGCAACCCAGCGTAAGCAGGAGAAACAGGGAATTGATGCCTATGTTGATAAGAAATATGCTGACTTCCTGGATGAGAGCCTCATGAAGTGGGAAAATTCGCAACTCGAACAAAAGTATCCTGAATTCAAGGCCCTCATGGGTGAATACCGTGACGGCATCCTCCTGTTTGACCTCACCGATCAGAAAGTCTGGTCAAAGGCGGTGAAAGATACAGTCGGACTGACTGCATTTTATCAGAAGAACAAGGCAAGCTACAAATGGGATACGCGTCTCGATGCCTCCATCTATACAGTAAAAGATGCAAAGATGGTCCAGAAGGTGAAAAACTTCATTAAATCAGGGTTATCCGATAATGACCTGTTGAAGGAGGTAAACACCGATTCAATAAAAGTGGTTACCATTGAAAGCGCGAAATTCTCCCGCAAGGATAATAAACTGATCGATTCCATTCCCTGGGTTCCCGGATTTTCAGGCGATATCCTGACTAAAGGCGCTACTGAATTCGTTTATACCCGGAAAGTACTGAAACCTGAGATCAAGGAACTTGGCGAAGCCAGGGGACTTATCACTGCTGATTATCAGAATTATCTTGAAAAAGAGTGGATTGCTTCACTCAGAGTCAAGTACCCGGTTGAAGTAAAAAGGGATGTGCTTGCGAAAATTAAATAGATCCAATTGAACCGGCTACTTATTCTCCTGTTGATCATTGCTGCATCCTGCTCGTCCTATTTCAAAAAAAAAAACGAGCGGGTACTTGCCAGGGTTTATGACGACTACCTGTATGAATCTGAGTTGAATGGTGTGGTGTCACCGGGAACTTTACCCAAAGACAGCCTGGTGATTACCCGTAGTTTTATCGACAGCTGGGTCCGCCAGAGGCTGATGATCCAGCAGGCTGAAAAGAACCTGTCGGGAGCACAGATGGACTTTTCCAAACAACTGGAAAACTACAAGAATTCACTTACCATTTATACATATGAAAACGCCCTGGTCCGGCAAAAGCTTGACACCCTGATCACGGAAGAGGAGACGCAGAATTATTATGATGCCAACCAGCCGAATTTTCTGCTCAAGGATAACATCGTTCAGGTGCAATATGTAAAGTTGCCTTTGAAATCGCCCCTCTCAAAACAAATTAAGAAACTTTTGAGTTCAGGCGACCAGGATGATAAAAACAAACTTTCAGATCTTTGCGAAAAGAGTGCGGCCGACTATTTCCTCGACGGTGAAAACTGGTTACTTTTCAACGATCTTTTGAAGCAGATCCCCATTAAAACATATAACCAGGAGGAGTTTCTTAAAAATCACAGGGATCTTGAATACCAGGACTCAATGTTTGTGTACCTGGTACGGTTCAAAGATTTTAAAATCAAGGAGAGTGTTTCTCCCCTGAGTTTTGAAAAACAGCGGATCCGTGATATCATCCTCAACAAGCGAAAGATTGAACTTATCGGGAAGATGCAGGATGATATCTTTGCCAATGCCCGGAAAAAAAACATGTTTGAGATTTATTAAGGGAGTTGATTGCCCAAAAATATAACTATGAAAATTTTAAAAGGTATCCTGCTTTTACTTCTGTTCACGGTCTTTTTCAGGGGTTCCCTGAACGCTCAGGCTGAGCCTGACACGGTCGTCGACGGGGTGGTGGCTATTGTAGGCGGTAATGTGATCCTGAAGTCGGATATCGAAAACCAGTATTTGCAGGTCCGCAGCCAGGGAAATATCCAGGGAACTGCCCCGAAAGTGAAATGCCAGATATTTGAAAATCTCCTCTTTCAGAAACTGCTGCTTCACCAATCACAGGTTGACAGTATCAAGGTGACAGATGCCCAGGTTGAACTTGAAATGGACCGCAGGATGCGCTATTTCATCTCCCAGGCAGGAACACCTGAGCGGCTGGAGGAGCATTTTGGCAAATCGCTGCTCGAAATCAAAAACGAATTGCACGATGTGATCCAGGAGCAGATGCTTACAGAACAGGAGCAGCAAAAGATCACAAAGGATGCAACGGTCACACCGGCTGAAGTGAAATCCTTTTTCAAAAAAATCCCCAAAGACAGTATTCCCCTTGTGAATTCCGAATTTGAAATTGGGGTCATAGTCAAGCAGCCTGTCATGGGGGAAGTTGAAAAACAGGAGGCTAAGGATAAACTGAAAAATTTCAAGGAACGGTTTACCAAAGGCGATGATTTCAGCACCCTTGCTGTACTCTATTCTGAGGACCCTGGATCTTCAAAGCAGGGAGGCGAGCTTGGAATGTTCAAGCGTGGCACCATGCGCCCCGAATTCGAAGCAGCAGCATTCAGGCTTAAACCCGGTGAGGTTTCGGATGTGGTGGAAACTGAAGATGGTTTCCACCTTATCCAGATGATCGAACGCAGGGGAGAGTATATCAATGTCAGGCATATCCTCATTCAGCCAAAAGTTTCACCGGTGAACCTGGTGAAGGCAAAAGCGACGCTCGACAGTGTAGCATCGCTCATCATGAGTAAGAAAATGACCTATGATGCTGCAGTTGTCAGATATTCGGATGATCCGGGGAGAAACAGCGGTGGAATGATGATCAACCAGGCGAGCGGTAACAGCAGGTTTGAAGCCAACCAGATCGATGCCAAGATTTTTTTCGTGGTGGACAAACTTAAAACAGGAGATGTTTCTGCACCCGTGCTTACCAACGAACGGGGAAAACAGGATTACCGGGTATATTACCTCAAAACCAGGACAAATCCTCATAAGGCAAACCTTGAAGAGGACTATTTTCGCCTGCAGCAAATGGCGATGGAACAAAAAAAACAGACTATTATTGAAGAGTGGATTACAACCAAGGTGAATTCTACCTATATTGTGATCATGGATGAGTACAGCAATTGTCCATTGCAACGCAAATGGATTAAAAACAAATAGTATGATGATGCAATTTTCGTCGGATGTTGAAGCCGTAGATGCGCTTGTAAAGAAATATAACCTCCTTAAATCAGAGATAGCCAAGGTCATTGTTGGACAGGATGAAGTGGTGAAGAACCTTCTGATCTCCATTTTCTGCAAAGGACACTGTTTGTTGGTGGGTGTGCCGGGACTGGCAAAGACACTGATGGTGAACACCCTCTCAAAGGCGCTGGGGCTTAGCTACAGTCGCATCCAGTTTACGCCTGACCTGATGCCTTCTGATATTATCGGCACGGAGATACTGGATGAGAACCGCCATTTCCGGTTTATCAAGGGGCCTGTATTTGCCAATATAATCCTGGCCGACGAAATCAACCGTACACCGCCCAAAACCCAGTCTGCCCTGCTCGAGGCCATGCAGGAGAAAGCGGTCACTGTTGCCGGCACCAGTTATCATCTGACTGAACCGTTTTTTGTTCTCGCCACGCAGAATCCAATTGAACAGGAGGGAACCTATCCTTTGCCGGAAGCGCAGCTCGACAGGTTCATGTTCAACATCTGGCTTGATTACCCCTCGTTTGATGAGGAGATCCGTATTGTCAAAGCAACCACAACCGAAAAATCGGTATCACCGTCAGTCGTCCTTTCTGCCGAAGAGATATTATTCTTCCAGAACCTGATCCGTAAAATACCTGTCCCCGACAATGTCTTTCATTTTGCAGTCAACCTGGTTTCCTCAACCCGGCCCAAAACTGACAAAGCCAATCCATGGGCCAATGAATATCTTACCTGGGGTGCGGGGCCAAGGGCTTCGCAGTACCTGATCCTGGGAGCGAAATGCCATGCTGTCCTGAATGGCAAATATTCACCCGACATTGAGGATGTGAGGGCCGTTGCAACCTCGGTTCTGAGGCATCGTATTGTAAGGAACTATAAGGCAGAGGCTGAGGGTATTTCTGTTGAAGGCATTATCGAACACTTTTTAAAAACTCTTGCATAATGAAACGGATAAAATTACTGGTATCAATCGTCCTCCTGGCCGGATTTTTTGGATTAATCAGCCTATCTTCCTGCAACCAGGCTGGAAAATCTGCCGCTGATTCAAACAGCGACACATTAAAAGGAAAGATCACACTGTCGGGTGCATTTGCGCTCTACCCGCTTGCGGTGAAATGGGCAGAGGAGTTCCAGAAACTGCATCCCGGGGTAACAGTTAATGTTTCTGCGGGAGGAGCTGGAAAAGGGATGACCGATGCCCTTTCCAAAATGGTTGACCTTGGGATGTATTCCAAGTCCGTCAGCCCGGAAGAACAGGCAAAAGGGGCCTGGTGGATAGCCGTGGCAAAAGATGCTGTGCTTCCCACCATCAACGCTCATAACCCGGTACTTGCCGACCTGAAGAAAAAGGGGCTGACCAAGCAGAAATTTTATGATATTTTTATCAGCGGTACGATAAAAACATGGGGACAGGCAGCCGGAAATAATTCAAAGACGGAGTTACAGGCATTTACCCGGTCTGATGCATGCGGCGCCGCTGATATGTGGGCCAAATACCTGAATGGCAAGAAGCAGGAAGACCTGCAGGGACTCGGCGTCAATGGCGACCCGGGTGTTGCTGATGCTGTGCGCCGGACCCCGGAAGGGATCGGGTTCAATAATCTTGGGTTTGTATATGAAATGTCGACCCGTAAAATCTATGCGGGCCTTGATGTAATTCCGATTGACCTGAACGGCAATGGAGTAATTGACCCGGATGAAAATTTCTACAATAGCATGGACGATGTCATGAAGGCGATCAATGATGGAAAATACCCTTCACCTCCCGCACGTGACCTCTATCTTATTTCAGGTGGAAAGCCAACGGAAAAACTGGTTCAGGTCTTTTTAAAGTGGATACTTTCTGAAGGTCAGAAGTATGTAACCGAAGCAGGTTATGTTACTATTAAACCGGAACAGATTGTGGCTGAACTGCAAAAGTTGAACTAATATGTATCTACTCAACCGGTCGCAGCGTCATACCGTAAATTCTACATGGATGATTATCAGCCTGTTACTGGTTGCATTTTTGCCGTTCCTCCTCTTCATAGGGTTGTACCTCAAGTCTGTACTGCTGCTCCATGATTACTCCCTGGGCGATCTTATTTTTTCCAAAGTATGGAAACCGTCAGCCGGTAAATTCGGTTTTTATCCCTTCATTATTGGATCAATTTGGGTGACCGTGGTGGCCATGCTGATCACCGCCCCGATTTGCCTGCTGACGGCCATTTATGTGACCCAATACACCAAAAAGTTCTTTTTACGGATCATGCATCCGGCAATTGACATCCTTGCCGGGATTCCATCAGTGGTTTATGGTCTTTGGGGTATCCTGGTAATCGTACCATTCATATCCCGCTACCTGGGACCATGGTTAGGCATTAAAACCATGGGCTACAGCATCCTTGCGGCTTCTTTTGTGCTCTCCATCATGATTATCCCGTTTGTATTGAACATCCTGATAGAAATTTTCAGGTCGATTCCGACTGAACTGAAGGAGGCTGCTCTTTCACTGGGAGCGACACAGTGGCAAACCATCAAGCATGTCCTCCTCCGGAAAGCCCTTCCCGGAATCATTGCTGCGTTCGGTTTTGGCCTTGCCCGGGCTTTTGGTGAGACCATGGCTGTGCTGATGGTGGTTGGCAACGTAGTTCGCCTGCCTAAAAGTGTTTTTGACCCGGGATATACCCTCCCGGCATTGATTGCCAATAATTACGGGGAGATGTTATCCATCCCAAGATACGATTCTGCGCTTATGTTTGCAGCGTTGTTGCTTCTGGCTGTTTCACTGTTCTTCAACCTTGTCATGCATTTTTTCATTGTAAGATATAATAAATATTAACGATGAGACGGGCGCAGAAAATAGAGGAGAAATTTTTCAAGTTGCTGATGATCATTGCAACCTATTTCATCCTGTTGATCCTGGCTGTCATTATCTATAGTATTTTTGAAAAGGGATTGAAGTCGATTTCCTGGGAGATGCTGACCCAGGTTCCGCAAGGTGGCTACTATTATGGTAAAGGCGGCGGAATATTGAATGCAATTTTAGGTTCGCTGGCGCTTGCCTTTGGCGCAACAGTCCTGGCATTCGTTATCGGGATGCCGGTTGCCCTTTATCTTAATGTGTTCCTTATCAGGCATAAAAGGGTCATCAGCATCATCAGGTTTTTACTTGATCTTGTTTGGGGCATACCCTCCATCGTCTATGGAGCTTTTGGTTTCTCGCTGATGATCTTCTTCGGATTGCAAACATCTTTATTGGCGGGAATTCTTACTGTTACCCTTTTTATCCTGCCGATTATGATCCGTTCCATGGACGAAATATTGTGCACGGTTCCCATCGGGTTGCAGGAAGCTGCCTATTCACTGGGGTCCAATAAATCGGAAATTGCCTTTAAAATTTTCACCCGTCAGTCTGTATCGGGCATCATCACTGCGGTATTGCTCTCTTTTGGACGCGGGATTGGCGATGCGGCTGCTGTTTTATTCACGGCCGGGTATACCGACCATCTCCCGAATGGATTTCTTGAGCCTGTTGCCACCCTGCCGCTTTCGATATTCTTCCAGCTCTCCTCTCCGGTTGCTGAGGTGCAAAATCGTGCATATGCTTCGGCATTGGTGTTAACACTGATCATATTAATCGTAAGTTTGTTTTCCCGTGGAATTGGTAAACGATATCACAAAACAAAAATCAACTTCTAGCAGGAATCTGGAATGGATCACACAACAAAAATAGAGATCAGGGACTTAAATGTATTTGCCGGGAAGACGCAGATTCTAAAGAATATCAATATCGATATTCCAAAAAATAAGATAACCGTTATCCTGGGACCTTCAGGGTGCGGGAAAACCACGCTGCTGAAGTGCCTGAACAGGCTTACGGATCTCTACCCTGAATTAAAGGTTAGTGGTGAGATCATGATCGACGACCACAATATCCTGAAGGCCAAGGAGGATATTTATAAACTGAGGCAACAGATGGGATTGCTGTCACAACGACCCTATCCGTTACCGATGACTATCTATAACAATATTGCTTATGCATTGAAACTCAGAGGCATAAGGGGGCGTCGAGAGACACATAAACTTGTTATGCACTACCTTAAACAGGCAAATATGTGGGAAGAGATCCGGGACAGGTTGCGTGAGCCGGCATCAAGGCTCTCCATCGGGCAGCAACAGCGGCTGTGCCTGGCCCGCGGACTGGCAGTGAATCCTGAAATTATCCTCGCAGATGAGCCAACTTCTGCGCTGGATCCCATTTCCAGCCAGTTCATTGAAGAGACCTTTGGAAGGTTGAAAAGTGATTATACCATCGTTCTCGTAACACACGTGCTTAGGCAGGCAAAAAGGATTGCCGACAATGTGGTATTTATGTACCTTGGAGAGGTAATAGAACAGGGAAGTGTTGAGGAGGTTTTTGGGAATCCGAAAATGGAAAAGACAAAACTTTACCTGGGAGGCACATTTAATTAATTGTATTCACAGTGAAATTTTAATTATTTTTATCCACGGAAATAAGGCCCTTTAAGTTGATGGATAATTCTGAAGTAAATAATGAGTTGACCTTCCTGCAAAAAATTGTCATGCTGGCATTGGATGACAAAGGGTGGTTTGGTTCCTCTGAACATAAAATAAAGTTCGGGATGGTTGGCGCCATTCTTTTTGAACTATACCAGAAAGGCAGAATCACCTTCACACAGGACGAGGTCGTTGTGGTCAATGCAAAATCCACGGAGGATGTAATTTTAGACCGGGTGCTCAACCTGATCAAATCATCCAAAAAAACCAGGAGTCTGCGTTCATGGATCCAGAGGATTGTATATAAAAAGCTGCTGCTGAGAAAAACGCTTCTAAAGCAACTGATCAGGAAAAAGATAATCGGCAAGGAGGAGTATAGCCTTCTGGTGGTTTTTTACCAGACAAAATATCCGCTGATCGATGCTGAATTAAAACGAAAAGTTCAGGAACATATTTGTGAAATCGTTGTTTCAGGTTCACAGCTGGCTGATCAGGATGTTATGATGCTGGTGATTATGAACAACTGCAAATTGGTACGCAAGAACTTTGGAGGCTATCTTCAATATATTAAATTGCGCAGCAGGATCAATGAAATTACACAGTTTAAAAATCCCGGAAGTGAGGTTGAAGCGGCGATCAAACTTCTGCAAACCTCTATTTCCAGGGCTATCCTGGCGTCCAACGTGTCAATTCACGTATAGAATTTTCCCTGCCAGGTATCCTGCCTTTCAAACTCTTCCTCGATCTTCCGCAACACGGCATCATACCTGATTAACCCCCAGTTGGCCGAACTTATGAACCGGGGGGGGACTTCACCTGAAAACCGTTCAATCACAATTGCCGGGTTCATCTGTTCCGCCACTCTTACAATAAACCTGATATACCCCTCGAGGCTGAATTCATAGAAAACTTCAGGGGTTCGGGCGTATTCAAGTTGCATGGCTGTTCCGGTTACAACCTGCAATTGGTGGAACTTGACCGAATCGAGGGGCAACTTTGAAATTACGCTGCCATAGGCCAGCATCTCTTCAATCGATTCTCCCGGCAGCCCGAAAATGAAATGGGCCCCGGCTTTAATACCCCTCTCGTGTGTCATCCTGATCACCTTTTCACTAAGGGCAAAACCATGTTGACGGTTGATCCGGTCAAGTGTTTTATCATGGATTGATTCAACCCCGTACTCAACCTGGATGAAGCATTTCCTGGAAAGCTCTGCGAGATAATCAAGTTTTCCCTCATCGATGCAGTCGGGACGGGTGCCGATCACCAACCCTGCGACACCCGGATAGGCCAGGGCTTCCGTATATAACTCTTTTAACTTTGCCAGGGGCGCATAGGTGTTGCTGTATGGCTGAAAGTAAACGAGATAGCTGGTGGCCCTTCTGTAGCGGACAAGGTGAAAACCGATCCCTTTCTCTATCTGGTAATGCAGTGGTTCAACAGGGTTGCAGTAGGATGGGTTGAAAGCATCATTGTTGCAATAGGTACACCCCCCGGTGCTTTTGGTGCCATCCCGGTTTGGACAGGTAAACCCCGCATCAACCACAACTTTCTGCATCCTGCCGCCAAATACGTTCCGGATGTATTCGGCATAGGAGTTAAATCGGCGGGAATGTCCCCATGGAAATGGTGCAATATTCAAAATGGCCCTGTTGTTGTTCGATGGTTTAAAACAGGATGGTGCAGAGATACATGAATACATGCAAATCTGCACCACCCCGAATCAGTGTATTTTAAAGAGAAGCGACTTACTTTGTAGCAGCCTCCAACCTTTTGAGAATACTAAAAATGAATGCCGCAGATACTAGACAGCAGGCGATGAAGATAAGCCATAACTGCCAGAGGTCTAATTTTCCCCAGAAATCGCTGCCGATAAACAGCAACTTATTGCCAACAGCAGTTGCAAGCAACCAGCCTCCCTGCATAAGACCCTGGAATCGGGGGGGGGCAACTTTGGAAACAAACGAAAGCCCCATTGGACTTAAAAAAAGCTCGGCAATGGTAAGAACGAGATATGAACTCATGAGCCAGTAAGGCATAACACGCGAACTGTCAGGAACCGGGTTGTATTTTATGGCACCGCTTGCATCCACAAATTTCAGTTCATGAGGGGAAACAAGGTTTAAGGAGGCCACAAGAACAATCAGAAAACCGATGGCAGCGATGATCATACCTATTCCGATTTTTCGGGGGGTTGACGGTTCGATCCCTTTTTTATTCAGCCAGGCAAAAACGGCCATTACTGCAAAAGTGAGTGAAACGATAAAGAGTGGGTTGAACGACTGGAAAATTTCCGGAGAAATAGGATTTTCTGCAGCAGCGTTGCTAAACAAATAGAAAAATGCCCCGGACCCGGCAACCAGAAACGCTCCCCCGGTCAACCGGGTGTTCGTGCTGCGTTTCTTGCCGGCTATCATAAATACACCGGCAATAACGGCGAGTACCGATAAAATGTTCTCTAATGTGAAAAACATGTAGGTGAAAGGTGCAACGGTTTTGACGGTGTAATCACGGGCAAAAAATGTAAGGGTGAGTCCGTTTTGATGGAACGACATCCAAAAAAAGATCACCACAATAAAAACAAGGACCAATGAAACCACCCGGGGTTTTTCATCCTTGGTGGAGATTAAAATGATCCATGTTACAAAACCTACAAACAGGCCAAATGCCATCCCTGTAAAAAGGTCCTTCACCATGTATACCAGGAAGGTGGTGAGCGCAGCTGCTGCAACGGCGAAAAATAAGGCAAAAGGAGTTTTCTGCACTTCGGCTTTCGCTTCTTTGGTTGTTTTTTCTTTATTTGGCAGTAATCTGCTGAAAATAATATAGACGATCAGCGATAAAACCATGGCGCCGGCAGCAATTCCAAAGGCATAATTGTATCCCCTTGAAAACACATCAAGATAGGATTGTGCAAATTGCGTCATGTCAGTCACAGGGCCATGAAGACTGACTTTGTTGGCAAGCTCCTGAAAACCTGCCTGATTTTCAAGCGTTCCGTCCTGGTACTGATGGCACAGTGCCGGTAAGCTTCCGTCGTGCAGGAATCCGTTCGTTTTAAGCCACCAGTTACGCACGCCTGTTGCGGCAAAAGGGGCAAAAAATGCACCAACATTGATCCCCATGTAGAACAGCATATAGGCAGGATCACGCAGTTTTGAATATTTTGAATCATCGTACATCTGACCAACAACAGCCTGAAGGTTTCCTTTAAAAAGGCCATTGCCGAAAGCAATGGTGAACAGACCGACGACAGTTATGGTAAGTGATAGCCCAGGCAATGCCAGCATCGCATACCCGATAAACATAACTATCTGGCCAACCAGGATGATGGTTTTATACTTTTTGGTGTAATCCGCTAAAAGTCCTCCTACCAAAGCCAGTGCATAAATACTGAAATAAAACCAACTGTAGATTTCCCCTGCCTTCGATTCGGTAAGGCCGTATTTGGCCTGTAAGAACAGGACCAGGATGGCCATCATGGTGTAGAACCCGAAGCGTTCCCCCATATTGGCGAAAAATGCGACATAGAGCCCTTTGGGATGTCCTTTAAACATAGTAAATAGGTTATTGGTGAATAATTATGAATATTTGCAGATGTGCATTGCAAAAATAATCAAATTTGTACACCATCCAAGCCATCATGATCAAATACAGATTTTTACATATTTTTTTGTAATGGTGTAATATTTAAAGAGTAACATCGTCTCCTTGCCCGTATGAATCTTCACGAATTCCAAAAAACAGTTTATCCGCTTAAAAATAAGCTGTTTCGGTTTGCCCGGCGCATGCTGGATCATACCGAAGAGGCTGAAGATGTGGTTCAGGAAGCATTCATCAGGTTATGGAACAGGCGCGAAAAGCTGGATGAGTACAGGAGTGTCGAAGCGCTTGCCATGATCACTGTTAAAAATCTCTGCCTCGACAAAATCAAGGCAAAGCGATACCCGGTAGAAAACATGGAGAATCACCGTCAGTTCCTTGAAAATATGGCAGAGGAGGCAAAGGCGGATCATTCCGACCTGATCCAGGGGATTCACCAGGCGATTAAACAGCTGCCTGAACAGCAGCAGATCATTGTTCATCTCCGGGATATTGAGGGGTATGAGTTTGAAGAGATAGCTGAGATTGTAGAGATGAACGAAAATGCCATCAGGGTAGCTTTGTCACGCGCCAGGAAACGGATTCGTGAACTTTTGATAAATTCTGACAGATATGAATACCAGCGAAATTGAGATATTGATTGAGAAGTTTTATGAAGGCAATACCACCATTCAGGAGGAAAAAATCCTCGGTGAATTTTTCGGTGCACAGGATGTTCCTGCTCATTTACAGCAGCACCAGTCCCTGTTTGCAGGTTTGCGACATGAAAGCCTTTTGGAAATCAGTAACCCTCTTTTTGAAAAAGGAATTACCGGAAAACTCGTGGATAATCAGTTTGATACAGCTTCTGCCCGGAGGGTCTCTATGAAAAGCAGGCTGGTCTTTCTTACCGGCATTGCCGCCAGCATACTCCTGGTAGCCGGTCTGTTTTTTGCACTCCAGCAGGATGTGATTAAACAATCATTCAAACAAACCGGTAAAGCCGGTTCATTGCTGGCTTATGCTGATGCCAGCCAGGCACTGATGCTTGTGTCGTGTAACCTGAACACAGGTCTGAAGCAGGTTGAACGACTTCAGATGATGGATAAGGCGATGAAAAACATAGAACTCTTCAATAAATTCTATCAATGCGAAACAATAATTATAAACCCGGACGAAATTTCAAACAAGTCCATAAAATCAAATTAGCCATGAAAAAGTTGATGCTTAGTTTAGTATTTATGTCATTCCTGATGGTGTCGAACCTGGTGAATGCACAAAGTCCCATTGATAAAGTGTTTGATAAATACGCCAGCCAGGACGGTTTCACCACGGTGAACATTTCGAAGGAGATGTTCCAGATGCTGATGCAAATGGGGCAGGGTGACACAAAAGACACTAATATGGTCGAGATGAAAAAGATGATGGAGCAGTTAACCGGCCTCAAGGTGCTTACCTTCGCTTTTGACTCCACTAAAATTGTTAAAGCTGTTTCTATCTACAATGAGTTTGCAGGAGTATTCCCGACCAACACTTACAAGGAGTTGATGACCATCAATGAAGGTCGCCAGAATATTAAATTCATGACCAAACAGGATGCTGCCGGCAAGATCAATGAAATGGTGATGCTGATGAAGGATAAAACTGAAGTTGCAGTACTCAGTCTTACCGGAAACATTGACCTCTCCACGGTCTCCAAACTCTCCAAAGGAATGAACATTCATGGCATGGAGGGGTTGAAAAAGATGGGGAATACCCATCATAAATAGTTTTCATAGTTTTATCATCAGCTGACCTGTCAGTTCCGACCGGATATTCCCGGGAGTTGCATCCAGCCCGGTGCCAACTTCACTCCGGTCGGAATACCAGGTTATCCCTCCCCGAACCCAAAAGTCAATTCTGCGGGACAGCCGGAGTTTCAACAATCCGCTGGTTCGTAGCCCTTTTCCCTGGTAAGCAGGAACGGAATAACCATAAAGAACATCCGGTTCATACACATAGATCCGGGTGGCGTAATCGGGAATGTCGAAAAGGGCGAAGCGGAATGCAATACTCTCCAGCCATTTCAGAAGTCTGATCTGCACTTCCTGGTACAAAAAGTACCCGAACACACGTTTGCCGGCGAAAATGCCGGCTTCTTTCGATTCTATCCGGGTGGTCATCCGGACACCATTTGCCGGAAGCCATTCGATGGCTATCCGGTAATTTCTGGTCAGGTTGTCAATAGATTTATGCATGATCTGGTTGCTTTCACCTGTGGCATTACTCCGAACACTTTTCTGGTAAAATCTCAGGCTGATGGTTGCATTTCGTGAAGCATGCCATCCAAGCAGCAGACCGACCTCTTTTCCGGGGGAGGGTGCATCCACCCTGTATTTCAGCCATGGAAAGACAAACAGATCGATGTACCCGGTTATGTCCACCTTCGGATTTACCATGGTGTTTATGGCCATGTAAATGCCGCGTTCATTCGCATTGATGCTATTCTGGCCGAATGCATTCGATAAGAGGTTTTGAAATTGTCTCTGGTAGTTTCTGTATATCATGGTTAAGCTCACCCTGGAGTCAGGTGCCATGTTGAGACCGGCGAGCCATGCCAATCCTCCGTTCAGGCTCCGGCCAATTTCGCCAAAGAAATAGACTCCATGTGTCCTTATTTGAAAATCCAGTCCAGTATTCAGGTTCTGATTGCCATGAAAACCAAACCGGTTGTAAGGTTCTGTTGCTGGTGCCAAAACAACGGAGTAACGACTGTACACACCAGTCAATCCAATCTTAAAGCCAAATTGCTGGCTAAGGGAGCGAGTGTAATTCATGTTTCCGCCACATATCAGCTCCTTTACCACCTCTCTTTTCGCCAATTCCAGTCTGGTGCGGTGGTATCCTGTATTGGTAAACGCACTGATTTCAGTTACCGCAGATGTGATTGTATCCATGGCTGCAGATGTCGCATCACGGGGATGATAGGATACAAATCCATTGATCTCCAGGTGCTTTATTTTTAGTGACACGGCCATGCCCCGCAAATAGGACATCTCATTCATGCTCAGGGCAGGCCTTATCCCACCTGATACCGGAAAATTGGCGGCAAATCCCGGAACTGAACCCATTGAAATTCCGCACCCCATGGTCAGGCCCTGACCGAAGGATGCTTTGAAATTCCCGATGGTCAGCGCTTTTAAAATGCCGATGTTGCTTAAGTGCAGGTAGGCAGCATAATAGTCCATTCCGTTTGGCTGGGCGCCCCTGAAAAACTGCTCCCCCGGATCTTTTTCTCCGGCAAACCCAATCCGGAGCTTATCAAACCAGGTATAACTGAAGCGAACATAGTATTTTTGGGGAGTTCCCGGATAGTATTGCCCTGTTATGGAATTACCGGAGGAATCCGCTGCCAGGTAACCCAGCGATTTTGGAAACTGTTGGCTGTATCGCACCAGGAATTCACTGTGTCCGAAACGAACCAGGTTTCCCGGGGTAGGTGATGGGATGTGTGAAACCGGCAGAATAGTGATGAATGGCAGTATTTGTCGTATCAATAAGGAGTCAAATCCCTGCACTGCCTGCAATTCATAAACTGATAGCATCTCTCCGTAAGTTTTAAGATAATCAGCCAGGCCTTTTCGAGCACCTGTGGTAAGGAAGGGTATTCGGGCAAGGTCTTCTTCGCCGGCGGCATTGAGGTTTAATGGATGGGCAGATAATTCGGCCAGTTCCTCAGCCAGGTCTGAATGGTCTTGCTCCAGATCAGCGACTTCCGCCGATTTTTCGATCAAATCCGATACGGATACTGTTGGACTCCTAACAACTGTGCTTTCACCATAAGTTCTGTTCTGGCTAATGACGAATATTGGAAACACCAGGTTGTTGAGTACCAGTAACGTTAACAACAGAAGGTTCATATTGAGGTTCACTAACTTGGTTTGCATTTCTAAGGCATTAAATTTTGTGTTGCTCATTCCTATTGCTCTTTGGCCCTTGACGAGGATTTTTTATCTTCATTGAAAGTATAGATAAAGGATCCGGACGGACTGAAACCCAGTGCCTGGTGATACCCTGAGGCAACGTCGAGTTTTATCCGGCGAAAAGCCAGGCCAAATCCAAAAGTGAATGTCATGGGGCTTGTTGAAATTCCAATCCGGGCATAGGCTGGCCCTGCCATGCGGTACTCAGCGCCAGCCCGGATCATCAATGGATTCACCAAATCCTTTTCGACTTCAAGGTCGGCCAGGAAGGCGTCAGAAAACCGGTAGGAGATACCAACACATAGCACAGAAGGCAACAACTCTTCCGGATATCTTGCAATTTTAACAGGTACAGGATTGACAAGGTGTACTCCAATACATAGATGTTTATCCGGGCGGAAAAATAATCCGATTTCACAGGTTGCCAGGTTTTTATTGCCATATTCACCTGCCAGGTGAATTCGGATATAGTCGAGTCGCACCCCAACCGCGAAATGAGTGCCTAACTTTCTGGCATAGCTCACTCCTGCTTTGATTTCATTGTATTGGGTATTGCCAAATTGAAAGAGAGCGATCCCGAAAGTTCCTCCCCTGGTTGGGATGGCCAACCCGAACTGTTTACAGGTGAGCTCCTTCAGCAGGAACCGGTTTTCGAAACTCAAGGCAGCCCCTGCATGGCGGAGAAAGGCTGTTCCTGCAGGATTGTTAACCAGAGACCAGATATCGTCGCGTGCCACAGAAGTTCCACCCATGGCAAACGATCTTCCTCCGGCCGTAGTGCGGTTGCCTGCCGGGATTGCCTGGTTTGATGCCGTTATGGCCAGCAAACATAAAAGAAGCACCTTTTTCATGATTCAATTTATCTGCTTAATCGGAAAAAATTAAAAAGGTAGTATGGTTGTTGCTATTTTTTTGAAACCTTATTTTTGTAGTTTTGCTGTTACGAAGCGCAAGGTGGAAGTGTGAAATTGACCAGCGGCATTTTCTCTTTGCAATCCAGCTGATTACTCATAAAAAGTAGCCTTATGAAACCGATAGTCCTTGATTTTTTAACCCAGTTAGAGGGAAACAATAACCGTGAATGGTTCCAGAAAAACAAAAAGCAATACGATGAAGCCAAAGGGGAGGTTGAATTATTTGTGAATTCGATCATTCCCGACCTTGCAAAAATTGATGATTCTGTAAAATTTGTTGAAGCAAAGGATTGTATTTTCCGGATATTCCGCGATGTAAGGTTCGCCAAGGATAAATCGCCCTACAAAACAAATATGGGTGCCTGGGTTTCGCATGCCGGCAGGAAGAGCGCCGGTCCGGGTTACTATATCCACCTTCAGCCCGGGGGATCGTTTCTCGCAGCGGGCGTTTACATGCCTGAACCGGATCAGCTGAAAAAGATCAGGAATGAGATTTACTACAACATTGCAGAGTTCAAAGCCATTCTGGAAGAGAAGAAATTAAAAAAGGTAAGCAGCGGCTTGCTGGAATTTGACAAGGGTAAAATGGCGCCCCGTGATTTCCCGAAGGATTTCCCTGACATTGAGTTGCTGAAATACAAACACTATACCCTGTCGGCCCCCATCACGGATGAGGTGGTTGCCTCCGACGATTTTCACGAAATAGCGATGATGACCTTTAAGACGATGTATCCGCTTAATGCGTTTCTGAAGCGGGCTCTTGAAGAATAACCAGCAGTAATTAAGCCAGGTGCCCGATGATGGTGTGTTTCCCGGTTACCTTCTGCCCCAGTTTGATGTTGAGTATTGTATCAACAGGCAACAGCAGGTCAACACGCGAGCCAAATTTAATGAAGCCAAGTTCATCGCCCTGGAGGACCGGTTCTCCTACCTTTGGATAACATTTGATGCGACGGGCCATGGCGCCGGCTATTTGCCTGACCAATATCCTTTTGTTACCTTCATACTGAATAACGGTAGTAGCACGCTCGTTTTCCAGTGAGGCTTTGGGATTGAAGGCAACCATGTGTTTTCCCGGGTGGTAATAGTAATAAACGATTTCTCCGGCTACCGGGAACCAGTTTACGTGAACGTTGGTGGCCGACATGAAAATTGAAACCTGGATCCGTTCATCCTTGAAATATTCGGGTTCGATGGTGCGTTCAATCACCACAATCTTCCCGTCGGCAGGGCAGAGGATCACTTTATCTCCGGTATTGGCGGTTCGTTTCGGCGAACGGAAGAACCGGACGATCATGATAAAGAACCAGAGTCCGATAACATACATTGTGTAGTGGAACCAGGTCTGATCGGTCAGGATATTGTTAATGGACAGCAATACAGCGGCTACAAAAAGAAATGCGATGATAATGGTTTTATATCCTTCTCGGTGAATTGTCATGGTTGTTGTCAGATTGGGTGATGGAAAAAGAAATACAAAAATACAAAAGGCGCTGAAATAAGCATTGTGTCAAACCGGTCAAGAATCCCTCCATGCCCCGGAAGAATGGTTCCGGAATCTTTAATGTTCAGGCTGCGTTTGAGTAACGACTCAGCAAGGTCGCCATGGGTGCCGAAGAAAATAACAATGGCTGCCAGTGCAAGCCAGTCGTAAAGCGGCATTGCGGGAACCAGGAAATAAAGCCCGACGGCAACCAAAAAGGTAATAACTCCGCCGGCAATGGTTCCTTCCCAGGTTTTTTTTGGTGATATCCGTTCAAAGAATTTATGCTTTCCGAATTGCCGGCCATAAAGGTAAGCGGCAGTATCATAGATCCAGGTGAAGGCAAAATAGCCTACCAGGATAACCGGCATCCCGGCGAAGTGCAGAACATCCGGCCTGTTGAAATAGATCAGCAGGGACAAAGGCATGGCGATATAAAGGAATCCCAGGGTGGTTGTAGCCACGTTAACCAGCGGATGCGGTTTATTCCTGTATATCTCGATGATAAAAGAGAGGAAAAAGAGGGGGATCGGGAGAATAAACGGGACAAAAACAAGCCAAACCTGGGTGGAGATGTTTGTATTCCCTGGATTTAAGTTAACCAGTACTGTTGCAACATAGAGCAGTATTCCGGCAAAGGTTCCGTAAATTTTCTGAGGATGACAGGTTTCACCGGAGATCAGACCATAAAACTCCCACAGGCCGAGGATGGTAATCACCATGAAGATAACAGCAAATACCCACCCACTGAACCAAAGGGCCGCAAGCAGGATAAACACCATGGATAATCCGGTTATGGTCCGGGCCCAGAAATTACTCATTCACAGCGCCATTAGTTGGAAGTTGTTGAATCATCGATGAGGAACACAAAGAGTTCCTTTGGGCCGTGGGCACCCATCACAAGGGTCTTTTCGATGTCGGCGGTACGGCTTGGACCGGTTATCAGGGAGATCATCGACGGGTAATTTTCACGGTATTTTTTCTTGATTCCATTCAATGCCTGTTTCAGGTCAGGAACCAGCTGTGAAGTATAGCCCAATACAAGGTGGATCTCCGGATAGACTGTGATTTTCCGCCCGGGGCTCATTCTCGACGAAACCATTACAGTGCCGAGTCGGGCAATAAGGTATTCGCACCGTGTGATGCCAATGCGGGCATCAAGCAATGCCTCTGAGTGAGCTTCAACCGGAATTCCGCCTGATTTGAGTATTGCGTGAAGAACAGGATCCTGGCAGAAGAGCACCCCCCAGTCTTTTTCAAGGATAAATGATTTCAGGACACCGATAAATTCATCTTCACTGTCGCAATAGACAAACTTACCGGCAATTCTCACCAGGGCCTCTGCAAATGTAACATCAAGAGTTTCAGTCAGTTCCTTATATACGGATGAATCCTGGTCGATGATAGGGTAGGGAGCTTCAGTTTTTTCAATGAGCGCATCCCTGACTTTTTTCAGGATCTTCTCCCTGGAGGTACTTTCTTCCATGCTGTGATATGGATCAAATTAGGTTAACAAAGTTGGCAGAGGCGCTTTTTCCTCTTCCTTATCCCACGGACGTTTGCCGAAAATTTCTTCCAGGTCTTCGCGGAAGATCACTTCACGTTCAAGGAGAAGGTTTGCCAGCTGTTCCAGTTTATCGCGGTTTTCACCGAGGATAGATTTCGCCCGTTCATAGGCAGCTTCCACGATTTTACGCACTTCCTGGTCAATGGTCTCAGCGGTTTTTTCGCTGTAGGGTTTCTGGAATGAATACTCGTTTTGTCCGCTTGAATCGTAAAAACTAATATTCCCGATCTCCTTGTTGAGTCCGAAGTAAACAACCATGGCATAAGCTTGTTTTGACACTTTTTCAAGGTCGTTCAGCGCGCCAGTGGAGACTTTTCCGAAAATGAGTTCCTCAGAAGCCCGTCCGCCCATAGCCGAGGTAATTTCATCGAACATCTGGTCATACGTGGTGATCTGCCGTTCTTCCGGAAGGTACCAGGCGGCGCCCAGGGCTTTTCCGCGGGGAACGATGGTGACTTTCACCAGTGGATGGGCAAATTCAAGCAGCCAGCTGGTGGTTGCGTGGCCTGATTCGTGGTAGGCGATCACCTTTTTCTCATGAACAGAGATGATTTTATTCCTTTTTTCCAATCCGCCGATGATGCGGTCGATGGCATCGAGAAAATCCTGTTTCTCAATGGTGGACTTGTTTTTCCTTGCAGCGATAAGTGCTGATTCGTTGCAAACATTGGCAATGTCGGCGCCTGAGAATCCCGGAGTCTGCTTGGCCAGGAAGCCTACATCGAGGCCCGGGTCAAGTTTTAAAGGTTTCAGGTGGACCTGGAAGATGGCTTTACGCTCTTCAAGGTCGGGAAGCTCCACATTGATCTGGCGGTCGAACCGGCCGGCACGCATCAGCGCCCGGTCGAGTATATCGGCCCGGTTGGTGGCAGCGAGGATAATGACCCCGGCATTGGTTCCAAAACCATCCATCTCGGTAAGGAGCTGGTTCAGTGTGTTTTCACGCTCGTCGTTGGCACCTGTGATCGCATTGCGGCCCCTGGCACGGCCAATGGCATCAATTTCGTCGATGAAGATGATGCAGGGAGCTTTCTCCTTGGCCTGGCGGAACAGGTCACGAACGCGCGATGCGCCTACCCCCACAAACATTTCCACGAAGTCTGATCCTGAAATTGAAAAGAAAGGAACTTTAGCTTCACCAGCCACTGCTTTTGCAAGCAGTGTCTTCCCGGTTCCCGGGGGGCCAACCAGCAAAGCGCCTTTGGGAATCTTGCCTCCCAGGTTGGTGTATTTGGATGGGTTTTTCAGGAAATCAACGATCTCCATGATCTCCACCTTTGCCTCTTCCAGTCCGGCAACATCGTTAAAGGTAATGCTGACGCTGGTATCTTTGTCGAAAAGCTGGGCTTTCGACTTGCCGATGTTGAATATCTGGCCGCCGCCGCCGCCGCCGCCCTTGCTCATGAATCGCATGATCAGGAACCATGCGCCGATGAGGATTACCGGTAGAAACAGGTATCCGAGAATATCGCCGAACACATCTTTCCGGGTATCGGTGGATGGGGGATAGGGATATTGTTTAAGAAATTCGACAACCTGGGAGGCAGGCACACTGTCACGTTTCATGCGGGAAACCACGCTGTCGCGGGTATCTTTCAGCAATCCATGGAAAATCTCCTCTGAGCCCACCTGGTAGGTGTACTCCGGGTTTGCAGTGGTTGAACTGCCGAAGCTGCGTTTGTTGAATTTTTTGTAAACGGTATCCGATTTAAGCTTCTCCTTTTTAATGTAGATCTCCGCTTTTTCCTTGTTTACGATCACAATTTTTTCAACATCCTGCTTTGTGAGGATATCCACGAGCTTTGTCCAGCTAACCTCTTCAACGGGATTGGAATAGTTGAAATATTGGATGGCTATAAATCCAATTGCCAGGATCGCATAGATCCAGTAAAAGTTGAATTTTGGCCTTTTGCCTTTCGGAGGGATGAAACTACTTCCTTTTTCTGCCATTCTGTCTGATTCCAAAAAATAAGTGACTCTGTTTATTCGTGCGTGTCAACCTTTATTATCCGTGCGTCGGCCCATAATTGCTCTATATTGTAGAACTGGCGCCGTTCTTCCTGAAAAATATGTACAACCACGTCGAAGTAATCGATCAAAATCCATTCCGCATTTTCAAAACCCTCCCGGTGATATGGATTTAATCCTGTGATCCGCTTTACCTCTTCAGCCACGTGATCGGCAATGGCTTCAACCTGTGTACGTGAACTTCCATGACAGATGACGAAAGCATCGCAAAGTGTTCCCTTCAATCCTGCAAAATCGAGGATGACCGGATTCCTGGCTAACTTGTCAGTCATGGCGGTACCTATGGCGCCAAGCAATATTTCGAGGGGATCTTGTTTCTTCTTTCGCGGCATGAAGGAAGGATTGTTTTATCTTGCAAAAGTAATCAAATATAGTGTTCGTCTAGAAGTTTGGTTTCAATGCGTAGGTCTTGTAGAATTCCGTGATGCATCCTACCGCTTCTTCAGCAGTATCAACCACTTTGAAAATGTCAAGATCAGTTGCTGTGATATTCTGCCCTTCCAGCACCGTCGATTTGATCCAGTCGATCAGTCCCTGCCAGTACTTCCTGCCCACCAGGACGATAGGGAAGTTGACCAGCTTATGGGTCTGGATGAGCGTTATGGCTTCGGTGAGTTCATCCAGGGTGCCAAAACCGCCGGGCAGGGCGATAAAGCCCATGGAGTATCGCATGAACATGGTTTTCCGGACATAGAAGAAGTTAAAGTTGATCAGCTTGTTCCGGTCGATGAAGGGGTTGGGGCTTTGTTCAAACGGGAGGTTGATGTTGAGTCCCACCGATTTTCCCCCGGCAAAATGGGCTCCTTTGTTGGCGGCTTCCATAATTCCCGGGCCACCGCCGGTGATGATACCGAACCCGGCCTTGGTCATAAGGTAGGCGATCTCTTCAGTAAGTTTGTAGTAGGGATGACCTTCCTTCGTGCGTGCCGATCCGAAGATAGAGACGCATGGGCCGATCCGGCTGAGTTTTTCAAATCCTTCCACCATTTCGGAGATAACCTTCAGAATTTCCCAGGTGTCGTAGCTGATGGTCTCAGACCAGTTCTTGGGTTGAATGGATTGTTGCAGTTTTTCGATCTCTTCGGGTTGCATGTAGCGCTTGTTTGGTGGTTCAAAGGTAAAAAATATAACAGTACTGGTTTTTGACTCTGTTTCGGCTCTTTGTGAGCTTTCAGGTATCAGGGGGTGTTCAGAATATCCTTCAGGTAAAGCGCGGTAAAGCTTGTCTTGTGTTTGGCGACCTGCTCCGGGGTTCCCTGTGCCAGCACCTGTCCGCCCCGTTCGCCGCCTTCGGGACCTAAATCGATGACGTGGTCGGCCACTTTGATCACCTCCATGTTGTGTTCGATGACCAGGACTGTGTTTCCTTTTGCCACCAGTTTGTTGAGTACACATAGTAGAACCTTCACATCTTCGAAATGGAGGCCGGTGGTGGGTTCATCGAGGATGTAGATCGTGTTGCCGGTATCGGTTTTTGAGAGCTCTGTTGCCAGTTTGACACGCTGCGCCTCACCGCCGGAAAGGGTTGTAGATTGTTGCCCAAGGGTAATGTAGCCCAGGCCTACTTCATTGAGTGTGCTGATTTTGTGTACGATAAACGGAATGTTCTCGAAAAAGTCAACCGCCTGTTCGATGGTCATGTTGAGCACATCATTGATCGATTTGCCTTTGTACCGTACCTCAAGGGTCTCCCGGTTATAGCGGTGGCCGTAGCAGGTTTCGCACGGTACATAAACATCGGGAAGGAAGTTCATCTCGATCACGCGAAGACCGGCGCCTTTGCAGGTTTCGCAGCGCCCGCCCTTTACGTTGAAGGAGAACCTCCCTGGCAAGTAACCGCGAATTTTTGACTCCGGGAGTTCGGCAAACAGTTTCCGGATGTCGTCGAAGACCTTGGTGTAGGTGGCCGGATTCGACCTTGGCGTTCTTCCGATGGGAGATTGGTCTATTTCAATGACCTTATCCACATTTTTTAACCCGTCGATGGCTTTATACGGCAGCGGCTTCTGGTCAGATTTATAGAAATGCTGGCTGAGGATCGGATAGAGCGTTTCGTTGATGAGCGAAGATTTCCCGCTGCCCGATAACCCGGTGATGCAGATGAGGGTGCCAAGCGGAAGTTTCAGGTCGACGTTTTTGAGGTTGTTACCGGTCGCACCTGTGAGGGTCAGGAATTTCCCGTTTCCCTTTCTTCGTTCCTTTGGAACGTTGATTTTACGTTTTCCGCTGAGGTAGAGCCCGGTAAGGTGCGTGTCGTGCTTGACCTCTTCGGGGGTGCCCCGGGCGACGATCCTGCCCCCATGCACCCCTGCACCGGGGCCGATATCGATCACCATGTCAGCTGCCATGATGGTCTCCTGGTCATGTTCCACCACGATGACTGAATTTCCGGCATCCCTGAGGCTTTTCAGAGCGTTGATCAGGCGAAGGTTGTCGTGCTGGTGCAGCCCGATGCTTGGCTCGTCGAGGATGTAAAGTACGCCGACCAGTTGCGATCCGATCTGGGTGGCCAGCCTGATCCGCTGGCTCTCGCCGCCGGAAAGACTGCGTGCCGTACGGTTCAGGGTAAGGTAGCCAATTCCGACATCAAGGAGGAACTGTATCCTGGTTTTAATCTCACGGATAATTTCGTAGGAGATGGTGCGCTTTCGCTCATCCAGCCGGGTGCTGAGCTGGTCAAACCAGGCCGAAAGGTTTACCAGGTCGGTGTTGGCAAGTTCGGAGATGTTTTTCCCTCCAAGACGGAAATAGAGCGACTCTTTTTTCAGCCTGGCGCCGTTGCATTCGGGGCATGCCATCTTGTTCATGAAACTACTCACCCATTTCATGATGCCGGCAGGGGCAGCTTCAGCATTCTGGGAGTTGATAAAACTAACGATCCCTTCAAAATTCAGCGAATAGCTCGATGAGACGCCAAGGTATTCGTTTTTAACTCGAAAAACCTCATCTGATCCGTTTAAAATGACGTTGATGGCATTTTCGGAGATCTCCGAGATGGGGGTGTTGATGTCGAACCCGTATTTTTCGCCGATTGCTTCTATCTGTTTGAAAATCCATGAGTTCTTGTACTCTCCGATGGGAACAATTCCACCTTTTTTAATGCTTTTCGAACGGTCGGGGATGATCTTGCTGATGTCGATTTCGGAGATCGTTCCGAGTCCGTTGCACTTCGGGCAGGCGCCATAGGGAGAATTAAAGGAGAATGAGTTTGGTTCCGGCTCGTCGTAAGAGATGCCAGAGGTAGGACACATCAGCAGCCGGCTGAAGTGGCGCGCATTGTTTGTTTCGTGGTCGAGTACCATCAGAACATCCTTGCCGTGTCGCATGGCGAGGTTCACAGAACTTGCCAGGCGTGTTTTGGAATCGTGGCGGGCGCTCACATGGTCAATCACAATTTCGACATCGTGGATTTTATAACGGTCGAGCTGCAGTCCGTGGGAGATCTCCTTTACCTCCCCGTCGATGCGGACGTTGAGAAAACCCTGCTTCCGAATCTGTTCAAAAAGTTCGCGGTAGTGTCCCTTTCTCCCTTTTACAACAGGAGCCAGGATGAGAATATCCTTGTCAGTATAGTTTGAGAGGATCAGTTCCACAATCTGCTGTTCGCTGTACCGAACCATCAGCTCACCGGTAACGCTGGAGTAAGCATCTGAGGCACGCGCAAAGAGCAGTCGCATGAAATCGTAGATCTCCGTGATGGTTCCGACAGTTGAGCGGGGATTGCGGTTGGTCGATTTCTGTTCAATGGAGATGACCGGGCTGAGCCCGTTGATCTTATCAACATCCGGTCTTTCAAGATTACCGATAAATTGCCGGGCATAAGCCGAGAAGGTCTCCATATAGCGGCGCTGCCCCTCAGCATAGATGGTGTCAAATGCCAGGGAAGATTTCCCGCTGCCGCTTAATCCCGTAAACACCACCAACTTGTGCCGCGGGATGACCAGGTCAATGTTTTTCAGGTTGTGAACCCTCGCCCCAAATACTTCCAGATTTTCTTCCACAATAGTCTCGAAAAACAGTTTTACTTAATGAATTTCATTGATTTTCAGCGTGTCGTGAAAAAATGTCTCACTTTCCGGGACTTTTTTCAACAATGCGTCATAGCTGAGCGCTCCATCCTCGGGAATTTTAAAAATGTACGATTTACGGGAGGCGTTTGGCAGGCTGTAGTTCCTGATCCAGGGATTGAGTTCCCTTAAAACACGGTAGGTGACAGACATGGAACGCGCGAATTTGGGCAGGCTTGCAATAGCGCTGTCGACTGAAACAAGGCGAACCGGGATCTGGGGGTAGAAATCGCGCTCCCTAAGGTAAAAACCATACTGAACAGGATGATTGTATACCTCTCTCAACGCCATGATCCTGAATATATACCGGGAAGTTTCATCGTTGAGGTAGAGGTCGTAATAGTTATTCACGTTTTGGTTGTCCAGCGCCTTCCGAAGTCCTTCGAGTCCCCGGTTGTACGATGCTGCCACCAGGGTCCAGCTGTTAAACCTGGAATAGGCATCCCTGAAATAATCACAGGCTGCCTGGGTGGCTTTCTCCATGTTGTAGCGTTCATCAACCTTATCGTTGATCTCCAGTCCGTATTTTTGTCCGGTAGGTTTGATAAACTGCCAGTAACCTTCTGCGCCGGCTGGTGAGACTACATTGACAAGGTTGCTCTCTGCAACAGCGAGGAACTTGAAATCATCAGGAATGCCATTCTTTTTCAGGATGGGTTCAATCACCGGGAACCAGCGGCCCGCCCGCTTGAACATCATGATGGAGGTGGAGTGCATAAAGGTGTTGGCAAGGATTTCACGTTCAAAAGCTTCCCTGATATAGTACTGATCTAATGGAACAGCCTCCCCGGCAAAAGCCGCCTTTGCAGGAGCTTCCGGCACAACTACTTTCATGTACCTTCCGAACAGGCCCTGGTACTCCTTATCCCGGTCCCGTACCCCGGTGATTGCACACACGGAAAGGATGAAGATGGTGAGGAGCAGGATGATGCCGGATATGTAGAAGGTTGGTTTTTTCATGATTGGTTGGTAAACTGGTAGACAAGTGGACAAGTGGACAAGTGGACAAGTGGACAAGTGGACAAGTGGACAAGTGGACGGGCGGACAGGCGGACGGTGTGCTTACCCGTTTACCCGTTTACCTGTTCACCTGATTACCCCTTCACCATCCTAAAACGGACTGACAACCTCTCCAAATCCGGGGGCAACCTTATCCTTTTCTGACACCAGCGGATCGGCGATGCCCCAGTTAATGTTCAGGTCGGGGTCGTTCCAGAGGATGCTTCCTTCTGAAACTTTGCTGTACACATTGGTGCATTTATAGAAAAAAATCGTGTCATCCTCCAGTGTAACGAACCCATGGGCAAAGCCGGCCGGGATCCAGTACATCCATTTGTTTTGTCCAGAAAGAACGATCGATTCCCACTTTCCGTATGTAGGAGAATTTTTCCGGATATCCACTGCCACATCCAGCACGGCGCCGCGCATCACGCGGACCAGCTTCCCCTGGGCAAAGGGTGGAGCCTGGTAGTGAAGGCCGCGGAGGACTCCCTTCTTGGATTTAGATTCATTATCCTGCAGGAACTTGATGTCCAGTCCGGCTTTTAGGAATTTCTCATGACTGTAGGATTCAAAAAAATAGCCACGGTCGTCTTCAAAAACATCGGGTTTGACAATCAGTAAACCCTCCAGCGGAGTTGTTATTATTTCCATATTATGAGTTTCACTTTATCACAATTTCACATTTCGCCTCTTATAAATGCACACACTCGCCGTATGCCTGGGCAACAGCCTCCATGATCGCTTCGCTCATGGTGGGATGGGGGTGAACGGCTTCGATGATCTCTTTTCCGGTAGTTTCCAGTTTACGGGCAACCACAACTTCTGCAATCAGTTCTGTGACATTTTCGCCGATCATGTGGGCGCCGAGCCATTCGCCATATTTGGCATCGAAAATTACTTTGATAAAACCATCCCGCGCACCCGAGGCTGTGGCTTTTCCGGAAGCGGTGAATGGAAATTTGCCAACCAGGATGTCATACCCTGCTTCCCTGGCGGCCTTTTCAGTCATCCCAACCGAAGCTATTTCCGGATGGGTGTAGGTACATCCGGGGATGTTGCCGTAATCAAGCGGCTCAACATGTTTCCCGGCAATTTTTTCCACGCAGATGATCCCTTCATGGGAGGCGACATGCGCCAGTGCCGGGCCTTTTACGATATCGCCAATGGCGTAATAACCGTCAATATTGGTTTTGTAGAAGTCGTCCACAACGACTTTGCCGCGTTCCGTGGCAATACCCACCTCTTCGAGGCCGATGCCTTCCAGGTTTGTGGCCACGCCCACTGCAGAGAGGACGATGTCGCAGGCGATCACCTCATCGCCTTTTTTTGTTTTAACGGTCACTTTACAACCATCGCCGGAAGTGTCGACTGATTCTACGGAAACTCCCGTCAATACTTTCATGCCCGACTTTTTAAACGAACGTTCCAGGGCTTTTGACACCTCTTCATCCTCGATGGGAACGATGTTGGGAAGCACTTCGATGAGGGTGACACTGGTGCCGATGGATTGGTAGAAATAGGCAAATTCAGACCCGATGGCGCCTGAACCGACCACCACCAGCGCCTTTGGCTGAACCGGCAGGGTCATGGCTTCGCGGTAACCGATGATTTTTTTACCATCCTGTTTAAGGTTAGGCAGTTCGCGTGAGCGGGTACCCGTGGCGAGGATGATATGATTGGCTGAATATTCGGTTTTTAATCCGGCTTCGTCCGTTACTTCAACGACCTTGCCTGGTTTTACTTTCCCAAAACCCTGTATATGTTCAACCTTGTTTTTCTTCAGCAGGAACTGAATCCCTTTGCTCATCTGGTCGGCCACATCACGGCTGCGTTTGATAATGGCTGGAAAATCGGCAGTTGGTTCCCCTGCAACGATGCCATAATCAACGGCATGCTTCAGATATTGGAAAACACTTGCACTTTTAAGGAGCGCTTTGGTTGGGATGCAACCCCAGTTGAGGCAGATCCCGCCCAGTTCGGCACGTTCAACAACGGCTACCCTGAAACCCAGCTGGGCAGCACGGATGGCAGCAACATATCCGCCAGGACCGCTGCCAATCACAATGATATCGTAGTTCATGATTTTCTGTTTTTTGGAATCGGCAAAGATACAAAAATCTCAGGTGCAGACAATGAAAGGCAATGATAAAACCAATATAGATTTGAGTATGCAGTGCATATCAGGAAACCCGATAATGTCTTATATTTGCATGGAAGTCCGCACAGAATTAACTCCATAAACTTCAATTCATATGAAACCACAGCATTTTCTGATCTTCGTGTTTTTTCTTTTTTTTACAGGCGCAACCTTTGGACAACGGTCGGAGATTTCACTCACTTTCACAGGGAGGGCTAACGGAAGTTACGCACAGCTAGATAGCGTTCGGATTCACAATCTTGACAGAAATTGTGATACGACATTGAGGTGGCCGGATACTGTGTTTACAAAATTTAATGTTGGAATCGGCAATCTTACGAAAGAATCGGGTGGTTTGGAAGTGTATCAGAATACACCAAACCCGGTAATCACAAGCACTTCTGTAAGGGTTTATGTTGCAAAACAAGGCCTGGTAAAGATTCAGGTTGCTGATATCCAGGGAAATATTCACACTTCGCTGGAGAAGCAGTTAACCCCCGGGTTCCATATTTTCCTCTTAATCCCCGGTAGTGAAAAGACCTACCTTTTTACAGCTATTCAATACAAAATGAAGCAAACCATTAAAATTGCTGTCAGCGGGAATTCATCCTCATCAAAATGTTTGGTTGCCTACCTTGGAGAGGGAGACGAAAAGAGGACAACCAAACCTTCCTCCATCCTGAACCTGTTTCCATGGGCGCTTAAAGATAACCTGAAGATCACAGGTTATCACAATGGCATTACCGCCACGCTGACCGATGCCCCGGAAGGGAGCAAAACGGATACCCTCACTTTTTCAGTATTTACCTGCAATGCGCTGCTGATGGTGAACCATGTGGCAGGAGCCGTTGCGCCGGTTTCGAAAATTGTTACTTATACTGCCATTTCGAACATTCCCGGCGAACCAGCCAAATGCTGGATCACCAGCAACCTGGGATCCGATCACCAGGCAACAGCTTCCGATGATGTTACCGAACCCTCCGCCGGTTGGTACTGGCAGTTCAACCGCAAGCAGGGGTATATGCACGATGGAGTTACAAGGACGCCCAATACCATATGGGATCTTTCGAAAAATGAACCCCAGTACTGGCTGAGCGCCAATGATCCCTGTGCCCTGGAGTTGGGCAACGGCTGGCGTGTCCCAACCCATTCCGAATGGTTCAACGTGGATGCGGCCGGATTCTGGACAGACCCTGTCGGACCATGGAATTCGCCATTGAGGCTCCACGCGGCCGGTTCTCTGAACGCGAGTAATGGCAAATTGATAAGCCGAGGCACCTATGGATTTTACTGGAGCAGTACCAGCCAGTGGTACATTGATGATTACTGCGGGATGTACTTTGTTTTCTATCCCGGACACAGCTACGTCGATTACAACTACAAAGGATTCGGATTCTCCGTTCGTTGTGTCAGGGAGTAGATTACTGACGCTTTTTAACCAGCTGCATTACGTCGGCCACTTTTTTTTCCATCGGCATTTTTCCATCAATCCAATGGATGACCGTCCCCTGGCGCTCCATGCGGCGGAACCATGTCATTTGTCGTTTTGCAAACTGGCGGATGGCAATGTTCAGTTCAAGGAAAAGGTTTGCACGGGTGATTTTCCCTTCCAGGAAAAGGGTAACGAACTTGTATTCAAGGCCATACTTCTTTAAACGATCCGGAGATATTCCGCTGGCTAACAGTTGTTCGACCTCTTCAATCATGCCGTGGTCAAGCCGGTATTCAAGGCGCTTGCTGATGCGTGCTTTTACCAGTCCGCGGGGGTAGTCAATACCGATGACGGTTGATTCTATTTCCGGGAAGGTAAACGCGCCATTGGCTACCCTGTCATATAAATGGGCCTTTCCTCCTGATGCGGCCAGGTCGGCAGCATGCGACACTGAGATGGCTTTCAGTAACCTGGGCCGTTCTTCAAGGTCGGTAATGTTGTGCGGCGTTTTAAATGATCTGAGAAGGTCAATCAATTCTTCGTCTGTTTTATCACGCAGAGAGGCAAGGTATTCGTCTTCGCTTACATCATCTGCAAGCTTGTAACCCTTCAACACTGCTTCAAGGTACATTCCTGAACCTCCGCAAAGGATCGGAAGTTTCTTCCTTCCTATGATGTCGTGGTAAACTTTCAGGAAATCTTTCTGGAATTCAAAAATGTTGTATTCGTAACCAGGATCCACAATGTCAATAAGATGGTATGGTACCCTGAACCCGTCAACCCGGTAGTCGTCATAATCCTTCCCGGTACCGATGTTCATCCCGCGGTATACCTGGCGGGAGTCGGCGCTGATGACCTCCCCGTTCAGCTCAACCGCAAGCCTTGCTGCGAGGGCGGTTTTACCGGTGGCGGTGGGTCCGAGGATGGTAATCAGGTTCACTTTAAATCAGGGATTTATTTGTCCAGTTCTTCGTAGATGGAATTCTGACTTTTATATTCTGGTACCATCTGTTTCATCTTCCGGATGATGTCAAAATTTGATCCGTCAGGTACCAAGGAGGTAAGCTCATCAATGTCGCGGCTGATCTCGTTGAAACTGAATTCACGGACTTTGGCAGTAAGGATCAGGGGATGGTGGGTGGGCAGGGCATTTTCTTCGACGTTTAGCAGCTCCTCATAGAGCTTTTCGCCCGGACGCAGTCCGGTAAATTTGATCTGGATGTCCTTACCGATGGTAAGTCCCGAAAGCTGGATCATCTTTTTTGCCAGGTCGATGATTTTAATCGATTTCCCCATATCGAAGATGAAAATTTCACCGCCTTTGCCGCAGGCTCCGGCCTCAAGCACCAGCTGGCAGGCCTCCGGAATGGTCATGAAAAAACGGGTTACCTCCGGATGGGTAATGGTGACAGGTCCCCCTTTTTCGATCTGGCTTCTGAAGAGCGGAATGACCGACCCGTTGGAGCCAAGCACATTGCCGAACCGTGTAGTGATAAAGCAGGTTTCCGAGACTTTATCCAGGGCCTGGGTATACATTTCCGCGATTCGTTTGGATGCGCCCATCACATTGGTCGGATTTACCGCCTTGTCGGTGGAGATCATGATGAACTTCCTGACGCCGAATTCAACGGCAAGGTCGGCAATGACCCTGGTCCCCCGCACATTGGTCAGCACCGCTTCGGAGGGGTTGCTCTCCATCATGGGCACATGCTTGTAAGCAGCGGCATGGTAGACCATGTCGGGACGGAAAGTACTGAAAATCTTCCTCATCCGGGCCTCATTGCTGATGTCGCACAGGATGCATTCAATGCCTGAACCTTTGTTGTATTCACTGGTTTCGAGTTCCAGGTAGTGAAGGGGGGTTTCTGCCTGGTCGATGAGGATGAGCCTGCCTGGTGCAAAGCGGGCAACCTGACGCACAATTTCACCTCCGATGGAACCTGCTGCGCCGCTTACCAGGATCACCTTGCCGGTAATCTCCTGTGCAATGCGCTTTTCATCGAGCTTTATTTCGTCACGTTCGAGCAGCTCTTCGATGTTGATTTTTTTAAGCTGGTTGAAACTCAGTTCGCCGTTAATCCAGCGGATCATCGGGGGAACTGTCAGTACCTTGGTGTTGTAGGCGAGGCATTTCTCAACCAGCTCTTGCTTTTTCAACGGGTCAAAGTGCATGATTGCCAGGATGATCTGGGCAACAGAGCTGGTGCCCAGAAGTTTATCGAGTCCGGCCGGACTGATGATGTCGATCCCTTCGAGTTTTTTCCCCTGCTTGCTGCTGTGATCGTCGATAAAGGCGAGCACCTTATACTTGGTGCCAGCATCGCGGTCGAGGGTTCTTTTAGCGGTAATACCGGCTTCGCCTGCGCCGTAGATCACCACATTGACCTTCTCACCGTCAGGATGCCTGAACTCCAGCAGGGCAAGTTTTACGATCAGCCTGAAGGTGATCATCCCGAAGGAGGTTGCCAGCAAGTCGATGATGATGATCGAAAAAGGGATGAAAAAAAGGTGCGTGAAAAAGAAATAGGTCACCAGGTTGGTGATGACGAAAACGATGCTTCCTGCCAGGAGGGTGCCAAAGACACGCAATGCGTCGCCTGTGCTTGTATAGCGGATAATCCCGGCATAGGTTTTTGCGATGACGAAACTGATCGATCGTACCAGTGCCATAAACAGGATGATCTGCGGAAGTGGTTGCAGTTCAGAGGCCGGAATGGAGAAGTTGAATCGTAAAAGGTAGGCAAGGATCATGGCTGAAACAGCAATCGCCATGTCGATTAAAAAGATCAGCCATCGCGGCGTATTTTCCCTGGTTAAGAGCATGGGCCAAAATTAGAAATAATTTGCCTTAACATATGAACAATTGCCGGTAAATATGAACATTCGGCGAATCAACGCGCAATTTTTTCTACTTTTGCGGCGTTTAAAAAATTAACTCATGAAAAATACAGCATTCACAAAGTTTCACGAATCAATGGGCGCCAAGATGGTTCCATTTGCCGGTTATAACATGCCGGTTCAGTATGAAGGCGTTAACGCAGAGCACGAAACCGTCAGGAAATCTTTGGGCGTTTTTGATGTTTCCCACATGGGTGAGTTTTGGGTTAAGGGGCCGCACGCCCTTGATTTCATCCAATGGGTTACCTCCAATGATGCTTCAAAACTTGTTCCCGGCAAAGTACAATATTCCTGTTTCTCGAATGAAACCGGCGGCATCGTGGATGACCTCCTCGTTTACAAGGTGGATGACGTAACATACCTGCTGGTTGTGAATGCTTCAAACATTGAGAAAGACTGGGCCTGGTGCAACAGCCACAATAAAATGGGCGCTGTGTTGTACAACGCCTCCGATGAAATTGCACAACTTGCCATTCAGGGGCCGCTGGCGCTGAAAGCCATGCAAAAACTCACCGACACGGTGGTAACCGATATGGAGTATTACACTTTTAAAAAACTCACCTTTGCCGGTGTTCCTGACGTTATTTTTGCCACTACTGGTTATACCGGTTCCGGCGGATGTGAAATCTACATGGCCAATGAAGATGCCCCTAAAATCTGGAAAGCTGTATTCGAAGCGGGAGCAGAGTACGGGATCAAGCCGATCGGCCTGGCAGCCCGTGATACCCTCCGCCTTGAGATGGGGTATTGCCTCTATGGCAATGACATCAACGACACCACTTCACCCATTGAAGCCGGCCTGGGATGGATCACCAAGTTCACAGAGGACAAAACATTTATCAACAAAGCTGCCCTCCTGAAGCAGAAGCAGGAAGGAACTGCCCATAAACTTGTTGGATTTGAGATGGTTGACAAGGGGATTCCACGTCATGAATACGAAATTACAGATGCCCAGGGCAATAAAATCGGAGAAGTTACGTCTGGTACTATGGGCCCATCTGTGAAAATGCCCATAGGAATGGGATATGTTCCCGCTGCATTGTCGAAGGAAGGAAGTGAAATTCATATTAAAATCAGGGATAAAATCCTCCGGGCAAAAGTGGTGAAGTTCCCATTCTACAAGCAATAGCAGAAATACCCGTTCACCCGTTTACCTGTTGACCCGTTTACCCGTTTACCAAAAACCCATAACTATGTCAGAAATAATCAATAAAATCAAATCAACCCGCTGGCAGCAGGTAATGTTCATCCTGCTGATGGCCCTCCTGGTCGCCGGAGCCGATAGCTGTACGCCAAAAGGCAAAATGTCGAAAAAAGAGCGTAAAGCACAGATAGAAAATGCAAAAATGCAGCTGCAGCCGATCATCAACGGCACTTCAACACTTTCCTATGAAGAGCAGAAAAGGATCGTCGGATCCATCATGGATAAGAATTTGAATGATCCTGTTCTGAATGAGATGATCATACAGGCACAACAGAAGCTTAAAACTTTGCTGGCTGAGCAAACACAGGCCAAAGCCCAGAAGGTGGATATTGCCAGGGCGGCGCTCTATGACCTGCTGCTGAACAAGGATAACAAATCGGCAGATGAACTGGAGAAGGAGATGAATGCCATCAAAAGGCAGAATCTTGGTGATTCAGAGATCGATGACCTTATCGGCCGTCTTGAGAAAAAAATTGCCGACATGCGCTCAGGCGGAAGCAGCCTCCCGGTGAAAGCCCAGCTGGAAAATGCATTTACCACCATCGCAAATGCGGCTAAGAACGGCAACCTTGAACAGGCCGACAATACCATTCAAAAAACGTTGAAACTTTTCAGTTCCGATGATGCCGATGTTCTGATCATCATCAGCCGCGAAGGGTCAACCGTTGATTATGATAAGCCCACCACCATCAAACGTTACCTGAACCTTCTCAAGGATGTCAAGGCCAGCAGGAATGACATCGATGAGATCAGGAACGATGCCAACGGGAAAATCAAGGAACTCGATTTAATTAAAAAGTAGATACCATGAGAAAGATAATTTCATTCATCATATTGGCTTCACTGCTTGCAGTGTCTAACAGGGTTGCCGCTCAGGACAACCTCTCCCCTCAGCGTAAACAGGCTATCGACAGTCTTGCCCTCGAAAAGGTTCGCGATCTCAGCAAATATATCAGCATCATTGGAGATAAGAAGACACCATGGTCTGATGCCCAGCGCGTGATTGAACGTGCCGCCGAGCTCTTTATGGAGAACAGCGAAATAGGTGTTTCGTCGCTTGGAAAGCAGGATGTGAATTATTACAAGGTTCGTGAGTATTTCGACCGCCTGATGCAGCTGAATTATGACAAGGTGACCATCGACTGGTACAAAATCCAGTATGTAAGCGACCTGGTAAGGCAGCCCGATGGAACTTATGTCGGCGTGATTACGATTTATCAGCGCTTCCAGGCATATGATAAGGAGAAGGGCCTGGTGTATGAAGACACCACCAAAAAGGACATCACGGTCTATGTAAAACGCAAGGAGACCCAGATTGGCGGAAGACTCATCGGCTTCTGGGATGTTATGCTTGGAGATATCCGCGTTAAAGAAACATCCAAGTAGCAGCTTGCAGGATTGCTTTTTACCTCAGTAGGCACATCAGGTCAGCATAGATACCCTATGTGATCTAATGTGCCTAATGTGGTTAAAATGTAAAAGGTTTGTTAATCAATTCATTAAGTTAAAAAAAACTATGCGATATTTCATTTGGGTTGTTCTGCTGGCATTTCCTGTGATGGTCCACTGCCAGGGTTCAATCGGTTCACTCATTGGCGATGAATCCGTATTCTATGCCCAGACAAAGCAGGTTAACCAGTTTTTTTTCAGGTTCAACGGAGAAGAAGATGTCCAGGGAAAGAGGTACTATCCTGGTACCCCGGGGTATCGCGACCTGAAAGCACGCAAGAAATACCTCAACATGCTTTTTGACAACTCCAGCCCCCTTATCAGCTCCGATGCAAAATTTGTCTTCATTGAGGACGCACTGAACAAGAAAAATCCTGCCTTTCTCGATTTCTATTCCAAAGGATGGTTTGCTGAAGTGACCGCTTCATTTTTATACAAGAAGGAGAAAGTTAATATCATCCTTTACCTCAAGATCGAGAAGCAGTACAACGGTTATAAGTGGGTTATTTCAAATGTCTATTTCGATCGCTTCAACTCATGGTTTACCCACCTCAACGACACCACCAACCTGAAATATTTTATCCATCCAATGAGCCATGAACTTGATTTCATGAATCTTCATAAAGCCTTCAAAGAGCCTGAAAACCTCGATTACTATTTTGAGAAGGAGTATACGCCCGATATGACTGCCCTGTTTGTGATGGAAATGAAAAATGGAAATCTCACCTTTTCTGCAGTGAACAATGTGAAGTTCCATGTTTTCCAGGTGCCCAACTGGTACTTTGAGATCTCCTGGTTCAACAGGAACGAGGTCAACTCCGGATGGCTTATCTCTAATGTAATCCGCGTTACCGACAAGGAAAAGAGTGATTTATTGCGGCATTACACACATGTAAATTAAATTTTTATGAGGAAGATCTATATCCTGCTGTTCCTGGCCATGTTTACCGCTTCCATGCCTCTTTGGGCCCAGACAAAGAGCGGTACCAAAAAGGGGGGAACCAGTACATCCAAATCAACCCAGAAAAAACCGGGGAGCACAACGCAGAAAAAAAGTGGAACCCCGCAATCAAAAAAGGCCGGAACCACTGCCAAACCCGATGCGGTAAAGTCAAAGGCCGGGATGATCGCCGCAAATAAGATCGACACCTTCAAACTCCAGGTGATCCCCCTCGTGAAATTCTTCGAAAGTTCGCTGAATTTCCTGGCTGATCCACGCAATGCCGTCAATGAAAAACAGACCATCCTTTCACAAAGCTATTTAAAATGGTGCTGGGATGAAGAGGTTCAGATTGAGGATGACCTGGATGAAAACAGGCTCGTTCCACTATATAAGGACATGCCGGCCTACCTGAGCGATGTAAGCTTTTTCTTCAGAAGTGCGAAATTCAACTATTCGGTGCAGGATGTGAGCGTGGAGGCTGGCCAGGATGGGCTGACCTACTTCCGTATTACCGCCAACCGCAACCTCCGCGGGCTTACACTGAACGGCGATTCCGTGAATTCAAATAAAGTGAGGTATGTGGAGATGAACTTCGATTCGGTGAAGCAGCAGATGAAGATCGTGAGTGTCTATACCACAAAGCTGAATGAAAAGGACGATATGCGGAACTGGTGGAACAGCCTTTCCCATGACTGGAAGGTCATCCTTGGCTCCGATTTGAAACTGGAAGGTTCTATGCCTATGGCACAGATAGAGAGTTTCAATGATTCAGTTGCAATGGTGGGCGGCCAGCGGACACCCATCATGGGGTCTGAATTTTACAGGTTCCTGGCCCAGATTGTTCATACAGGTTCTGTGAATCTTTCTGATAATAAGGCCATTGTAAACCTTGAGCCATTGAATAAGCTCTCTGATCTGAAGGAGGTGAACATTTCAGGAACAGGCATAACGGACCTCATGCCCATGCGCAACCTGAACAAACTTGAAATTCTCGATATCTCAAATACCGGCGTAAGTACCCTTGAACCGCTGCATTACTGCATTCACATCAACCAGCTGAGATTGAAAGGCACCCCTGTGAGTGATTTGTCGGTTGTTCCTTCTTTTCAGTCGCTGAGCACCCTTGATATCAGCGGGACAAAGGTAACATCGGCAGATGCCCTCAAAGATATTACAACATTGACCGATCTGAGAATGAATAACACCTCTGTCAGCGACCTGACACCAGTTGCGGGATTGGTCAACCTTGAAATGCTGAATATCTCCGCCACACCGGTGGCCAGCCTCGAGGCATTAAAAGGCTTGGCAAACCTGAGGATTTTATGGTGTGATAGTACAAAGATCAAGAGTCTTGCCCCACTGGCAGGCCTTTCCAGGATACAGCGCATGTATTGTAACAATACGGGAGTCAACCAGAAGGAGGCGCTGGCTTTCATGAAGGCCCACCCCGAAGCGTCGCTTGTTTATGCATCCAGCGAACTGGCTGCCTGGTGGAAAGGGATGGCTCCTGAATGGCAGAAAATTTTTAATTTTTACCTGAAATTTGAGAACCAGCCTACCACGGAGCAGCTGCACCAGATGGCGCTGCTCGACAGCATCAATATTGCAGGCAGGATGACAGTTACCTCCCTGGCTCCTTTGAGCAAACTGATTTTGCTGAGAAACCTCCAGTGCCAGAGTTCAGGGATCTCAACCCTGGACCCGCTGAAGGACCTTACGGAACTTAAAGTGCTGAATTCGTCTAATACAAAAGTGTCAGCATTACAGCCATTGTCGGGAATCGCCGGACTTGAGTCACTTAACATTGATAACACCCAGGTTGGGGACCTTACTCCTCTGTATGGTTTGACCAAATTACAATATATCTTTGCCGACAATACACCTGTTGATGTTCCGGAAGCGGATAAATTCGCAGAGAAAAATCCGGACTGCCTGCTGGTTTTCCAGACATCCGAAAACAACGACTGGTGGCAGGGATTAAGCCCGGCATGGAAAGATGTGTTCCTGCAAATTGTGAAGATAACGGGAACTCCTGATAAAAACCAGCTGCAACAAATTGCCGGTCTTGCCAAAGTTTCTGTCCAGGAAAATTTCCAGATAACTGACCTGACCCCTTTACTGCACCTGTCGCGCCTGACTGAACTCCAGTTTTCCGGAACCGGTATCTCTAAACTTGATCCGGTAGCCCGGATGCCAAAATTGCGGATCCTGCGTTGTACAAAGAATCCTGTTTTGGACCTTTCACCTGTCACCGGGCTGCCAAACCTAACCGAACTTGACTTTTCCAACACCCAGGTTGAGGACATAGATGCATTGCAGAATATGATGAAGTTGGAGGTGCTGAAGTTCAGCGGAACCCAGGTGAAAAACCTGAAGTACCTGCAGAAGCTCGTAAACCTCAAGGTAATGGAATTCTACAACACCCGTGTCGGGAATGTGGATGTTCTTGACGGGATGAGCAAACTGGAATCGGTGAAGATGTTCAATACAAAAGTCTCTGCCAAACGCGTAGAGAAGCTCAAAGCGATGCATCCCAACTGCGAAATCGTATATTATTGATAATTATGGAGAAACAACCAGGCGGCCTTCGTTCAGTTGAAGTTTGTTTTACGCCAAAATTATTTCCGGAGATTCAGACAAGGGATAATTTTATTGTTGTACTTGTTGATATCCTTCGTGCTACAACGTCAATATGTGCTGCCTTCGAAAACGGGGTGAAAACCATCATTCCGGTTGCAACACTGGAGGAAGCCAGGGCCATGAAAGAGAAGGGATACCTGGTGGCTTCGGAGCAGGACGGAAAGAAACTGGACTTTGCCGATTTTGGAAATTCAGCATTCAACTTTTCAAGGGAAGCGATTGGCGGAAAAACACTGGTTTACTGTACTACGAACGGCACCCGCGCCCTTGATATTGCCAAAAACGCCGAGTGTGTAGCCATGGGGGCTTTTATCAACCTCACCGCACTTACCGATTGGCTGGTGCTCCAGGATAAAAATGTGGTGATCCTGTGTTCTGGATGGAAAAATAAATTTTGCCTCGAAGATTCCGTCTTTGCCGGGGCCCTTGCAGAGAGATTGGTTGAATCGAAGATGTTCAATACGCACTGTGATTCTGCCGCCGCCGCCATTGATCTCTGGACCATTGCAAGGATTGATGTCCTGGCCTATCTTGAAAAAGCGGCACATCGTCACCGACTGAAGAGACTGTCACTTGACGATGTGATCCCATACTCATTTACCATTGATTCAACAGCCGTAGTGCCGGTGTACCGGCACGGGGAGATAAAAGAAGCCACAGTTGTGATTTATTAAAGCAGAAATTATGAAAACACTTAGAACTATTTTAATCATGTTAATAGCATTTTCAACAGTTGCTTCTGCCCAGACAGGCAAGTCGCAGAAAACCGTAGGGAAGGAGAGTTTTAAATATATGACGGAGCAGTTTGCCGATTCCAAGATCCTCCGATACCAGGTACCGGGATTCGGAGACCTCTCGCTGAATCAAAAAACACTGGTCTACTATCTAAGCCAGGCAGCGCTTTGCGGAAGGGATATCACCTACGACCAGAATTACAAATCGAACCTGCTCATCCGCACGACGCTTGAAACCATCTACAACTATTACAAAGGAGACCGTAACGATGAAAACTTTGCAAGCTTTGTAATTTACCTGAAGCGGGTTTGGTTCTGCAATGGCATTCATCATCACTACTCCACTGATAAGTTTTTCCCGGAATTCACCCCGGAATATTTCACCAACCTCATCAGGAAAACGGAGATAGCTTTACTGCCTTTAGCTCCGGGTCAAACCTGGGAAGCATTTACCGAGGAGATGATTACCCTGATGTTTAATCCTGAGGTGGCCCCGAAAAGGGTAAACCTCGATCCTCACAGCGACCTCGTGCTGAGTTCAGCCTCAAATTTCTATGATGGGGTGAACCAGAAGGAGGCCGAAGAGTTTTATAAAAAGATGAAATCGGCTGCAAAGAAAAACAAACAGGATACCCTCATCTCCTTCGGACTTAACTCCAAATTGGTGAAGGTAAACGGGAAAATTGAAGAAAAAACATACAAGGTAGGCGGACTCTACACGCAGGCCATTGAACAGATCGTGGGCTGGCTCGAAAAAGCGCTGACGGTTACAGAGACCCCCGAACAAAATGATGCCGTGCAAAAGCTGATCGCCTACTACCGTTCAGGAAACCTGGTAACCTGGGATGAGTACAACATCGCCTGGGTAAAGGATCAGAAATCATTGGTTGATTTTATCAATGGATTTATTGAAGTATATGGTGATCCGATGGCCATGAAGGGTTCATGGGAGTCTATTGTGAATTTCAAGGATGTGGAAGGTTCAAAGCGTACAGAAGTGCTCAGCAGGAATGCCCAGTATTTTGAGGATATTTCACCGGTAGCCCCTGAATTTAAGAAAAAGGAGGTGAAAGGGGTCACGGCAAAGGTGATCACTGTTGCCCAACTTGGCGGTGAGAGTGACCCGACTACTCCGATTGGCATCAACCTTCCGAACGCCCCCTGGATCAGGAAAGAGTATGGTTCAAAATCTGTGACCATGGATAACATCACCATGGCCTACGACCAGGCTGCCAAGGGCAACGGGTTCCTTGATGAGTTCGCCTTTTCGAAGGAGGAGATCGACCGTGCCGGAGAGTATGGCCACCTTGCCGGTAACCTCACAACCGATATTCATGAATGCCTCGGACATGGTTCCGGCCAGTTGAATAAAGGTGTTGGTCCCGATGCATTGAAAAATTATCACTCTACCATCGAAGAGGCCAGGGCCGATCTCTTTGCCCTCTATTTCATCAAAGATCCGGTGTTGATCAAATTTGGCCTGGTTCCAAACGATGAGGTTGCCAAAGCCGAATATGACAGTTATATCCGGAACGGACTGATGACCCAGCTCGTGCGCATTCAGCCGGGCAAGAACATTGAGGAGTCTCACATGCGCGACAGGTCGCTCATTGCCCACTGGGTGTATGAAAAAGGAAAGGGTTTCCAGATGATCGAGAAGATAACAAGGGATGGGAAGACCTATTTCAAAATAAACGATTACAAGGCTTTGCGTGAGCAATTTGGCGAACTGCTGAGGATCGTCCAGCGCATTACTTCCGAAGGGGATTATGAAGCGGCAAAAGAGTTGGTAGAGACTTATGCCGTTAAGGTTGACAATGAGCTTCACCAGGAGGTGCTCGAGCGGTATGCGAAATTGAAGATTGCCCCTTATACCGGCTTTATCAATCCCGAGTATGTCGTTGAAATGAATGGTTCAACCATCAGCGATGTTAAAATCAGTTACCCCGATGATTTTGCCAAACAAATGCTGCTCTATTCCAAAAAGTATTCATTTTTGCCAGTACGATAGTTCATGAGGAATATCCGGCTTGCGTTTCTGTTGTTGATGTTGATGGGCCCTGCCATGATCGCCATGGCTCAGCAGCAATACCCGAAAAATTATTTCCGGTCGCCGGTCAATTTCCCGGTCTCCCTGGCAGGCTCTTTTGGTGAGATCCGGCGGAACCATTTTCATTCGGGGATCGACATCCGGACAGAAGGAGTTCAGGGCAAGCCTGTTTATGCGATTGCGGATGGATTCGTATCCCGGGTGAATGTCTCTCCGGGAGGGTTCGGAAAGGCGCTCTATTTAACCCATCCCAATGGCTACACCTCTCTTTACGGGCATCTCAGGAATTATGCCGGGGCCATTGCCGCCTATGTCAAAGCACAACAGGTGAAAAGGGAGTCGTTTGCCTTCGATATGGAGGTTCCCGAGGGAGTTTTAAAGGTTAAAAAGGGAGACCTGATTGCATATTCCGGAAATTCAGGCGCTTCAGGTGGTCCGCATGTGCATTTTGAAATCAGGGATGCAAAGACGCAGGAGATCATCGACCCGATCAATTTTGGGTTTATGAAAGCGGATGGAATTCCACCCATGATCACCTGGGTTAAGATTTTTCCATTCGGGGATAATGCAATGGTCAACTTTTCTGATAAAGCAGTGCTGATTCCGGTAACCGGGTCCAAAGGTAGTTTCAGGCTTAAGATGGCCGACACCGTGAAGGTTTCAGGGAATATCATCTTTGGCATCGAAACCTCCGACCATGCGGAGGGAGGGTTGAAAACAGGAGTCCATGCCATAGACCTGACAGTTGACGGGGTAAAGGTTTTTTCGCAGAATATTGAACGGTTTGCCTTTGCCGAAACGCGTTATGTGAACAGCCTGATGGACTATCCTGCCTTTTTGCAGAATAAGCGCAAGATACAGCGTTCATATGTCGCCCCAAACAACAAATTAAGTGTCTATTATGATGTGAAGAACCGGGGGATTCTGAACTTTGTGGATTCAAAAGCGCATAAAATCCATTACGTGGTGAAAGATGCCTTCGGAAATTCTGCCACACTTGTTTTTTATGTCCGAAGCCATCCGCCTGCCAATACGGGCGGCAGGGCAAAGAACCGCGACAGGGATGGGGTGCAGCTGTTTACCTATAAATCGGATAACCATTTTGAACGGCCGGGAGTGAAGTTCGAGGTTCCTTCAGCCGCAATATATGATGACCTTCCTTTTGAATATTCGGTCACACCACCAGTTATGGGGTCTTATGCCAGTGTTCACCACCTGCAAAACCAATACACCCCGCTCCATACATGGTGCACCCTGAAGATCAAGGCGGAAAACCTTCCGAAAAACCTGGAATCCAAGGCTGTCATTGTAGCCGTTTCCCCAGGAAACAAGTTTTCCAGCAAAGGCGGGGCCTTTGAGAACGGATGGGTATCCGTACAAATCCGCGATTTTGGAAATTATTCCATCAGTGTGGATACAGAGCCACCTGCCATCAAGGTCATTAACATTTTTCCAAATAAAAAGGTAAGTAAGCAGTCGTCCATCATGGTGAAAATCTCGGATAACCTCTCCGGGATCAAAACCTACCGCGGGACCCTTAACGGCAAATGGATCCTGATGGACTATGATGAGAAAAACCGTCTCCTGACCTATGCTTTTGATGAGATGATGAAACCTGGCAAGAATATATTCGTCCTTACCGTCACTGATGCTGTTGGAAACTCGTCCCGTTATGAGGCGGCCCTTGTTCGATAAAATAGTAAGTTAGACAGTTTTGGCGTTGGATGAAATATGCTTCGCAGTTTTCTATAGATACTTTATATTTGCAATATGCAAGAAACCATTCTGATCCTGGACTTTGGTTCCCAATATACCCAGCTGATTGCCAGGCGGGTAAGGGAACTGAATGTTTATTGTGAAATTCATCCGTTCAATAAAATTCCGGTTATCGACCACCATATCAAAGGGGTCATCCTTTCGGGGAGCCCTTTTTCCGTTCGGGATGATCATGCGCCTTTCCCTGACCTGGCTGGTATAAGGCACGAGTTACCCCTCCTGGGAGTATGCTATGGCGCCCAATACCTTGCTCTGTCATCGGGTGGTACTGTTGCCCCTTCCAAAATCCGCGAATATGGACGGGCAAACCTATCCACCATGGATGAACGCAGTGAATTGCTGGCTGGCATGACCCCCGGGACACAGGTATGGATGTCGCATGCAGATACAATCCTCAGTGCGCCTGTTGATTTCACGATTATCGCAAGTACCCCTGATGTATTGTATGCCGGCTATCATATACCTGGTGAACAAACCTACGGGATCCAGTTTCATCCGGAGGTCTATCATACCACGGAAGGTTTACAGTTGCTGAAGAATTTCGTGGTTGGTATTTGTGGTTGCAGCCAGTCATGGACACCTGAGTCGTTCGTTGAGACCACCATTGCGGCCTTGCAGCAGAAGTTGGGAAATGACCGGGTGGTTCTCGGCCTATCCGGCGGAGTTGACTCGTCTGTAACCGCCATGCTGCTGCACAAAGCCATCGGAAAGAATCTTTACTGCATCTTTGTTGACAATGGGTTGCTGCGGAAAGATGAATTCGTAAAGGTTCTTGAACGGTATAAAACACTGAACCTGAATATTATCGGAGTGGATGCCCGTGATCTTTTCCTGGATGCCCTCAAGGGGGTTTCTGATCCGGAAAGGAAACGCAAAATCATCGGGAAAACATTTATTGATGTTTTTGATGTTGAAGCGCATAAAATTGAGGATATCAAATGGCTTGCACAGGGAACGATCTATCCTGATGTAATAGAATCCCATTCGGTGAAGGGACCGTCGGCCACCATTAAATCACACCACAACGTCGGGGGACTGCCTGACTATATGAAGCTGAAACTTGTTGAGCCGCTCAACTCCCTTTTCAAGGATGAAGTACGCAAAGTCGGCCGTACCGTGGGCCTCGATCCTGAATTTCTCGACCGGCACCCCTTCCCCGGACCCGGACTTGCCGTGCGCATCCTGGGTGACATCGACCGCGAAAAAGTGGCCTTATTGCAGGAGGTTGATGATGTTTTCATTGCAGGATTAAGGACATTTGATCTGTATCATACTGTATGGCAGGCATTTGCTGTGCTCTTGCCGGTTCAGTCGGTTGGGGTGATGGGAGATGAGCGCACCTATGAAAATGTAGTGGCTTTGAGGGCTGTGACCTCAACAGATGGAATGACCGCCGACTGGGCACATCTTCCATATGAATTCCTGGCAAAGGTAAGCAACGAGATCATCAACAAGGTGAAAGGTGTGAACCGGGTGGTATATGACATCAGTTCGAAGCCGCCGGCGACAATTGAGTGGGAGTGAGGGGATAAGTAACAGGTTAACAGGGTGAAACAATGAGAAATCTTACCGTTTTGGTGCTGTTCGTATTTCTGAACCTGTTTTCAGGCAGATTGATCGAAGCACAGACCGCGCAGGAGCAGTTGAAGCAGATCAGGTCGTCGGTTATCGAGAAGATAGACGGCAGGGATTTTTATATTCATACCATCAAAAGAGGGCAGACCCTGTACATGATCTCTAAGGCTTATGGGGTGGAAGTGAATGACATTATCCGGGAGAACCCAGGCGTGAAGGAGGGAATCAAAGCAGATCAAAAACTCAGGATTGCACTACCCGGACAAAAAAGTGCGATAGTCCCAAAATCCAACGCAGTTAAAGATAAGCAAAGTGCAGCAAAAGAGGGTAATGCAACGGTAAAGGCGGCCACTCCGAAAGTGGATTCGGTAATCATCCCGGTATTGCCTTGCGGAACCGACCGTTCAACCATGAAACCTGAGTATAAGGTGGCGTTGATGCTGCCACTTTTCCTTGCCGGTGTGGCAGATATAAATTCAGAGCATCCCGACCCCAAAATATTTGAAACTGCGAAATCTTTTCAGTTTCTCCCTTTTTATGAGGGATTTATGATGGCTGTTGATTCGTTGGATAAACTCGGGGTGAAAATCAAACTTTATGTGTATGATGTTGATAAAGATACACTTAAGACCAGGCAATTGTTGAAAAAGCCGGAAATGAAATCGATGGATTTGATTTTTGGTTTGCTGTATCATCCAAATTTTCAGATTGTTGCATCGTTTGCTAAAAAGAATAAAATCAACCTGGTTAATCCGATCTCTGAACGGAGTGAACTGGTTGCAGGAAATCCCTATGTATTCAAGGTTCAATCTTCGAAAAAAGAGCAGTTGGAACAGTTGGCAATCTTTATGTCGGAAGCATTTCGCGGGGGCCAGGTTCTAATCATCAGGAATGGGCAGTTCAGCGACAGGGATGCTCCTGACCGGTTAAAGAAAGAGTGCCTTGAACGGAATTTGAAAGTTCAGGTAGTAGAGGGGCAGGCTGCCGCTATCGGAAAGTATGCAAAGGATAAGCCGAATTATATTGTTGTTATGTCTGATAACCAGGAGTATACGCTTGACCTGGTACGGGGGCTGTACAAGTTGCGCAATGAATATAACCTTACCCTTGTTGGTTTACCGAACTGGATGGCGATGGAAGGGCTTGAAAATGAGTACCTGGTGGCCCTTAAAACTCACATGATATCAAGGTCGTTCATTGATTATGACCGTTCGTCCGTTAAATCTTTCGTACGCCAATACCAGGATATTTATAAGTCAGATCCTGAACTTCTTGCATTCCAGGGATTTGACCAGGCACTCTTTTTTATCACCGCATTGAATACATTTGGCACCAACATAGGGCGCTGCATCAGTGATTTGAAAGTGAACTCATTACAGACCAGGTTCGAATTCAGCCAAACCAGGGATAATGGGTTTGAAAACCGCCACTGGGATATCTTTAAATATGAAAATTATAAACTGGTATCAGCCCAATGATCCTCAGACGACTGCTGGCACGGCAAGCAGCGGGACATTGGTTGCAAAGAGGTTTTTCTTGGTGATGTTCTTTGTGAAGAACATGTAGAGCAGACTGTGTTTGTGAGGCTGAAAGGCGATCATCTCGATTTTATGATCCGTTACAAACTGATCTACAGCAGTTTGATTGTCTTCCGGGACTTCTATAACCTCAAATGTCACCAGGTTGGTCTTCTCCTCCTTACCAAACTTCATCTGAAGCGCTTTCATCCTGACATAGGCATCTGTTTCCTTTGCCTTGGTAATGAAGTGAATTACATGAATCCTGGCTGAAAAGACGGAGAAAAGCCCGAGAATACCTGAAATGGTGGCCGCATTACCTTCGGAGAGGTCGGCAGCGAACATAATGTTACCGAACCCGTGAAAGTTCCTGATGTCGGGTACAGTAATGACAGGCACTTTGGCATGATCAATGATAAAAGTGGAAACCTTTCCCCAAATATTGACATTTTTACCCTTGCCCGTGGTTCCCATTACCACGATGTCCGGGTGAAAATCATTACACACACCTTTCAGTTCCTGTTCAAGTTCGCCTCCCGTTACTGCCGATGAAATCGTGATATTGGTGATGTTCTCCCTTTCCATAAGACTCTTGACCTTCTGTTCGAGTTCCTCCATGTTACGTTCAGCCTGCCTGAAGATCTCTTTCATGAGCTCTTCGTTGTAGATGGTGCTCATGTCCAGCGTATCGGGAAAACTGGTGTCTGCAATAAAAATCTGGTCAAAGTAGGTGTGAAAAAGTTTGATCTCGCCGCCAAACACTTTTGCAAATTCAAGGGCATAGCGGCAGGTGATATCGGTATGGCTTGAAAAATCAACCGGGACAAGAACTTTTTTCATGGGAGGAAAGGATAAGAATCCATAAAGGTAATGAAAAAATCACTGCAGTTGGAATATCTCCAGCAACAATTGGCAATTTTCATGATTTGAATAGCGCTTCATGAGCACCGATTTTCGATGTGCAATGAGTTCAGGAGTGAACTCCATGGTAAAGAGACGTACCAGTTCACCCTTCATCCCCTCCGGGGTTTCCGAAACGACACAAAGTTCTGCCAGGGAGGTTCCTGCCACCATTTCGGTATTGACAAGGCAAAACCTTCCGTTGAAAAGTGCGTTGAGCAGTTTCAGTTTCAATCCTGTTGCCTGGAAGGTTACCATGATGTTGACATGTGCCTCACTGATCAGGCGAAACATCTGATCGTCTGAAGGGTTCGCAATGATCCTGATATTGGAATGGTTTTCCGCAAGTCTCTTTAACCGTTCGGGTGGATCAAGACCCGCAATTACCAACTCAGGGAAGGAATCCTCCCAGATTTTCGTGATCAGGAATTCGGCTGCCACACTGTTTTCAGGGACAGATAGTTTTCCCTGGTACAACGCATAACTGCCGCTGCCAGCGACGGTCTGAACTTCGTCATCCCGGTGAAAACTGGGAAGGTATATTACCCTGTTGGATGGAAATGCTGCGGAAAGATAGTTTGCATCATCCTGTGAAACCGGCAGCATCAGGGAAGCGTGGCGAAGGATGTTCTGAAAAATCCTCAACTTCATGCTTTCTGCAAGGAAGAACAGTTTCTTCCAGAAATTCCGTTCGGCTTTAAATAGGTGAAAGTAATACTGATGTTCGATGTTGCTTTCCCGGTATATCAGCAACCGTTCCTTTAATCGTGCATCAGACATGATACCGCAGGTATGGAGGCCTTCAAAGAGGATCGGATCATCATCCTGCAGGAGGTTTTGAAGAAGGTCGTGCGACATCCTGCTTGCCACGATATAGGGTCTCCAACCAAAATTGGCGGCAAATCCTGTTTTTCTCGGGTAGTAATGCACCGAAGTACAGTATTCATTCAGCTCGACGGCTGGTGCACGCTGATATTCAAAGCAATGAAGATGTACCCTGACCCCTGCCCGGTGCAGCGCCCTGATCTTATAAAATATATCGATCACCCCGCCATAATTTGCCGGAAACGGAATATCAAACGAGACAATATGCACAATTAGCTCAGCCACTTAATACTTAACACTTAATCACTTAATCACTTAACACTTTTCTTAATCTTTCCTCCTCCTTCTCCCAACAAAGTTCTTTTGCAGCCTCCCGCATGTTGTTTTTATAAACGGTCAGCTGGTCCCGATTGTTCAGCATCGAATCCATTTGCCTGGCAATTGATACAGGGTCATGGTTTTCGATAAATTCTCCAATGCCGTATTGATCTACAATTGCTTTCATCTCCGGGAAGGGGGACACCAACACCGGAATGTTGGCCTGTATGTAATCGAGGAACTTATTCGGCAGACAATAATGATAGTTGATGCTCACATCTTTTTCAATGGAGATCCCGAGGTCGGCAGTCAGTGTGATGGAATGCAGCTCTGAAAATGGCACCTGTCCCAATAATCGAACCTTGTGGGAAAGGCCCTGCGATGCCACCAGTTTTTCCAGGGATGTGAAGATATCGCCTGTCCCTGCAATTATAAGAACCGCATCAGATTTCAGGTATTTCATGGCCATGATGGCCTCTTCCAGTCCACGGTCGACATTAACCGCCCCCTGGTAGAGGATGATTTTCTGATCGTTACGGATGTTCATGGAAACTTTGTCTCTTGCTCCGGTCAATGGCTTACTGAAAGGGACATTCCGGATGACTTCAATTTTATTGCCATATTCAGTGGAATAAAGTTTGGCAATGGATTGATTTACAGCAACTACATGTTTAAGCCTTGGGAAAATCCTGTCTTCGATCCATTTCCAGACCTTCATCACTGCTTTTCGGCCGACAAGTTCAGGAACGCCCCTGAAATACTCATGGCAATCATGCAGGTGCCTGATATTGACCTTCTTACTACGTGGAAAGGGCCTTTTAACCAGTTCGGCGAGGTAATTTGCCGGCAAGGTGTCGAGATCATTGGAGACAACGAGGTCATACCGGTGCGAAAGCAGGAAGAAAAAAAGCGAGATGTTGTACTCGGCATAAAACAAGGGCCCTTTATCAAACAGGAGCCGCATCCGGTGGGTCAGGTAAATACGAGGTGAAAGGGTTTTACTGTTCCTGAGCCGGCGCCCGACCAGCAAAACATCATAGCCCATCTTTACCAATGCCGTACAGGTGCGGTCAACACGCTGATCAGTGGTCAGGTCATTGGTAACGGAAACGATGGCAGATGGCAATTGAACCCTGTTTACAAATTTGAATTTTCGAATGAACAAAGTTAGTTTTTTCCGGTAAACACTCGGGTAATTCAATTAATTTTGGTGTTTTGAAACGCCATGCATCTCGACCAGAAAATTTCACTCAAAGCCTTCCATACATTTGGGATGGAGGTAGAAGCCCGCTATTTTGTTGAAGCAAAGACCCATTCGGAGGTTTTAACCCTGCTTAACTATCGTCATATGATCCATATGCCGATCCTGTTCCTTGGAGGAGGGAGCAATGTGCTCTTTACCAAAGATTTTGGAGGAATCGTGATACGGATCAACTCAAAAGGGATCACCATCCGCGAGGAAGATGAAAACCAGGTGCTTGTGACTGCTGAAGCCGGCGAAAACTGGGACGAATTTGTCAGTCATTGTGTTGACCGTGGATGGGCGGGACTCGAAAACCTCTCCCTGATCCCTGGCACCGTTGGCGCTGCACCCATCCAGAATATTGGTGCCTATGGAGTTGAAGTAAAGGATGTTATAGAGGCTGTTCAGGTAATAGAAATCAGCTCAGGCAAGCAGAAACGGTATACGAATGCCGAATGCCAGTTTGGCTATCGTGACAGTATTTTCAAACGGGAACTGAAGGGAAAGGTGATCATCCTCAATGTGACGTTCCGGTTGATGAAAGTGACAGGGGTAGTGGGTGACAAGGTAACAGGGTTACAGGGTGACAGGGTAACAGGGCAGGCGATGCTGAAGCTGGATTATGGGGATATACGCAAAGAATTGGCGGCAATGGGGATTATTACACCAGAAATTGGTGCTGTGCGTAATGCAGTATGCAACATCCGCCGCAGGAAACTACCGGATCCAGCCGAGATCGGAAATGCCGGGAGTTTTTTTAAAAATCCGGTAATAAACCATAACAAGTTGATTGCCATTCAGAAAACTTATCCGGATGTGCCCTTTTTTAGTCAACAAAATAATGAGAACGACCAGTCAGACCTTGTGAAGGTCCCTGCGGCATGGCTGATCGATCAGTGCGGGTGGAAGGGTTTCCGGGATGGTGATGCCGGGGTGCATCCCCTTCAGCCGCTGGTGCTTGTAAACTATGGCGCTGCCAACGGAAAGCAAATCCTTGGCCTTGCCAACCGGGTCCTCGAATCTGTCGCTGAGAAGTTTGGGATCAGGTTGGAGATGGAGGTGAATGTGATTGGGTAGACAGGCGGACGGGCGGACAAGTGGACGGGTGGACGAGTGGACAAGTGGACAAGTGGACGAGTGGACAAGTGGACAGGTGGATGTGTCAGAGGTTAGTATTTTACGATTTTTATGGTGCCGGAATAGTGGCTTCCTTCTATTTTTACCAAATAAATTCCAGCGGGGATTTCACCTCCGGTTTTTGTGGAGTTCCATTTAAAATCATGGTAGCCTGCATGTAATTTTCCCGAAAATATTTCCCCGGCAACAGTGCCATTCATCCGGTAAACCTTCACGGTAACCTGGTCTTCACATGGGAGGTAGAATTTCACTGTCGTACTGTTCGTAAATGGATTCGGACTTGCCTTTAAGTTTACCAGGATCGGACCTGTATGTTCAGGAATCCCCGTCATCAGGTCGTTCAGGTTGGCTTTGTAGGAAGAGAGTCCATACGTTCCGGCGACGATGGTCCTGGTCGGAGCGTGAATTTTAAGGGCATAAACGGGAACAGCCGGCAGTTCGTTCCAAATCCAGTACCAGTATTGTCCGCCGTTTGTGGTTCCGTAAACACCAGCATCCGTGGCAATGATTATCCTCCCGGGAAGATCCGGATCGAGGGCAATATCGTTCACCGGGAATTCCGGAAGATTTCCGGAGATATCAACCCAAGTCTGTCCAAGGTTTGTTGATTTAAATACATGGGGCTGGGATTCGTCCCAGCGAAATCCCGATAATGTCGCATAAATGGTTTGAGGATTGAAAGGATCTGCCGCAACTTTCGTTACCCATCTGTTGGGTAACCCCGATGAGATGTCCTGCCAGGATTGCCCGTCATTGGTCGAAACATGCACTTTACCATCACCGGTACCAGCAATTACAATGGAAGGATTGATGTTGGAAATGGCCAGTGTCGTGATGGTGTAAAAGTACTGGTTAATGCCTGCAGTTAAATCGTTGCTGATTGATTGCCAGGTATTTCCCTTGTCAGTTGATTTCCAGACGCGGTAGGTTCCGAAATAGAGTATGGCAGGATCAACGGGATGCATCACCAGCGGAGCTGACCAGTTCACCCGGTCGCCCGACATCGGTCCGGCAATATAGTTCATCGTTGGGCCGCCATCATCCGACCGGTATAGGTTTCCCCACTGGTATTCGGCATAAATGGTATATGGATCGGAATAATCAACAAGGGTGTACATTCCGTCTCCACCGAGGATGGGCTCCCAGTCGCTGATGCCTCCTGTTTGCGTGCGGATGGTATTATTGTCCTGCGTTCCGCCGTAAATGCGTTCCGGGTTCTGGAAATCGATATCGATGGCATAAAACTGGGTCAGTGGGAGGTTATTGATCTTATTCCAGCTGTTTCCATGGTCATCGCTGATGTAAAGTCCCCCGTCATTTCCTTCAAGAATGCGGTTATTGGCTTCATCAAACCACATGGCATGATTGTCAACATGGATATCCCAGGAGGTAATATCGGTCCATTTTACCCCTCCATTTTCAGTCCGGAAGATGGGGACCCCCATTACAAATACCCGGTTTGCATCTGCAGGGTCAACCCGAACCTGTCCGAAATACCAGCCAAAGTTGCTGTTCATGTTGAATAACTCGCCATCGTTGGTGCGGGTCCACGACAGACCGGCATCAACCGATTTATAAACCCCTACCTCATAATCTGCCAGGTCATAGAAGGCATAGAGGATGTCGGGATCAGACTTTGCTATGGCGAGGCCGATCCTGCCCACATTGGTTCCTGTTGGGACACCGTTGGTGAGTTCATTCCAGGTTGTGCCGCCATCAGTGCTTTTCCAGATACCGGAACCTTCACCGAACGACTGGCGGTAAGTTAATCCCCTGATCCGCTCCCACATGGAGGCATAGAGAATCTGGGGATTTGTAGGATGTTGCACAATGTCAATGGCCGAAGTGGAATCATTGATATACAAAACCCGTTGCCACGATTGGCCGCCGTCGTTGCTGCGATAAACCCCGCGTTCGTCGCTGGAGGTAAAGAGATTTCCGCATGCAGCGGCAAAGATCCGCTGTGAGTTTGAATAGTCAACCACAACCCGGCCAATATAAGCAGAATTTGTAAGGCCCATATGTTGCCAGGTCGATCCGGCATCGACAGATTTATATATGCCGTTTCCCAAAAAGCTGAAACTGGAAGAGTTGGCTTCGCCAGTGCCACAATAGAGAACCTGCGAATTGTTTGGATCGATGGCGATGTCACCTACAGAAATAACAGGAACGCCGGTGAATGTATTGGTCCAGGTTAATCCCATGTCGGTGGTTTTCAGAATGCCTCCGGTAGATGCACCGATGTAAATGGTGGATGGATCGCCCGCAGGAGATTCGATGTCGGTGATCCTTCCGCCGATATTGTCAGGGCCGGTGAAAACCCATGGATTGCTGCTCACCTGTTTTTGGTCCATCAGGCGTTTTGCCTGTTCTGTGGCAGAACGGAATGCGTCAGGATTGATGCGTCCGTAAGGGTAAAGCCGTTGCATGGCCATCCAGTCGTTGGGCTCCAGGATTGGCCTTTCCCATTTGGCAAGTGTTGAGGCATGATTCAAAGGGAGAAGTTTTGACTGATAGAGTCCAAACAGGGTAAGCATTGAAAACAGGGTAAACAATGCGGCGGATTTAATATAGATCGATTTCATACCTGCAACTTTTATGTGGATTTACGATTGGACGATTTACGATTGCAGAATAAATTTTAGAATTTATGATTTACGATTAATGGCACCGTCAATCGAAAATCTACAATCGTTCAATTCAATCGTCAATCGTCAATCGTCCAATCGTAAATTGTAACTTATTCCGTCCGGAGCGCTCCAACCAACTCAGACACCTCCCTGATCTTATGCTTAACCATGTAGTTCCCGATTCCCTCGACGATTTTGACAGAGACGGTCGGGTCAATAAAGTTTGCAGTGCCTACCTGAACGGCAGAAGCGCCGGCAAGCAAAAATTCGATTGCATCCGTGGCATTCATGATGCCCCCCAGGCCAATGACCGGAACATGAACGGCCTTATGAACCTGCCACACCATGCGCAGGGCAACAGGTTTGATGGCAGGGCCTGATAAACCGCCGGTGATGGTCGAAAGGATGGGGCGCCTGCGTTCAACGTCGATGGCCATTCCCAGGAGGGTATTGATGAGGGTGATCACATCTGCGCCGCCATCGACGGAGGCTTTGGCAAGGTCGGTAATGCTGGTCACGTTTGGGGAGAGTTTCACCATCAGCACTTTGTGGTACACCTTGCGGACTGCCGCAGTGACCTCGGTGGCCATCGCCGGAACGGTGCCAAATGCCATGCCGCCAAGTTTTACATTCGGGCAGGAGATATTCAGTTCTATAGCCGGAACACGATCAAGTTCATTGATCCTTTCGGCCACTTCAACATACTCCTCCACCGTTGAACCGGAGACATTGACAATGATATGGGTGTTGAAATCTTTAATCCTGGGATAGATCTCCTGGCAGAAATGGTCGACACCCTTGTTTTGTAATCCAACGGAGTTGAGCATCCCTGAAGGAGTTTCAGCCATCCTTGGGTAGGCATTGCCATCCCGGTTTTTGCCGGTTACGGCCTTTACGAAAATCCCGCCAAGTTTCCCGATATCCATAAAATCAAGGAACTCATCACCGTAGCCAAATGTTCCGGAGGCGGTGGTGACTGGATTTTTAAAATCGAGACCGGCAATATTTATAGAGAGGTTTGGCATGTCTGTTCGATGTTCACTTTTTCTATCACTTCCACTTCAACCTGTTGGTGTTAAAAACCGGACCCTCCACGCATACCCGTTCATTTCCTTTATCGGTCGGGGTGATGCAGCACAGGCATACTCCAAACCCGCAGGCCATGGTGTTCTCCAGGGAGACTTCGCAGTCAATGTGATGCATCCAGGCAATTTTGGCCATGGCTTTCATCATCGCATCCGGGCCGCAGCAATAGATCTTTTTGAACGCGAGCCGCTCTTTCTGGAACATGGAATGGTCAATGACCAGCCCCTTTTCACCCTCTGAGCCATCATCGGTGATTACAAAGACATTTCCATACCGGGAATAGGTTTCGATTTCAGAAACCTCCTCCTTGTTCCTGAACCCGAGAAGAATGGTGGGGTGAATGTTGTTCTGGTTGAGAAACTGTGCCAGGAAAAGAAGTGGCGCCACACCGCAGCCGCCGCCCACCAGCAATACATCTTTGGTAAAAGGGAGTGAAAACGAATTGCCGAGAGGGTAGATAAGGTTCAGGTGATCGCCGGGTTTCAGTTTCGACAGGTGACGGGTGCCTTCTCCCTTGATCTGGATCAGCAGCCGTAAGGTATTTTTAGCAAAATCGACCGAATGAATGGAGAGCGGACGCCGTAGAAAAGTGGATGGAGAATCTTCAACGAGGGCCTGCACAAATTGTCCCGGAAGGATTAACGGAAATTTCTCAGGAGCAGAGAGTTCCAGCGTAAAATGGCGGTTGTTCAGCCTTACGACTTCGGTTACCTGAAGATCCTGAACATGTTTTTTCAACTCCATGGATATCCGGCGCTTATTCCGGTTGTTTGGCTGTTACTCAGGTATGCCTTTGATTATTCAACCACAGGGGCGGTCCCGGAAGCTGGCGCTGCTTCGGCACCCTCTTCGCCTGCTTCTGCAGGTGCAGCCTCTTCGGTGAAATCAATGAGTTTGTGGTCCAGTAAAACGTTGTACCAGCTCACCATTTTTTTGATATCTGAAACATAGACCCGCTCCTGGTCAAATTCGGGGACCATCTCCAGGAAAAATTTCTTCAGCGTATTGTTGTCCGCCTTGTGGTCGATGGCTGGTTTTCCCTCCAGCTTTTCATAAAATGCTTTAAAGACATCCTTTAAGGAGATGTCCTCGCCGGTTGTGAATACGCTTATCTCCTCCAGAGAACTCATCTTTTCGTGACCAAAGGCCGGGAAACGCTTGTTGTCATTGAGCGACTCCACTATTACGGTATTTTTTCCCTGTGATACGACTTTAAACAACCCGTTTTTCCCTGCAATCGATAAGATCTTACTTAAATCCATGGTTAGATAGTTTTTTGCAAAGATAAAAAAGAATTAGAGATTTGAGGTGGCTTGTTACCTGGCTATCCTGTAATTCCTGTACTCTCCGATCCGCCAGCCAGTCTTCTTCTCAATAAAATGGAGGATGGTGAGTTTCAGCGACCGTTTAATCCCGGAAGGATCGGGGGAGAATTTCCAGTTAATTTCCGAAATTCTTTTTTTCATCACCTGTGGATGGGTTCCCTGAAAAGCGACCAGGTAATCCATTCCGGTGTAATCGAAAGTGTCTGATTTCGGAACTCTCTTTTCGAGCCATGTGTCTGAATGCCAGTATTTATTGAAGGTTTTTTGTTTGGCTTGCTGTGCTACCGGAGGTTTAACCCATCCATAGTGATATACGACTGCATCTACCTGTGCTACATTCAGTTTACTTCCTTCTTTCCTGAAACCCTGCGCATCGAGCCACGAACGGATGGTTCTATCGTTGCGGATGATCCGCACCTCTTTTCTGTACCAGTTGCGGGAATCGCCGATATAGTCATAGGAGCCCCAGAAATGGGTGTAGTGGAACACCAGGCCTTCCACCCGTTCGTCGGAGGCCCATCTCTCCATGGCTGCCCTGATTTCGGGAAGGTATTTTTCATGAATCACCTCATCGGCCTGGATGTAAAAGGCCCAGGTGCTTTCGGGAGATATGGCATCCATGGCTTTGTTGGTCTCTTCGGCCAGCACCCTTCCTCCCTCCCGCAGGGTGTCATCCCAGGTGGTGTCGATGATCCTGATCTTCGGATCTCCGATCGATAGTATCAGGTTTCGCGTGTCATCTTCGGAGTTGCCTACCGCCACCACAAACTCATCACAAAGCGGAAGCACCGACCTGATCGATTCCACCACCGGGTAGTCAAATTTGACCGCATTGCGAATGAAGGTAAATCCGGAAACTTTCATCTTTATTTGAACGGGTCAGCAATATTAAGAAAGATTATCCAACCATGGGCTATTTATTCAACTTGCTAAAGCGCGACCTCATCCTGCATCACCTCATTGTGGAGAATGATACCAGCAATTCCTTCGCTGGAGAAGGATGTTCACGAGGTGTTTCCCCGGGCAACCGGTTGTTTAATTCTTGTATCTACTAAATGAATAACAGAGAGCTTTCGGTAAAAGAACATTCAAAATAATATCACATTAAGTGTATCTGTAATGCAATTATGGCGTAAATTTACTGCTTAGGTGTCATTATTTATTGCGCCTATAGTCAAAATAACCGGGATATGGCGGTTAGCGGGAAACGTTGGTGGCAATGAAGAGAAACAGCGATCTAAGATGAAAAGCTATGTAATGAAAACAGTTCTACTCATTACCATATTCCTAATGACAACTGATTGTTCGTTTGGACAAACAAATGTTTACCACCCTTTTCCTGACTCGAATGCCGTCTGGCTTCAATCCTCCTGGTATATCGACGGATATGGTTGCCTTATCTCTGATGATCACAACCTATTTATTTCAGGAGATACGGTAATTGGTAGTCACACCTATCATAAACTCTATAAGAATGGATATAAGTCGGGTTTTTGTCCCCCAGTCGGGATTCCATTTCCACCTTTCTACTATTTTGGTGAATATTGGACGGCATTCAGACAAGACATTTTCAATAAAAAAGTCTATTTGTTTGATGCTGGGCAAGATACGTTAGCTTATGATTTCAACTTAGATGTAGGAGATACTCTTCTCTCAGCTATTAGTGGGTTCAATATTGTCAATTCCATTGATTCGGTCCTTGTTGGCAATCATTATAACAAAAGATTTTGGCTAACCGATGGTTGGCATAATAATTATGTAGCACTAATCGAAGGTCTTGGCAGTACATATGGAGCATTTGCTCCATTAGCTATTCAATTCGAATTTGGAGGTAATTTAATGTGTGTGAAAATTAATAATCAAACCGTATGGAATTATGATTCAACTTCCTCATGTAATCTAATCACCCGAATTGATGATTTAGACGAACCAATTCGCGCTTTTATATACCCCAATCCATTTTCTGAATCATCAAGGATAAAATTAAACAAAAACTTAGAAGAAGCGACTTTGGTTATTTATAATATTCTTGGCCAAGAAATTAAGAGAATAAAACACATCTTTGGTCGAGAAGTGAAATTGGATCGTGATAATTTACCTCTTGGAGTCTATTTTTTAAGATTGACAGAAGGAAACCGAATTATTATGGAAAATAAAGCTATCATTACAAACTGATAAAAAAAACATACTCACAGCCACCAACAAGCTTGCAACCGCCACAATGCCAGCATTAGTGAAGCTTAGCAAATGTTCTCCTTTGCGGCAGTTGCAAGCAAAGCGTTAGTAGCCATTTGAACTAGGCCATTGTCGTTTGAAAAAATCTTTCGTATCTTTGTATAAACACTTAAGATATGACCACCAAAGACTTAAGAAAAGAGATAAATCGCGTTATCCAAAAGGTTCCTGATGATTTTCTTGATGATATCCTGGTCTATTTAAAAGAAGTCGAGAATAAGTCAAAAAATGATTTTGATTCATTAAGGTATCTAAAGCAGATTTTTAAAGAAGACCAGGAACTTCTTGAAAAGCTCGCAAAATGATAAAGATCGAAGAAGTCATTAATATTCATGACATTCTTATCGACAGGTTTGGTGGCAGTCATGGAATTAGAGACCATAATGCACTTGAATCTGCTATTAACAGACCGTTCATGACATTCGATCAAAAAGAACTTTATCCCTCCCAAACTGAAAAAGCAGCTGCACTTATTGAAAGTCTTATAACAAATCACCCATTTCTTGATGGCAACAAAAGAATTGGTTATGTCATTATGAGATTTTTTCTTTTAAGACATGGTTTTGATATTAATGCATCCCAGTCTGAAAAATTCGAATTTGTTATCAATATAGCTCAAGGTCAATTGCATTTTGAACAGATAAACAATTGGATATCCGATAAATTAAGAAAACTGTAACTAAAACGGCCACTAACGGGCCAGCACGCACAATGCTTACCCACCCCGGAATGACAAGTCATTCAAAAAATATCGCACTGCGCTTGCTGTCAAAACGTTATGTGCAATAAAATTAACTTCCTCATATGAAAAAATATTTCCTTTTATTCATGTGTTTTATTCCATTTCTTGTATTTGGATATACTTGGACTTTATATGGCCCGTCAGGCATTAAAGCTAATGATATCTGCTTTAATGCCGGTTCAGAAGGTTATTCTGTAATTTGTACAAATACTGGAATTTGTGTGGCTGACCAAACCGGGTCTACATGGAATACATATACAAATGGTGGATCTCCTGTTTGGGGGGCTATTCCGTTTGATAGCATGAACATCTTACTTGTGATGGGTGATGGCAGTTCTTTAGACGGTGTTTACAAGTTCAATTTTATAACACATCAATTTACGCTTATGCAATTTGTTGCATCTCCTACTTTTGTACAATTCTGTACGACAAACAGTACATTTTATGTCGGGAGCAAGAATGACGGACTTATGACGTCTATAAATGGAAGTGACTGGAATTTCGTTCCGTTTTTTAGTTCTCAACAAATAAGTTCGTTGGACTTTCGTGAAAATCATTTCGTGCTAACTACTGGTTTTCAATTTCAATGTATTTACAATTCAAGTGATACTGGAAAGACATGGCACCATACAGATGGGAATGGAAATTTCATGACTTATCTTGCATTTCACCCAAATGGTAAATTGTACGGCCTTATTCCTAATTCTAATTCTGCCAGTCTTCGTTCATCTCTTGACTTCGGCCAAAACTGGGATATTTGCTTCTGGAGTAATGATGGTATAAATACTCTTGGGTTTGATGCTATTGGTAACGTTATGGTTGGCTGGCGAAGCCCTAATTACGCACAAGGCATTGCTAAATATGATACTGTTACATCTTCATTGACCTTTTACAATGAAGGATTACCAAACAAATTTGTAAACAAAATTAGAATAAACCCCGTTTTGAGTAGCATATCAATTTTTTGCTGTACTGACAATGGTGTATACTTTTCAAATGACTACTGGACTGGGACAAATGATAATTCAAGGGTTAATGGTTTTGTACAAATTATGAATTTTCCTAATCCATGTACCACTACTACAAATATCGAGTTCCTTTTACCCGAATACAAAGGGAATGCACTAACTTTAAGTATTTATAATAACTCGGGGGTACTCTTGTCAAAAGAATCATACCGTTATGACAAGATGCATAATAACAGTATTAAAGTCAATGTAGCCCGTTTTTCAGCAGGCAACTATTATTACCGCATTAAGGCAGGTAAATATGATGTTATAAGGAAAATGGTTGTCGAAAAATGAAACAAATCTTAATACATTTTCTACAAAATTAAAGATAAAACTTAGTTTTTATGTCACTGATTATTACAGAAGCTTACAACATAACATGGCGCTAAATTGCAACTAAACCAGCGTTAATCCAGCTTTTCAAAGGATCTGCCTTTGCTGCATTTAGCGCCCACACGTTAGCAGCAAACTGCTGAATTGGACGCATATCATTTTTCAACGTTATACTTTATATTAACCATGAAACAACGAATTGCCTGCATATCTCTCTTAGTCAAGGATTATGATGAAGCAATTTCATTTTTTTCTGAAAAGCTAAATTTTGAATTAGTCGAGGACACATTTTTTAATGCAGAAAAAAGGTGGGTAATCATGTCCCCACCTGGCTCATCAGAATGTGCTATTCTTCTGGCTAAAGCATCAAATTCTGAACAAATAAAATATGTAGGAAATCAAACCGGTGGTCGTGTATTCTTGTTTCTTAACACTGATAATTTTCAAAGAGATTATCAAAATCTGTTAAATAAGGGAATTAAAATTGTTCGCGAGCCTTAAGTTGAGATTTATGGAACAGTAGCAGTATTTGAAGATTTATACGGAAACTTATGGGATCTCATTGAGCCAAATAATTTTAAATAGTGTCAGCTGCTAAGCGTTATCCGGCATCCCAGGGCGACATCTGAACTTTAAACTGGCTGCAAGAAACGAACAAAAAAACAACAATAAATGCCATCGACCAAACTCATATTTATTATTCGATATGTGAAAAATTTGACTTTCATCCTGCCTTTGTTAACCCTGTTGACTTCATGCAACGGACAAACAAATTACTCGCAACAAACCCAGGAAAGGATAAAAGAAATTGAAAACAACATCACGGGAAATCTCATATTAAATGACGAAAGGCCTGGCACCATTTCTGAACGAATGGCAAAATACAACGTCAAAGGTGTGAGTATAGCGGTTATCCGGGATTATAAAATTGTATGGGCAAAAGGATATGGGTGGGCTGACGATGCTGAGAAAAAGCCTGTTACAACTGAAACATTATTTGAACCAGGTTCCATTAGTAAAGCATTAAATGCACTGGGCATTTTAAAATTAGCACAGGAAAAAAAACTGGATCTCTATACTGACATCAATACCTACCTTACATCCTGGAAATTCCCATACGATTCACTTTCAAACGGCAAAAAAATAACCTTAGCGGATATACTGAGCCATAATGCAGGTTTATCCGTTCATGGTTTCCCCGGGCATGACATGAATGATCCCATTCCGAGTGTCATACAGGTATTGGACGGCAAAAAACCAGCGACTACAATGGCTGTCCGCAGCATGTTTGAGCCCGGTCTAGGATTCCAGTATTCTGGTGGTGGAATCACAATTTCACAACTTTTACTTACAGATATAACAAAGCAACCCTATGATAAATGGATGTATGAAAACGTGTTAAAACCAATTGGAATGACAAACAGTTCTTTTTGTCAGCCACCTTCCAAAGACATGCAATCTTTGTGTGCAACAGGTTACTTAAGTGATGGCAGGCCAATTTCGAACAAGTACCATATTTATCCCGAGTTAGCCGCAGCAGGACTTTGGATGACACCAAGTGACCTTTGCAACTACATTATTGATATGCAATTGGCGTATCAAGGCAAACAACATTCGAAAGTACTGAGTCCTGAAATGGTAAAATTGCATTTGAGTCCATACAATAATGGGCCAACTTCTATGGGGTCTTTTATTTTGGATATTAATGGTGCAAAATATTTTGAGCACAGTGCAGGCAATGATGGATTTTGCGGTGATTTTTATGGCAGCCTTGACGATGGTTATGGGTGTGTGGTTTTTATGAATTCGGAAGACCCTAAACTATTGTCTGAAATTATAAATAGTGTTGCCAAAGCATATCACTGGAAAAACTTCTATAAAGAACCCAAAAGAAAAAATTGCATCAGTGTACCAGATAGCACATTGAAACCATACGAAGGAATCTATTTATATGATCAGGCCTGGGCAGCAATAGGAAAGAAGAACAATGGATATCATTTTTACACCAATGGCGTATATTCAAAAATGTATTTCAGCACTCCAACTTCATTTTTCAATGAAGAGTTTCCGGCTGTAAAAGAGTTTATTAAAGACACTAAAGGAAATATTATCGGTTATAAAAGAAATGTGGACGGTAAGGAATACCCCAGTTCTATAAAAATTACCAACCCGGACACTCTCCAATTACAGAGTATGGTGTTTCATGAAATCAGCTTGTATTTATTTGATATTAAAAAATACAATGAATCCATTCTGTATTTGAAAAGAGGGACAAAATTATTTCCAAAGGACCTCGAATTGCTAATGAACCTGGCAAATATGTATTTATACAATAACGAATACGACAAGGCAATGGCCATATATAAAGCTCATTTAAACGACAATGTGGGTAATAGCTATACATGGCAGAGCCTTTTGCAATTTTATGTTAAGTATTACCGTGACCGCAATTACGACGTTCAGGTATTTGAAAAGGTTTTTAAAGAATTAAATATTAAGTGGGAAGAGTAAAAGTAAGCTGACATTAAAACAAATAAAAACATTATGGAACGATTAACAAGTACTTCAACCTTCACAATCCTGGTTATGACTGTATTAATATTGTTTGCGGGTAGTTGCAAAAAGACAGATCCTGTAGCAGTCCCAACAACAATTACTGACATAGATGGAAACGTTTATCATACAATTTCTATTGGTTCGCAGGTTTGGATGGTTGAGAACCTCAGAGTTACTAAGTATAACGATGGTACTGCAATACCACAGGTAACTGATAGTGCTGCCTGGGGAAATTTGAAAACTCCGGGTTATTGCTGGTACAACAACAACGAATCAATTTATAAAAACATCTATGGTGCACTTTACAATGGTTACGTTTTAAATACAGACAAAAAAATTGCTCCTTCAGGATGGCATATTCCCTCCGATACTGAATGGATGATCCTGACAACCTATCTCGGAGGAGAAAATGTTGCTGGTAATAAATTGAAAGAAACAGGATCGCAACATTGGAGTATTATGAATACCAATGCAACCAATGAATCAGGTTTTACAGCATTTCCAGGAGGTTACCGTAGCAGCAGTTTTGCGAAATTTGTCGGTATGGGAACCGTTGGCAATTGGTGGAGTTCCACACCGTATGGTTATGGTTTCATATACAGATTTATGGATGATGATGAAGGCAAGGTGGGGTCAAATAATACTAATAAAGAATTTGGATATTCAATTCGTTGCATCCGTGACTAAAAGACTTTTCAAGGATGTCTCAAATATGGATCGACGATAGTAATGGTTTACTAAATCTATTTGCATCCGAACCAAGTCATTTTTTGTCAATAAATTCATTAAATTTCAACATGTTAAGAATAATGAACACTGCCAAACCTGTAAAACCAATGCTGAGAAGTGCTTTCTGCTTAGCCAGAGATCCAATTGTACATGGTTTTACAGGCAAAGCATTGTTAGGGCTAATTGTCTTAAAATGAAACATTCCGCCTTTACGGTTCTTTTATGCGTAATTCTAAGGTTGTCCTTTGCACAGGAGAATTTGCCAGATCTTAATATATTTTCATTAAAAGAAATATTCATTCAAGTAGACAGAATCGATACATTGTGTTCAGGAAATAAATACCTGGTAGTTCATTCCGATGGCGATTCATCCTCTTGTTCGGGATATTATAAAAATTCGCAGGTTTGTGTTAAGGATGAATGTGACGAAGTTATCAGAGATGGCGTTTTTACTACCATCCAGTATCCGTCGCTGAAGAATCACTCTTCTCTGATAATCGTTGAATTTCGACAAGATGGATTGATGAAATTCAAAATGTATCTGTTTAGGGTAAAATCAGAAATTTATGAGCTTCAGGTTATGGGTGCAAGAAATGCTTTTGCTGGTGAAATTGAAAATATCAAAATAAGAGCGTTGAAAACAAAATATAACAAGCCCAAATGAGCCGTCAGCCTGCATAATGGAAACAAAAACTTTGAAAACCCAAAGGTGAATCCTGGGCATTCGTGGATAAACCATTCACTTTGACCAGTGTCTGCCGATCCAAATTGACCACCCCTG
>JBMOIP010000014.1:0-87895 GCA_049317265.1 Bacteroidales bacterium
GAGAGCAGAAAATAGGCGAATTGCAGTCCCAGGTATTTCAGGGTCCAGACAAATATTTTATACCCCAGAACCCCTCCCCGGGTTTTGCCTTCCCATGCTGACATCAGAGACTAATTAGGGTTGATACGTTTGATAATATATGTGTAGAAATCGTCGAGCGTTTTAACCTCCGCAATCTCTTCTGCCTTCATCTTGAATCCGAAATTGTTTTCAACGATCACAAAAAGATCAACAAAATCAAGGCTGTCAATGCCAAGGTCATTTTTCAGATTGGCAGATGGTGTTATCTGGGTCTCTTCAATTTCAATTTCATCAATCAGGAGCTGGTTTATTTTCCTGATGATCTCGTCGTTTTGCATCATAGTCTGTAGTTAACCGATGCAAAAATAAGATTTTTTAATTAGGAAATATAAGAGAGAGTGCCTTTGTGGCAACTATAATATAACCCTCCGGATAATGAGGGACGAATTGGTCCCCCCGAACCCAAATGAATTGGAGAGGAAGGTGTTGATTTCACATGGAGTTGTCATTGAAACGATGTTGAGTTTGGCAGTTGCCTCATCGGGATTCTCGAAGTTGATGTTGGGTGCCACAAATCCATTATTCATCATCAGTGACGAGTAAATCACCTCGCTGGCGCCGCCCATCCACATTTCATGACCGGTCATTGATTTGGTGCTGCTTACCAGGGGCCTGGAGGAACCGAAAATCTGGTTGATAGAATTTGCTTCATTGCCATCGCCTGCCGGGGTAGAGGTGGCATGTGCATTGATGTAGTCGATTTCAGCGGATTTAATACCAGCATCCTTAATGGCTTTTTCCATCGCCCTCACCGGGCCCTCCACGTTTGGCATGGAGATGTGTTCACCATTGGAGGAAAAACCATAGCCGATCACTTCGCCGTAAATAGTGGCTCCGCGTTTCATGGCCGATTCGTAACTTTCTATGATCACGGTTGCAGCACCGCCGCTGGGGACAAGTCCGTCGCGGTCGCGGTCGAAAGGGCGGGAAGCCTTGGTCGGTTCGGATTCTCTTATGGAAAATGCATTCAGCGCATCAAAACTGGCGGTTGACTCAGGGTTGATCTCCTGTGCGCCACCGCAAATGATCATATCCTGCAGTCCCTGCTTGATGAGCAGGTAACCGATGCCGATGGCGTGCGATCCGCTGGCGCAGGCGCCGCTGAGGGTGAAATTCACCCCCTTAAGACGGAATATCACAGAAAGATTCATCGAAACCGTCGAATTCATCGACTGGAAGATATATCCAGAGCCGATCATCATGGTATCTTTCTTCTGCCGAAGGATATCCACCGATTCCACTACCGGAACGGCAGAGCTGTCGTTGCCGAAAAGAATTCCCACTTCATTCGCATCGAGGTAGGATTGTTCAATGCCGGCATTTTTAAGCGCTTCCAGCGTGGAGATGTAGGCATATTCTCCCTGGACAGGCAACCCGACACGCATCCTCCGGTCGAGAACGCCTTTGAGCTGCGGTCGTTCCACCATCCCTGTCAGGGCGGAGCGGAATCCCATCTCCTTCCTCACAGGATCAAATATAATCCCTGATTTGCCTTTACGTAACGAGTCCTCAACCTCTGCAAGGTTCTTTCCGATTACGGAATAGATCCCCATGCCCGTGATAACTACCCGAGCCATAAAAAAGTGCCATTAGGTAAAACACCAAGCTCCCAGAACTTCATAGTTCAAAATTCGTTAATCAATATTCAATATTCTTCTACGTGTACAATCCTCCATTCACATTAATCACCGCCCCGGTCACATACGACGCCTCCTCCGATGCAAGAAATCCCACGATGGCCGCAACCTCTTCGGGTTTGCCGAACCTTCCCATCGGGATCATCGCTTTCAACTGCGCTTCATCCATGTCTTTGGTCATGTCGGTCCTGATAAAACCCGGAGCCACTGCATTAACCGTTACGTTCTTTTTTGCAATCTCCTGTGCAAGCGCTTTGGTAGCGCCAATTACGCCTGCTTTTGCAGCTGAGTAGTTGGATTGGCCAGGAAGTCCTTTTAGTCCCGAAAGTGAGACCACATTGACGATCCGGCCGAACTTCTTGATCAGCATATCCTTGATCAGGAAACGGGTCACATAGAGGAAACTGTGCAGGTTGGTATCGAGTACATCGTGCCACTCTTCGTTCTTCATCCACATCAGGAGGGCATCCTTGCGTATGCCCGCATTGTTGACAAGTACCTGGATGTAAGCTCCTTCATGGGCAGCCTGCCATGCACCCAGCACCGTTTCGATCTCATCCTGGGAGGAGATGTCAAATTTCAGGATCTCTCCGTCGCTCCCTTTCTCCCTGACCTGCTGAAGCGTGGTTTCAGCCTCCTGCTGATTGGTGTGGTAGTTGATCAACACGAAAAAACCCATCTCTGCCAGCCTGACAGAAACGGCCCTGCCTATGCCGCGGGAACCGCCGGTGACTAAAGCATACTTCATATTGGTGAGTTTATTTAAATATTTACGATTGGACGATTTACGATTGACGAATGAATTTACGATTAATCGATTTACGATTAGTATTCCCTAATCGTAAATCGTAAATCAACCAATTTAATCGTAAATCGTAAATCGTCCAATCGTCAATCGTCCTATTCATCCAACGTAAACTTTGGCTTATTCTCCAGGATATAATTTGCAATCTGCTGAATCTCCTTGTATTTCGTGGTGTCTTCAGTAAATTTAGGGACAATCTTCCGCAGATCTTCGAATTTCTTGCGCGAATAGGCCGACAGTTTTGATTTGAATTTCATATAATCGATGGCCTGCAGGATGGTGATCATGTGGATCGAAATGACGATATAGGTATGATCGATCACCCGTTTGGTCATCATGGCAGCGTTGGTGCCCATGCTTACGATATCCTGGTTGTCGTTGTTGTTGGTGATGCTGTGGATCGACATGGGGAAACAGAGCGTCTGGTTTTCGGCAACGGTGGAAACAGCGGTGAACTGCACACCCTGCATCCCCAGGTTGAAACCGAGTTTGCCAAGATTTACAAACGGCGGGAGTTTCTGGTTCATCTTGTCGTTCATCAGGTAATTGAGCTGACGCTCGGCAAGCATTGAAAGTTTCGTAACTGCGATCTTCAGTTTGTCCATCTCGAAGGCAACATAGTCGCCATGGAAGTTACCGCCATGAAACACATTCTTGGCATCACTGTCGATGATCGGGTTGTCGTTGGTTGAGTTGACCTCGTTGATCAGCACCTTCTCGGCATTGAGAATCGTGTCGAGGATGGGGCCTAAAACTTGCGGAACGCAACGCAACGAGTAGTATTCCTGCACTTTATGGGTAAACACCTCCACCTCTTCGGTTTTGCCGTTGTAGAGATGGTCGGCACGGCGGCGGATCAGTTTGCTGTCCTGCAGTATTGAGCGCATCATACGCGCTACCTGGTTTTGTCCGTAATGGGTTTTTACGCGGTTGAGCCCGTCGGAGAAGTGATCGTCGTACGACTCCACAATTTCGTTGATCATGGAAGAGGCGAGGACGGCCCAGTCGAGCAGGTTCTTGGCATGTACGATGTTGATCATGCCGATGCCGGTCATGGCGGAGGTTCCGTTGATGAGCGAGAGCCCTTCACGGATGTGCATTTTAACCGGAGTCAGTTTTTCAAGTTTGAAGACCTCCTGCGTTGGCTGCAGTTTGCCATTGTACCAGATCTCTCCTTCGCCAATCAGGTTCAGCGCCAGGTGGGCCAGTTGAACCAGGTCGCCGCTGGCGCCCACACCGCCATGTTCAGGGATGTGGGGATTGATATTGCGGTTGATCAGTTCTTTGAGCAGTTCAACCACTTCGACATGGATCCCCGACTTTGCCTGCATGAAGGTGTTGAGCCTGGCAAGCATGGTGGCTTTGGCATAAATTTCGGGCAGGGGAGTACCGCAACCCGCGCTGTGACTGCGGATCAGGTTGTACTGCAGCTGGAGTTCCTTGTTTCCTTCGATCTTATATTGTGCCATCGGCCCGAGGCCGGTGTTGATTCCATAAATGATCTTTCCTTTGGCAAACTCTTTCAGAAATTCATAATTTGCCACAACTTTTGCTACCGCTTTCGGATCAAGTTCAATCTTTTCATCCAGGAAAAGGATTTTATAGAAATCGTCGGGAGTAAGTTTCTGTATTCCTACGCTTATCATCGTTCAGTTTGGTTATTTCTTATATCAGGCAGCCATTGCTGCCGAAATTGCGATTCATCCATGTCAAAAAGGCCCAAAAAATATGATTTTCAATTTCCTGGCGCCTTAGCGTCTTCCCGCATAAAACAAGTTGTTTCGAAACAATTGTCAATATACGAAAATCAAATTTGCAAAGGTATAATTTATTTTGAAAAATGTTTTATCTTTGCACCCTCAAAACGAATAGCGCCTGTCGGGAGTATCATTAAAACTCCTTCCATCGTTAATCGTCAAATCGTAAATATATTTTGGCCCCATAGCTCAACTGAATAGAGTAGCTGACTACGGATCAGCAGGTTGGGGGTTTGAATCCCTCTGGGGTCACTGAAAAACAGCCACTTACAAGTAAAATTGGGGTGGCTGTTTTGTTTTGTAGTAACATTTGTAGTAATTTTGGATTTCTCCAAGTACCTGGTTTCCGGTTAATCCAGACAATAAACAAGCTGAAAAGGATTTTGTAAACCTCTTCAGGAATAGTCAATAAAAGGCTGTTTTACTTCCTTCAGTTACTTTTTCTCCGGTTCACCCGGTTCACCCGTTAAATGTTTTAGGATTAACCGCTGGTTGTTTAATTGTTTTGTGAGTAGGTCGATTATGGCGTTAATCTTAAAATACCAAATGACCACTCCACGCAATAAAAGAAATAACCCAATAGTGACAACAAGAACTACAATAAACATTCCGATACTTCCAGCTGCTGTTGATGTGTACATGGCTTGAGTTTTTAAGGTTTCATGTAAAGGTAAAAAAAAACCGGCTCATTGCCGGTCTTATTCCTGATGATACGGGATTCTTAATGCAGCGTTCGATAATAATTTAACCGGCCTGTCGCGTCCTTCAACTCTGCCTGTAATGTTTCAATCTGATTGCAGGCTGTTCTATATTGGATTTCCATAGCATCCGCCCTAATGCTGTCAGGGTTGGCTGGGATCGACCTGGTTGCAGTCTTATTATAGTTTTCTTCACAATATGTAACAATATCCTCAAATGGATTGTAACCTGTAATTTCAATTATGTGAGTTCCTGGATTTGAGTTAACTTCCACAATCATAGATTCTTGCGTGTTTTTGTTTCTGATTAAATCAACCCCCGAAATATTCAATCCCAGCGCGTGACTGGCTTTAACACATAATTCTTGATCCTCTTTGCTCAATTCAATTTTCTTGCCGGTACCCCCCTGGCTGATATTTGCTTTCCAGTCCCCAGGCTTCGCGGTGCGCTGCATTGCCACTGCCACGCGGTCACCAACTACCCAGGCGCGCACGTCTTGACCGTCTGAAGGTATAAATGATTCAATGATTATTTTCATCCTGGCATTGTAACAAAATTCAAATAAAGATGCCGCTGACCTTTTTTCGTGAGCAATGGCAACGCCCCGGCCCTGGCTCCCGAAAACTGTTTTTATAACCCAGGATGTCCCGCCGATCTTATCCAGTATCCAGTTGATATGGTTAGGACGTTGTGTTATAATCGTCCGCGGTACCTTAATTCCTAGGCTCGACAATCTTTGTAGGCTCCATGCCTTATTTCCTGCAAAGATGATACCGGCCGGATCGTTAGGGCAATAGATGCCTAAATTTTCAACCATGAACCGCAATACACTTGCGCCATAATCCGCGCCCGATCCCAAACGATTAATAACTACGTCCAGGCTGTTTGCAGTGATCCGGTCGGGTTCAATACCCTTTGTACTTCCATCATACAGACGATCGTATCCGCGCTCTGATTCTGTAATTAGCTGGTAAATTTTTGCAGGGTCAATAATTCTGCACGAATGGCCACGGGATTCAATCGTTTTTACAAGCTTTTCGCTGTAATTTTCCGATCCAGTAAGGATTCCGAATTTCAATTTTTTATCCATTTTTGTTGATTTTTAAGGTTAAAGATATTTTTGGTTGTCATTGATGATTTGTAACAAGTCCGGTAAAACTTTAGGGTCATCCGGTGCCATCCCCATTAATTCAGCTATCTCTGCCAGGTTAACCATGATTTTACCACTGTGCCGGCATTGGTGCACATGGATCTTACAATTATTCACTATTTCAGTGAATTGTATTGTGTCGGTTTCGTTGCTGATGAGTTCCATGTCGTTTTGAATTAAATATCGTCAAATGAGTTTGGTATTTTTGGATCCGGTGGCGGCGGCAACTTTGACCGGCTAACAAGGTTTAATCCCTGGCCACGTTCAAAAGATGTAAGCATTTTTTCAGCATCACAAAGCACTTGGAAATAACCATTCTTTGCAGTATAACCGCTTTGAGTGGTTTGATAGCACCCATGAATAGCTATATCCTGCTTGGCCTGTTCGAATATGGCGAACATGGCGGCCGCCCTTGTCAATCCCGGAATGTCGGCCGATGTTAGCGTATGGTTGCTAATCATTATTTCCGCACACAGTCTATAGTATTCCATTTCGACAGATGACAGTTTGGTCATAGGATCTGGAATTGCCAACAGTGGATTAGAGGTTAATACCGGCCGGATTTTTGAGGGGTCAAATGTTCCCCTGATTAATTTTTCTGCTTTTGTCAGTCGTTTCATATTTGTTGATTTTAGTTGATAGTCCCAAATTGAGTTTATTTCGAAAGAAGAGAGAAGGCTATACCTACGATGTGGGCCAATATAGCCCTGCACCGGTCACGGCCTACCCCCTCCGGTTTCAACCCATTCTTTCAGCTGGTGCAACCTATTTAGATACGGTAGGAATGTTTCTTTTCCATTGTTCGCCTTTAATATATCCAGGTGCGAATCAATGAAGGCACGAAGGTTTGTTATATGGCATACCACATTAAGTTTTAGTGGCTCTGTTGGTAGGGTGGCACTATTGAAAAAGTCTTCAAGTTCTTTTAATTGCCAATCCGATTTGTTTTGTTTTTTCATTTTTAATTGAATTTTGAAACAGGAATAAGAGGTAAAGGAATCATTGAATTTTTTTTCAATGTCATATTATTACAATCTTTATTCTTAATCTTTATTAAAAACCTTTATTAAAACCTTTATTAAATATTTTATTTAAGCTGCTGTAGTCCTGCTGCAGTCCTGCTGTAGTTGCTGCAGCTGTCCTGCTGTGCATAATGCTGTTAATTAAGTTCAACCGAAAGGAGTTTAAATAGTTTATTTCCTTCATTTGGATGATCTTTTTTTTTATTAAGCTGCTGCAATGCCTTTTCCCAGGCTTCATTTTTCTTTACTTTCAGGTCATTTACTTGGATGACTCGTTTGCCCTTTTCTGCTGCCAGGGCCATGGTTTCAAGTGTTGCTTTTTCCTTTCCAATCATTACACCACGCATATTGCGGCTGTAGGTTTTAATCTGCCAGGTTAATTCTAGTTGCTGCAACAGTTTGTCCATCCAGTAACGGGTTGAATATTTATTCATTAACTCTTTAACCAAAGGATTAAGATTTTCAGGTATTGCCTTATGGCTGGCATACCCAAACATACGGGCCATGATATGCTGTTTGTTAGTCCTGCAATAATGCCTTTTACCAATGATTGAACCTATGGCAATGTAACCAGCGAATTGAACAAGCTGCCATTGATCCTTATCATTTTTGTAGTAATCAAAAAGTAAATCTTTATTAACCATCGGCCAGGGTTCACCGTCTGGAATACCATCTACAATAGCTTTTCCATCGGTTAGTATTTGGCCAGTATTACCCGTTATCCCTAAATTTTTTGACCTCATAGCCTTATGTACTTGGTAATACTCTATAATGGCCTGATTCAACTCAGAATTGTTATTCAGTATCTCAATAAAATTGTCAATTTCACACGGGATAAAAGCAGCCGAGCTAGAAAAACCGTTTTGATCTTCGTCATAAACTAATTGCCCGTTCTTATAAAATCTGGTGAGTTCTTTTTTTAGATAGGTTGTAAGGTTGTCTTTGTGCCGGCAGCAATCATATAAAGCATGGGTGGCGGCTTCCGACCGATCCGCTGTTAATCTCATGGAATAGTAATAAATCCCTGAATCAAAGATGTTATTAATGGTTCCCTTGTGGTCATTGAAAAAATTTCGCATTAATCTCAAAGGGAATTGAATGTATTTCGTATTTTTGTCTGTCTCCATTGTTATTAAGATTTTACGGGTGTTCCGCTGGTAACGGGTGCCCGTTTTTTTATTTACTCAATACCCTTGATTAAAGGCTGATTTTTCACCGGATGACATTACGGTGCCTGTTTGCCGGGATCGTTGGTTGTGCGTCATCGTTCAAGGCTGTTGAGTGCTTCGGCTTTGATTTCGTCAAGGGTTGACCGTTTGCCGCTGTTAATCCATGCCAATAACTCTGACCGGTAAAAGTATAACCGCTGGCCACGACGATAACCAGGGATCTCCCTACGGCTGAATTTTGAATAAATGGAAGGCTTCGCGTATCCGGTCACGCGGCAAGCTTCATCAATGTTAATAGGTAACTCTTCTTTAGGCTGAATGGGATTAACGGATAATAATTTTTCCAGCCGGGATTGACTGTATTCGATATTAGACAACCTGTCTAAAATATCCTGAAAAGGGTTTGCGACTGCCATATTGCGATTTTTTATAATGCAATATTACCCCAGCGCCCAAAGGTGGAAAAGGGAAAGTTGTTGATTTTTGGTTGTCAAGTTGTTTTTGACAACTTGTAACAACTAAAGGAAATAAAAAGGGTGTTAATCTATGTTTGACTGATATAGAAACGCATTGATTTTACCTATAATGTCCTCCAGTTCGGCTTTGTCTTCCTTTAACTGCCAAGCTGTTTCTCTATCATAGTTATTAATGGCTGTATCAGAACAATCAACAGTCAATCCGTAATATTGCCGGATTGCTTCATGTAGTTTTACTCCTGATTTATAGTAACGTGTAATTTTTTTAAGTTTTTTTAAGGCCTGAAGGATACAGCCAATTTTTCTACCTCCAGCTTCACTAAAATGTTGTTTTAAGAAATCGGCAATAAGCACCTGATCCGATTCAATGGCAGTTAATAGATATTCGGGAAAAGTTTTAAATTTCTCCGGTACCCTCTGTTTTTTTTCAGCGGTTGCCTTTTTCTTCAACAATTTAAGATATTCAGCATTTTTTCGTAGTATTTCATTGTTTACGGATATTCCATTTATATCTGGTTCGTCTGGGAATCCATTTATATTACCGCTACAATATTGCTCACTGATGAATTTTTTAAGGTTGTTATTTTCACCTTCAATTAGTTTCTTTTCAAGTTCTATAAATTCTATCTCTTTTGCTTTTGGATCAGCGTCTAAAAATCTTTTTAACCTTGCTGGATAAAAGACTTGTGGCGAAGGAATGGCGTTTTGTAAGTCTGTCTTTTTCATTTACACCTCCGTTTCAGGTAATAACATTTCAGCCCACTTTCTTTTTTCGTCATCCTCAAAATTTGCCAAATAATTTTGGGTTGTCTGCATATTCTTATGGCCCAAAGATTCAGATATAAACTCTATTGAGGCGCCGGACCGTTTTAAAACGGTTGCAAAACTATGGCGTGCTGTGTATGTCGTAACCTTGTCTATTTTGATAGCGTCACAAACTTTCACCATGTTATAATTGATTGTTTGTACTGCCTGTTGAATTTCTTTATATTCATCCTCTGGACTCATGCCATTTTCAAGAATCTGGAAAATATATTGATCCTTTGTACCTGGTTTGTTGCCGTGGCGGTCTATTATTCTGCCGATTTGCCTGGTAATCATTATATCAATGGTGGTTTGTTCATCCACTGAATCGGCTGTTTTGGCTCTTACAAGTCGGATCTTGTCGCCTTCAATATTCGCATATTTCAAACGTGCCACGTCTTTAATATTGATTCCGTTACATAAGTAGCTGAATAACCATAAGTCCCGGCTTTTTTCCTCAACTGAATCTTTAATTGATTTATGGTTTGCAATTTTAGCAACATCGGCCTGGGTCAGTGCCTTTTTAGTATTTTTTCCTTTCGGGATCGGATATTTGCCGTAAGTCGATTTTCCAAACGGATATTCAACATTAACGGGTTTTATCCTGTTGAACATTGTTCTTACATTCCGTAAATAAATACCTACTGTTGTAAGGCTATTAACCCTTGCTTGCTTCTTTTTATTTGGGATTCTTGGTTCGATCATCCATTTTTCATAATCCTTCAACCACTTCACAGTAACACTGGTAAATGATAATTTATCTTTTCCTGTAAATTGTTTCAAGGATCTTAGACTATTTTCAAATGTTACCGCCGTACTGATCCTGCCAGCTTCCCGCATTTCTTTGCCGGTGGATTCCATCGCAGAAAATAAATCGTCTTTGTCCTTTGGCTTTGAAAAGTATTTTTCCTCGAATGTTTCAAATGAAAATACTGCCATTTCCTTAATAACATCCCTTGCCTGGGTTTTTAATTTTGCAAAATGGAGTTGTAATACTTCAAATTTTCCCGGTTTTGTTCCTTCCATTTTGTTAAAATCATCTTCTGACATGGCAATGGTTTTTCCACAAAGCTGGGAAAATTCCGATTCCTCCATTTTAGGATATTTTAATATCCATGTGCGGCTAATCTTTTTGTAAGTTACTCGCAATTTTACCGCATATGTTTCATCTGCTCTTTTTCTCCAGGTTTCCAGAATGATTGCCGGGATTGCTTTAGGATCAGTTTTCATAGGTTCCAAATTTGTAGTAACAAATGTAGTAACTATTTTGATAAAACCTACAAAGATTAGTGATTTATTTATTAACTACTATTCAGTTAATTAATTGATAATGTTATACTTTAGAATAGGCTGCAAAGATTGGCAAAGTATCAATTTTTTGACTACGGATCAGCAGGTTGGGGGTTTGAATCCCTCTGGGGTCACTGAAAAACAGCCACTTACAAGTAAAATTGGGGTGGCTGTTTTCTTTTCCGGGATTGTCCGCCTAAAATTCCTCTCTGTGGCTCTCTGTGCGGTTCTCAGTGGAACTCGGTGAAACAAAATTACACGGAGTACCACCGAGAATTCAATGAGAACCACAGAGGGAAACAGAATGTATCCTGGTCTGGGGATTGATCAGGTGAAATTCCTCTGGATCCTTTGCTCCCGAATTTTCACAGTATTTGTTTGAAAAGCATATATTTTTCTTCAACCAGTCTTAGCCAGTTGCCTAAATATACTTCCATGGCAGGAGCGAACTTCACCTGATTAATAAGGAATTATGATTGGTTTATTTTGTGAAATATTTCACAAAACGAGTTGGCTTTAGAATTAGATGTATTATATTTGACATAGTCAAAACCATTTCGTACAAAACTAATATTAATCTAACAAACATATTTTCGTTTGTAATTTTGAAACTTCTGAATCTCTTACAAATGCGATGTGAATTTCGCTTGTATCAAGCTATTTCTGCAAAGGGATTATATATGATCAAAATTTCGACCAAAACTTATTCTCAAACATGAAAAATCATCCTTCAATAACAGCATCATGAAAAAAAAACTTATTGCAATTTGTACGCTACTCTTTTTGACAATAATCAACTTTTCTGTTGTGGCTCAATCTTTTTCCTGGTCGAACCAAATCGGAAGTAATTTAGAAGATTATGGGCGTTCAGGAACCTGTGACAGTGAAGGAAATTTTTATTATGCAGGAATTTTTGAAGGTTCTTATTGCTATTTTCAAACTGATACTTTGGTGAGGCACGGTATTAACGATCTTTTTGTTGTAAAATATGATCCGTCAGGAAATGAACTCTGGGTAAGACAAATCGGAGGATGGAACGAAAGTACGTATGAAGGCATTGCAGTGTATTATGACCCTGTTTCCAATGCTATTTTTGTTGCAGGAGAATTTGCAGGAACTGCTGGTTTTGGTTCATGTACCCTGACGAGCAAAGGGGGGGTGGACATATTTCTGGTGAAATACGATCCTGCTGGCAATTGCCTCTGGGGCAGGAAAGTAGGTGGAATTGGTGATGATGAAGCCGATCGAATCGCATTTGATAAAACCGGAAATATTTACATGTGTGGCACAAATTCTTTGCCTGCTACTTTTGATGATTTTATCATTCCAGGAGGGGGATTTTTAGCAAAATTTGACCCACAAGGGATATGTCTGTGGGCAAAAAATAAATTTGATTGGTGGCCCGTTTTTAACTCAAAAATACGATGCGGAGGGATGAAAATTATTGATTCAGAAATTATTATTGGTGGATGTATGGCCCTTGATGACACGATAAAGATTGATACCATTATCATCTCGCATAAAGGATTTGGAAGCAGTTTAATTTGTTGTTTTGATTCGACAGGAACTGCAAAATGGATCAGTGAAGGAATATCTGTCGCAACAGCAACCATTTCGGATATCGCAACCGATGCACACGGTAATATCTTTCATACCGGTTTTTTTTCCGGTTCAATAAATTTCAGTGGGAATATACTCACATCAAACCCCGGCAAACTGGAAATGTTTCTGGTTAAATATGATAAAACAGGAAAAGTAAAATGGGCTCAACAAACCATTTGTATAGGTGCTTATGCCGAAGGATACGATCTGATGACAAATGACCTTGGAAATATTTTTGTTACAGGTCATTATAACGGATTGACGCAATTTGGGGTCTTTCAGGTTGAAGCTACTTCAGTTGAGAATATGTTCGTTGCTGGTTACGACAGTTTAGGGAGTTGTTTTGGTGTTTACCATTTTAACAATGGTCGTGGGGTAGGTGTCATTCAAGGCATGGACGGAAATTTATTTCTAACAATCCTTTTTTCGGATTCTACTTCATTGGGCCCCAAATCGTACACTCCTTATGGAAATACGGACTTTCTTCTCGCCAAATGCTCTCCCATCACTGGCATCGGGGAGACAAAAAGCGCCTTCCAAAACCAACTCTCGATCTATGCCAATCCCACCACCGGCAAGTGTACCGTCACCATCCCGGATGAGTTTGTCAATGAGAAAAAACTCACTTTGCAAATTTTCGATACGCAAGGCAAGTTGGTACAGAAGGTGGCGGTTGAAAAGGTGGATGGGAAAATCAAACTAAATATTGAAGCGCAGGCAAAGGGAACCTATACGGCTATCCTTAGCGATGGAAAGAAGAGTTATTCAGGGAAAATTATTTTTAGGTAACAGCCAAAGGGAATTAGACTGACCTTTATTATTCATGTCCGCCATTGTACTCTTGCTGGCATGATTTCAAATTATATCCAACTAAGCAAGGCGCTTGCCCTGATGGACCAGCTTGACGATGATGGCAAGCCGGTGAAGTTTCAGGTTAAGTTCGTTACTGCTGACCGGATCAAGCGCAGCAGTGGAGCAATCATAGAAATTCCAATTGGAAGGAAATGTATCGGCAATTGAAACGGTAAGGCTATTTTCGATCCTCGACGTTTCTTCCTTTTGCGGAATGTGTTTCACGATTTGTTTACTGTTCAATTACTACCTTTTCACTTTGTATGTATAATTGATAAACCTGCCCGAAGGAGAATGATAACGAAACAATCCCCGCCTTGAGCAGACCCAGATGTTTCCGTCCTTATCTTCTACAATAGACCAAACACCTATATTTTCAAGACCTTCTTTGATTGAAACATGAGTAAAGGACTTTCCATCGTATCGACAAACTCCTCCGCGAATCGCACCCCACTTACTCCCGTCGATGCCAAACCAAAGGATCCCCTTTTTATCCTCATAAATACAGGCAACAGTATCATTGCAAAGGCCATTTTCTTCCTTAAAACTGGTAAAGGATTTTCCGTCATAACGACACACACCAGTGTATAAATTGGCGAACCAGATGTTCCCCGCCTTATCTTCTTTGATATCCATAATCTGTGTGCTTAAACATCCATCTCCGTTTACCTTGATAAACCTGCCTGATGCGGAATCGTAACGGCAAACGCCTCCAGCCCTTTCACCGAACCAAAGATTCCCTGCTTTATCTTCTAAAATACATTGAACAGCATCACTGCCAAGACCATGTTCCATGGTGAAATTTGTAACTGATTTTCCACCTGTCTTACCGGCAGAAGGGTTGTAACGACACACCCCCCAGCCATTACTGCCTATCCAGATGTTCCCGGCCCGGTCTTCTATAATGCAATTAACATCAAAGTTGCATAGTCCTTCTTTTGTTGTGATATCGTTAAAGGTTTTACCATCATACCGACAGGCTCCATTGTTAGTGCCGAACCAAAGATTGCCTGCTTTATCTTCAAAAATGGATTCAATTTTGTTATCGTTCAGCCCATCTTGTTTGGTAAAATTGGTAAACCCTCCTGTCACTGCATCGTAACGATATACGCCTGCGCCTGTAGTTCCGAACCAAAGATTGCCGCCCTTATCGCGTATCCCGCATCGAAAGCTGTTTCCGTCTGTTTGTCCGTAGCATGTAATGACAAAAAACAATAAGGTCATTGAGAGGATTTGCCTGTGCAGGTAATACATTTTCATTTATTGGTTATTAAAGGGATAAGAAAGTTATATCAATCTTTAATCAAATATAGAGATTTTTCCAGCATTTTCACCATTACCAGTTGCTGGTTTTAGTTACCATCCAGTAATTTTAGCAATCAACTGACCTTGTGTTTTTATGAGACTGCTTATACCTTTGAATTATTACCTATCTATTTCATGTTAAATATTTCACAAAACACTTGCAATTAGGCTGGTTAAATAGTATCTTTCGGGGTCAAATCTCAACTCTCCTTTATCATGAAAAAGTTAATCCTCCTGGTTGCGATTATTGTTTTTGCTATGGTCAGGGCTTTGGCCCAGGTTGGTATCAATGCTGATAACAGTACCCCCGATCCTTCGGCCGGGTTAGATGTGAAATTTAACAACAAAGGATTCCTTCCGCCCCGTGTTGCGCTTACAGCCATTTATTCCGCGTTACCTGTCGCGGATCCTGCGGTTGGACTACTGGTTTATAATACCGTTACCGCAGGTATTCCGCCAAATGATGTGATTTCCGGGTACTATTCCTGGAATGGAACAAAATGGATTCCACTTTTCCCTCCTCAAGGTTCAAACGTTGGAGATATGCAATATTGGAATGGAGTTCAATGGATCAACGTGCCTGTTGGCTCGAACGGACAATTTCTTAAATTGGTAAATGGGGTACCTGCCTGGGGGGATTTAACCACCATATGTGGGATGACGATGACAATTAACCATATCGAAGGAACGGTGTCTCCTGAAAATAAAACCGTTTCTTATGGTACGGTGAACGAAATCCCCGGTGAACCTGCCAAATGCTGGATCACCCGTAACCTGGGCGCAACCCAGCAAGCCACTTCCGCAACCGATGCCACAGAAGCTTCTGCCGGATGGTACTGGCAGTTTAACCGCAAACAGGGATATATGCATGATGGTGCAACGAGGACCCCAAACACTACCTGGGCAGATAACATTAATGAAGACCTTAACTGGCAGGTTTCCAATGATCCATGTGCAATTGAGCTGGGCAGTGGCTGGCGTATTCCAACCTCTACGGAATGGACTAACATCGATGATGCAGAGAACTGGATCGATTTCAACGGCCCATGGAATTCTCCGCTGAAAATACATGCAGCCGGATACCTCTACAGCAGCAACGGTTCCCTGACCGGCAGGGGTTCAAACGGTACATACTGGAGTAGTACCCAGGACGATGCCAGTTATGGCTGGTACCTCGACTTCTATTATAGCGGTAGCAATATGAACAGCAACTACAAGGCTTTCGGTTTTTCCGTGCGCTGCGTCAGAGATTATTAATGCCGGATCTTCACTAAAATAATTCACTATTTTTGTTGAAAATTAGTGGTGTTTCTGATATTCAGTTGTTATGAAATGTAAAGTTGTTTCCTGCCTCAGTCTGCTGGTCGCCTTATCGTTGATTTGCGGATGTAAAAAAGAGAGTTCCACAAAGGATCCCTATTCCGGGTATTACACCTTTAACATCAGTTCAACGGCATATCCTGACTCTGTAATCCGTTACGAGGGCTCTGTACAGTATGATAAAACCTCCAGGGTGTTGACGGTGAATTACATGGAGGAAATTTACAATCCCAGTTTTCCATATACCATTTATCCTGTGGTGTATGGTAATGGAATTCTGTCATATCCGGATTGGACACAACCCCCAACCGGCCTTTTTTTCAATGGAACTATCGATGATAACGGATCTATCACCTTCAAAATAGGAGTGCGCATTATCCACCAGGGTCAAACCATAGAATCTTCAAGGACTGTAACAGGTATGAGGGTTTTACAGTAATGTCCTGTTTTCCTTAGACGGTTTCAGGTAATTCCCTTTTATATCAATGGCAATTTAGGTCGGCGGCGCCAATATCCCTGGTGAAAATACCGGAATCCCGTAATGAAATTTAATGGAATCTCCCTATTGTGAAGCCATTCACATTAGATTACCTTTATCCCTGATCATCAGCAATTAACAAATCAGGCCTCTAAGGCACAAGGGCACTAAGATGCACATCTGAATTTGTATGATGAACACTTCTTTGTGACCCCTCGTGCCTTTGCGTCTTTGTGGCAGAAATAGAAAATGCCGTGACTAACTTAAAACCCCGCTCTATGAAAAAGATCTCCGTTGTACTCTGCTTTCTATTCACAGTTTCAATAAGAATGGCAGTCGCCCAAACCGCCCAGGTTCCGCTCCCCGGAATTACTCATGAAACTGAAACCGGTTATGTTTATTTAGTAAAACCCCTTTTGCCGGAAGCCGTTCCGGCAGAAACGGCCATCCGGTCCGGGGACAATGGGATGCTTACGATCACTTCCAGTCCCAACCCGTTCACGAGCCATACCCTGATTTCGTGCAACCTTCCTGAAAAGGGAAAAATGACGTTGGGAATTACCAACATGTTTGGCGAAGTTGTTAAAACCTTTGATGAAAATATCATGCAGGCCGGGACACAGGTAACCGATATAACGGCCGAAAATCTGCAGCCTGGAATCTACACCGCATTGTTGGTATTCAGAACCAGTGACCAAGTCTTGATGAAGGTGTTGAGAATCGTGTATACCCGCTAATTCGCTGCCAGCTTACCGGTTTAATTCCTGCTTCTCTGGTATCTCACTGCATTGTCCAGCGCATCAAGGATCTCACGGGTAAAGCCCGGGGGGGGCAACAGTGGCAGATCATCTGGTAAAGTTTGACCATTGGGGGGCAGCGCGGCGATGATCCTGTCGCAGGTATTCCTGACATGCTCCTCCTGAACGACATCAAAAGCCTCAAAACTTTTTCCAAACCGGTCGTTGTAATCCATCATGGCCTGCACAACCGTATTGTAAAGAACCTCCTTATGTGCAACTTTATGGCGAACATGGCGGTAGGCTTCGTTGAAGATGGCTGCGGAGTGTTCGCGGATCTTTTCGGAAACAGGAATGGGATTGTCGTCGATGATCAGCTTATGGCCGTTTTCGCGCTCCCAGGCGGCATGTTCGCGTGCAATCCTGGCATCATACATCGACCGGTTATAGTCAACCAGGTAACAGGTATAGATGTAGATGATCTTGGGCAGCAGGTACATCCCTTTTTTCTGGGTGGCTCTTAGAATGGTGAAAAAAGCTTTCTTGTGTGCCTTTCCGGCATCGAACATGAAAAATGTAAACACTCTCCAGAGCATTTTCCTCAGGGTCCATAAAACGCTCAAACCCGGCTCCTTGATATTTGGCTTATATTTTACCTGGTTGATAAAGGTAATCGCACGCCGGGTGAATTTTTCCGGATCATAAATATTCTTCCAGTAGTCGGCAAGTCCCTCATAGAGCGCCACCCGGGTCATCTGTTTCGGGATGATGTTCGAGACGATGTCGAGTTTATCGGCAATCTCTGGATTGTCGGTGTGGATGATGCGTCCTGCACGCTTCAGTTCATACCACATTTTAGTGCCCGGAGGCGCAGCCAGCGGATGGCATAAATGATGGACGATATTGGCATCTGCAATGAATGCGGCGGTCTTTTCAAAAACTGTTTCATCGTCCGAGTCGGCGCCGATGATCATATGGGCGAGCACGACAATGCCGTAGGACTGGATCTTCTGAACGGCTTCGCGGATGGGAAACCGGAGGTTTTGTTGTTTGTTGTAGTCCTTCAGCGACGCCTCATTCACTGATTCGATGCCGATCATCACCGCCTGGAAGTTGCAATCGGCCAGAAGGGTGAGCAACTCTTCATCGTTGGCAATGGTGATGTCGATCTGGGTGATGAATTCAATCGGTGTTTTAAAGGAGTTGTTGAGCGGAATGAGCTGTTTCAGCAACTCTTTGGTGTATTTTTTATCCCCGGCAAAGTTGTCATCGGCAATGAAGACCATCTTGACCTTAAGGGCGCTGAGCCGCCGAACCTCTTCCAGTACTTGTTCAATGGATTTGCTTCTCAGCTTTCTGCCAAAGGTATAGATGACGTCACAGAAGCTGCAGTCGAAGGGACATCCGCGGGTGGTTTGCAGGAGCACTGCAGTGTAGGATGAGAGGTCAGATGCCAGCAATTCCCAGCGCGGAGCAGGGGTCTTGACCATATCAGGTTTTGTGATGTTCCTGTAAATTCGTTGATGGGTGCCTTTTTTGAAATCTTCAAGGAACGTTGGCCAGGTCTCTTCCGCTTCCCCGTGGAAAATGACATCGATACCGGTCATCTCCTGGTGTATGAAGTGCTCAACCCCGATTCCGCCAAGAATGACCAGCGAGGATGGGCTTACTTTCTTTGCGTGGCGGGCAACCACGAGCGATCTCTTCTGCTGGTTCGATGTTACCGAGATCCCAATGATATCGTAAGATTCAGAAGAACTGCCTGATTCAGTCAACCGGTTTTCCACAGCTCCGTTCACAAACTCATCGTGCAGATCAACCTCGTGTTCAGGAGGAGTGAGTGCAGCTACCGCAGCGATAGCATGAGGTGCAAAAAGTGTTTTGGCAAATAGATAGGGGATACCCTGGGTAATCTGGCTGTCAATATCGTCAGTACTTCCGGGGCTGATCAAAAGTATCTTCATAGACTGCTGGATGATAGGGCAATTCCGGTTAATTTGGATGATGGATACAATGCAAATCTTGCAGAGGCAAAGATATAATTTACAATTAAAAAAAACAGCAAGTATTGGAATCTGGCTGAGAAATTATTTGGTGAAGTTTATAAAGCAATGACAGGCAGATAAAGTGAGTCATTGCAACGCGTATTGTTAATCTGCTTCCCAATGCCCGATCTTTTTATATAATTGAATGGTTAAGTTCTTATAGGCGGCAATCATATCCTGGGCTGCATCATAATCCATGGATAAAATCCTGATGGAGTCTCCAAACTCCTGGATGGTCTCTCCGTCGGGAGTCATGATCAGTATTTTTCCATCCATGGAACCTGCAACCACGTTCCCGTTCATATTGAGCAATGTTGCGACGATCCCGGTACCCCTGTCAATAGACTTCAGCAATTGGCCCGAATTTTTATCCCAAATTTTCACAGTATGGTCTTCATAGCTGCCACTGAATATTTTCGACTCATCCGGGCTGAAGCAAACTGAACCAACATGACCGGTATGACCCGTATAGGTTCTGATGAGCTCACCGGTGGAAGAATTCCAAAGCTTCACGAGGTTGTCATTCCCACCGGTAAGTAATTGTGATTCATCCAGGGTATAAACAACCGACCTGCAAAAATAGGTTCCTGTATTGAATTTTTTAACAAGTGTTCCGTCTGATACATTATAAATACAAATTGGTTCACCACCCACCACAACACGTTCATCCGATTTGTTCATGCATAATGCGAAAGGTTCGCCTTTGGGAAGAATGGTTCTTGTTTGAGTCAACGTTTGCAGGTTCCAGATGTTGACATGGCCGGGCGAACCGTCGTGCGTACTGCCGGTGATAAAGAAATTCCCGTTATGCCCCATGGCGAGTCCAAGGGTGCCTCCATTCTGTGGTAAATAGGTTTTTGAGCCATCTGTAAGGTCAACCAGTGCGAAGTTGTCATTCCAGTAGTTTGTCACCATTGCTTTCCTGCCATCAGGCGTGAAAGCAATTTTACCATCAGGGCTCTCATCAATAGGGAAGTTTTTATAGGGCATGTATTTTGACAACACAAACTGAACGGAGGCCGGAGCCGAGAGGAACTTCTCGCGCAGGGAGTAGACCTCCACCCGGTAGGAATATTTTTTTGCTGTATCCAGTGAGTTGTCTGTAAATGAGGATGTATTTTTCGGCAAATCACCGATCAGGACTGAATCGCTGCTTCCCTCTTTTCTGAATACATGATAGCCAAGTTCTTCATTGGAATTGTCGGTCCAGGATAGTCGTAATGAACTTTTAGAAAGAAATTCCACACTCAGCACAGGTTTTGTAAGCTTACTGATAATCAGCGTGATGATGTTCGAATTATAGACATTCCCGTCTTTCGCAATCATTCTTAGGAAGTAGTGATGGATAGTGCCTTTCTCATAAGTATTGGCATAGAAATAAATTTTCCCTGGAACCGAGTCAATTCCTTGTGAGACATTAAAATCGACCATGCACTCGGTCCTGATGATATTCAGCTTTTTATTAAGGTAGTAGAGAATCGGCACGGTATCATGAACCATGGAGCTGTCGGCAGGGGAGGTGATCAGTACTGTCGAGTCCCTGGGCGTTTGGTAATAGTTGTACACATTGGTATACTCTTTTTTACAACTAAAGAAGAAGGTGCTGCACAAAAGGGTGAGAAAAATCAGTCTTGGTTTCATGATACTGGAAGTTGGATGTGGTTTGTACTTTCTCAACGACTGGTTAACACTGTTTATGCGTTACTTGATCGATTTGACCTGGAACGTGGTTATTTCCCTGAATTTATCTTTTGCCCGGCCAGCCCTGGTTTTGTAATCCTTTGCAGATTTTTCATTCCCTTTCTTCATCAGAATATCTCCATAAGTATCGTATATTGTTGATTGCCAGTCAACATTGTTAGTTTTTTCTGCAACAGGAAGTGCATGTTCAGTAATGCATTGTTCTGCTCGTATCAGATCACCTTTTGCGAGGTAACAGTAAGCCAGGTTGTTGTATGCCCCCATAATGATTTCCGGTGCAAATTGAGGAGTAACCTTGCTGATAGCCTGATCAAAGTAAAAAATGGCTGAATCGGGGTTTGGACTACGATAGCCTATGTTAATCAGGCTAAATGCCACGGTTTCCCCACCATCGCCACCCTTTTCAAGGTATGCAATGGCGCGTCGCTGCTGTGCCACCGATTTCACAGGGTCGGCCTCAAACCTGGCCTGGTTTCCCAATGCCGACCCCATTTGAAGGTAGAGAGATGACCTGACGGCCACGGAAAATGCTGAATCAAACATGGTTTTTGCTTTTTTCACTTCCCCGGTGTTAAAATAAAAAGTTCCAAGGGCATTTAGCGAGTTTGATTTTGTGATCGGGTCGTTTACCAAAACCGAGCACCTGAGCGCGGAATCGAGAAGAAGGATGTGCTCCTGGTAATCACCTGCCGAACGTTTTAACATCGCGAGATTATACAGCACCTTTCCTTTAATCTCGGCAAGATTAAAACTGTCAACGACCAACAAGGCTTTGTTGTAAAAATAGAGGGCAGAATCGGGATTTACTGCAACCCTCGCATTGCCGGAAATATTATCTGCCTTCGCCCTGGCAGCAGGGGTGTTGATCTTAAAAGCGAGTTTTTCGCCCAGCCTTGCCAATTCCATGGAAGTATCGGCATTTTTTACCCTGTATTGTAATACAAGGGAATCGAGCTTTTGCAGGGAGTCCATCAGGATCTCCTGGTTTGATTTCAGTACTCCGGAAACGTTTTTATCGCCGTTCATTTGACATCCAGCGAAGGGCATGGATAAGATCAGGAGGAGCAGGTGACTTCTTCTAATTTGCATCATTGTAAGGATTTTTATGTTGTAAATTTAATCCGAAGCCACGATGAATGAATGTCCTCAGTCTTTTATACACCGCACGGAATTACCGATTTTCGGCTCGAAAACATCGTCTGTTACTGCCGCCGAGTAATAGGTTAGTCCCGCAGTACTCGCTTCATAATAGGATATATAGTCGGAACTCCAGAAGTTACCATAATTTTTGGAGTACGTGAATCCTACACCTGAACAATTCCCTCCGGGGTACCCGGTAAATCCGCTTGAATTCGATGCCCCGGTGTTTGGGGATCTCCAGTAGTCAGTCCCGGTGGATTTCATTTTCCCGCCGGCGACGGCTTTACCCCCAAGATACTCATACAGGATATTCCATTCGGAAATGGTGGGAACATGCCAGCCTGCAGGTGCCAGCTTCCGCGAATCGTTCACGGCATACCAGTTATAAAGCTTGCCAAATAGCTGGTTGTTGGAGGGATCGTTGTTGAAGTAGCAATAGGCCCCGGTAGAGAGGGTGCCCCAGGTGGCAGAATTGTTCACCAGGGGAATTGCCGCTCCGTTGCGGTAATGGGTGGTTTTAAGGTTTTCGCGCAACCATACCTGGGTGCCGATGGTTACCATGTGATAGGTGTTCCCGTCGATATCGGTCACCAGTTCTTCAGGTTTTGTGGAGAAGGAGAGTGCATCGCCATAGTCGGTGCCTGAAATGCCGGTTGCATACATCCTTACGGTATAGGTTGTATTGTAGCTGAGGCCTGTCATTTCACTGATAAATGTGCCACTGCCCGAACCGTTGGACGTCTTGGTGTCGGCGATGGTTGGAATATGCCCCGCGCTCCAGCACACACCTCGTTCGATAATCGCGTTGCTTTGTGCTGCGGTAATGGTGCCACCACAGGTTGCCGCAGTCGGGGTTATGTTGGTTACCGGAGCAGTAGCGAGCAGCCATGTTGTGAACGACATGGTGCTGCCATAGGCGGTTCCCTTGCCGTTTGTGGCATACGCCCGCGCATAATAGGTCGTTTTGGGTGATAGCCCGGTGATGGTGCTGGTAAAGGTACCTGCCCCGGCCCCGTCAGTTGAATGGCTGTTGCCGACAGACGGGGTTTGCCCGGTACTCCAGCATACACCCCGTGCGGTAATGGTCGACCCGCCATCTGTGGCGATTACTCCACCACACATGGCTGAGGATTGAGTAACTCCGCTGATCCCTGATGTCTCAATGACGATGCCGGTGTCGGCTGGCTCATCCTGTTTTTTACAGCTGTTGTTACCGGCAAGTAAAATTACCAGCACCATGATCAGTGCACCGGTTAGATATACTGAATTTCTCATGTCCAAAGTTGTTGTATTCATACACAAAAATAGGAACAATAACTAAAAAACCGTCAATCGCTGTAACGATTACAGGCAATTAAAAATGATTCTTAAAAAACACCAACTGGTATTCAATGGCATTTTCCCAATACTCCCAGCTGTGGCTTCCCGGGCGTTCAATATAATCGTGCGGGATTTTCAGTTCCAGCATTTTTTGATGCAGTTGTTGGTTCACATGATAAAAAAAATCATCAGTACCACAATCGATCATCATTGAAACAGGGAGCAGTTGCTTCTTTTCTACCATCGTGATTACGCTCATGTTTTGCCAGTTTTCCTTGTTTGTTATGGCATTGCCGATCCGTTTTGAAATATCCCAGCCATTTGGGAAAGGTCTCAGGTCGACGCCGCCGCTCATGGAACCTGCAGCGCCGAAGATTTCGGGATGTCGCAGAGCCAGGTACAAGGCCCCGTGTCCGCCCATGCTAAGGCCTGTTATTGCGCGGTGTTGCCGGTCGGGAATCGTCCTGTAATGTTCGTCAATATACTTCACAACTTCCTTCGAGATATGAGTGTCGTAACGGTAATCCGAATCGATGGGGCTGTCAAAATACCAGCTGCTGATGCCACCATCGGGACAAACGATCATGATCTTCATCTGGTCGGCATATTCTTTAATGGCAGGAACTCTCCTGACCCATTGGCTGTAGATGTCGCCATAACCATGCAGCAGATATACCACCGGAAAACGCTTCTGCATGTCCTGGTACGTGGCTGGTTTGATGACCACACATTTGATGTTTTTATGCATGGCCGGGCTGTATATTGTGGCAGTGTCAACCGAGGCCGCAATGGTAAAACCGGAAATTAAAACAGCAACAATTACAATGAGCGATGTTTTCATCTATTCCTTGAGAGTTGGTCAATCAATTAGTGTTTTCTTTGTTTTCCTCAGATACACTTCAGTCAGCACCAAGGTTGCTGCAAGAATGAAAACCTGGATAAGCAATCCAACAAAGTCGGCCTGTGAAATGGAAGCTGATGAGGCATGTTCACCGGATTTAAGCACCCAGACCGGTTCTCCGGTTCCTGCTTTCATTCCGACCAGCTGCTGACCCAGGTTTAAGGCAACATGAAGGCCTGTTGGCAGGGCAATTCCCTTCGACCAAATAGCAGATAACCCAAAAACGAATGCCCATATCCCCGGCCCCAGAAATGCCATCTGGACATTCCACCCGGTGATAATATGGTAGATGGCAAATGCAATGGCGGAGACCGGCAGGGCAATCCGTAAGCCAAAAGCCTTGTCCAGTTTTATCAATGAGTACGATCGAAATGCCACTTCCTCCATTAATGCCAGAGGAATAATTGATAAATACCAGAATGAAGATTGCGGATGCCATTCAAAACGACTCCTTTCCATGGATAAATCCGTAAAAATCAACATGGCCAGGATGATGAATGTGAAGATGGCCGTGCCACAGAACAACCCAGTTGCAAACCTGGCAATCGTAAGCCTTTCCCAGGTTAATCCATAGTCGAAAAACGTTTTATGTTCAACCCTGAGGATGATCCAAATCACCATAAAAGCGGCTACAGTCCCAAATATCCCATATATGAACCTTTCCCACCCGGGGGGAAACAACGGAGTGACTAACGTACCTGTCACGAAGAGGGAAACGATGAACAGTATCCAGCAAATGAAGCATTTAATGACAGGAGTCAGTTTTGGAGAATTTATTTCAGTCAGTTTAAGTTTCATTTTTAGAGATTTCTTGCTATTCTGAACCCGAGGTCATCCATTTTAAACGATGCAGGATGACTCCGCCTGCGGTTGGTCGCAAGGCATCCCCGTGCCATGTCATTCCAGCCTCCGCCCCGAAAAATGCGATAAGAGCCGTAAACTGTTTCATCGTATATATCTGAACACCATTCCCATACATTGCCCAACATGTCGTACAAACCCCATGCATTTGGCTTAAGCAAACCGACATCCCTGGTGCTTCCTTTTGAATTTTCCCGGTACCAGGCGATCTCATCCAACACGCCGTACCTTGGCCCTGCGGTTCCTGCTTTGCAGGCGAATTCCCATTCAGCTTCGGTAGGCAGACGATAACCGTTCATATTTAAATCAACTGTTGTGATCTCTCCATCAGAACCGAATGAATAACAGGTATTGAATCCTTCGGTGATCGATAATGAGTTGCAAAAAATAGCGGCATCTTTCCAGGTTACCGTTTCAACTGGTCTGGCTTTGCCTTTATAGGTAGCGGGTGACTTACCGGTTATTTCCCGATAAATATCCTGAGTTAAAAGGTATTCAGAAAGTAAAAATGGTTGAACGGCAACCGTCCATTGGTGGTTGATCCTGTCATCGCGTAATAAAATTTCACCACCGGGGATATTTACCATCTGGTTATCTTCATAATTGGATCCATACGAAAAGTTTTTACCACTTCAGAGGGAACCCAAAGATACAAACTGAAATGAATAGATTCGGGTAAATTTCAATGAAATCAGTATCTTTACCTCCTGAACCTGCCTAATCCACTTCTCATGAAACACTTTATCTGCGTATTAACCAGCATTCTTATGCTGAATGCATCTCTTGTATCGGCACAGGATCTGAATGAAAACCCAAACCTCGACAGAATTCCACAGTATCTCCTGGAGAAGGCAGCCGATGTGACTGACGCCCCTTTGTCCTCGATAGTTACCATCGGGAACTGGGATAATTTCAGCCTGGGTACCGATTTTGGCGAGAGCAACATCGCTTAAAATCCCATGCAACCCAAATGGTTTTTCACTGCTTACAATACGAATGGAACGTATCATACGGAGAATGGAATTGACTGGGCCACGAACAATCCCAGTTTTGGCGCAACAATGCGGGGTGATCCTGTGGTGGCCTTCGACAGTCTTGGTAATCTCTTTTATGAAAACATGTATGGCTCTACCATTCTCGGTTGCAAGGTAATTGCATCTGCCAACAATGGCGTTACCTGGGGCACTTCTGTAACTGCCATAGCCGGGGTTGATAAGAACTGGATTGCCTGTGATCAGACGGCCGGCCCTTATGCCAATTATGTCTATACCACCATGACCAACAGCAGTGCGGGAAACTTTGCACGAAGTACCAACCATGGCGTCTCTTTTACTTCCACTTTTGCCCCAACTACACAAGCTTTGCCGGGGATGATGGTATGTGTTGGTCCGCAGGGGAATATCCAGGGGGGCGCAGTTTATGTGGTGACCAACAGCGGTAGTTCATTCAGTGCAACCTATACTTTTTACCGGTCGAACGATGGAGGGGCAACTTTTGTTCAAAGGTCCTCCGTCCAATGGCCAAATTATGTTGGAACTGATGTCGGTGGGAGGAATTCAGTGCAAAACATGCGCACCCGGCCCTATCCGATGATCGCTGCTGATAACAGTTATGGACCGAACCGGGGAAAACTCTATTGTGTCTATGCATCAAACACTCCTTCGGGAAGCGGCAATAAACCAGATATCTTCTGCAGAACCTCGGCCGACGGTGGAGCAACCTGGGGAAATGCCATACAGGTTAACGATGACGCAAATACCCAAACCAATCATCAATGGCATCCTTCAGTATGGTGCGATAAAGAGACCGGCCGGTTATATGTGATGTGGATGGACACCCGTGATACCCCAACGAGCGACAGCGCAATGATCTATGCCAGTTATTCGGCCAATGGAGGCGCCAGTTTTGTGGCCAACCAAAAGATATCCAATGCCAAGATGAAGATCGACTGTTCCACCTGCGGAGGCGGGGGAACTCCCAGGTACCAGGGCGATTACAATGGGATTGTGTCAAACAAAAAAGGTTCAATGGTCGGATGGACCGATTTCAGGCAGGGCACCTTCCAGAGTATGACGGCTTATTTTCCTGATTTTGCCATGTCCCTTGACCACACGACTCATACCCTCTATACCCATATCGACAGCGCCACCTTCCAGGTTTCCATCCCGGCTGTCAAATTGTACAGTGATACGGTGTTGCTTTCCACCACCATAACTCCAACACCTGCATCAGGAAGTATTACCGTGAGTTACCCTTCTGGAAATGCCATGGCCACGTTCCCTGCCACCAAACCTGTCCGGGTTAAACTGTGGGGCAACGTAACAGCGGGGACTTATACCGCTACATTTTATGCTGCCGGTCCCAATGGAACGCCCGTTCATAAACGCACAGCCACCATTACTGTGGTTGCGGGTACAAATGCCCAGGCAACTGTCACTCTGCAGCCCAACCGTTCCGGTTGTGTGGGAGACACGATTCATGTGCCCATTCATGTCACCGGGTCAAACATCATGAACATGGCATTTTATGTTACCTATGATCATGCAAACCTTTCACAAACAGGTACTTATTACTCATCTCTGTATCCTTCGCTGATAGTTACCTACTATCCCACCTTCAACCCCACCACCCTGGGTGTATTACTTACCGTACCCGGAAGCAGCGGATGGAACTTCTCGAATACCAAGGTCATCGATCTTATTTTCACCATCACCGGTAGCGGGCCATCAGCCATGCATCTCAGGACATCTCCGGATGCCAGCCCATTATGTGGACTCTGGAACAATGCAGCAGCGCCTTTCACACTGGTGAATTATGGTGATAATATCATTACTCCATCGGCTGGCCCAGCTGTAAGTGTTTCTGTATCAGCTAACCAGGTCATGCCGGTTTGCAGCGGCACCCCGGTTGCTTTTACGGCAACGCCGGTCAATCCAGGAACAGCCCCGATCTATCAATGGTTGGTTAATGGGATCAATGCGGGACTCAATACCCCCAATTTTACCTATACCCCGGCAGATGGTGACCAGGTTAGTTGCCAGCTGACTTCGAATGTTTCATGCGCATCCGGGAATCCTGCCGTATCTAATATCCTGGTGATGGAGGTTATCCTGAATGCCCCAGTTACCATTTCAATTACCGCTTCGGCAAACCCTGTAGTTGCAGGAACCCTGGTGAGTTTCTTGGCTAATACGGTCAACCAGGGAGGTTCGCCTCATTACCAGTGGTTTGTAAATGGGGTGAATTTCGATACGGATGATTCCATGTTCGATTTTTATCCTGCCAATGGAGACCAGGTGAGTTGTGTGCTGTTTTCAAATGCCGCCTGTGCAACCGGGAGCCCGGCTTCATCCAATGTAGTCACCATGTCGGTGCAGACTGTCCAGCCCAATACGATTGTTCAAAACCTGACCATCAGCGATTCACGGTGTTATGATGCGACTCAGACCATAACAGTTGGCGGGGGTGAGGGTGTCACAACATTTGCACCGGGTTCTAACGTTAGGTTGATCGCCGGTCAGAGCATTGTTTTCCTGCCTGCGACAGTGGTAAACGAAGGTGCCTATTTACTCGGTTATATCACCTCCGATGGCAGTTATTGCGGAATCATGGGGCCGTCGATGGTAACAGTTATATCGGGTTACGCGGAGAAGAAATCATCCGTTAATGACCTCTCCATGACAATCTACCCAAATCCTACGGATGCCGATTTCATTATTGAACTTTCTGGTGAAAAGGAGAAAGGAACTTCAATAGTTGACATTTACGGAACAAACGGAAACAAGGTGTTAACCCGCCAGATCAGCGGGAAAATCAGCAGGTTTTCGCTCAAAGGAGAGCCATCCGGACTTTATTACATCAGGGTCACCGCCGGGAATTCGGTTATGGTCAGGAAGATTATTTTATCAAGGTAAGCAGGTCATCTCCGATGCCGATGCGATATCCTTCTGAAAAGTAGTTGATCACCCCCTCACTGTTGACGTATATCACAGCCGGAAGGTTTTTCAATACCCCTGGCTGACCTTTAATGGCTGATGTTTTCAGGGGAAAGTCTGCGAGCACAGCGTAGCTGGTATTTCCGGGTAACTGGGCTGACTCCCTGGTTTTGAAGGTATTCATCTGGGCTGCTGAAGGGAAAACCAGGATGATCTCTCCCTGCCATTGTGCGAATTCACGTTTTTTCTGTTTAAAATCTGCAATGAGGTGCCGGGTGGGCTCTTTTTCAGGATCAATCCAGGCGACAATGAGGCCGGAAGTGATCTTTTTCTTTAACAGGCCTGGACTGATTCTTCCAAACTCCGGCAGGGGCTGTTGATTCTGCCTGATGTCAATGGACTGGATAACAGCGCTGGCGGGATTGACCTGAAACACTTTAAGCTTTGCCAGTACCGTACCGTTGGCCAGGCGGTTACCTGTCACCATCAGGCAGGGGCCTACGGGAATGTCGAGTGTACAGGGATACTCCTGTACCAATGGACTGCCTTCATAATCGAGGGTTCTGAAGAAGCCATCCTGGAATTCCTCCAGGGTATATTGAATCGTATATTCAGGTTTCTTCGGATTGGTAGCTGCATTCTGAAGGGTGACAGATCCCTTACTGCCGGCATTTTGCTTTTTATCGAAAAGGAAAACATCCTGCCAGTGCTCCATGAACATGAACTGTGGAATTTTAGTGGCAGGATCCAGCCTTGCCGGAATTCCAAAGCTGCGGCAAATGGCCACGAAAAGGATGTCGATGGAGTGACCATCGGCAACTTTCAGTTCATAAACACCAACAGGAGTGATGGGTGCCCTGCCGTAATTTGCAACCTTGTTGAGGGTGATATTTGCCCGTATCCAGTCGGCTATCATTAAAGGATTATTTCTTGAACCGGTAATAAATGCAACATCAAACCCCGATTGAAAAACCTGTTTAAAGGGTTTAAGGAACTCATTGTCTACCCTTGGAGACAGGATATATTTGTTAAAGTCGCTCCGCTCACGGACCAATGGAGCATATTTTTCCGAGTAGGTTATGTTGTCGAGTAAAACGGCCGTATCGATATCCCTGAGATCTTTCTCTGAGATGTTCTCAAACAGAGCAAAGATCAGTGGTCGTTTCTCCTGTGGAGTAATTGTGATAAAGGATGTTAACTCCCGCCAGTTGCCACGGCTTCGGTGAAAATAGGTCCAGAGTGTGTCAGGGTTCATGTTGACCAGCCGGGCAAACCTGGTACTTTTAATGGAATCGATGAAAGTAGCTTCATAACTTGCCCTAAGGCCATCTTCAAAGGCCAGGCGATCACTGTTTCTCTTTTTCGCAGAGTCGCTCACGTTTATTGCCAGTTCGAGTTCTGCCGGGGCAACAAGATCTAAATCAATATCATATGATTGGCCAGCTGTTCTGTTTAAGATCACAGTTACAGTATCTTTGGTTCTCACATCAATTTTTTCGAACCCGTATTTCCCGTTCTTTGCTGCCCAGACCAGCAAGTCGCCAAAACCTGTTTTAAAGAAGCAAAGACCATCCTTATCTGTGGCTGATTTCAGCAGGGGATAGAATTCAGCATAGTTGTAGAGCTGAAATTCTACAATGGCACTGTCGACCGGATGGTTTGCTCCATCCGTTACTCTTGCTACGATCCTTTTTACAGGAGCATAGTTCTCAAGCACATTTATTTTAGTGAACAGCGGATCTTTCTGCAGGACATCCTCCGGACCTTCATAGTCGCCAAAAACCGTGGTATTCACCAGCATGGCCCGTTTTGCAGGTTTGGTAAACCAGGCCAGGTCGAGGTCGGCATCGGGCTCGCATGCACCGATGAAATGCCATTTGCCGTCTACCCACACTTCAACCCACGCGTGGTTGTCGTCGCTATGCGCCCAGCGCGGGGTGTAGCACTGTCGTGCCGGGATCCCCACAGAGCGAAGTGCGGCAACGGTAAACGTAGACTCTTCCCCGCAACGGCCCCAGGCGGTTTTAACCGAGGCGAGGGGAGAGGAGGTACGTCCGTCGGATCCACGGTAGGTTACCTTCTCATGACACCAGTGGTTCACTTCGAGTACTGCATCCTTCATCGGAAGTTTCCTGACGCGTTCTTTCAATTCGTTGAAGAAGATCCAGCGCGAAGAGTCGAGGTTCTCGTTGTTGACCCTTACTGGAAGAACAAAATGGCGGAACAGCGTCTCAGGCACGGTTTTACCCCAGCTGAAGGTGTCTCTGGCTGCGAAAGTAGACTTAATGTTTTGCAGAAAGAACTCACCGCTGTAATCGGCCAGGTCGCTCAGGGTGCTGTAGGCATAAAGAAATTTCAATGCCTCTTTTTCACGGGTGGATAAATCCTGGTTAAAGACATCGAAAAGCTGATGTGAACGGTTCTTTGCAAGCTCTTTTTGTTTTTCAAACTGGATTTCCACTTTGTTGCGATAGTTGCGGTCGGTGATGAAATGGTCGTTGGTGCAACCGGAAAGGATCATTGATGCCAGGATACCAAGGAAAAGCAAATTTCTCATAAAATATAATTGATAGTCAATGTGTAACGATAATTGAGGCAGCTGAAAAACTTATTAACAAACGTATCACTTTTAATTGAAACGGCGATTAAGCGTAAATAGTTTTTTATCATTGGGTTTCAAATTAACCACATTAGGCACAGTAGGGCACAATAGAAGACACATTAGGAATTAACGCTATGACACAGAGATATTTGAATGAACTTACACATGCAATTATTGGTGCTGCCATTGAAGTCCATAGGGAACTTGGTCCGGGATTGCTTGAAAGTATTTATGAAAAATGCAGCAGGCATTTGCTCCAGCAGTATGGGTTGACAATTAGTTCTCAATTAAAGGTTCCAATTGTTTTTAAGGGACTTTATCTTGAAAGTGATCTAAGGCTTGACATGCTGATAGAAAACTGCATAATCTTGGAAATTAAAGCAGTAGATTGTCTTATGCCTATTCATGAAGCACAATTGCTGACTTACCTTAAGTTGTTGGAAAAACCCAAAGGAGTACTTATCAATTTTAATTGTCTTAACATATTCAGGGAGGGGCAGAAAACTCTGGTAACCGACATGTATGCCCGTTTACCAAAAGGTTACTGATCAATCTATTGTGCCTTCCATTGTGCCCTAATGTGCCTAATGTGTTTAAAAATAAAAACACCGGATCAATATGAAAGAGTAATTTCCCCATTGTCAAATGCAATTTCCACAAACCGCTCATTAACCGACTTCAGCTTTAATGGAAAGCCCTTAGTGGCTGACTGAACCATCATTACATCATCAAAGGAGTGAAGGATCAACCGGATGGTTGTAAACTTTGAAACGTAGTCCCCCTCCACTTTTGAAAACCTGATCTGCTTTTTTACTGGATCGAAGGTAATGGTTCTGCTGAAGTAGTGCCCTTTTTCAAAATCATAAGTGAGTCCGTCATCTTCATAATAACTGTAGGTATTTGGAGATTCTCCGTTATAGATATGAAGGTCAAGCGTTGGCGCTGGTTTTTGATCTGTATGCTGGATATCCGACTGCATCGGGATAATTCCGGAAGCCTTCACGAATACCGGCAAGTCATGGAGTGGGGCATCGACCGTTACTTCGGCATTGCCTTTATAATACGCTCCATTGCTTATCCGGTACCACCCGCCTGCCGGAAGGTAAACCTTTGCAGCATTCTGAGTACAGGAGACCGGGGCTACGAGCAGGTTATCGCCGAACATATATTCATTCTGATAGCCCCACCAATATACTTTCTCATCAAAAGTATTGGCAATGGCAAGGCTCCTTGATACCGGCATTCCACTAACCATTGATTCATGAAATGCAGAATAGATATAGGGGAGAAGCCGGTAACGTTGAGCAATCAGCTCTTTTACAACAAGTTCTGTTTTTGTGCCAAATGACCACGGTTCCTTGCTCTTGGTATCCCATGCCGAATGATTCCTGAAGAATGGGGTGTAAACTCCCAGTGACATCCACCGGGTGAAGAGCTGATCGGATGGATTTCCCATGAAACCGCCAACATCAGGGCCTGTAAATGATACACCTGAAAGCCCCAGCCCTGTGACCATTCGGGCAGAGAGCAGCATGTGTTCGTCGGTGGCGTCATTGTCACCGGTCCATACGGCTGAATATCGCTGAATACCCGCATATCCGGCACGGGTAAGGACGAATGGGCGTTTGCCATTCAATAGCGCCCTGGTCCCTTCATAGGTGGCTCGCGACATCTCCAGTCCGTAGATGTTATGAGCGGCAGTTATCGAACCTTTACGGCCATCAAAATCAAACTGGATAATGTTGGGGATGCTCTGGCCCCATGTGCTTGGTTCGTTCATGTCATTCCAGAACCCTTCAACACCGGGCTCTGTAAGCCGGGTAAATGAACCTCCCCACCATTTTCTGACGGTCTCCTTTGTGAAATCGGGAAAATGACACCTTCCCGGCCAAACGCTTCCGATGTAGTTGCGGCCATCGGGGTAGGTGGCGAAATAATTGTTTGCAACACCCTCATCGTAAGCAAAATATCCCTTTTCAACTTTAATACCCGGATCAACGATGGTGACAAGATGAAACCCCATATTATTCAACTTCCCGATCATGGTTTTGGGTTGTGGAAACCGCTCTTTGTTCCAGGTGAAGATCTTGTATGAATCCATGTAGTCGATGTCAAGATACAAGACATCACAGGGGATTTGTTTATCCCGGAATTGTTGTGCTATGCTCATAAGCTGCGATTCGGGGGAGTAACTCCACCGGCACTGCTGGTAACCAAGGCTCCAGTAGGGAGGCATGCTCATACGCCCTGTCAGCCATGTGTAATCGCTGATAATTCCGGTGATGGTAGATGCCCCGAATAGGTAGTAGTTCATCTCTCCATCTGCGGCGGAGAAACTGCTAAACTCCTCATCCGTGGAAGCCCCGAAGTTGAATTTCGTGCGAAAGGTGTTATCAAGGAAGATACCATATGTAGTTTTTCCGTGGACACCGATAAAGAATGGAATAGTCTGGTATAGCGGATCGTGGTTGATTGCATAAGCCGGCACATCGGAATTCCAGTTTTCATAGGAGTTTCCCCTTTTATCAAGGTTTCCTGTCTTTTCACCTAACCCCAGGAATTTCTCATCGGCAAACATCCTTTTGTAGCAGGTTACTTCGGTTCCCATCCAGGAGACAGGCAGCCCCGGCTGATCCTCTGAGATTACTTCTCCTTTTGCTGTTTTTATCACTATCCTCATCGGATTTTTAAATACCACAACCTGTAATGAATCTGTCGATAGTGACGCAGAATCTCTTCCATTCGTTACAACATCCAATGATCCTGAAGGCTCCCTGATCACAGCATACGAAAAATCGGTTCCTTGTCCGGCCCTGCTTATTCTGACCCGCAAGATGGTGGGAGAGTATGCAGAGATTGCTGCCATTGCATTTTCACTCTTCAACAGAACAACATTATCCTTTTTTACAATTGAGGTGACCTTCCCGGTAAACAATGGTAACCCGGGTTGACTGTAGGCCGCCAGGGTGGTTCCGAAAAATATCAGACAGGCAAGAGTTTTCAACAGCTTCATGGAGTGGAATTTTATTTCAAAATTATGAAATCATCCCAATGTTCCGTTGTAAAAAGTTTACAATCTGAGCAACCATTGTCAGTCATTGAAGCCGAATTGTCAGAATTATCCTATATTTATAAAAAATTTCACAGCGCATGGCAGATTCAGGGAGTCCGTTCAACGATTCTGGAAACATCACTAAAACACTTGAAGTAATTATAAAGGTAGGGCTTGTTTTAGGCTTGATTATTTGGTGTTTCCTGATATTGAAACCATTTTTAATGGTCACGCTATGGGGGGTGATCATCGCCATTGCCGTCTACCCGATCTACCACAAACTTGAGGTTATATTAGGTAACAGGGGGAAACTTGCCTCTGTGGTGATTACTTTGCTAATGTTAATGATACTCCTGCTTCCTATCATATTGTTTGGCAGTTCGTTGGTTGATGCCGTTGGATATGTGAAGGATGCATTCATTCAGGGTAAAGGGCTAATACCGCCGCCAACGGAGGATATTAAAACCTGGCCGGTGATCGGAGCACCTTTGTTTGATCTGTGGCAGCATGCATCTCAGAACCTTGCTGAAGTTGCCATTGAATATAAGGAGCAGCTCATGACAGGACTATCCTGGTTTCTTGCCATGTTATCCAATGCCGGCCTTAGTGTACTGATGTTCTTTGCATCGGTTATCATTGCGGGATTTTTCCTGGTTTTTTCCGACTCAGGCGCTGTTGCTACCAGGAGAATCGCGGTAAGGCTTATGGGTGAGAGGGGAAGTGAGACTGTTTCGAATGCCGAAGTGACTGTTCGCAATGTCGCCAGGGGAATACTCGGAGTTGCCTTTATCCAGGCATTCCTTGCCGGGATCGGTTTTTTGGTGGCAGGAATTCCCGGAGCCGGGTTGTGGGCCCTCATCGGTTTTGTGCTGGCGATCGTTCAGATCGGGGTTGGACCGGTGATCATTGGAGTTCTGATCTATGCCTTCCTGAAACTAAGCATGCTCGCAGCGATTCTTTTAACTGCGTGGTGCCTCCCACTATTGGTAATTGACAATGTTCTTAAACCAATGATGCTGGGTCGCGGAGCCCCAGTGCCTATGCTGGTGATCTTCCTGGGAGCCATCGGAGGGTTTATCAGTTTTGGCATCATCGGGCTTTTCGTCGGAGCTGTGGTACTGTCAATGGGATATAATCTCTTTCTGCTCTGGCTGGAAAGCGATAACGGTTAACCAGGCAGCGTCATGAAGTACTTTTCTGCGTTTTACATCCTTGTAAGTCTGTTTATTCTGAAGTGCACTTTTGCACAACATCCGGGATCAAGGCTCTATACCGTAACAGATGGCCTGGTGCAATCTGAAGTGACCACCATTCACCAGGATGACAAGGGTTTCCTGTGGGTTGGCACCAAAAACGGGATAAGCCGGTTCGATGGCAATTCCTTTCAAACCATCCGGGATAGCTCAGGGATATCTGAATCATGGATCAATCAGATCCGTAATATCAACGACAGTGCGGTCTTGATTCTGACCCAGAAAGGATGTTTGCTTTTTACATACAGGGCAAAAAGCACCACCATGATCGGTTATCCCTATGAAGGTGATTATGTAGCCATTTGGATCAAGGATGGGATAGGCTTTTTTATTACAAAAACAGCAACTTCATATACCCATTATCAGGTTGATCAATCGGGTTTAAAACAGATTGAGAGTCCGATACTCTCGAAGATTAAAGATCTTTTTCTTGAGAACGGATGGATCGACCTCAACTATTCTCCATTGGACGGCAACTTCTATTTCAGAAACAGAGAGAATAAACTAGCATGTTTGCGTGGAAATAACATTATTACGCTCAAGGTCAACTCATTCAAGTCCATCTATACAGGGCAGGACGAGCGGATCTATTTTGTGACCCCGGGGCTTGCCCTCGACCAGTCCCGGTTAAATACAACCATACAGAAATGGACGAATCTCAATGGCATGAAAGAATCTGCCAGGCTCTATTGTATTGCAGATACCACCATTAATCTTGTTGTTGATTTTGGGATGAATCAGGAAATTCTTGATAACCAGTTTTCCATCACCAATAAGGACACTTTCCTTCTCACTTCTTACAACCTGCCATTGCTCAGGCAGTTTTTGAATGGCAGATTGTCGGAATATAAATTGCCGTTTCCGGCTGGGACCTCAATCCTGCAGGACAGGGAACAAAATGTTTGGTTGGGTTCTCCCATGGGACTTTTGAGAATTCACCCGCTTGGTTTTACCAGCTTCAATGAAACAGACGGACTTCACAAGAACACACAGGTCGTTATTGAAGACAGGCATCATAATCTCATTGTGGGAGGATATGAAAAAGGAGTTCAGAAAATTGAAAATTGTAAGATAACTACTGTACCCAAACCAACGACCTTTGGATCACAGTTAAATTGGTATGTCTACCCCGGAGCCGGGAAAGACAGGGAAGGGAATGTTTTTATCAGCGTCAATCCTTACTGCCTGATGACTTGGGATGGGGCTATGCTCCACCAGATTAAAGGGCTGCCAGTTTCGGCCTCCTTTAGCTTTTGTGAAGATACAGGCTCAGGGATAAGGTATTGCGGGTCAGATTATGGTCTCCTGAAGTTGCAACCGTCAGTACCTGGTTACAATCTTATCAATGTTACCCCTGGCAATAAACGAAACAAGGTGGTTTCGATGCTGATGGATAACCAGGGCAGATTATTGCTGGGAGGTTTCAAAGGGCTGTCATTCCTTGAAGGTGATAAGGTGACTCATCTTCCCGACAAAGAGTTTGGGTATAACCAGGGGGCAAACACCATGGTGAAGGATCACCGTGGAAATATCTGGATCGGGAATTCAGAGGGGCTATGGATCTTTGACATGAAACGATTCCGCAAAATTCCAAATCCATGGTTTAACGACCTGGTGGTGAGTTTGTGCACGATTGATTCAACGAAACTGTTTATCGGGGGCCTGCATGGAATCGGATTTCTGGACCTGGCCGGCTTCTATGCCAGGGATACTGCCATTATACGGTATTTCAATTCCGACAATGGGTTTACCGGGAATGAATGTCAGCAGAATGCCGTTTGTTACGATAGCCACGGATTTCTATGGGTGGCTACTACCGATAACCTTCAGCGGATAGATCCCCGGATGTTACCACCTGTTTTACCCGGTCCGGTGGTATATATTGAAAGGGTGTGTCTTGTGGATGATGCGATGAAACTGGTTCCCCTGGTAAACTCCTCTGTTTCGGACGGGCAGCTTGAGTTGCGCCATGATGAACATAACATCCGGTTTGATTTCACTGCGCCGGTCTTTCGCGGTTCCGGATTTGTCAGGTTCCGGTATCGTCTTGAGGGTCAGGATAAAGAGTGGTCGCAGCCCACCTCCGAGCGGTATGCCGCATATACCAATCTTGCACCCGGACGATACACTTTTCAGGTCATGGCATGCAATGATACCGGGGAATGGTCAGTTAAACCTGCATGTTTTCATATTTTTATCATACCTGCATTCTGGCAGACATGGTGGTTCTGGAGCCTGCTTGTGATCCTGCTAGCCGCTTTCTTTTTCTGGTTAGGCTACCTTGTCATGAACAGAAGGAAGATTTCAATGCAGGAAAAACTTGAATCGGGAAAGAAGATCGCCGAACTGCAGCTGATTGCCATCCGCAACCAGATCGATCCGCATTTCACCTTCAATGCGATGAATTCCATTGCATCGGTTATTCTCAAAGAGGAGAAAGAGAAAGCATATACTTTCTTTGTCAAGCTCTCCAACATGATCAGGCAGGTGCTTACCTCGGGGGATAAAATTACCAGGACACTGGCTGAAGAGCTGGTGTTTGTTCAGAACTACCTTGAAATAGAAAAGCTACGGTTTCGGGATTCATTCCAATTCCGGATCGATATCATTCAGCCGGTAAACCTCGATCAGGAGGTACCCAAGATGGTTATACAGACCTATGCGGAGAATGCGTTGAAACATGGATTGCTAAATAAAAAGGACGGAGACGGGGAACTGGTGATCACCATCGGTGAAGCTGACAACAAATTGCACATTGAGATCGAAGACAATGGTATTGGCCGTGAGAAGGCAAGGGAAATTGGTCAGAAGTCAACTGGCAAAGGCATGATGATCCTCAATTTTTATTATGATTTCTTTGACAGGTACAATGATCAAAAAATCATACATGCAGTAACTGATCTCATTACTGAAAACAACGAACCTGCAGGAACGAATGTAACCATCATCATTCCTGCAGGGTTCCATTACAACATGACAGGCCATGAATAAACCTGCATTGATTCGCACCATTCTCATCGACGACGAGGCAGAGGCCAGGGACGTACTCGCCATTCTGCTGCGCAATCACCCTGGTATTGAGATCATTGCAACAGCGGCAGATGCTGATTCCGGGCGTTTGCTCATTCAACAGCATCTTCCCGATCTCGTTTTCCTTGACATCCAGATGCCGCGAAAATCGGGGTTTGATCTTGTTTCCGAATTGCGAAGTCTCGATCTCAATCCCGCCATCATTTTTGTCACAGCCTACGACGAATATGCGATCCGGGCGTTTAAAGTGGCAGCCTTCGATTACATACTAAAACCGGTTGACCCGAGGGCCCTGGCAGATACATTAAGGCGGTTTTCGGCTCAACGGGTTGCCAGTGATTTCAGCCAGAAGGTAGATCACCTCCTGCACCACCTGCACCATGACGACCGGATCAGGCTTAATACCAGGGCAGGGTTCCTGCTTATTGACCCGATGGAGATCCTCCATGCCAAAGCAGATGGAAATTACACAGTTATTACGTTCACCAATGGGCTGGCAGAGATAGTCACAATAAATCTTGGCAGTCTGATGGAGTTGCTTCCTGCAGGTCATTTTTACCGGGTGTCAAGGTCTGCCGCCATTAACCGCTCCTTCCTTTTTCGTGTCGACCGGAAAAAGAGGCTTTGTGAATTGCGGAAGGATGGTTTAACAACGCAACTCCAGGTTTCTGCCGATTTTATCAAAGGGCTTTATTAGGTTAACCGAAGCCGTTAAGCCAGGCGTTGCCCTCCCGGGTGGAACGTCTTTCATGTACTATTCGTCCCTGTTCATACAGATAACAATAAGGTTTATACAATAACCTCCGGATATGTTGTGTAGATGAATGGTTTTATTTAGTATTGCCGCAGGTTAGGTTTATCGACCAGTTACCTGACAGGAACCGAAAAATCCTTCTACATTAATAACAATCATATGAAAATGCAAAAGAGTATTTTGCTGATAATAGGAATATTTCTGGCAGCAATGAATTATCTCCAGGCCCAAATAGATTATTCAGCTCTGTCAATAGTTACAACAGGTCTGAATGTGCCGGCGCAAATTGTTTTTGACACAGCAGGAAACCTTTTTGTGGCAAATCACAGCTATGCAAGCTATTCGGGCCCTTATACCAACACAGTAGCGAAGATTGATGCGGCAGGGAATAAGTCTGTGTTTGTGAGTGGCTATATGTGGCCTTCAGGTATTGCCATCGATAAACAGCAGAACCTCTATTTTACACAGAATAATGCTTCTTCCAATATAACAAAGGTAACACCTTCAGGATCTGCCTCGAATTTTGCGTCTCTGCCGCATATGCCGGGGCCTGTTACCCTTTATGACAACAGTGTGGCTTCCGCCTTTGCCATCTATACCGTTTCGCATTGGGGAATGACCGGGATCGTTAAAACTGTTGTCAACGGGACATTCTCGGTTTTTGATCCGGGATCCTTTCAGGGATGCGAGGTCTCGGCGGACGGGCAGTATTTGTATGCCATAACAGGCGCTGCTGCCAACCTCCTGGTAAGATTCAATATATCAGCAGGGACAGTTGAAAACTGGGTTACCATTGTTCAGAATTTTAACGGATGGGCAGGTACCATCGGCCCTGATAATAAGCCATACTTTGTGGCACAATCAATCATTGACAATACTAAAAGAGCGCTATTCAGGGTGAACGGATACAACGATGTAACGGAGGTCGTTAATAATATACCCACTGCCAGTGATTTCGGTGATATCGTTTTCAAGAAAAACGGGAATTCCTATGATCTCTATGTCTCACAGGTTCTCGATGGAAACCGGATGGATCCTGCTTCCAACAGGATCATCAAATATCAGAATGTTATAACGGTTCCTGCACCGGTAAGCATAACCATTACCGCCTCTGCGAATAATGTATGCTCAGGTTCATTGGTTACATTTACGGCTGCCCCTGTGAATGGCGGTACAGCTCCCCAGTACCAGTGGAAAGTGAACGGTATCAATTCCGGAACGAACAATCCTGTATTCATACATTCCCCGGCGAACAATGATGCAGTTACCTGTATCCTTACATCTAATGCCCCGGGCGCAACAGGTAATCCTGCAACCAGCAATGTCATCCAGATGGCAGTGGTCCCACTGGTTCCTGTTTCCGTTTCCATCACGGCATCGGCAAACCCGGTTTGCCAGGGCGATACGGTTCAATACACGGCTCATATGGTGAATGCAGGTTCCAATGCTGCGCTGCAATGGTATGTAAATGGTGTCCCTGTTTATGGTAACAACATCATCAACGGACTGGTCGCTCATTATCCATTCAACGGAACACTGGCTGATGCCACCGGGAACAGTCAGAATGCCGTGCAATATGGTAATGTTTCATGGACTACCGACCGTTTCGGAAACCCCAACAGCGCTTATTATATAGGAGGAAACCCAAGTGGCAGCGATTATCTTACCGTTGCCAATAGCAGTGCACTGGCAATTCAAAACCCGTTCAGCATCTCCGTATGGATAAACAAGGAGGTTCACGGGGGGTGGATTCTTAACAAGGGGAGGGATATTATCAACGGGTATGGTATTTATGATGCAGGGGGAAATGCACAAGTAGTTTATGCAGGCAATAACGGGGCCTACGTGACAAATACCACAGTTTCCCTGAATCAATGGCACCTGTATACCTGTGTTTTTAAGGGTGATTCCGCGAGTTTTTATCTTGACGGCACACTGGCGGATAAGCGACTCATGGCAAACAACAGTTACATATCAACAAGTACTGATTATCCGCTAGCCATTGGCAGGCACTTCACCTACTGCTGCTATAATCCATCTCCTTCCTACTGGTCTTATCCTTTTAAAGGAAAAGTTGATGATGTGAGACTTTATAACCGTTCATTGAGCGCATCTGAAGTTTGGCAGCTTTATACAGGATTCGACTCAACATTTTCTTATGTTCCGCAGAATGGTGATGTGGTAACATGCGTACTCACTGCTACAGGAACCTGCCTTTCAAATAACCCGGATACATCGAATGCAGTCACCATGGCGGTTTCCCAGCATCCGGTTCCCAGTCTCACCGGCCCTGGCACAATTTGCCTGGGCGCAACCAATGTCGTTTACAATACGGAACCAGGGATGACCTCTTATGTATGGACAGTTAGCGCCGGAGGAACCATCACCTCCGGAGCAGGCACCAACACCATCAATGTCGCATGGAACATCCTTGGCACACAAACCGTGGGTGTGAGTTATATCAATTCGCTGGGTTGCGCGGCAGCCGCACCTGCAGTGTTGACGGTTATGGTTAATCCTATGCCCGCACCCGTCATCTCGGGTAGTCCAGCCATGTGTGTTGCCTCCGGATACTATGACTACACAACACAGCCGGGGATGTCGAGTTATACCTGGAGCATCTCTCCCGGAGGTACGATCCTCTTCGGAGGTGGCACCAACCAGGTCATTGTAACCTGGGATGTTCCCGGTTCTCAGTGGGTTAAAGTAAATTATATGAACTCCAGCGGTTGTACTGCATCCGTTCCAACCCAATTTAACATCTCAGTAAACCCCCTGCCAGGCGCAGCCGGAACAGTTATGGGGTACGTTTCGGTTTGTGCCGGCGCCCAGGGGGTGAATTATTCAACCGCCGGGATCACAGATGCGGTCACTTATGTCTGGAGCCTTCCATCTGGTGCAACCATCGTTTCCGGTGCTGGCACTAACAGCATCCTGGTTGATTTCGGCGCTGCCGCCCAGCCGGGAGACATCACGGTTTATGGGAATAACCTTTGTGGTAACGGTACACCTTCACAACCTTTCCATGTCAATGTTGCGCCATTGCCGGGAAATGCAGGAACGCCGACAGGGGAGGAGGTTGTTTGCCAGGGCGACACTGGTGTGATTTACTATGTTTCGCCTGTGCAGAATGCTATGTTCTACGTGTGGGAGATCACCGGTGGTGGTGTTATTACCACGGGCAATGGCACCAACTCCGTCAGAGCGAAGTTCCCGGTTGGCCCGGCAGTTTGCGACATTACCGTTTATGCCTCGAACTCCTGTGGTGCAGGATTGATTTCAGGTGCCAGGAGTGTCACCGTAAATTCACTGCCCCCGGTTCCGGTGATCACCCAGAACGGGAACGAACTGGTGAGCAGCGCCCCGGCAGGCAACCAATGGTATTACAATGGAATCCTGATTCCGGGTGCTGACCAGGTGACATACACTCCGGACAAATCCGGCGAATATCATGTGATCGTTACCATCTCAGATTGCGGTTCCGAACCATCAAACCGGATTTATTACCTCATGACCGGTGCCAATAGCCCTGAACCAATTACTGTGAAAGTTTACCCGGTTCCCAACGACGGTTTTTTCCAGGTATATATGAACAACCTTGTCACAGAAACGGTTACCTTGTCGGTTCTGAACGGACTGGGTCAGAAAATCTTTGAACTTGGGGGTGTTGAACTTTCCGGGGAGAATCGGCAAACAATCGACCTAAGGCCTGTTCCGGCAGGAGTTTATACACTTGTGATTGAAAGTGAATTACAACGAATTGTTAGAAAAGTGGTGGTTCAACGATAGCCGTTTCATTTCAGGAATCTTCCGTACTTTTGCAGTTGGAATCCTATACGGGAATCCTGTAAAATTCAACAACGGTTAGATATGAAAAAAATAATTGTGATCCTGTTTTTCAGCTGGATCTCATTCAATATGCTGCAAGCGCAGAATTCAATAGGCGTCCAGGTTGGATTCCTTGGAACCCATACCAGTGTTGCTGAATATGAGCGTATTGCGCGGCAGGACCACCTCCTTGATTCGGTCGATTTGAAACCCGACGTAGGATCAGTGCAGGCTGCGGTTAATGTGGATTTTGACCTGGGTAAGAACTTCTTCCTGTCTACGGGGTTTCATTATGCCAGGAAAGGGTTGGCAAATGTCACATTTACAGACTCAATCGGTTGGCTATGGTCAACTGCTGCCAGGCAAAATTACATGGGAATCTCCATGCTTCTTGGCTACCACTTTCACCCCAGGAACAGTAAAATAGGATTGCAGCTTGCTGCAGGCCCGCAGGTTGACTTTGCGGTAGGCACACCAAACCCAGGCGCACTCTTCTCCGCCCCGTACTATAGGTTTTTTATGCCATTTTCAAGGTTTAACGAGGTGGATTTCAGCTGGGTTGCCGAAGCCGGGGCAACTTATAAAGCAGGGCCTGGAAATATAGTGGTGAAACTGTCATACAAATATGGTATGAGCGATGTTTTAGAAGACGCTTTCATTGTTGCCAGAACAATGTCGTATGGTGTCACCGTGGGATATTCACTCCGGCTATCTAAGTAGGCTGAATCAGGACCCTGTTTTTTTTCTGACAGGACGTTTTTGCTTGACATTGAAGAGCCCGACAAATACTGAATAACCCATCAATGCACCAAAACCGATCTGTTTCATCACACCCAGTAAATCGGTGGTCTGCCACTCCTGCATTACCTTTCCGTCTTTAACCCTCCTGATAAAGATTCCATGAACCTGCAGGTTTTTCCTGTTGGCCGGCGCTCCCATAAATTTACCTGTGTTCACAGCCGTGGAGATAAACCTTATCGAAGCCTGGTCGCCGTCAACCAGGATGTGGGGAAAAACCATCTTTAAATTGGAGAAGGCTGCGTTCATATCCTGCATGAATCCGATATATTCATCCTTGTTGAAGACAAATCCGTCGCCGGTATAGGTGAAATTATCATCCAGCAGGTCGGCAAGGTCATCCCATCTGCCTTCCAAAATAGCGTAAGATACCGCCAATGCTGTTTTCTTTACCTCTTCTTTTTCCATGTTCGCTTATTTTAGTTTGAGCCTGCAAAATTGGACCATCCACCAATATTATGCAATATACTACCCAAAAAGAAAGCACTATCGATTTGGTAAGTGAACCTGATAATCTTAATTTTGTATCTGATTCCTAGTGTCCTTTGTGTTTTCTTTGTGTCTTTGTGGTTAAATAAAACTTAACCACAAAGACGCAAAGTTGGCACAAAGACCACAAAAGGGATATTGAGCAAATGAGAAAAATCTTGCCTTATGAAACGATATGAATTGGATGGTACCTTCTTCTATTGCCCGGTTGATCTGACGTTATCTGTCATTGGCGGACGCTGGAAAGGGCTTGTATTCTGGAACCTGAGAGAAAGCCCAAGAAGATATGGGGAATTGAAAAAGATATTGGTTGGCATCAACGACAAGATGCTCACCCAGGTTCTCCGTGAACTTGAAAAAAGCGGGGTTGTCAGCAGGAGGGTATATGAGGTAATCCCTCCCAAAGTAGAATATTCACTTACCCCCGAAGGGAGGAAATTGCTGCCCGTGATGCAGCAGATGTCAGAATGGGGTTCGAAATTCGAGGTTCAGCCACTCATGGCGAACTGACAAACCCCTGGGTGTCAATCTTCCCGGGTATAAAACCGGATCATCTTGCGGATGGCATCCTGGCATGCCGGGCAAAAACCGGGTGCCTCGTTGCTTTTCATCCTGCAGTCCATCACCGGGCTGAATACTCCTTTTGAAAGATAACCGCCACCTTCAAACATCCCTGTAACGCTCTTGTATTTGGGATCCCGTGGTGTAGGAACCGGTGTTTCAGGTTTGATCATTCCCTTCCACTTTGACTCAAAATTGACGTTGGTGGTGATGTTTGGCTCCCAGGGCTCGAATTTGAGGTTGTAATAATCTGAGTAGGTGATTTCCGAAGTGTAATACTCATCAGCCAATCCGGCAAACTCATGACCAAATTCATGAATGGCTACAATGTCAGAAAGCTGGTGATCAACGGTTCCTTCGCCATAATGGTTGTAAAATCCGCCACCACCGTAACGCTTGCTGTTGACCAGCACAAAAATGACATCATAGGGAACATTGGATGCAATGTCATACACCGACCGTGTATCGGAGGTGGTAAGGTAGCGGTCCATGTCGAATGTGTAAAAACTGCTGTGAATATTGGTGTTTACAAAGATATCCTTACCGGGGATGGTAATACCCGACTCCTCCGAAGGAGATTCAACGGCATAAAAGTTAAAAGAGCCGGCATTGGAAGCATAAGGTTCCACGGTGAGGAAATAGTCGCTGATCCGTTTTGCATCTTTCAAAAACTTATCCATCTCAAGAGAGGTGTATCCTTCGGCAAGGAATGCAACATCCACATGATTCTGCGGATCGCCTGAATTTTTGATTTTGGTTACGGGATATCTCCGGATGCTTTCACGGCTGATGAAATAATCGGTGGGGTTGATGGTACGTTCGAAGATGATTTCAAACTCGTTTGTTTCATAGGATCTCTTTTCAATGACAAACCTGATCGTGTTTTTCGGAAAAGGCATAACAGCTGTCATCGGCCAGGCTTTTTTCATTTTTTTTGCTTCATCAGTGCCTTTCCACTCCTGGAACAGGGTGCTGAATCCCCTGGAAAACAACAACTTTCCGTTGGTTGAATCATAGGCTAAATACCGGTAGGTGCCATAACCGAATGGGTCAACCAGGTTTTTACGCGGACCGCCCCACAAAGGCTCCTCTTTCATCTGGACAAAGTAAGCAATTTCTGTTTTGGAATCCCCGGCCAGGAGGTAATCAACCCTGAGTGTTTTAGTTAGAAAATAGTCGTCAAAAGCAACAGACTGATTGTCCTGTGTTGCAATGGCATTCAAAGGCTGAACCTGAGCACTGGCAAAAACGGTGAACAATATTCCCAGGAACAACATCACGGCTAACTTTTTTTGCTTTCTTTTCATATCTGACAAATTTTATTTATGATCGCCCTCTCACTTGCACAACCACCATTCCTGCCAGCATCAATGCACATCCGGCGAGCATGCGGTTAGTGAACCCTTCATGAAGGATCAGCCACCCGCCGATTACGGCAAATACTGCTTCGAGGCTGAGAATGATCGAAGCATGGACAGGGTGTGCTGTTTTCTGGGCCACTACCTGAAGGGTATAGGCAACACCTACCGACAGGATTCCTCCGTAAGCAATGGGAAGCCAGGCCTGTATGATCGTATCCACATGGACAGGTTCGATGGAAAACGCCACGACAAGGTTAAGCAGGGCGCAAATGGCAAACTGAATGGCAGCAAGAAGAAAACTGTTCATCATGGGTGAAAGCCAGGCGATGAACAACACATGAAAGGTGAAAATGATGGCACAATAGAGTACGAGTTTATCTCCTGGTGAAATAGTAAACCCTCCGGTCATACTGAGAAGGTATAGTCCTATAAGGGAGAGAAGCGCTCCGATCCAAAGGGTGAAGTGGGCCCGCTGACCAAATAGCAAGCCAACAATGGGGACGAACACAACATATAATCCTGTGATAAATCCTGCTTTTCCTGCAGTGGTTTGTTGAAGACCCAATTGTTGGAGAGATACGCCACCAAACAGAAAAAGTCCGGTCATCAGGCTGCCGATGATGATTTTGCGGCGGTCGGCCGGATGGGATACTTTTATCATCGGCTCCTTTGAGGAGGCGTTGAAGAAGAGAAAGGGCAGCAGGACAATCACGCCCAAAGTAAACCTCACCCCGTTATAGGTGTACGGACCCACATAGTTCATCCCGATCCTCTGCGCAACGAAAGCAAATCCCCAGATGATGGCGGCCAGCAGCAGGATCAGATCTGATCGGAGTGTCGTATTTTTCATTCCTCTATTTCCATAATGATCGATGGTGGATTATTCCACCGTTATCTCATCGGCAAAAATCCATGCTTTCCCGCCAGCCCCCAGGTGCCATGTGGGACAAATACCCCGGTTCCTGGCAACCACTTTGATAAACCTTGCTTTATCGCTTTTCAGGGTTACAGTAAACTCTTTGGTTATTGGGCCGTCATGATGTTCATCAAGATCATTGATGACGGTGGCAATTTGTTTAAAAGCAGTTCCGTCATAAGAGATTGACCACGAGACTTCTGAAGGCATGAAAATCCAGGCTCCCTGGTCCTGGAAACACCCCAGTGAAAGTTTGTGGATTGGTTGCAATGATCCAAGGTCAACAATTGCTTCAATATCAACGCCCTCATACCCCTGCCAGGCTCCGGTTCGGAAATTTTCACCGCCACGGAGAAAGTCGATGAGCGCAAGGTTGCCACCGGCAGAATATTGACCAGCATAAACTGTGTTCAGGGTGATTTTCCGGTTTTTAGGGATCCGGGTGAACTTGGCCTCAATGGGAAAACTCTTCTGCAAATCCTGGTTAATGGCAACAGCCCGGAGGGTGGTGGTTTTTCTGAGGACGAGCGGGCGAAGATAAACAGTTGACTTTATTCCGGGTTCCGACCCGTCGAGTGTGTAATGAATACTTTCACCCGGAAGGGGGCAGGAGATTCCAACGATGGTTGAATCGAGAAAGGTTTTACTTCCCTGGTGAATGGCAGGCATGGGATTAATGAGGTATTCCGGGATATAAGCATCGGGAAATGCACCATAGCCGACCCCCCAGGCCTTGTTTGGCTGAGGACCCATGTTGAACACAAGTTCCCCGCCTTTCAGAATGTCGGCATGACTGATGTAGCACTTTGTGAGAGGTTTCCCGTTCAGACTGGCCGACTGGATATAGAAATTCTTGTCGCTGATATTGGCAGCCCTTATGGTGAGTGATTTTCCATTCTCCATGCCAATGGTTACCCTGGGGAATACCGGGGTTCCTATGGCATAAATACCAGCTCCCGGTGTAACAGGGTAGAAGCCCATGGCGCTGAGTACATACCAGGCCGACATCTGCCCGCAATCTTCGTTTCCGATCAATCCATCCGGTGAATTTTTGTAAAAATCAGTGCAAATCCGGTGAACCAGTTCCTGCGTTTTCCACGGGGTCCCGGCATAGTCGTAAAGGTAGGCCATGTGGTGACTGGGTTCGTTGCCATGTGCATACTGGCCGATGAGCCCGGTGATGTCAGCCTGGTCGCGGCCTGTTGTTTTAGAATCTGCGGTAAACAGGTCATCAAGTTTCTGTGCAAAACTGTCACGTCCGCCCATGAGTCGCATCAGCCCGCTAAGATCCTGTGGAACATAGAAACTATACTGCCACGCGTTCGCTTCAGTATAGTTAAAGTTCACCTCAGCAGGGTCGAACGGGGTAAACCAGGTTTCATTTGATTTTGCCCGCATAAATCCCGTAATGTGGTCATAAATATTCTTGTAATTCTGCGCCCTGATCAGGTAGGTTTTATGGATATCCGGTTTGTCCAATGATTTTGCCATCATGGCAATGCACCAGTCATCATAGGAATATTCCAGTGTTTTGGAAACAGATTCACCCTCCTTGTCGGCCGGAATATACCCTTTCGATTTAAAATATTTCAAACCGAGATGGTCTTGTTCGGCGCTGTGTACCATTGCCTTAAGCGCCTTTTCCCCATCAAACCCGCCAATTCCCTTCAGCCATGCATCAGCAATCACTGGGACCGCATGATACCCGATCATGCAGCCGGTCTCATTGCCGGAGAGTTCCCATACCGGTAACATGCCTCCCTGGTCATATTGAGCCAGGAAAGTGTTCACAAAGTCACTTACCCGTTTTGGCTCAATGATCGTGTATAGCGGGTTGGCTGCCCGGTAGGTATCCCAGAGTGAAAATACTGTGTAGTAGTCGAATCCCTCCGCTTTATGCACTTTCAGGTCACGGCCGCGGTATAGGCTGTCAACATCACTGTAGATGTTTGGTTGCAGCATGGTATGGTAAAGGGCGGTATAGAAAACCGTCTGCTGGTCGGGTGTTCCTCCCTCGGCCCTGAGTTTTCCAAGCGCTTTCTCCCACTTTTCAGAAGCTTGCTTTGCAACGGTATCGAAATCCCATCCGGGAATCCCGGCTTCCATATTTTTACGGGCCCCCTCTACGCTTACACCGGAAATTCCAACTTTCACCAGGATCGGGTCTCCCGCACCTCCTGTAAAAGAGAAAAGTGCCTTGATGTTGTCACCATTTGCCTCAGATACGCTTTGTAACAACTGGTCTCCCGACGTGATTTTATAAGATTGAAAGGGTTTTGAAAACTTTACCACAAAGTAAACCATCTGCTTTGACGCCCAGGCCTGGGAGATGCGGAATCCTTCAGCTTCATCAGGTCCGACAACCTTTAATCCCGACTCAATTACTTTATCGCGATGCTTTAAGTCAAGTACTATATTTTCTTGATCTGGAGTAGTATATGTATACTTGTGAAGTCCTGCCCGGGCAGTTGAGGTCAACTCTGCTTTAATGCCGCCTTTAAGCAATTTAACGCTGTAGTAACCCGGGGTAGCAACTTCGTCGCTCTTTTTGAAGGCTGAAGCATATCCGTACTCTTTCAGGTTCACCTCACCAGAAGCGGGCATCAACAGGATGTCGGCATAATCGGAACAGCCGGTCCCACTCAGGTGGGTATGGCTGAAACCATAGATCAGGGAATCACTTCCATGATAGGCAGAGCATCCGTCCCAACCCTCGAGCCGTGTGTCGGGGCTGAGTTGTACCATGCCAAAGGGTACGCTTGCTCCCGGAAAGGTATGTCCATGGCCGCCGGTGCCTATAAAGGGATTTACATAACTGGTGAGCGGTCGGGAGATTTGGGAGCTGGCTGTGAAGCATATTGATGCCAACACGCATATTGCCAGTGATTTGAAAAAGTAATTCGGGTGCTTTGGGCAGGAAGTCATGGTGTGGGTTTAATAGGAATCGATGAGACTTTTTACCACGATCAAGTCACTGATCTTTGGATTTTTCTTCGGTGTGGTAAACAATATATCAACCGATTCTCCCGGCAACATGTCGAAATAATTGTCAGAAAAATCGCCCTTCAGGGAGGAAGACAGGTAGACATTTTTCACCAGCTTATCGCAGGTCAGGTTGATTTTATAGCCCGTTGGTGTTGCGGTAATCGTTTTTTCAATTACGGGAACAGGCAATGCCAGGTCTTTTGGGGCGACAAAATAGAGCAGGTTCTTCGCTTCCGTTCCCATAACGCCAGTGCTCTTGAAAGTGACCAGGAGCATCACCTCCGCGGGATTCAGTTTCCCCAGTAAAGCCGACTTCAGGGTGTCATAATAAACCAGGGATGAGTTGGCCGGAACATCAATTGTGAAGCCTTCATCGGAATAGATGTTTCCTGAAAAGTCGAGTACCTTGACCGTCATGATGGCCCGGTTAAACTTGGGATCATCGGTTGTAACATACACTTTCACCCTTCCATCCTCAACCACAGGGGAGATGAGAATCTGGCTGTATGCGGCGGGCAGGGCGTAATGAAGTGCCTTGCCCTTGCCATAATAGTCACGGGATGACCAGGAGACCACCGGCCAGCAGTCGTTCAACTGCCAGAACATCGTTCCCATGCAGGTTGGCTTGGCCCGTCGATGCGCCTCGATGGCGCCTATTACCCCTTTTGCCTGCAGCAACTGGGTCACATAACCGTAGGATTCAAGGTCCTTTGGCTTTTTATAATCACGGAGCAGGTACTCATCAATCGTTTCAAAACCGGTTGCATGTTTCTCATGTGCCTTCATGATGGGAGAACCAATGACACGGTCTTCGGGAGAGGTGAATTTTTTAATGGTCGAATAATCCGGAAAAGCCTGGAAACCATATTCCGACATAAACCGGCCCACCTTCTTTTCATAATTGGAGAAAGGTTCTTTGCCCCACCAGACACCCCAATAATGTGAATCCCCTTCGGTGAGACTTTCAGGATGACCCCAACCGATCAGCGGAGAGGTTGGAATGTAGGCCCTGGCAGAGTCAAATCGCTTGACATTGTTAGGCAGTATCAGGTTGAAAATTGTCCGGTAGGTTTTATAGATCGCTGCAGAATCCTCTGCATTGTAACCGTATTGCTTCTGCCATCCCCAGTTTTTCCAGCCTTCGTCGATCTCATTGTTGCCGCACCATAAGGCAATGCATGGATGCCGGCGGAGGCGTACAATGTTTTGTATTGCTTCATCCCGCACATTGTCAAGGAACTCTTTATTGCCGGGGTACATGGAATTTGCAAACATGAAATCCTGCCAAACCATGATGCCGTTTTCATCACACAGGTCGTAGAAAATATCATTCTCATAAATGCCGCCGCCCCACACCCGCAGCATGTTCATATTAGCCTGTTTTGCAGACAGGACCAGGGCCTTGTAGGCTGAATCGGTTACCCTGGGCACAAAATTATCCTGGGGAACATAGTTGGCACCTTTGATAAATACCGGAATATTGTTGACCTTGAAATAGAACGATTTGCCTGTTGAATCTTTCTCCTGTACCAGTTCAATCGTGCGCAGCCCGATCTTCTGCCTGCCTTCACCGGCAAGTTTGCCATTGAAATAGACCTCATAGCCAAAGTCGTACAGGTATGGGCTTCCCATGCCATTCGGCCACCAGAGGTTCGGGTTACTGATCGAGAAATCTCCTCTCACCACGTTGGGTCCTTTGTTCATGATGACCGATTGACGCAGGATTTCTGTGGAGTCCAGGAAAATCCTGATATCTGCAGAATCGCCGAGCTCAGAAAACATGGTGAACTGTGCTGCCATGCTGGCAACCGAATCGGTGAGTTTTTTCTGGATAAACTGAACACCGAGAACATTAACGGCATTCCACTCACGAATATAGATGGGCCGCCAGATCCCGCTTGTTACCAGCGTAGGACCCCAATCCCAGCCAAAATGATAGGCTGCTTTCCGGCACACCACTTTTTCGTCCCCAGGCAGTTTATTGGCCAATTTTGCATACCGGCTTTTGTTCATCTCTGAAACAGCAGGAAATTGGATGCGCAGGGTGTTTTGACCGATATGAAGCGACTGCTTAATATCGATGAACCACTCTTTGAACATGTTGTCGGCTACAAATACCAGCGAATCATTCAGGTATATATTGGCGTAAGTATCCAACCCCTTTACAACCAGGTCGATATGACGCCATGCAAAGTTCTTCTCATTGTACTGAAAGGTTTTCAAATACTCCCAGCCAACTTCACCGATCCACTGCAGTTTCGACTCATTATCACGGAGATATGGGTCGGGAATCAGGTTGTTGCGCAACAGGTCGAGGTGAACAACGCCAGGTACTTTCGCGGGATACCACTCTTTTGTACCTGCCCGCCGGAATTTCCATCCTCCGTCAAGTTCATAGGTGTTAATATCCTGTGCGTATAATGATTTGGAAACCAAGATGATGGTTCCTAAGATTAAAAGGGAGAAATAACGGCTCATATAAAAGAAAATTTGCCCGGCAAAATTATCATTTTCCCGCTTACCGATTCCGGAATATTCCATTTAAAATGGAACTGAAAATAAAGCATGTTTCCATTGTGATTTCTTTTTAACTTAGCTGATGTATTCAATCCAAACAGATAATCAAAACTATCAATAACTGCCATGAACCTGAAAAAGCTGGAAGAGCATTTTATTCAATTATATGGGAATGCCGAAGTTAAGCCCGGAACATTTTTCGCCCCCGGAAGGGTGAACCTTATCGGCGAGCATACCGATTACAATGGCGGTTTTGTACTGCCATGTGCCCTGCAGTATGGCACTTACCTGCTGATCAGACCCAACAACGATAATTTGCTGAGATTTGCCTCCTCCAACATGGAGTTCAAAGCAGAAATCCCGATATCAGGGTTACCGTTTCGTCCTGTAAAACAATGGATAGATTATCCGATTGGCATTTTCGATCAGTTCCGGCAGTCGGGCATCCCGGTTTCCGGGTTTGATATGTTCTATTCAGGGGATATCCCGAACAGCGCCGGCTTATCGTCTTCAGCATCCATTGAGATGGTAACTGCCTTTGCACTCAATTCGCTGATGAACCACCGGGAGTTTGAGATGATCGACCTGGTGAAAATATCAAAACGTGCAGAAAATGAATTTGTTGGTGTTAACTGTGGCATCATGGACATGTTTGTGGTAGGGATGGGGCATAAAGACCATGCCCTCTTCCTGAATTGCCTCACCCTTGAACATAAGCGGGTTCCATTTGAAACTGCCGGATTCAGGCTTGTTATCGGTAACACCAACAAGCAGCGGGGCCTGGCTGATTCGAAGTACAACGAGCGGGTGGCCGAATGCCAGCTGGCCGCAACATACCTGAGCCAGGTGCTGCCGGTTTCAAAACTTGGAGAGATCAGCTTCATGCAGTTCTATAAAATGCAGGAGGAGATTCCCGACGAGGTGATCAGGAAACGGGCGCGTCACGTTATCTCTGAAAACCAGCGGGTGCTCAATTCGGTAGCAAGCCTGCTCAAAGGAGACATTCTGCAGTTTGGTGCCCTGATGAATGCATCACATGAATCGTTGCGGGATAACTACGAGGTAACCGGTTTTGAGTTGGACACCATGGTCGGAGAAGCTCAAAAAATCAATGGCGTGGTGGGATCACGAATGACGGGGGCAGGGTTTGGTGGCTGTACCATAAGCCTTGTACGCGAAGATGTTGTGAGTAAATTTATTGAACAGGTTGGCAATGAATACATTGGAAAAACCGGGCTGACCGCTGACTTTTACCTTGCTGAGATTTCGGATGGTGTCAGAGAGATCATATAACCTGAAAATTGCGTATATTCGTTAATAAAAAACAGTAGCCATGGGTCACAAAAACGAGAAACCAAAGGAGAAAAAAGAGAAGAAAGCTAAAAAATCTTCTCCCAAAAAAGAGTTAGACCTGAATGTGAGCACATTCCAGAATGACCATGAAGATGAAGGTGTAGATAAGCTCTCCAAACATGTTTATGAGGAGGAACTGGCAAAACTCCAGATTGAACTGGTTCGCCTCCAGGAGTGGATCAAATACAAGGGGCTTAGGGTGGTGGTTCTTTTTGAGGGTCGCGATGCAGCAGGAAAAGGTGGATCCATCAAGCGAATTACCGAGAGCCTTAACCCCCGCGTTTGCCGGGTAATTGCACTGGGTGTTCCGACGGAGAAGGAGAAATCGCAATGGTACTTTCAACGGTATGTTCCCCATTTACCGGCCGCCGGTGAGATGGTGCTTTTCGACCGCAGCTGGTATAACAGGGCAGGAGTAGAGCGTGTAATGGGCTTTTGTACAGAAGTAGAATACTGGGACTTCCTCCGGTCTTGTCCCAATTTTGAAAATATGTTGATCCGTTCCGGGATCATCCTCATCAAATATTGGTTCTCAGTGAGTGATAAGGAACAGGAGAAGAGGTTCATCCAACGCATAAACGACCCCACACGCAGGTGGAAGATCAGCCCTATGGACGTTGAATCACGCACCAAATGGATCGACTATTCGAGAGCAAAGGATGAGATGTTTTCTTATACAGATACCAAGCAGTCTCCCTGGTTTGTAGTCGAGGCTGACGACAAACGGAAAGCACGGCTCAACTGCATATGTCACCTGCTCAGCATGATCCAGTATGATGATGTGCCCCGCGAAAAGATAATCCTGCCGCCACTGGAACGGGATAAAGCGTATGTAAGACCTCCGATGTCGGAGCAGACTTTCGTGCCGCAGAAGTATTAGGTCAATTATTCTTCGGCTCTATCCCCATATTGTAAAATAAAAATGCCCATTTATCGGTTTCACTTTCAATGACTTTGGAGAGTGAAGCCCCTGAAGCGCCGTGTCCCTGGTTTATTTCAATCCTGATCAGGACCGGGTTTGACCCTTTTTGTTTTTCCTGCAATGTGGAGATGAATTTGAATGAATGTGCCGGAACAACCCGGTCATCATGGTCGGCTGTTGCGACCAGTGTCGCAGGATATTCAACACCCTCCTTAATATTGTGCAAGGGTGAATACTTGTACAAGGTAGGAAAGTACTTTGCACTGTCGCTTGACCCATATTCCACCGACCATCCCCATCCAACGGTAAATTTCTGGTAACGAAGCATATCCATGACGCCAACTTCGGGAATGGCAACCCGGAAAAGCTCGGGGCGTTGAGTCATAACCGCGCCTACAAGTAACCCACCGTTTGAGCCTCCGTTGATGGCCAGTTTTTCCCTCGAGGTGTATTTTTTGTCAATCAGGTATTCAGCGGCAGCAATAAAATCGTCAAAGCAATTCTGTTTGTTCAGCAGGTTGCCGCCTTTATGCCACTTCTCTCCATATTCCCCTCCGCCACGGATATTGGGCATGGCAAAAACTCCGTCATTCTCGTACAGGATGATCTTTGAATTTGAAAAGTAGGGTGTGGAACTGGCGCCGAATCCTCCATAGGCATAAAGCAGGGTGGGATGAGAACCATCCAGTTTGATTCCCTTCCTGTGGACCAGGAACATGGGCACTTTGGTGCCATCCTTGCTGGTGTAAAATACCTGTTCTGTTTCGTATTCATCCATATTTGCTTTGGGAGTCGATTGTTTAAATACTTCCGACTTCCCGGTGGTTAAATCATACCGGTAAATCCCCATCGGATAGGTGAAGGAGGAGAAATCGTAAAAAGCATAGGTTTCATTGTTAAAACCACCAATACCCGATGCAGATCCGATGGCCGGCAGGGAGACTTCCTGCTCAAGTTTTCCATCTGTATTGTACTGGTAAATTTTGGTACTTGCATCTTTGAGGTAGCTGGCAAAAATTTTACCACCCAGGGTGGAGGCTGATTCAAGTTTCTCCTCTTTTTCCGGAATGATCTCCTTCCACTCCTTCTTTTGAGGATTGTTCGGGTTGACCATAACCACTTTGTAATTTCCCGCACCATCATTGGTATTGACAAGCAAATTATCACCAATATTGTTCAGGATGCCGTAATTGAATTCAAATCCCCTGAAAAGAAGTTTGAAATCCTTTTGTCCGTTGGCAAGGTTCCTGTAGATAATTTCGGTTCCATCCGTCCCGGGAGATTTGTAGATGAAAAGGTACCTTTCGTCCTCGGTAACCTGCGGTGTATAGTACATCTGGGGTTTCCCTTTGTCCTCAAATACAAGCTGATCCTGCTCCTGCTTATCTCCGAGCTTATGGTAATAGATTTTCTGAAACTCGCTCTTTGCTGATAATTCGGTTCCCGGAGCCGGCTTGTCGTACCGGCTGTAAAAGAACCCTGATCCTTTCCACGCTGCGCCGCCAAACTTGATCCATTCCAGCTGATCGTCAAGTTTCTTCTGTGTAGCAAGTTCCAGGACAAACATGGTTTGCCAGTCGCTTCCTCCTTTGTTTACATGGTACGCCAGGTGTTTTTTATCATTGGAAACGCCATCCAGCGCCACCGAAACCGAACCATCAGCCGATAATTTATTGGGATCGATCAAAACGGTCGCTTCACCTTCCAGCCCTTTCTGGATGTAGTAAACCGATTGGTTCTGCAAACCTTCCTGCTTGGTAAAGATGATGTAATCGCCAACTTTAAAAGCACCAAAGAACTTGTCATAATCCAGGAGTTCCTTATACCTGGCCCTGATATTTTCCCTGAATGGGATTTTCGCAAGGTACTCTTCTGTGAATCCCTGTTCGGTCTTTACCCACTCTTTTGTCTCTGCAGAAGTGTCATTTTCAAGCCAGCGATACGGATCGGCAACAGCTGTCCCAAAATAGTTGTCGGTTTGCGTCCCCTTTTTTGTCTGAGGATAGCTCAGCTTATTGACAGCAGGGGACTTACACTGGGAAAATATTAGGATTGAACCTATGAACAGTAATATTATTTGTCTGGTTTTCATATATTTAGTCATTTAAACAAAGTGAATACTGACTGATTTAATAAAACAAAGGTATGAGGTAATGTCATGATAAATACCAGCAATTTTGAAATTACTTTAAAACCGAAAACCGGTAAATGGTCTTCTCACTGTACTTCATGCCGGGCCGTAAAATGCAATTTGGAAATTTCGGCTGATTGGGAGAGTCTGGAAAATGCTGTGTTTCAAGGCATAACCCGTAATGTTTCTGATAAATTTTACCGTTTTTCCCTTTGATCGTTCCATCAAGAAAATTACCTGAGTAGAACTGTATGCCTGGTTGTGTGGTGAGCACCTCCACCTGCCGTCCGGTTTTCGGATCAAAGAGCTGGGCAGCCATTGACAATTCTCCTGGTTTTTTAGTCAGCACATAGTTGTGGTCATATCCTCCTGCTACCTTGTCGATTCTTTCCCCCACTGAAACAGAGTTGTTGAAATCCATAGCGGTTCCTCTTACCCTTGGTAATTTTCCGGTTGGGATCAGTTCGCTGTTAACTTCAGTGTACTGATCAGCGTATAGCGTGAGAATATGACCGAGAATATTGGTGCCTGCTCCACCCAGGTTGAAATAGGTGTGGTTGCACAGGTTGACAGGTGTAGGTTGATCGGTTTCTGCTTCAATCAGCGTGGTAAGCTCATTATGGTCATCAAGGGTATAGAGAACCTTTACTTTCATGTTTCCGGGGTAACCCTCTTCTTTGTCTTTACTGAGATAAGTCAGTTCAAGCCGGGGCTTCACTGAATCATCAATAATCTTTGCATCCCAAACCACTTTGTCAAACCCTTTCAAGCCCCCGTGAAGGGAGTTATTCCCATTGTTGACGGCCAGTTTGTAATTTTTACCGTCAAGGGTGAACTTCCCTTTTGCAATGCGGTTTGCATAACGGCCCACGATGGCGCCGAAATAAGGGGAGTTAGCGATGTACTGACTGAGCGTATCATAACCCAGGACAATATCCCCGAGGCTGTCATTTTTATCAGGAACAAGGATCGAGGTAATGATACCCCCGTAATTGGTGATCTTCACTTTTATGCCGCTGATGTTGGTCAGCGTAAAAAGGAAAACCTCCTTATGGTCAACCTCTCCAAAAGTCTCTTTCATGACGGCACGTTTTTGGGATTTCAATTTCGAAGAAATGACCTTACTGTTAATGGTCGAATCCAAGTCATCAGCATCCTTTGTATTAATCTCTGTGTCGCAGGAATTAAAAGCCAGGAGAAGCAGTAATGCGATCATTGTTACAGCGGAAGATTTCATGGGATCATGATTTAATTCATGACAAACCTATGAAATAACCGGCATACAAACAACTTTCTTTATACTTTTGGCCCCTGAAATCCTAAATCAACGAGTCATTAAAACAACATTTCCCCTGAGCAATAAAGTCATTCTCATAACAGGCGCCTCTGCAGGGATTGGCGCTGCCACTGCCATGGCCCTCGATGCCGCAGGGGCGAAGGTCGCTATTGCTGCACGAAGGAAAGAGAAACTCGTGAAGTTGGCTGAGCGTATGAACAACCCATTGGTACTTGCGGTGGATCTTAGTGATGAAAACGCTGCAAGGGATATGGTACAAAGGGTTGTTGAAAGGTATGGCAGAATCGATGTTCTGATAAACAACGCAGCAAGCATCATCGTGTCAAAAGCAGACACTGTGAATCCTTCAGATTTGTTAAAAGCTTTAACCACAAACCTGATCGCACCTGTCGTTGCCACGCAGGAAGCAGTTAGATTCATGAGAGCCCAGGGAGGTGGACACATTGTCAATATAGGCTCTCCGGGGTTTATGATGGGAATACCGTTCTATGCGCCCTATGTTTGTTCAAAAGCTGCATTTTCAGCATGGACCCGTACCATTCAGGCTGAATGGGCAGGAACTGAAATCAGTGTCAGCGAGTATTTCCCGGGATATATCAAAACTGATTCTCTGCCGGAATCACGCCTGGGAAACATCGACCAGGATTTCCTTATGGCAGACAGGCAGAATTTTATTGCGGCCCTCTTTACAAAGCCTAAAACCCCTGATGACGTTGCCAGGCATATTGTCAAACTTATTTTGAAACCCCGCACGCTTGTCTACTCAGATTTCAGTGTAAAAATTGGCGCCTTCATCTCCAATGTTCCCGGATTTCGGCTGAACATTGCCCGCCAGTTGGCTTCAAATGCCCGAAAAAAGAAAAACCTTAGCATTTTCACCTCCTAAAATCCTCAAATCACATGCGAATCACCATTCCACTTAAAGAACGTAAAACAGATTACATTTACCTTGCTTTTTTCTTTCTGAATCTGTTTTACATCACCTATATTGTTGATCTTGAGCAGCTTGTTATTAAAAACCCTGATGATTTTCAGTATCCGTTGTGGCCCTTTCCGTTCCTGGTGGATATGGTCCATTGGTGGGGAAAAAGCTTTGATCCGCTTCAGTGGGCAAGGCCAACCTGGTGGAAAGCTACCATATGGCTCGATGCGGTATTTTTCGGACCCTATTATGTGTTTGCCATTTATGCATTCATCAAGGGAAAGGAGTGGATCAGGATTCCCACCATCATATACTCCAGCATACTCTTCACCAATGTATTTATCATCATGAGCGAAGAGTACTGGGGGCCCCACGCAACCTTTGCGCCGTTTATCGTTACTGTTGCTAACGCACCCTGGTTTCTGTTTCCGGTTTTTCTTGTTTGGAAGATGTGGAAACATGAACATCCATTTTCGAAACCAATTGCCTGAACCGTGTCATGTTTTGGGGATCAACAGGTTTTGAAGGAGGTGACTCCAATCTGAGAGGATCCACAGGCGACCCGTTCCGGTATACGCGGAAATCGAGATGTGAACCCGTTGAAAGACCACTGCTCCCAACATATCCGATAACTTCTCCCTGAACTACATTGCTGCCGGCTTTCAACCCTTTGGCATACCCCGATAAATGGGCATAGGTGGTTGTATAGACCGAATTATGACGGATACTGATAAACCGGCCATATCCTCCGTGAAATCCAAGTTCATTGATGTGGCCGTTGCCCAGTGCAACAACTGGCGTACCTTTAGGGGCTGAATAATCAACGCCAAAATGGGGCCGGACAATTCTCAGAATGGGGTGCATCCTTGCCCTCGAAAAATGGGAGCTGATCCGTGAAAATTTAAGCGGAGCCTTTAAAAATGAGCGCTGCAGACTCTGTCCGTTTTCATCAAAATACTCGCCTTTTCCCCCTTGCTCAAAATGATAGGCGTAGAAGTCCTTCCCATTGCTGTGAAATTGTGCGGCCAGAATTTTGTCAATTCCAACCATTTTACTTTCTACAAAAACCTCCTCATAGACAACTTTGAAATGATCTCCCTTTTGCAATCCATAAAAATCTATGGTCCATGCATATACATCAGAAAGGGCCAGTCCGAGATTTACATCCAGTTTGTTTTCAACAAAGCAGTTCCATAGTGAACTGGTGATTGTGCCTGTTGCTGTTTTAACCAGCCTGGTGACCTTTTTCTTCTCCTTATATATTTTCACTGTGTCACGAAGATCATACACCACAAAATCGATCGGGTTGATCTCATAGATAAAGTACAAGGTTTTTTTTGTTGAATCTTTAGAGACAATTCTGGCAAACCTGTTGCCGGCCTTCAGTTTTCTCACATCGAAAACGCCTCCGCCATTATTGGCCATCTGATCTATCATGCTATTTGGTACATAACTGCCAAGGAGGGTCGAAAGGTTCTGATTATTTGCAACTACTCCATGGACGATTTCCATACCTTCAAGGGTGATTCCAAAGGCAACCGTGGGGGCGGTGACCGGAGCGACAGGTTTGTCAGTTGCTCTCTCCCGCTGCGAATAGATAAGCACTCCAATGACGACTATCACGATGAGTACAACAAAGAGTGCAATAAGCGAGTAAATTCCATTGAGTTTTTTCATCCGGAGAACGAAATTTAATCAAACAACAATTTTATCTGAACAATTTCTGGCCTGTTCCCAAGCCTGACAGGAGGTCCCCAGGTGCCAAATCCGGTGGAAACAAAAAAGTGGGTCTTTCCGATGAGTTTGTAACCCCGGCTGACCTCATACATGGCATTGGTGATATAATTGAAAGGCCACATCTGCCCGTGATGTGTATGCCCCGACAATTGAAGGTCAACACCCAGTTCTGCAGGTTTTTCCAGGTTAAATGGCTGGTGGTCCATAAGGATCACCGGGTAGGTAAGGTCTACCTGTTCCATCAACTCAGCCAGCTCCTTACGGGGTTTCCCGGTAAATCTTGGCTTGTCCCTGTCATCCCGTCCAACCAGGTAAAACCGGTGATCGATCAGGATCGCAGTATCACGTAACACATTTACACCGTGTTCTCTGAGGTACTTTACGGCCGGTTCTGCCCCGCCAATATACTCATGATTGCCGGTGATGGCATAAACGCCCAGTTTGGCTTTTATTTGTACCAGGTTGGCTCCGAGGTTGTTCTTGATCACGGGGGCAAGGTCTTCATCCACTACATCCCCTGCGAAGAGTACAATATCGGGATGGAGCCCGTTGATGGTCGAAACCAGCTTGTTGGCTTTCCGTTTGGCGATAATGGTACCGAGATGGATATCAGAAGCCATCACAATGGTCAGCGATTTTCCACCAGTAACAACTTTATGAACATGCAGTTCCAGTTTGCGCGTCACCGGCATCCGGGCATTGATGAAGCCGATTCCCACAACCATTGTAACCAGGGCCAGTGAAAAATATAAAACAATAAGTTTTGTTTGCTGGTAATCAGCGTAAAAAGAGGAGGGAAACAGGTGAAAAAAAAGGTTGATGACCCTGGCAAAATCAATAAACAACGCAATCAGGATAAAGTAAAGCATGAATGCCAGCCAGAAGGAGCCAATCCAGGTAATGACCCCTGTCAATGCGCAGGGATAGGTTCGCTCTAAAATTCTGGCAAGGACAAATGTGGAGGCGATGACCCAGAATCCTGTAATATACCATGGTCTCCAGCAGGAACCTGCCGGTATGGCCTGCAAACCACGGATAAAAATATAACTGTTTACCAGTCCGTAAACAACGGTGACTACACTGATAAATATGATGAACATACTTGTTTTCAAGGTTTTTTCTCTTTTTAATGATATTCAGGCCTCAAAGTTACCGATATAAAAAATATACTTCTAAATTTGTTTGCTGTACCATAGCGTTAACCTCTGAAAGATGACGTCACGCTTCCCCAACATCAGGCTTCAGCCTGATGAAAAACAGACCATATGACAGACACAGGATTTGTTCTCAGCTGGATAGACTACACGATCATGATCGTCTATTTCGTTTTTGTGCTTGGTATCGGCTGGGCGCTGAAACGATATATGAAAGATGCCAACGCTTTTCTGGAAGCCGGGCGCTCCATGCCTGCCTGGGTAGCAGGCCTGGCGTTCATTTCCACCAACCTGGGTGCCCTCGAGGTAATGGGTATGACTGGTTCCGGGGCAAAATACGGGATGCTTACAACGCACTTCTACTGGATCGGAGCGATTCCGGCTATGGTATTTCTCGCCCTCTTCATGATGCCGTTTTATTACGGGTCGAAGGCCAGATCGGTGCCTGAGTACCTGAAACTAAGGTATGATGAGAAAACCCGCGGATTGAATGCGATCCTTTTTGCCGTGATGACCATTCTCGCATCCGGTATTTCCATGTATGCACTTGCCATCCTGATGGAAAAAGTGTTAGGCTGGAATTTCCATCTCAGCCTGGTCCTCTCCGCGGCTATTGTCCTTGCCTATACTTATCTCGGCGGGCTTTCATCAGCAATCTATAATGAAGTACTTCAGTTCTTTATCATCGTCATCGGATTACTGCCCATCGTCATTCTCTGCATGAAGGATCTGGGTGGGTGGAATGGTCTCCAGGAGCAACTGGCGCCGATTGTCACGTCAAAAGGTTTTGCTGCCGACACCTGGACCACCACGTGGAAATACACCGGGGCGGCAAAGTCCAACCCGATGGGGGTGGAGTGGTATGGAATTTTCGCAGGCCTCGGCTTCGTCCTCTCATTTGGCTACTGGTGTACTAATTTCCTCATTGTCCAGCGTGCCATGTCGGCCGAATCTCCAACGGCCGCAAGGAACACCCCGCTCATCGGCGCATTGCCGAAAATGTTCATACCTTTCCTCATCATTGTTCCCGGAATTGCTGCGCTGGTTCTGATGAACACCCCCGGAAAAGGCTTTTCACTGCCGCTCAACGAAGCCGGGCAACCCATATGGGATTACACCATCATCATGCTGTTGAAGCAATATTTGCCGGCCGGTGTCCTAGGGCTTGGCATCACTGCCCTTTTGGCCTCGTTTATGTCGGGGATGGCAGGGAATGTTTCGGCATTTAATACCGTTTGGACCTATGACATTTACCAGAGTTACATCCGCCCGGTAACATCCGACAAGGCTTCTGATGATAAACATTACCTTAAAGTAGGACGCCTTGCTACTATTTTTGGAGTGATTGTTAGCATTGCCGCAGCCTACCTTGCCAGCCTTTTTGGCAATATCATGGATTTCCTTCAAACCATTTTTTCCATGATCAATGCACCTTTGTTTGCGGTGATTTTCCTGGGGATGTTCTGGAAGCGAACAACCGGTCATGCAGCTTTTACCGGGCTGTTGGCTGGGTTTACCATCGCCCTTATCCACCACGGCCTCACCTTCCCTGAAGGAGCAGATACACTCGTCAAAGGTGGCTGGCTGGGTAGATTCCATGCTTACCCTGTTGAAATGGCACAAAACTTCTGGACCGCCATCTTTGCCTTTTCAACCAGCGCCATTGTTACTATTGGCCTGTCCTTGGCAACAAAACAGCAAAAATCCGAGGAGGAACTGAAAGGACTCGTCTATGCTCTCACTCCCCGACATGTTGATACAAACATACCGTGGTACCAGCGCTCCACCACCCTGGCCATTCTTGTCCTTACCATCGGCACACTCCTGACAATCCTCTTCTGGTAACACCTGATCAACACATCCACAAAATACCACAAAACCATATGAAACCCCGTCCGCCCGTCCGCCCGTCCGCCCGTCCAAAAACCTCTCCCCATGGGCATAGATATTAAATTTCCAATCGGCCTGATGTTCACCATCCTTGGCCTTCTTCTGACAATTTTCGGAATTTTTACCGGAAGTGATTCAGCCCTGTATGAGAGATCATTGGGGATTAATATTAACCTCTGGTCAGGTTGCGGCATGCTGGCCTTTGGCCTCGTCATGTTGTTTTTCTCTTGGAAAAGCCTGAAAAACAAATCCTTGTAATATGAATACATCGCATCAGGCATTCCTGAAAACCCCCATCGGATACCTGGAGGTTGTTGGATCAGAAAAAGGAATCCGGACTCTCTATTTCCTTGATTTCAGGGTTAAACCACAGCATGTGCCTACTTGCCTCAAACCAGCTATCCTTCAGTTGGAAGAGTACTTTCATGGATCACGGAAACAATTTGACCTCAAACTCGACCTTGAAGGCACTCCGTTCCAGGTTAAGGTATGGAATGAACTATTAAACATTCCGTATGGTTCCACGATCTCCTATCTCGAACTCGCGCGCAGGACAGGAAATGTGAAAGCTGTCAGGGCTGTGGGAGGGGCAAATGGCAATAACCCGGTTTCGGTCATTGTGCCCTGCCACCGGGTCATTGGGTCTAACGGAAAGCTTGTGGGTTACAGGGGTGGGCTGAAACGAAAGAAATGGCTGCTGGAGCATGAACATGCACTGTCACAACGGGACTTGTTTTATGGAAAACTTTAACAAACCACTTTGATTATAACAATTCCACTGTGTTTCTATTGTGTCCCATTGTGCCTTTTGTGTTGAAAATACTCCCTGGTAACTTCTTCTGCAATCCTGTTTGCTGTTAAAATAGAAAACACATGATGAAGAAACTATTTGCCATCTTGATTTTTTTTGGCATTCCGGCGGCACTTATATCACAGGAACGGCTTCACAATATTGTTCCGGATACACATAATCTATTCTCCATCAGTGCCATAGCAACTAATAAATCACAGAGCCTCCGTCTGGTTCAGTCCCTGCCGCTGTTTTCAGTTGTTGTTGATAGTTTACTGATAACCAGTTGCAGTGACGCTCAACTCAAAGGTGATACGCTGTTTTTTGTGCTGGCCGGCAGCATCCGCGGTTGGGCTGCTATGGAGAAAGATTTCACCCCGGGTATCAAGTTCACTGTAAGGTTTACCAACTCCGGACAGAAAACCCACTTCATTGAAAACCTGGTACCTTTTGGCGAGAGCAATGATAAGGTTTATATTACAGCTGCAGGTACCAAAGCCTGGCCTGAATATCTGTGCCGTTCGCACCTTTACCGGCCCGGATATGGCCCGGTAGGAGTGGTGCTGCCTGATAATGCCTGGCACCTTGGTTTTTCAGATAACAGGATCAATGATACACTTTCACTCACTGCCCTTGCAAGAAGAAGCCAGCGGGATCAGGAAAAAACAGAGATCGACCGGTGGAAGATAACCCTCAAACCCGGAGGATGGGCTGAGTATGCTATGTATATTGACCTGCACACCGGAGAGTGGCACAATGGGCTTAAAATGATGTTCAAGGATCGTTGGCTTTACGATTTACCCGGGTTCGACAACAGCATGTTCAGGCGCAGCGACCTGGCATGGATGAAAAACAGTTTTATCATGTTGCTGCAGTTTGCATGGGATAAGAAGTACTTCGACTACGGTAAACAGAAATATGAATTTTATGAAAAATTGTTTGAATACGATTCATTGACAGGTGGTTATGATATTTTTACCCTTTGGCCAACATGGCCGAGGCTTGGCCTTGATCAGCGGAACCAGTGGGATATGTACCGTGACCTGCCTGGTGGATTGAAGGAGTTACGGGCCCAGGTTGAATTCACACACAAGGCTGGTAAAAAATATTTTATCTCGTTCAATCCATGGGACGAAGGGACCAGGAAAGAGGACCAGTTAAAAGGAATGGAAGATCTGCTGCGTGCCACAGATGCCGATGGAGTCGTCCTTGACACAAAAGGTTCATCCAGCCGGGAACTTCAGGCAGCTGCCGACCTGGTAAAGCCGGGAATTATCATGTATAGCGAAGGAATGGCGGTTCCAAAGGATATGCCGGGCATTGTCACCGGCAGGGTGCATGATGCCCTGGTATTGCCACCGCCACTGAATCTCAACAAGTTCATCAAACCCGATTTTGCCATCTTCAGGGTACTGCAGCTGGCCGATGACCGTCTCCACCGCGAACTGGCCATCTCCTTTTTCAACGGTTACGGTGTCGAAATCAATACCATGCGCCCCGGAAGACCCGGGTGGATGGAGGAGGAGTTCTCCTACCTGGGAAGGACAACCAGAATACTGCGTGAAAATAGGTCAGTCTTCAGCAATGGATCATTTGTGCCATTGATTGAAACTTTGACCGATTCCATTTATGTAAACAGCTGGAAGGGAGTAGGAAAGCAATTGTTTACGATTTATAGTGCAAAGCCGGGCGGATACGAAGGTAATTTGTTTGAGTTTCCTGATTCTTCAGGAGTATTTGAGAGGCAAATTTCGGAAAACCAACTTCATTTCGTTGATCTTTGGAATCACCAGGAAGTAAAACCAATCGTTGGAAACCAAATAACATTCATTCCTGTCCATATCAGTGCATTTGATGCCGCATGGCTTAACACCCGCCGCGAAGGAGAAGCAGGATGCATTGGCGCCTTTCCCACGGCGCTGAAAGTGAGTGTGAAAGGCAGTGTGCTGACCGTTATAGCGGAATCCGGCGATCGGATTGTGCTGACCGGCGGTAATCCAACTTATCGGTCTAAACAGATTGTTTATCCGGTATCAGGAACAACGGTCGATTACCGTAAAATATTCCCGAAACCGGTCGACAAAATCGTTGTTCAACTGTTTACTGCATCCGAACTGGTTGATGAAGTTGTGGTTCCCATCAATATTGCCCTGCCGGTATTGGTGAGCCGTGAGGAAACTGCTCAAAGGATCGTAAAGTCCATTACAGGGATGGTTGATATCCCTGCAGGCAAATTCCGGTTTTATACCAAGCGAGCTCCCGGCACACCGGATCCATTTATTCCATTTCCTGATTTCAGCGATACAACCATTGTTGAGATGCCACATTTTTTAATGGACAAGTATCCCGTTACCAATTTACAATATAAGATATTTGCTGATCAAACATCTTATATTCCGTCTGATACAACAAATTATCTAAGGCATTGGTTTAATAATGCTCCTCGGATTGGAACGGAAAATCTGCCGGTTGTTTATATCAGTCCTGAAGACGCTTCTGCCTATGCTTCCTGGGCAGGAAAACGGCTTCCTACCGAACAGGAGTGGCAGTACGCTGCCCAGGGAAGCGATATGAGAAAGTATCCGTGGGGAAATAAAATGGATTCAACAAAATGTAATTACAACCTCAACTTTGCCACCCCGGTCAATAAATATCCCAAAGGGGGCAGTGCTTTCAAAGTATTGGATATGGTAGGAAATGTCTGGCAGATGACCGCTGATGTGTATGATAATGGCAGCTATTATTACCGCATCATTCGTGGTGGCAGCTACTATCATCCGACTGAAAGCATCTGGTATGTCAACGGAGGGCCATTACCCGTTGACCATCCTGAAATGTTACTTCAAATATCGCCCGGCCTCGACCGCAACGCCACCGTAGGCTTTCGCTGCGTCTCCGACACCCTTAAACCTTAACACTTAATCACTTAATCACTTAACCTTTATTTCTTCAACAACCACGCATCCTTATAGGTTCCCTTCACCTCCTTTAGTTTGGCCATAACGGTTGTCTTGTTGGTAGATTCAAAGGCTGAAACCCTTATTTTACCATCTTTATCGAGGACCCTGGCAAGCGGATAATCACCTGATATCAACTGATTTACGAGTTTATTTGCAGCTTCCAGCGCCAAATTTGTTTTTACGATGATATAGTAGGTTCCTGTAATTGAATCTTTGGACTGATTTATTTCCGGAGGAGTGCCGGAGAGTGAATCAACCGGTTTTAAATGCAAGGAGTCGTTCCGGTTTTCCGCCAGCGTGTCAGCTTTAACATGGACGGTTTTGGCAGCCTTTGGTTTTTTCGGTTTTACGGGGGCGGGAATGATAGGTTTTCCAATAGGTTTAATGGTATCTGCTACCTTAGGTCTGGTGCCACAAACAAACACCTCACCATCAGGATCAGTAACCTCCCCAAACCAGGCGCATGCGTAGTTTTCACAAACTGCTATTCCAATTGCATTCCATGGTCTTCCAAGCCACTTCCCGGTATTGAGTAAAAAGCTGTTGAAGTAGTCCTCCGTTTTCCAAACCATCATGATAGTATCAGTTACCAGGGGATTATTCTCCCAATATACAATTTCATATGCCCTGGATGGATACCGGGTTAGTTCGCGCGGCTTATCCCAAACGGAATTCTTCTTGCTTTCATCTTTTGGATAACAGAACGGGAGCCAGCCTCCCTTGTTTGACCATGAGTGAAAATTGCAGGAACCTTGATCCGGGTGGTTGATAAGCAGATCTTTGGCGTGTAATGCAGCGACCTTCGACAAGGACTTTGAAAGTGGAATGGGAGGGAGGTTGTTTTGTTCACGGTAAGCGTTGATCATCCTGTACAGTTCCATCTCCCCCCGGTTAATGCAAAAGCCTGCCGGAACTGCAGGACCCTGCTTTATTACTGTTTGGCCGGTGCTGGGATTGCAGATAAACAGGGAAATAACCAGCAGGGAGACCGGTACCGAAAATTTTCCTTTTAGCTTTTTCATTGTCTCTTTTCGGATGGCAATTTCTGATTTGCACTTATAACCAGTTTATTTCCCGTGTCAATCAACCGGGCATAAAATGAATAGGCGCCGTAATTATTCTCAATTTTCAATAAAAGTTTATTCCACCCGGGTTTCATCATTAATTCAATTTCAGCCTGATCCGGTTCGGCAACACGTTCGCCCAGGTAACGGAACACCTCCTTGTCGTTGAAAAACACCTTCCCGCCATCATCAGTCCCTACAAAAAGCGTCGTTTTGGAGTTATCAGGTGAGTAAATATAGGTGAGTGCATAAGTGACTACCAATTCATGCGGGTTAACTTTATCAACGAGCGACATCAGTCCGCTTTCCGGAGTTTGTAAGTAACTCCAGCGTATTGGTTTCCCTGCCGCACTGTGATAATCGGTCGCCAGGTTAATATTGGTTTCAGGAGCATACACCGAATCAAGTCCGCGGCGGGTTAAACCGATCTTCCGGGGATTTGAAAACGGACCCAGGATATACCATTCAGGAATATAGACTCTTTTGGGTTCCATGCTGACCCCGTCAAGGCCGATAAAAAAGCTTTTTGAAAGTGGATCCTTGCCTGTGACCACAAACCTGATCTCGATCGATTGCCTTTGGTTTTTAAGATTCAGCATGGTGACCTTGCCGTTTGGAAGGATGTAAGGCGAGTATCCATTGATTTTCCCGGCCATGACACCATTTACAAATATATCGGCATTGCCATACTCGGGCCCCCTCGAATAATAGAGGTTCAAATCGTAGACCGATTCCTTTAATCCGTTGATATCAAGTCCAAAGGAGGATTTGTTCCGGGATTCAATCACGATTTGCCTGTTTTCACCCCATTCAGGTCCTTCATCCGACATGTCAACAACCCTTGATTTTAATCCTTCGAGGGTGAATTTCAGCTTTTCAGCTTCATACATCCTGGCAGGTTTGACAATCCGCAAGGGTATTCTTTGACCTGCAATCGGGAATGACGGAAACGATGCATGAGGTTCCATCTGGTACCAGTAAGCCGTTGAACTGTAGTCGGCAATATCCTGGTTTCCATGTCCATGTTCAATGGTTACTTTAATATTTTTCTTGAACGGAATCGGATCCATGATGTAAAACCGATAAGCGGAAATCTGGCCAATGGAATCGTTCTTGTATACCAACCCGCTATAAGGGCCGGCAAATTCACCCTGGTTGAAATACCACCCTGCCGAAAAGAGATCTTCTGTTCCTGTTCCATGAACGGATGGTTTCTTTTCGCCATCTACATATATCATCTCATCACCTTCCAGGAAACCAAGCCTGCCGTCATAAGATTGGATATTGAGGTTTACTCCCACCAGGTGCCCTTTCCCTTCCGCCCTGAGCAGGACAAAATTTGAGTCATAATTGGTCCTGATACTCCTTGTCCACTGGGCATGAAAATAGGCTACATCAGATTCAAGGGCTCCTTCAAATTTCTGATAATCTACCTGGTATAAAAAACCATCCACATTCTGGCGGGTTTCATTGGCGATTTCGATCCGGGCTGAACGTTCAAATGGCATCGGGAAATAGCATACGTATCCGCCACTACTCATTCCAAGGTACTGAGATACATAAGGCTTGTACTTAAAGCCGCAACCGAAGAAATCACCAAGCGGAACCTCCACCGATGGTTTGGATTCATTATCCCAAAAGATTCTCAACACAATCCGCCGCAGGAAATAGGGATCCCTGGAATCGATGGCAAACCAGATTCTTACAATCATTCCCGGACCTTCAGCATCGAAAATATTTACTTTCTTACCGGGTCCGATCGAAATCCTGTCATTATTTCCACCGGAAGTGTCGGAACTTGAAACCTGGATCAATTTGCTGCTCTTCAGGTATGGAAGGGCTGCCGGGGATAAAAGATGTTGAATATCCGTTCGGTAACCTGTATTGCAGGAGGAAAAACCTAGGGTTAAAAGCAGGGATAAACCTGCTACAACGGAAAACAAAACTTTCATATACTATCTTTCAGCCTGCAAAGTTACGCTATTTCTGATTTTCATCCATCAGCAATTTAGCGATGATGGCATCCCAGATATAATTTGGAGGGCAATTCAGAACTTCATTGTCCGGACTGTATGATTCCCAATAGTTATGGTTCTTTGAAAGCTGGACATTTACTGCGTTTACCATTTTCCCAGCCAGCTGGTGTGCCTGGTCATTAAATCCGTATTGGCGCAAACCATTGTAAACCATGTAATCCCATAACATCCAGACGGGACCGTTCCATTTGCAGCAGTAGTCTACATAAGGACTGTACCAAGGGTCCCGGGCCGATAATGTCGGAACCCCGTATTTTCGCCAGAATTTGGTCGTGTCTGTCAGGGTTGAAACAAGCCGTGCTGCCCGGTCTTTTGGGGCAGCCCCTGCCCATAAAGCAAGGAAGCCGATGATCTCCTGCCGCTTCAGGTCGCGGGTCATAAACTGGAAGGTATGGTCCTTTTTATTCACCGAGTAATAAAAGCCTGAAGTTTCGTCCCACATCCGCTGATTCACAAGTACCGAAGTCGAATCGGCAAGCGCCAGCCATTTTTTCGCATCGGAGCTTTTGCCCAGGAGCTTCGCCATCTCTGAAAGGCTGCGTTCTTCTTTGATAACCATCAGCGTGAGGTCGAGACACTCCAGTTCATCGGAAATATCCTCCTTGTCCACATCAAGGTATCGTTCCGCAGAAACCTGGAAAACGGCATTATACCAGTCCCGTACATTTTCGATGATCCCGTTTGGCCCCCATTCAAAGGTGCCATCATGGTCAGTGTCACGGTTTTTTATCAACCAATCCACGTATTTGGAACCGGAAACATAGGCATCTGCCAGGAAATCTTTGTCTTTACCTGCTTTATAAACCTCAAGGTTGATCCAGCTGAAAAAAGGTGCCGAGGTGGTTGGGGTGTTTTTATGAGGATAATCCTGGAGACCGCGTGGGCCATGGCGATAGGCAATCAGCCCGTCTTCGCGCTGCTGCTCCATATAAACCCTTTGCGAGCCTTCTGCCGACTGCGGATCCATATACGCATATGCCAGCATGCTGAGCGATTCATGCAACACCTGGTGTCCATGACCCCAGCCCCACAAAGGATTGCGTGAAAAAACATAAAAATTATGGGTGGTTTTTCCGGTAGGAGGAACCATACATCCCCGGGCAAGGTTGAAGGCCCCAAGATATGCCAGTTTTTCCGGCTGGCTTTTAAAAGCCAGCCGGGGAACTTTAGCAAAAAGGATAAGGTTGTCCTCAAAATAGGTTCTTAACATGAACTTCTTTACAGAATCAACCTTCCTTATCATAGATACCTCATCCTCTTTCTCCTCCTGAAATCCACGCAGATACCTGAAGTTAACCGTCTCACCTGGTTTTAACCTCTTTTTCATGTGTAAGGCAATAAAATCAACCATACCGTCCTGCTTCATATTCAATGAGTCAGTTCGTTTATTGGAATAGAAGTCGGTTTTAATATTGATATAAAAATCGGTCATATTACCGGAATACCCGCCATGCGACGAACTTTCCCTGTTGCAGGTGAAAAAATCCCTGACCCTTGACGGGTATCCGTATTGTGCCTTCAGGCTGCTGATAAGGCGATAGGAACTTTCATGCCGATGGGTTACGTAGCCGTCTGAATGAAGGTCGTATTTAACGATCTCAAGTGAGTCATTTCCCAACTCAAGCACCGGATAGGCTGCAACTTCATGCGTGATTTTATCTGTGTTTTTTATCTCCATATCCACAATGGCGATGGAGGAACTGAAGACCAGGAAGGTCTCCTTTACCAAAATCCCCCGGATTGGCTCGTATTCAAGAATCGCCATGTCGGGGAACGAGAACTTTACAACCGGTTTTGCCAGGAATTCACCAATCCCCTCTACGACAACCTCATCAACTTTCCAGATGCAAAACATCCGACCTGCCTGATCGGATGAATAGGTGACCGGACTGCAATCAGAGTAGTAATCCATCTTATAGGCCTTGTCACCATACAATTGAGACCGTGCCATAGCAGCACAATATGTGGTATACAACGGATCGTTGGCTTTGGCATGAATGCGGACATAGTCCTCAATGGGTTTAAACTGCTGGCAAAACACGGCCAGGCCTGAAAGAAAGAAAACGAGAAAAATGGAACACTTTTTCATTTGTATAGCGGATTGAACCTGAATTATGGGATGAAAATACTCTTTTTTTTGCATCTTTGCGCTTTAGTAATCCAACATCCAATTGTTAAACAAACATAAAAACTTTTCATATGCCACTATTAAACTTAATTGAAAAAGAAGAGGCTACCGGAACGGTAGCTGTGATTTATGAATCCATGGTCAACACCATGGGCTTTATTCCAAATGCCTTTAAAATATTCAGTCCAAGTACACACGTTCTTGAAAATCAGGTTGGTAACCTTGGTTATTTTATGCGTCATAAAACCCTGAGCGGAAAACTGCTTGCATTCATCCGTTTGCTGGTTTCCGAACAGGAACAATGTACCTATTGCATTGGCATGAATGCAGGAATTTTGCTGCAATATGGCGTGTTACCTGAAATGATTGCTGAGATCAAACTGGATCCCATGAAGGCGCCACTGGAAGAAAAGGAACTTGCCATGTTGAAATTCGTGCTCAAAGTGGTGAAAAATTCCAACTCTACGGAGAAAGCAGATGTTGATCACCTAAGAAGTCTGGGTTGGAACGATGGTGAAATTCTTGAAGCTACTTATCACGCAACTTCTGCCGTTGCCTCCGATATGATCTTCAACGCTTTTAAACTTGAGTTGGACAGGTAAGTTGTTGCAGGTTTTGTTAATCCTGCGATAATCTTCATTTCTGGCTGACCTTTTTTTAACCACAAAGGCACAAAGAAATACACTGAGGTCACAAATTCTGCTTTGTGTCATTATGCCTTCATTGTGTCTTTATGGTTATTTTTGGTTTAATAGGTTATTTAACCTCTTGAATAATCATATCGGAACGGATAATTTTAATCCCGGTAATATCACTCTGGATGTTCCGGATCATGCATTTAGCCACCACCTCCGCCTGAACACCCCGGTACTTCTTCAGACCACCGATCATCAGCGGACTGAGTGCTTTCATTAAGGCAATTCCTGCTTTTTCTCCAGCCCTGAACTCCTTTCGGTTTCCCAGCAAAAAGGATGGCTGTAAAATAACAATGGAAGCAAAGGGGAACTTCTGAATATCCCGCTCCATTTCACCCTTTGTTCGGAGGTAAAAATTTGAAGAGTTCGGGTTTGCCCCAACTGAGGAGACCACGGCGAAACTGCTTACCCCTGCAAGATGACACTCACGGGCAAAAGCTACAACATAATCATGATCAATAACGTACTGCCTCTCTTTGCTTCCTGCGACTTTGAGGGTGGTTCCAAGGCAACAATAACCATGATCAGCCTGAATGCCGTTCAGCCCTTCCGGTAATTTCCCGAAATCGACTACCATCTGCACAAGCTTTGGATGCACGGTTCCCAGTTCCCTTCTTACAACTGCAATGACCTTTCCGTAACAGGGATCTTCAAGAAGTAAGGACAATAATTGTTCTCCGACAAGTCCTGTTGCGCCGGCAATGATGGCTGTTTTGGTTTGTTGTTCCATTGAAGGTTATTTAGTGTTGAGGAGTTGAGTCGATTAGAAATCTTGTTGCAATTCCAGCCCAAATGTAGGTTTTATTCCACCCGGCCTGGTGATCGTCGGCACTGTAAAATTCCCAGAAAACATGGTCCTTTTTTAAATGGAAGATCATGTTGCTAAGTACCCGGCTGGAGAGCTGATTGGCAACCAAATGATATCCGTAATCGCGCAATCCTCTGTATAACATATAGTTCCATTGTATCCACACAGGGCCGTTCCAATAGCCTATAGGACAATAGTAACCATTTGTTTCCGGGGATAATTGCACCGCAGTAAGGGATGGAATTCCGTATGGGCGCCAAAATTCAATGGTGTCCTGCATTTTTTCAACCAGAATTTTTGCCACGGATGGATCCGTCACCCCGGCCCAAAGTGGTAAAAATCCGATGATCTCTTTAACCTTCAGGTCATTTTGAGAATGAAAGCTGAAAGAATGGTCCTCTTTGCTAACATTGTAATAGAACCCGGTCTCCTTGTCCCACATCGAATTATTGATCAAAGTGCTTCGATGGGTGGCATCCTCTAGCCATTGGTTTGCTTCTTCTGTTAATCCCAGTTCGCTTGCCATTTCAGCCAGCGATTTCGCTTCCATCACAAGCATGGAATTGATATCAGGTCCTTCAAAGTTGGAGGCCCATCCCACTTTATCCCATACGGCAACACGAGCGTCCCGCACCGATTCCAACTCGGCATGAGCGCCCCATTCGCATAATCCGTTGCTGTTTGAGTCGCGGCTCGCGGTGTAATACCTGTAGAACTTTCTTCCGGAAATGTAGGCCTCCGACAGAAATGTCCGGTCACCGGTTATTTTATAGACTTCATTGTTCACATAATTAAACCAGGGAGCCGAACTGGTTGGTTTTCCATTTGTTTCAATGGTTTCATTCAAATATGGCCCTGTCCGGTAGTTGATATACCCATCGTCTCTTTGCCGGTCCATGAAAATCCGTTGTGAATTCATAGCCCCCTTGGGATCCATATATGCATAAGCCAGCATCGTAAGGCTTTCATGAAATACTTGTCCGCCATATCCCCAACCCCATTTTGGCTCACGGGAAAACACATAGTAGTTGTGCCTGCACTCCCCCTCCGGTGGCATCATGCACTGTCGCATCAGGGAAAAGGCGCTCCAGTAAAGCAACTCTTTGTCCTTGTCGGCAAATTGCAATCGTGGGATTTTAGCATACACTTGTTCACTCTCTTTTAAAATTTGCTCAAAATCAATATTGTCAGTTTTTCGTAATTGCTTCCTGGTTGGTTCATTGGTGCCTGCGAGACTGATTTCGATGGTGAAACTTGTCCTGTCGCCAGGTTGCAGGGTGAAATTCCTCGTTTGGATTAATCCATGAAGGTATTTACCGGTGCGCTTTTTAAGATTCATGGATGAAAACAACGAGGCCATGGGTTCTAAATCAGCCCTGAGGTTTCCCGGGGCGGTTTTAACAACAAAGGACCGGTCGGAAAATGCGCGAAACCCGTTGATGGTCCATAGGCCATTGAATGATTCCTCCAAGGGTATATTATGCTCTGTCATCCATCCGTCCAGTTTTTTCTCCAACTTAAAATGATAACCTTCGGTTAATGAAAGATGATCAAGGGTTAAAGTACTGTCTGCCGAAGGGTAATAGAAATAGGGGAGTGCCGCATATTCAATGGGGAATTTACTTTCATTGATCATATTGCATTGAAATATAGCTGTTTCGGAACTATACACCGAGAAAAAAACTTCAACCCGCAGTCCTTTAAACGGATAATAGTAGTATTTAACCAGGTCACTGTAGGAGGTTGTTATCACTGGTTCCTGAAATAGTTCCTGCAGCTTGAAAATCAGTCGGTTATTATGTTGAAATGCAACGCCGAAATTTGGACCGTTTTGGGATATGAATTCAACACCGCATTCATCATCAAACCATTGAAACTGGTACCCCTGGTCGGTTTTATAGTGCGACCTGGGAGGTGCAGCTGCATAGGTGGTAAAGAGGGCATCCGATTTGGTGGCATGAAGGTTTGAAAGGACCTGGGCGGACCCGGTTGCACCTTCCATTACCAGGATCACGGCTAAAATGCTTCTGATCAGTTTCATAAGTACGGATATTTCATGAATTTCCATGAGAAATCCATGAATGGCCAAAGGGGAAAACCTATTTTTTAGCAACGTTTATGACAACAGTTTTTGTAATATATTTCACCTCTGACTTCTCAAAATCAACGGCAAAACGGAAAACCCTTCCGCCCTGGTTGATAAACCGTGCATTTTCAGCCTTTAGCAAATCCTGGTTTCCACTCCAGAATTCAATAAAGCCCGAACTTCCTTCTTCACCTTCAACCTCTACTTTGTAAGTGTTTCCCGAAAACATGGTTGACAGTATTCTCAATCCTTCCGCTTCATCCAGCGGCTTAGGATTTGAAACGGCGGGTAACACCGAGATTCCTCCCTCTGTTTCAATCTCCATCCTTGAATCTGAATTCAATTCGAAGGAAACCATCAGGGTCATTGAACCGGCAGATTTGAAGGTGGTGAATGGAACTGTTTTTCCATTGATTGTCAAACTTTTAAAATTTGTTCCAGCAGGGAAGGAGGGCATAAAGTCTATGAATACCGATTGACCTTTATCAAGGGTAAAACGGTAACTGCAGTGACCTGAATTACGGAAAAAATGAAAATCAACGAGTTGATCAGCCATCCTGATATGCCTGGCTGATGCAGAATCCCATTGTTGAGGAAAACGGGGAGCCAAAATAATCTTCCGGTCCTGGGCCTTGACCACCAGCCCGAGCATTCCCTCGATGGCGGGTTGCAGTACCATGGTCTCCGACCAGCACTGATGATCACAAACCCCGGATGGCTGGTATTTTGTACCGTTTAAAACCTCTTCAACAAACCCGAGTCCCCAATTCTTATAGACATTCAAGTTATTCATCAGGTGCGTATATCCCTGGATTTCATTTCCGGTTGAATACTCTGCCAATGATGCCCAGCCAGTAAAGAGGGGCCACACGCTGCCATAATGGTACCCGGTAGGTCTAAACCATGGACTGTCTTCACGTAAAATTCGTACACCCCAGTTTGTTGAAAATAGGTTACCTGCAATACTTTTTAAGGCAATGGACGATTTGTCAGGATCTGCAACTCTGAAATAGATCGGTACTGCAGGAAGAATGGTCTGTTCACGTCTGAATGATCCATCTTTGTTCATTCCATAGGCGAAAAACTGCTGCTGGTCGCTCCAGAAATTATTGTTTATGATCTTTCCCTGTTCTTCTGATTCAAGCCGATAGCTCTCCTCCTCCATATCTTTCATAAACCTGGCCATTAAGGAGGCCTCTTTCAGGGCAGCTCCCCATGCGCCGGCCATATATATTGTTGAATGTGAACCATATAATTCTCCACCTTCCACCCATCCATGCCCCACATTGGTGTTTTCGATCAGGTGGTCCTGGTCGGTATCGGTCAGAAAACAAAAATTGATGGCACGTTTAATATTGGGCCAGGTTTTACGAAGAAATGCACTATCATTGGAATGACGGAAATATCTCCCTGCGAGTACAATATAAAGCGGGGTTGCATCTGCGGCATCGTAATGGATCACCCCGGAGGTTGTTGCTTCGTGAAAGATTTTACCGTTTAAATCCTGGAACCTGTTGAAGAATTCAAGTTGCGACTTTACCTTTTCGAAATCGCCGTAATCGAGCAACGCCAAGCTGCTCCATTCGGCATCGCGCCCGAAGTACCAGCCATACCCCGGCCTGCCGTTCACCTTTTGTCCGCCATCCCAGCCATGAAGTGTTGTTGAATAACCGGCAACCAGGGCCTTTCCCATCCCGGGGGTATTGACAAAAAATCGGTCGGCGCCAATCAGCGCCCAACGATAACCTGTGTTGAAGTCGTTATCGGGAGTGCTGATAATCAAACTTTTGCTAAATAGTTCATTAGAATGATTCACTGCATTTTTATAAACTCCAACGGGATCATGGATAATTTTTCTGTAGATAGTATGGGTACTGTCATATCCCTCTGAGGAGGCACAGAAAACAATGTCGAGGTTGTCATTCATTTCAAGTTGGTACTTCAGTAAACCGCCTGCTTGTATCTTTGTTGTAGGGATTCCTTCATAAGTGCCATTTTTCCTCGTAGTGTTAAACCCGTCAAACTGACCCGCAAAGTGTGCGACTGGTCTCTTTGTTCCGCCAATTATTACGTTCAATTCGCCCGATTCGTCCTGTATTCTCAACGCATCCACGTCATTGTCCCATGAATGGCAGATTGAACCGGTAACCCGTTCAGAGTAAGGCCACATCCACCGAAGGTTTGAAGTAAACCGGATGATGAGTTCAGCAGGATAAACCCCGCGGTATTCATAGTGAATCACTCCTGCGGGCTCAGCCGGGTCATTTACGACCAACTCAGTGAGGTATGCACGCTGAAACTTATACTGCCGTGAGAAATAAGCAGGGTTAACCTCTATTTCAGGACGTTCATCACTCAACCAATAGATGGTATCGCGGTAACTGAATTTGATCCCGACTTCATAATCTCTGAAGGCCATAAACGGATGAGACCAAACCTCTTCAATGCCTCCTTTTTCAATGCCCATTGTCAGAATTCGCTCTCCTGCAACGTCCCAGAAATTGTCACTTGCAAAGTTTTTTTTCAATGCAATATCCGACGATTTAATTGCCCATGGAACAGCGGGAGGGATGGCCACAAGCAGCTGATCTGTTTCCGGCATGGGAGAACATTCGGTCACCAGACCAGGTGAATAGTCCCAATAATATTCAGGAGTTCCTCCGGTCTGGCCAAGCAGGTATTTAAAGCAGTTCCTAGTAAACAACATCAGGTGTTCACTGTTGCTGTTTGCAAGGTCAAAGTTCATATATCCACCCACAGCAACCACTTTCCCTTTTTCCGGTGTATATTCAAGCACCAGTTTGGACTCTTCACGCAAAAAAATGTAATCCCAGTCAACGGCAATCACCTTTCCGTTTTGTGGCGCCCGGCCACCGAAAAATCCGGAGATCCTTGTCTTCATATCCGAGGAGGGCCTGCAAATGTAGGCCCCGCCGTTCAACCCTGCAAACAGCGGGTGCTCCCGGTATGAATGGAACCCCAGCCGGCGGCCATATCCGGCGTCGGTACATGATTTTAAACTGTCCTGTATGCTTAATGTCTCAAAACCGAGCACATTGAGATAATGCACTGCCTGCAGCGAAAGCAACAGCCGGCCACCGTTATTTACATAATTCCGTAGGGTTTTTACAAATTTTGAATTGACTTCATCAGCGATGAAACTTGCTGTATCTGGCCGGTGTATCCATATGGCAGCAAAATTCCTTGTTTTTCTTGAAAGTTGCTCAAAATTCCTGGTGGACAGGTATTCAACATCATACCCTTCAATGGTTTTGAGCATATCAAATGCACGTTTTACTTCAGCATTCGCACTTTCATAGGGGACGAGGTTAACAAACCCGATGAGCGGCCTTGCACCAGGGGATAAATTTCCACCTTTTTTCTTGGCAAGAGGTATGGAATGCATACGCATGCTTTGCCCCTTCTGAGCCTGTGACCATGCAGCCTTAAAAGTAAAGATAAATAAAATTAATACACAGTAAATAAATGAGTTACGTAATATTATCATGACATTTGAATTAAGTCATTTAAAGATGATATTAATGGAATTCCCAATTGCAAAAGGCGCTGCTTACTGTGATGCCCGCTGTGTACAAGGATACAATCTATACCCAGTTCTGCCGCCACTTCGGCATCGTGCCGGGTATCGCCGATGAAGAGCATTTTCTTGGGTTCTGCGCAAATCTCCTTCATCAAAAGTGCTCCGACATCACTCTTTCCATGGGCGTAATGGTCGTCGAGTCCTCGGATTCGATCAAAAAAACCGAAAACACCAAGCGATTTCGTCTCTGAAATGAGTTCGATGTGCTCCCGAGCCGAAAGAATATTTTGCGAAATGCCCCAAGCGGCAAAATTTGAAAGCACTTCCGGCACTTCCGGGTGTAACAGGGTTTCTCCCTGGCGTTTGTTGTATCGGGTGATGAACTCCATGCCAACTTCATCAAAAGGCTCCTGGTCAAAATTAAAACCCAGTTTGATATAGTAGTCCTTCACTGGAAAATCAAAAAGTTCCTTGTACTGGTCAAGAGTTTTTAATGCCAAACCGCGTTCATGCAACATGCCATTCATGACATCAACACACAACCATGCATCATCGAGCAGGGTTCCGTTCCAGTCCCAGATGATGTGTGTGTATTTTGTAATTTTACTCCTCATTAATCTGTAGTTTTGCACATTAATTGCCAAAAATAACGAAAAAAACTCCTCTGTCTTGAATTATGATGACTTTACCGGTCCCTTGCAGGTACTCGAAAGATGCACCCAGTGCCCAAGAAATTGCAAGGCCAACAGGTTGAAGGGCAGGGCAGGGTATTGCAGGAGCGATGCCTCCTTCAGCATTGCGTCAATTTGCATTCACAAAGGGGAGGAGCCCGCCATCAGTGGCCCGGATGGAATTTGCAATGTTTTTTTTGCAGGTTGTAACCTTCAGTGTCTCTATTGCCAGAACCACCAGATCAGCCACACGATTCATCGTATGGACCAGGATAACAATGAGAATTACCAAATGGACCTTCCGGAGGTAATCACCCGCATCACCGCTATTCTGGATCAGGGGATCAACCGTGTCGGGTTTGTTTCGCCCTCGCATTTTATTCCCCAGATGAAGGTGATCATAAATATCGTTGAATCGCTCGGTTATAATCCGATATGGGTTTATAATACCAACGGATATGATAATGTTGAATCACTTAAATCGCTGGAAGGTGTAATCGGTGTTTACCTGCCCGATTTTAAATATTCAGATCAGGACCTTGCCCTGAAATATTCGGGGGCCCGTGATTATCCTATGCACGCCGCCAATGCGCTGAAGGAGATGTTCAGGCAGAAAGGAACACCTTTGATGACCGATGTGAACAATGTTGCGGAATCAGGGATCATTGTCCGTCACCTGGTTTTACCGGGTCATGTCGCCAACAGTATTGGTGTGCTGCGCTTCCTGGCAGAGGAGATATCTCCGCGGATCCATGTCTCCCTCATGGCTCAATATTATCCTACAAGGTGGGTTGAAAAACACCCTCAGCTTGGCAGGGGGATAACCAGCGAGGAGTATCAGCAGGTTGTCAACGAGATGGAGCTCCTTGGAATGTATAACGGCTGGATCCAGGAATTTGAAAGCAGCGATTTCTACCGTCCCGACTTCAACAAGCCCCATCCTTTCGACTAACCGCGGTACCCGCTCAACCCTTCCGGTTCAAACTTCGTTAATCAATATTCAATATTCAATATTCATTTTCCCTCTTAATCATCCCCGCTTTCCACTTTCATCGTCAAAATCTTCCAGTTCAAAGAAATTCCTTGCCGGGTTAGGGTTATCTCATTACATTTGGCCGGCAATAATCACACATCAAAATACTTGCATTTTAATAACCCTCATCAGAAATTCCATCCATAACAACACCAACTATGAGAAAAGTTTGCACATTGATCCTTGGTACTCTAATCCTGGCCTCTGTTTCTGCAGGTTTCGCCCAGGAAAGTGAGAAAAAATCCGATTCCGGCTATGTTTTCACAATGGTTAAGCAACTTCCGGCCACCACTGTAAAAAATCAGTACCGTTCCGGTACATGCTGGAGCTATTCAGCCATTTCGTTTCTTGAATCGGAACTCCTTCGTACAGGTAAGGATACCTTTGATCTTTCAGAGATGTTTTGTGTTCGCAATGCATATTCCGACAAAGCAATGCTCTATATCAGGTTTGGTGGAAAGCACAATTTCGGTGGTGGGGGAGCCGCCCACGACGTTACAAGCGTATTGAGAAAATATGGCATGATGCCCAACGAGGCTTACACCGGTATGACCATCGGCGAACCAAACCCCGTTCATGGTGAAATGGATGCAGTGCTGGAGGCAGATGTGGAAGCCGTTCTCAAGAATTCCAACAAAAAACTCACTCCGGTCTGGCACCAGGGATTCAACGGTTTGCTCGATGCTTACCTTGGTAAGGTTCCTGAGAAATTCACCTATAAGGGTAAAGAGTATTCGCCAAAATCCTTTTCCGAAATGATGGCGCTCAACCCCGATGATTATGTGGAATTAAGTTCTTATACCCACCATCCATTCTACTCAAAGTTCATCCTTGAGGTTCCCGACAATTGGGAAATGGGAGAGGTCTACAACATTCCCATTGAAGAAATCATCCAGGTAATAGACAATTCCGTTGATCAGGGCTATACCGTTGTTTGGGGAGCCGATGTCAGTGAAAAAGGATTCGCTTGGAAAAGCGGAATCGCTGTGGTGCCGGATAAAAACGCACCCGAAATTGCTGGTATGGAGAGCGGAAAATGGTCTAAAATGTCAGATGCGGACAAAGATAAGCTCCTCTTTAAATTTGACAAACCCAACCCTGAAAAAAAGATCACCCAGGAGATGCGCCAGCTGGAGTTTGACAACTATCAAACCACCGATGATCACGGGATGCACCTTACAGGTATTGCAAAAGATCAGAATGGCACAAAATATTACCTTATCAAGAATTCGTGGGGACTTGATGGAAGTCCTTATAAAGGTTATTTTTATGCCTCAGAATCCTATGTGAAGTTGAAAACCATGGATATCATGGTCCACAAAAATGCGATTCCAAAGGAAATCAGGAAGAAGCTGGGGATCAATTAATTATTTCCATGGACCTTTAATGGTCACCTCTTTCAGCGACTCCTCCAGCAGACGCAGGTAAAACTGTCGCTCAACAGGTGTCGCGCCTAGCCCGAGCAGGTGAGATGTCTCCATCTGGCAATCGATAAATCTGAACTTGTGTTTCAAGCACCAGCCAACCAGCGCATTATAGGCTACCTTTGAGGCGTTGCTCATCCTGAAAAACATGCTTTCACCGAAAAAAGCTGCACCCAGGGAGAGTCCATACAAACCTCCGGCCAGTTGCCCGTTGTGAAAGACTTCGATTGAATGGGCGAATCCAAGGGTATGCAGTTCCAGGTATGCATTGATGAAATCCTCACTGATCCAGGTACCCTCCTGTCCGGGCCGGGCCGCTTCAGCACATCCCCTGATCACCTGTTCAAAAACAGTGTCGAACCTAACCGTGAAACTGTTGCTTCGGATAATCCTTTTAAGTGATCCGGAAATTTTGAACTGATCAGGATACATGATCAGCCTCGGTTCGGGAGAAAACCAGTAGATCTCTTCATCACTGGTGAACCATGGGAAAATGCCCTGTGAATAAGCCTGCAGCAGTCGTTCTGCCGACAAATCCCCGCCAATGGCGACAAGTCCGTCAGGTTCAGCCTCATCCACCGGCGGAAAAACCGGCTCTTCAGGTAAAAGATAAACCGTCATAGCCTACATCAAATTTCATTGTTCAAAATTCAAAATTCGTTGTTCAATATTCAATATTCATTTTATATCATCCAATGCCCTCACAACCATCTCACAAGCAATACCTATCTCCTCCGGCGTAATGGTTAGAGGTGGTGCAATGCGGAAGGTTGCCGGTTTAAAGAGATACCAGTCTACAATCAATCCATGTTTCAGGGCAGACTCCATAAACAGACCTCTTTTCTCAGGTTGTGTCAGATCAATGCCCAGTGCCAGTCCGACTCTCCTAATTTGTGCAATTGATTGATGTCCGGAAAGTTTTGATTCAATCAACTTCCCCTTCTCCTCAGCCAATGGAATTAATCCGTCGGCAAGAAGTACCTCAAGGCCTGCCAGCGCCGCAGCACAGCTGACCGGATGACCTCCAAACGTAGTGATGTGCCCCAGTTCCGGGTTGTATGCAAGGGTATCCATCACCTTTTTTGAAGCGATGAATGCTCCAAGCGGCATACCGGCTCCAAGTGCTTTTGCCAAAACAAGAATATCGGGAATAAAGTCGTGATGCTCAAAACTGAAGAGTTTGCCGGTTCGCCCCATCCCCATCTGAACATCGTCTACAATGATTAACACACCATCACGGGCACAGCGTTTCTTCAACTGGTGTAAAAAGTATGGTTCAACCGGGATAATTCCCGCTTCAGCCTGCACCAGTTCAATGACGATACAGGCAGTTCTGGTTGAAATCTTCTCGAGGTGACAATAATTGTTGAATTCAATGTGTCTTACATCAGGTAATAGCGGCCTGTAGGCGTTTTTCAATGTCTCATTTCCAAGGATGCTCAAACTGCCATGCGTACTGCCATGATACGAGTCGGTAAAGGAGATGATCTCCGTGCGGCCGGTATACCGTTTGGCAAGTTTTAGTGCCCCTTCGATGGCCTCGCTGCCGGAATTGACAAAGTAGACCGAATCCAGGGTTTCGGGTAATAGCCCTGCCAGCCTTTCGGCCAGCCGGACCTGTGGCGACTGGATAAACTCTCCATAAACATTCAGGTGAAGATACTTGTCCAACTGTGATCTGATTGCTTCAAGTACCTTTGGATGGCGATGCCCTGTATTACTAACTGCGATTCCTGAAACAAGGTCGATGTATTTTTCTCCCAATGTGCCATACAGGAATATGCCTTCAGCTTTTTCTATCTCAAGTCCCATCGGGTAAAATGACGGCAACCCAAGGTGCCGGTAGAATAGTTCACGTTCTGTCATTGTTCTGACCTCTCTCTATTAAGTTCCAAAGATATGAAATCGGGATGGATTAACTATTTTTGCAGGGGAAGTGTGGCACAGGGGAGCAGGTAAACTGGTAAACTGGCAAACTTGTAAACTGGTGAGAGGGTGAAGGGGAAAATTGTTTAATTGAGAACAGATGAAGGATAAAGTAGTCATTGTTACAGGTGCATCTTCGGGAATTGGCAAGGCGCTGGCTTATAAATTCGCCGGGATGGGAGCAAAGGTTGTACTGGCATCCCGCTCGGGAGTTGCAGATCCCGAATTGCTCAAACTGACCGGGGAAATATTGAATGTCAGAACTGATGTCACCAGCGAATCAGATTGTGAGCTGCTGATTAAAAAGACAATCGAAACATTCGGACGGATCGACATCCTGGTCAACAATGCCGGCATTTCCATGCGGGCTTTGTTCAGTGACGTGAACCTGGAAGTCATCCGGCGACTCATGGATACTAACTTTTGGGGAACGGTGTATTGTACAAAATTTGCACTTCCTTACCTGCTTGATTCAAAAGGGTCATTGGTAGGGGTATCATCCATTGCAGGTTATAAGGGTCTTCCAGGCCGCACCGGGTACTCTGCATCAAAGTTTGCCATGCAGGGCTTCCTTGAAGTGGTGCGCATCGAGAATATGAAGAAAGGGCTGCATGTGCTCATTGCATGCCCTGGTTTTACAGCGTCAAACATCCGCAATGTAGCGTTGTCAAAGGATGGAACATCTCAGGGTGAGACCCCGCTCGACGAAAGCCAACTTATGTCGGCGGAGCAGGTGGCGGGGCATATTATTCATGCCATCGTAAAGAGAAAAGATCGGCTGATCCTCACATCAATGGGCAAACTGACTGTTCTGCTCAACAAGTTTTTCCCGAAAATGATGGATAAGATGGTGTACAATCATATGGCAAAGGAACCAAATTCACCGTTTAAATAAAGGTGAGCAGGGCACAACATGAGTAATTACGACCTTGGATGAAACTGAATAATCGTACTTCTTAAATATTCACGGTCAAGGTGAGTGTATATTTCAGTTGTGGTGATCGATTCATGACCAAGCATCTCCTGCACGGCACGAAGGTCGGCGCCACCTTCAACCAGGTGGGTTGCAAAGGAGTGACGAAAAGTGTGAGGACTTATATTTTTCTTTATCCCGGCCAACACTGCCAGTTTTTTGACGATTGTAAAAATCATCACACGCGACAGCCCAGTCCCGCGGCCATTCAGGAACAGCGTGTCTTCATGACCTTTCCTGGCAACAACATGCGGTCTGATTTCAGTCAGATAAAATATTACCTCTTTCTGTGCCACATTTCCAACCGGGACAAGCCGCTCTTTGTTTCCCTTCCCTTTTACCTTTATAAACCCATCTTTAAAAAAAAGGTTCGAAATCTTCAGGTTTATGAGTTCGGAAACCCTTAGCCCGCAACCATAAAGGGTTTCAAGCATTGCTTTATTGCGTTTGCCTTCGGGTTTGCTCAGATCAAGCTTACCGATTAACTGGTCAATCTCAGCGAGAGAGAGCGTGACGGGTAATTTCAATCCCAGTTTGGGTGAGTCGAGCAACTCCGTGGGATCTTGTTGCACCATGTTCTCCAATAAAAGGTAACTGTAAAACGCCCTTAGACCTGAGATGACCCTTGCTTGTGAACGCGCGGTCATGCCCAGCCCGGCAATCCATTCCAGGAATTGCTGAAGATGATGGAGGGTCACACTTTCAGGTCCTAAAGTGAGACCCTGCATGTCAAGAAATTGAGTTACCTTTGTCACATCATGGAGATAAGCATCTACCGAGTTCCCCGATAATGACTTTTCGAGTTGCAGATAGGTCTTGAATCCGTGAATATATGAATTCCAGGTACTCACTTTTTTGTTAATGATTTAGTAATCAGTGCGAACTGATTGTTTTTTACCCAGGAATAAATGTACGGAATATTTACGGTTTTTCAATGGAAAAGCAAGAATAATCCAAATGTAACAGCCTTTCATTGTGAACACTGAAATAAAAATTAAGAGATCATAAATTATTTTTGTTTTTTCCGGGAATTAGTTTAATTTTGCAGTCCCGAAAAATAAAGAATTCAGAAGATGGCAAAAAAGAGCAAAGACCAACGGATTCAGGTGATTTTAGAATGT
>JBMOIP010000015.1:0-86131 GCA_049317265.1 Bacteroidales bacterium
ACCTTTTCGTTTGTATAGCCCAGGTTGAGGACGTCTTGTTTTAAAATTACTTCCATGGTTCGAGCCTCCTTATTTTAATAAATCACCAACATAGGGCATGAGGGCAATATGCCTGGCCCGCTTAACTGCCTGTGCTACTTTACGCTGATATTTGGTGGATGTACCTGTAATACGGCGTGGGAGCAGTTTGCCCTGTTCGTTGACGAACTTGAGCAGAAAGTCAGCATCCTTAAAATCGATATACTTGATGCCGCTCTTCTTGAAACGGCAATATTTCTTTCTCTTGGTATCGACCGCGATCGGGGTCAGATACTTTATTTCACCTTGTTGTTGTGTTGCCATGATCAAACAGTTTTTGGATGGTTACTATTCTTTTACTTCCTTTGCAGCCTTTGACCTGGCACGTTTCTTCTCGCTGTAGGCGAGCATGTGCTTGTCAAAAACTACCGTTAAAAAGCGGAGAATCCGCTCATCACGTTTAAAGGTCACTTCCCATTCCCTGATCAGTGTCGGTTCAGCCTTGAATTCAATCAGATGATAGAATCCTGTGGCTTTTTTCTGAATGGGATAGGCGAGCTTGCGCAACCCCCAATGATCCTCATGAACAATCTCAGCACCTTTGCTGACGAGGAACTTCTGATACTTTTCTACCGTTTCCTTCATCTGTTCATCAGACAAAACGGGAGTCATAATGAAAACGGTTTCGTACTGTTTTAACATTTCTCGTTGATTTTAATTAATATATCATTTTTAAAAAGGACTGCAAAAGTACGACAAATAAATTATACTACCAAACGGTAAACTTCTCTAAATTTGGTGTGGAAAATATAATTATGCAACAAAGCGGTCATCAAAAGAGACTCCTGCTCTTCCTTTTCGGTTTCATGCTGGCCTTCTTTTTCAGTATGAGGGTGTTCAATGACGGAATTCCCGGGTGGAAACACATCATTACCAGCGACGGACGCGGCTATTACGCCTATTTGCCGGCCCTGTTCATCGACCAGGACCTTACATTCAGAAAAGTGGCAGCGCGTGAAGCCAGGTTACTCGGTCGCCCCTCCTACCAACCTGAATACCTGGTCAGATTTGGCGATCACAGCCTCAATAAATATTATAGCGGGGAGGCATTACTGCTGTTACCCTTTTTCCTTTGCGGCATACTTTGCTCCTGGCTGTCGGGATCCGGGGTCGACGGTTTTTCTTTTTTTTTCCAGGTTTTTATCGGACTTGGCACCCTGTTCTATCTTTTTGCAGGTCTCCAATTTTTAAAAAAGATACTGGATCATTTTCTTATTCGCCGGGCAGTTGTCGTAATGACATTAACCGCGATCCTTTTCGGGACAAACCTGTTTTACTACAGCCTGTGGCAGCCAACCATGTCGCATGTGTTTTCATTCTTCGCCATCAATGGTTTTCTTTGGTTTGCCATACAGGCGTTACAGCGATGGACCATCAGATCCGCCTCCCTGGCCAGTCTGTTTTTCGGGCTTGTATGCCTGATACGCCCTACCAACATGATTGTGCTCCTGCTCATTCCGTTCCTGGCAGAAAACAGTCACCGGTTGACCGGATTTTTCAAAGCAATCAGAAGTAAACCGGGCACCCTGGCATTGCCCATCGGGATTTTCGCAGTGATTATCTCGCTGCAGAGCCTGATCTGGTTTCTGCAGACCGGACATTTTGTGATTTGGTCTTACCAAAATGAGGGGTTTCATTTCAGCAGCCCGGAAATTGTCAATGTTCTTTTCAGCTTCCGGAAAGGTCTGTTCGTCTATACCCCCCTGCTTTTGCTTTCGGTGCCGGGTATCATCCTGCTTTTTTTCAGGAACAAGATACAATTTATGAGCGTGGCTGTTTTTCTTGCGACAGGCACTTATGTGATTTCCAGCTGGTGGAACTGGTATTATGGAGACGGGTTCGGACTGCGGGCATTTATTGACTATTACGGTGTGTTTGCCATCCTGATCGCTATGCTGTTAAACCTGAGCAGCAACAGGGTTGTTCTGGCCGGTTTGACAATGATTATCCTGCCCTTTATTGCCCTCAACTTCATACAAACCTGGCAATATACACACCAGGTTATCCAGCCCAACAGCATGAACGCGGTCAAATACAAACACATCTTCATGAGAACCGACTCAGCTGTAATCAACTGCCTTGGCGGGAATGAAGAGATCGCTGACTTTGCAGTGAACACCGGTCATTCGAATCTTGCCCTGGCAAGCGATTTTGAAACCCTGCCAGAGGGATGGAACCCAAACACCATTTTAGAAACCTCCCGATCCTTTTCAGGGAAACACTCCGGGTACCTCGACTCGTTGCATCAGTTCAGCCCGGGAATAGTCATCAGGGCGAAACGGCTTGGAGCAATGCCGGCGACCTGCTTTGTGACCGGGGAGGTGATGGTTTGGGACAGCCTTGCGGGAGCAAGCAATGGAGCATTGGTCGTGTTAAGTATGGATTCGATCAACCCGGGAGAAAACTACTGGCTGGGGTTCAGGTTGAATGATGTGCCAATGCAAAGTGTCAAAACCTGGCGCAAGTGTACTTTTTCACTGATGCTGCCTGAGATGTCGAACCCTGAAAGGACCCTGAAGATCTATATATGGAATACGAAAAAGAAGCCGATGCTGGTGGATGACTTCAGGGTGAGGTTTTATCGGTGAACGGGCGGACGGGCGGACGGTCAGCGTTGTTCCAGCAAGACGATGGCGTAGGCGGAGATTCCCTCTTCGCGGCCAATGAATCCGAGGTGTTCGCTGGTTTTAGCCTTGATGGAGAGTTGGCCTGGATCAATTTGCAAGGTTGCAGAAAGAGTTTCGATCATGGCCGGAATGCATGGCCCGATTTTCGGACTTTGAAGTACAATCGTGCTATCGATGTTCCCAATGGTAAACCCATTTGAACTGACCAGTTCCAGAGTTCGTTTGAGAAGCTGTTTGCTGTCGATCCCTTTGAATTCAGTCGCAGTGTCGGGGAACTGAGTTCCGATGTCGCGCAAGCCTGCTGCACCAAGGAGGGCATCAATCATGGCATGAATGAGGGTATCTGCATCAGAATGCCCGGTGGCGCCTTTGGAATGAGGAATAAGGATACCGCCCAGCCAGAATTCCTGGCCATCCTCAAGTTTGTGCGTATCGAAGCCGAAGCCAATTCGGAACATGTTGAGGAATAAGGTGTATCAAGTGGACGGGCGGACAAGCGGACAAGCGGACGGGCGGACGGGCGGACCGGGGCCTGTGAGAGCTAATTTGCGCCGCCTGCTTTTGCCGGTTTTTTAGCGTTGTCGAAATTAAACAGCAGGGTAAACTGGAGCGTGTGCTGCAGCGGGTTGTTGTTCTTCACCGGAATCAGGTAAGAAAAGTCGAGGCCAAATACATTGTATCGCAAGCCTGCGCCAAGGGTAAAGAACTGGCGGTCGCCTTTATAAACTGATTCATAGAAATAACCAGCACGGATCGAAAACAATTTATTATACCAATACTCGGCAGCGAGGGAGACGTTGATCTCCTGCATCTCTTCTTTGAAGCCGTATGGTGCGTCATAGAATGACTGAATCATCCCCTTCACTACAGAAACGTCAGGGTCCATCCCTTTTTCGATGATAGCCTTCTGGTTCACGTCGGTACTATCACCCCCACCAGTCTTCTGAAGATAAACGGGAGGAGTCGGTACAAGCAATTTAGTTAGATCAAGCGAAATTGCAATGCGGTTGTAGTCGTCAATATCCATGGTAAACGAAGGGCCAAGGCGTAATGTTGTAGGAATAAAATCACGTACGATGGAAGCGGAGCTATATGACATTTTTACCCCAATATTGGAGATGTCAACGCCAAAATCGAGGGCCGCATTGGAGAGCCCTTTAATTTCCATTTCATGGTGATAATAGACTGCCACATCGGCTGCAACGGAGGTTCCCGGCCTGGCCTGGGTATTGCCATCACCGCCGCCCGGTATCAGGTTCGAATAGATGAATCTCCCGGCAACAGCGCCGGCAAATTCACGGGAAAACTTCCTGCTATAGGCAGCATCGAGTGCCCATTCATTTGGTTTAACCAGGATGGTAGGGTCGCCATAATCATTCGTAAACTGCACCTCCCCCATGGAGAAGAACCTTAAAGATCCTGCAATGGCCTGCTTGTCGCCAATTTTACCATAACCTGTAACAGAATAGAGTCCGATATCATTTACCAATTGGCGCAACCATGGCACATAACCGATTCCGAAACCAAATGTTTTATCAATGAAGGCGTATTTAGCAGGGTTCCAGAACATAGAATAGGCATCGGGCATGGTTGCAGCGCCAACGTTACCCATACCACCGGCACGTGCATCCGGGGAGATGGTCAAAAACGGCACGGCTGTAGAGATTACCCGGCTACCATCCTGTTTTTCAGTACGTTTAGTTGGATCTTGTCCAAAACTTGCCGACACTGCCATGGCACACAATAAGAGTAAAATTAATCTGATCTTCATCTGTTGGATTCTAAATAAATAACTACATTAGGATAAAAGGGCGCAAAAATAACGCATTTAGTTTTAAGTTATTGTTGAAATTTGATATTTGATCTCCGTATAAGCAAGCAGTGAAATGCGCCATCCTGAAAAAAAGCGCCCCCATCTACCTTATAATCATCAGTTTTTGAGATGTTTCTGTATATGCTCCACTTTTTGCTTTAAAAGTGATTTTATATGGATACAAACCGTTTTCAAGCACCTTTCCTCCCGAATCAGTTCCATCCCATGCGATTCCCGATGCGGAAGAAAGTGGATCAGTATAGCTTTTCTCAAGCATTCTCACCATTACACCTTTGAGACTGTATATTTTAATCTGAACATCAAGCCCTCCGCCATCCACCTGTTGCTGAAAGATAAAATTGGTATGATCGACCAAAGGATTGGGGGCATTCATGACATTCTTCACCATGACTATTTCGTGGCTGGGAACATAGAAACTGATCTCCTTCACGGATGAGTTATCAAACATATCCCAGGCCTTGAAACTGAGGGTATGTTTTCCGGGAGAGAGGCCATCCAGCGGGAAGGTAAGGGTTCCCCGGGTAAAGGAGTTGAATCCCGGGGAGAAATAGTCATTGAGCACCATTGCATTGGAGCGGTCATTATCTAGGACAGCCTCCAATTCATGACCAATACCCAGGCCCAGGCTGTTGATGCCATTGGTATCAAACAGATCAACCAGCAACATGGCAGCGCTTCCTGTTTCACCCCCGTTGATAAATAGCCGGTCATCAAGGAACAGCGATATATCCGGTCCCTGGTTCACAGGGTTCACATATCCATCCCTGCCGCCGACCACCACCTTATCGGTAAAGCCTGAAGCTTCCGTAACGTCATTGTATGCAAAGTAACTGATCTTGCCATTGCCATACTGAAGTGAAATGTTTTTCGGAACGACAAAGGTGAAGCGAAACTCCCCGGCTTCCACTGGTACATCCCCTTTGAAAAGCAAGCTGTTCTGGATATTAAAATTGGCAGGATAGGATTCAAAGTTATCGGGCCTGTTTCCAAGGGTTGTGTTGGTGACGGGTTTGTCGTATACCTTGCAGTTCACCACGCCGTTGAAATCACTGAGTTTCTGTCCATCTCCATTTTCAACCTGCCCCGTTACAGACACTGTGGACAGCGCCCGGACCGTATCGTTCCCACCTGCAGGATGGTCGTTAACAGTCAGCGTCTCTACATTATTAGCCGAGAAGGCAATGCTTTGAGCGGGATCTCCAAGGAGAATGAAATTGCGCAACTGAAAATTGTTGCCTATATCATTTTTAGATAACCTGATCAAATCTCCCATCTTGAGAAATTTCCCTTCGGCATCCTTGTCCATGAGGTGCCGGAAAAAACTTGTATTCAGCTGGATATTGAGTCCGGCATAGGCAAGGCGTGTGGTAGAATAGAGTCCGATGGCTCCCCCGTTTGGCTGCATGATCAGCATCTCGCCGGCCGTAAAGCGCTCCGGGTTGTCAAACCTGCTGAATTCGCAGGTGGCCGTTACAAAAACCGGGAGTTTGTCTGAATTTTTCCATGCAAGAATATCGGTAGTGGTGAGCACCTGCTCAAAACTCCACCCTGTTTCCCCGCCATGGCCTGTGTAGTTGATGATCAGCGATCCCTGTTTCACGGCATTGTTCAATGCACGGTTTGCATCGGGGAACCGCTCTCCCCCCGGGACTTTAATAAGCTGGTATGCGTCAAAGTATAATTTATTGACATTGAACAACGGATATTTGGTTTTCACAATATCGCACAACTCTTCAGCCTGTTCAAAGTGAAGGTTTTGATTCTCATCATCTGCAACAAAGGTTATCGTATTCCGCCAGTCTGATTTTACAGGATAGTTCACGCCCGAGTAGTTGATGATTTTTCTGACCATCGCATCGGCTTCGCTCATTGTTGAAACAGGGAACCGGCCTATACCTATGTCAATTGCGCCGTTTGCCTCCTGCCCTGAGTTGTCGGCCATGATTCCAAAATAGTCATCGGTTACATAGGATTTGGTGGAATTGAGTGATTCGACCGATTGAAAAGTGGGCATCAGATTGTTATTGCCAGGAATCCGGTTTTTCGGATCATAGGAGCCATCACCGAAAAGCAGCAGGTACTTTGGGCGGGTATCGGTTGTTCCGCGGTCATAGAGCATTTTCATGTAATCGCGGATAGCTGTAGGGTCTGCCTGTCCGCAAGAAAACTCATTGAAAATCTCTGTTGAAAGGACAACCTGTGCAGAAATACCGTTATGTTCCTGGTGGAACTGCGCCAGCTGTTGTGCAAAGCTTAAAAACGATGGATTGGTAACAATCACAAGAGTGGACGGTTTACTGGCATGCAAATTCTGGTTCTGAACCTCACCCGAAAAAATCACCGGGTAGTAGAATGAGCCATCGAAGGCAACAAATTCACGAAGGGTGTCGGTGGTCCTGGTGAATTTCAGGACACCTTCCTGTAACGATGCCTCCATGGATTTGACATGGCCAGGGGATGAAACATCCCACACTTTTACAGCAGCGCTGGCATTCTGAATCGAAAACTCGCTGATCTTCCCCTGGCCTATGCTGGCCAGATCCCTGAATAACATCTGGGGAGCACTCCAGGCCAGGCTGCGGCGGCAACTGATCTCGATAAAATTGAGCCACCCTTTTGAATTACTGGTTGGCATTCCATAAGTAATCGTAAAAGTTTGATCAGGTTTGGGGTTTGGAATGGGGGTTATTTTAAGTTTTGATGCCCCCGCCATGGTATAGTCTGTCGGATTCGTTGAATCGATCTTCAATGAATCGATCTTTTTCCCTGCCTGGGAAAGATAGAAGTAGTTGGGAACAGGAGCATTTGCGGCTGCATACCATTTCACTTTTACTGGTGAAGTGGAATCGATACCCGGAAAATTAAAAGGGAAGGAACGCTCACTCAGCTGGCTGTCAAAGGTTTCGCCATACCATTCACGCCCCGACCTGATAAGGTTCAGCTGATCAACTTCATGGAGAAGGTAATCATCAAAAATGGTGGAGAAGTAATTCGGTAATCCCGGTGCGCCGGCCAGCGGGGTCACCCGTTTTCCCTGCACCTGGTCAACATTCAGGAAGTAGTATGTCGAATCAGAGTAAAGATTCCGCTGATGCGAATAGGACCGTGTGAGCCGGTCGAAGGTCCATTTATCTGCGGCTTCGCCATAAAACAGGATATAATCGGCAGCATCAAAATGCCCGTCGCTTCCATCTTCCACCTGGATGGAAATCTCACGCAGGTCATCAATCCTTGGAGCGGAATTGACTTCAGACAGCATCCCGGATCCATTACCGAAAAGGCGGATCTTGGTCACATCGATACCGGCAGGTTCAATGCCCATATTTTGAAAATCCTGGAAAGTGATCCTGTGGATGCCAGTTTTAATCACCACCAGTTTGTACCATCTGCCTTTGGCCAGTACCGACGAATCGCCATGAGGCACTGTCCCTGAAACAAGCAGTGGCAGCAGGAACAACAGGATTAAGGATATTTTTTTCACCGGCATGGTAGAATGGATTTGCAAAGGTATGTATTTAGCGGATAACCACCAACTTTGATGTCCGTTGTGCTGCGTAACCGCCGGGATTCATCAATTGTACAGAGTAGATGTAAAGACCGCTGCTGATTTTACTTCCGTCATCCTGGGTCCCGTCCCATTGGATCGATGAAGCGTGGAAACCCTGGGCAAAATAGGATTCCTTCAGCGTTTTCACCAACCTGCCATTGAGGGTAAAAATCTGAATTTCAACTTCGAGGTGTTGATCCACCTGGTTGGTTTCCCAGGAAAAAGTTGTGTGGTCTTTCATGGGATTAGGATAATTCAGCAACTGCTGAAAGGCAAATTCAGCCGAAGAAACCACCAGGAAATCGATTGTGGCATCGGTAGAATTGTTGTGAACATCCCAAACCTTTACCGTGATCTGATGCTCCCCGTCGCTGAGAGAACTGAGCGGGTAGGTGATCTCGCCGCTTTTGTAAGTATTAAGCCCCGAAACATAATAGTCGTTAAGGATCATAGGTGTTGTGGTCTTATTATCGAGAATGGCGGTAATGTCATGGCCGATGCCGTTTCCAACGGCATTGATCCCTGATGTGTCGCGCACATCGACCAGGAGGACAGGGTTGGGACTGGTGATTCCGCCCGACCGGAAGTTCCTGTCATTCATAAAAAGACTCAGCACAGGACCCTCTTCATCAGGGTTGGCACTATTGTTATAACCACCCACCTGGATACGTTCATCATATCCGTTTGCATCCGTTTCAGCGCTCCTGGCGTAATAACTGATTTTCCCGACTCCGAACTTATAGGCAATATCCTTGGGAACAATGAAGGAGAAGGAAAAAGAGCCGTTGATCACCTCCGCCTGCCCTTTATAAACAGGATTCTTGCGCAGGAAAAACTGTACCGGCGGGTAATCTCCTGTATTGGCCTTTGTCCAGTTCTCTGTGGTTTTATCAAACACTGTCGGGAAAATGGTTCCGGAGAAATTCACCGCCTTTTCACCAGCCAAATCACGAATTTCACCGGTGATGGTCACTTCAGACAAGGCTTTAAGGGTATCCGGAGACACTCCCGGGGCCTTGGAGTTGATGCTGGTGGTAACGACATTGAGGTCGGGGTAAGCCATTTGCATGGCAGGATCACCGAGCAGGACAAAAGCATGAATATTCGGGGAACTTGGCATACCGGCCTTTGCTGCTACCAGAAGATCTCCCAATTTCATATAGTTTCCACCAGTTTTCTTAAACACATCATCATAAAAATTGACCAGCAATGATTTGTTTGTGCCGGCAAAGGTGAGCCTGGTGGTTGTGAACAGGGCAATACCTCCGCCCTGGCCATTTAAAAAGACCCATTCGCCTGCAGAAACCCTTTCAGGATCATCAAACCTGCTGAATTCACAGGTTGCCGTCACAAAAACAGGCATGTTGTTGAAGTTGCGCCAGTTCTTGATATCAGCCACTTCCAGGATACGTTCATGGGCCCAGCCTACCTCACCTCCATGACCCACATAGTTCATAATCAGGGAGCCCTTGCCAACCCGTTTGTTAATGACGTCGTTTACCTCGGGATAGCGTGCTCCCCCGGGAGTCGAAACCATGGTATAGGCATCTGAGTAAATCTTGTCGACATTGTATTTTTTGTAGGTGGTTTCCACGATACGTGCAAGATCTTCTGAATCCTCAACGAAAAGGTTTCCACCTTCATTCTGATCGTCGCCCACAAACGTCACCACATTGCGCCAGTCATTTTTCACCTCTGCAGATTGATTACAGTAATGCAACACCTTGTCAACCGACGCCCTGGCCTCTTCAGGGGTATCAACCGGGAAGCGGCCGATCCCGATATCCAGTGAACCGTTGGCCGACTGGCCCTCGTTATTGTCTAACAGTCCGAAGTAGTCGTCAGAAACGAAGGAAGATACGGGTGAAAGAGATTCCCCTGATTCGTAGGATGGAACGAAATTGGTGTTGTTCTGTGTCCTGTTTTTAAAATCGAACGATGCATCGCCAAACAACATGAGGTATTTCGGCTCGCTGCCAGGCTGCGCTTTATTGTACATCAGTCTTACAAAATCACGGATGGCAGTGATGTCCTGGGCCCCGGATGAAAATTCGTTGTATATCTTTTCGGGGGTTGTTATCAATGTTGACAACCCCGAATTCGACTGGTGAAATGCAGCCAACCTGACTGCTTCGTTCATGAATAACGGATGACAGACAATAAGGTAATCTGCTACCTCAGCGCCATGAAGATCCTGGTTTTCCACTTTGCCATTGATCTCCGGCACCCCGTAGGATGCTCCGTCGAAGGCGAGGAATTCGCGTAAAGTATCCGAATCTGCCCTGAAATGATAAGCGCCCCCATTCTGGCTTGTTTCCATCCGGCGAATATTTCCGCCGCTTGTAACGTCCCATATCTGAATATTCTGCCCGTTTGCATTGAGGGTGAATTCGGTAACTCCATTCGGTGTAGTTCCGGCAACCGACCGGAAAGGCATCTGGGAGCCGTTCATAGTAAGCATGCGCATGGCATTCAATTCAAGGTAGTTCAGGTACCCGACTGAACTGGAAGAACTCTTGATATAACTCAATTTCAAATCAATCAATGAATTGGTCGGAAGAAAAGTACTTTTTGCGGCTTTGGTATTGGCATAGACATTCTCAAATCCCTCAACCACCATGTCGACATCCAGCGTCATCAGTGTTGTTCCCTGGGTGGAGACAATAAACGCCGTATTCCCGGTAACAGACCGGGCAGCCACATACGCATTTACCGATACAGGCGATGCAACGTCAATATTCGGAAAGCTGAAAGAGTAGTTACGAATGGCGGTGATGTCAAAATTCTGACGGTCCCACCATTCGCGGCCCGATTTGATGAGATTGATGTCATCTTTCTCATAGGAGGCAAAATCTTCAAATTTCACGGCATTGAATGTCGGGGTTTTAACAGATGATGGTTCTGTTGCAACTCTCTTTCCGGGGCCCTTGTCAAAATTCAGAAAATAGTACATCCGGTCGGAGTAAACATTCTTCCGGCAATGAAATAGTTTGTCTGTTTTATTGTAATCCCACCTGTCTGGTCCCTGTCCGTAAAAAAGGATGAAGTCGCCGGCATCAAAGCGGCCATCTTCTTCGCCTGATACGAAAATGGCATTTTCCATCAGGTCATCAATTCTTGCAGCAGAATTTGCTTCGGGGAGCATACCTCCGCCATTTCCATAAATTCGCAGATTGCGGGGATTGATATTTCCAACATCGACCCCGGATTTCTTAAGGTCATCATAGGTTAGCCGGTAAATCCCGTTGGTGGCAACTGCCAGTTTGTACCATATCCCCGAAGCCAGAACTGAGTTTGAAGCGTAAACCGGACTATTTTTGAGAGCAGAACGGTATTTTGCCGGTATGATCACTGTTTCAATTTCGAAGGAGACCAGCCGCTCTATCCCTCCTGTTGACCGGCTCCTGCGGAAGGGGAGCAAACTGATCTGCAGGGAGCTTTTCTTACGGGTAAAGACCACCTGATGCTCCGGGGTGATATCGGATGAAACTTTTTCAAGGCTCCTGACATTCAACAAATCAGGTGCACCAATGGGCTCATATACTTCATTATGAAGCAGAACCTCTGCAAGAGAATCAGTTTCCGCAACAAAGGGAAACGATTTTATGAATACAGGCAGCATCCCGAACGCACCATTGACCACAGACCCCCGGAAGGACAAGATAGTCTCCACCGATGAGTCGGCTTTCAGAACGGTCCGGGAAGCATTCCACAAAATCCGGTACTTATTCATTGTACCGGAACCATAAACCATCATTGAAAAAACCGGTGCCACGGCCAGTAAAACAAGAAGGGCGGCAAGTGAGTATTGCTTTTTAGTATTCATGCGCTCGTATCAATGATTAATACACAGACAATTATTTTATCGATTTGGTTGCTGCCGGGGACCAATATTTAAATAAAACAGCTAAAGATACAATTTTAACGCTTGGTGTTAGTTAATATTGTCAATGGCGGTTTCACTATATCCAATATTTTTGTAATATTGTAAACCTTAATTAACCAGGAGACGGGCATTTTCATGGTCAGACCATTTGCGGCTTTCGCATTGTTTTTTATTCTGTTTTTTTCCGGGACCCTATTTGCCCAGGACCCTGAATTCTCGCAGTTTTACGCCAACCCTCTCTACTTAAACCCGGCCCTTACCGGCGTGAATATTTGTCCCAAAGTCAATGCTAACTATCGTAATCAGTGGCCCGGGATCGGCAAAGCTTTCATTACCTATAATGCGTCCTATGATCAGTACGTGAATTTCCTTCATGGCGGACTGGGATTGTTAATAACTGCCGACAGGGCGGGCAGCGGAAACCTGAATACGACGGTTATCAGCTTGATGTATGATTACAAATTCAATATCAGCCAGCACCTGCAGGCCAGCGGGGGGCTTAAGGTAGGCTATTACCAGCGGCGCCTGGTATGGGAAAACCTGAGATTTGAAGACATGATCGATCATATCACCGGCGTTATCCAGCCTACCAGGGAAAAACAGCCCGACAATATCAGTGTCGGGGTTCCTGACTTCTCCACCGGGATCTTTCTTGCCTATGATGACCTTGTTTACGGAGGGATTGCCGTTGATCATATGACACAACCCAAAATCGGGTTTTATGCCGACAATGAAACCAAACTTTACATGAAGTTTACAGTTCATGCAGGTTCAGTTATCAACCTTCATAAGAACGGCAGTTCAAGTGAAGACAGGGAGTTTTCCATTTCACCCAATATTCTGTACCAGCAACAATTCAAATTTCACCAGCTCAATGTGGGATTGTATTTAACAGTTGATCCTTTTATAGGTGGTGTATGGTTCCGGCACAACTTTGAAAATGCTGATGCCGTCATTCCGATGATAGGGCTTCATTACAAAAGCTTAAGGGTTGGATACAGTTACGACCTCACTATCAGCAAGTTAAAAAGTGCATCAGGTGGGGCACATGAGGTTTCCGCATCGTGGCAATTCCCATGTCTGGAAAAAAGAAGACATATCAGGGCAATAAAATGCCCAAGGTTTTAGTTATCTATTATTATTTGCTTAATTTGAGTAATTCACGTAGGTTTGCAAAAATTTTCAACGGATGAGAATTAACAGATTTTTTCAGGTAAGCGCCCTCGTTGCGGCCATTTTAATGGTTACCGGCTGTAAGAAAGAGGCATCACGGTCCACCGGATGGGAATACAATAATCCTAAAAACGGCGGATTTGAAAAAGCCCAGTTTGCCGACCAGGAAACAGGTCCAGGATTGGTATTCGTTGAAGGCGGTACATTCACGATGGGTAACACCCAGGATGATGTGATGTTTGAATGGAATAACAGTCCACGCCGGGTAACAGTTGCCAGTTTCTACATGGATGAAACTGAAGTGAGCAACCTTGATTATCTTGAATACCTTTACTGGCTGAACAGGGTTTATGCCACCGACTATCCCGGTGTATATCGCAAAGCATTGCCCGATTCCCTGGTATGGCGGCAGAAACTGGCTTATAACGAACCTCTGCTGGAGTATTATTTCCGTCACCCTGCCTACCGTAACTACCCGGTTGTTGGTGTATCCTGGACCCAGGCCAATGATTACTGCCAGTGGAGAACCGACCGTGTGAATGAGATGATGCTGATCAGACGTGGCATTCTTGCCATGGATCCCGCTCAGAAAAACGAAAACAACTTTAATACAGAAGCATATCTTGCAGGTCAGTATGAAGGACTTCCCGACAAACAGCTGCCTGACCTCAACCCGAATGGAACCGGTACCAGGAAAGTCAAGATGGAAGATGGAATTCTCCTGCCGAAATATCGCCTTCCGACCGAAGCTGAATGGGAATATGCAGCCCTTGGCCTTATTGGGAATACGCTGTATGAAAGGGTTGTTGAACGTAAAAACTATCCATGGAATGGTAATTACGTACGTACAAATGAATCAAGGTATTACGGCGGATTTATGGACAACTTCAAACGGGGAAAAGGCGACTTCATGGGCGTAGCCGGAAATCTCAATGACGGCGCTGACATTCCTGCCGCATGCGGTTCCTACTTCCCGAATGACTACGGACTATACAACATGGCTGGAAATGTAAGTGAGTGGGTTCTTGACGTTTATCGTCCGCTCAACTCTTACGAAGTTTCCGATTTAAGGCCTTTCCGTGGCAATGTATTCAAAACACCTGTTCGTGATGCGGAAGGGTTCCTTGCAGAAAAAGACAGCCTTGGTCACATGAAATACCGCGACATTACCACTTCGGAAGCGATGAATCGCAAGAATTACCGCCAGGCCGACAACATCAACTACCTTGATGGTGATTATGCCTCCAGCATTGACAACAATGCCTGGAAAGAGGGAGCAAAAGATACCAGCGCCACCAACCTGATGTATCAGTATGGAATCAGTTCACTGATCACCGACCATGCCCGCGTATACAAGGGCGGCAGCTGGAGAGACCAGGCCTTCTATATGAGTCCCGGCACTCGTCGTTACCTCGACGAAAACGATGCTTCAGATGCCATTGGATTCAGATGTGCCATGACAAGAGTTGGCGGATCCATTGCCGGACGATAATGAATCTCACCTAAAATTTAAACCCCGTTTCTTCAAGGAGACGGGGTTTTATGTATATGGATAATAAGGTTAAGGAAATTTATCAGCTCTTTCTGGCACATCCTCAGGTATCGACCGACAGTCGCCAGATTAAACCAGGTTCCATTTTTTTCGCATTGAAGGGGGAGTCGTTCAATGGCAACCGGTTTGCCGCCAAGGCATTGGATTCCGGGGCGGCATATGCCATAGTTGACGAACCGGAATTTGCTGTCAATCAATCCTGTATCCTGGTCGACGATGTCCTCACCACCCTCCAGGCACTGGCATGTCATCACCGTCAGCAATACAACATTCCGGTTATTGGCATCACCGGAACAAACGGGAAGACCACCACCAAGGAACTTGTTTTCCAGGTTTTATCAAAAAAATACAACACCCTGGCGACCATCGGCAACCTCAACAACCATATCGGAGTCCCGCTTACCTTGCTCAACCTGACAGATACCACAGACATTGCAATCATTGAAATGGGCGCAAATCATCCCGGAGAGATTGCTTTCTTATGCAACATCGCCCTTCCCGGTTATGGACTCATTACCAACATAGGAAAGGCACACCTGGAAGGATTTGGCAGCTACGAAGGTGTTATCAGCACAAAAACAGAACTCTACCGGTACCTCTGTAAACACAACGGATCTGTTTTTCTCAACAATGAAGATAACATCCTTAACGATCATGCAACCGGGATGAACACGATAACCTACGGCCATTTCCCGGCCGATATCATTTTAGAACACCTGTCGGCCAACCCTTTTGTCATGATGGACCTTCGTATGTCCGATGCATCTCTGATGAAGGTTGACTCTAAACTTTACGGCAGCTACAATGCCGGAAATATCCTGGCAGCAGCCTGCATCGGGCAATATTTTGATGTTTCAACCGGAGACATTAAATCAGCCATTGAAGCCTATCAGCCGGGAAACAACCGATCACAGATTGTAAAAACCAGCCTGAACCTGCTCATCCTTGATGCATACAATGCCAATCCAAGCAGTATGAAGGCTGCCATTGATAGTTTCGGTGCGTCAGATTACCCTGAAAAGGTTGTGATCCTCGGTGATATGCTGGAACTTGGGACAGACTCAGACCACGAACACCTTGAAATTCTTCAATGGATCAATCAATATCCCTTTTGTAAGGTTTATCTTGTCGGGCCCATTTTTACCCGGTTGAATACCAGGAGGGAGAACACCTGTTTCCAGGATTGCCTGTTAGCCAAAATGTGGCTTGAGCACCACAAAATTGAAAATGCCACAATCCTTATCAAAGGATCACGAGGTATCAGGCTTGAGAAATTAGTGGATGTTCTTTAATCCGATTGCAATAAAAATTCAACACTTATAAAAGTTGGAAAAATACCAGGTTATAGGATTGATGTCGGGCACCAGTCTAGACGGAGTGGATATCGCATTTTGCCAATTTACTTATTCAGAGGGTCGCTGGACTTTTCATGTGCCCTGTGCAGAAACTATCTCATACAGTGACGATTGGAAGAGGGCACTTTCGCAAGTTGAAACAGGATCAGCCATTGAATTTGTCAATACCGATGTTGATTATGGTCATTTGCTGGGGCACCTTACCCGTGAATTCATCTTGCGTCACAACATTCAACCGGATTTCATCGCCTCCCACGGACACACCATTTTTCACCAGCCCGACAGGCGAATTACAAGCCAGATCGGCCGGGGATCGGCCATTGCCGCAGAAACAGGACACCGTGTTGTTTGCGATTTCCGGTCGACGGATGTAGCCCTTGGCGGACAGGGTGCACCACTTGTGCCGATAGGCGACATGCTGTTGTTCAAAGAATTTGACTTCTGCCTCAACATCGGCGGCTTCACCAACATCTCTTTTCAGTCAGGAGATCAACGGATAGCTTATGACATTTGCCCTGCAAACATCGTTTTAAATCAGCTTGCATCGAGGCTGGGCCTTGAATACGATGCTGACGGAGATCTGGCAGCATCCGGGGTTGTGAACGATCACCTCCTGGAGGCTTTTAATGCCCTCCCCTTCTACGCTATGGAATTCCCTAAATCACTTGGGAAAGAGTGGGTGCTGAAGAACATTTTTCCGCTGATGGATCATTCAGGCTACTCCATACCTGACCTGCTTGCCACATTTTGTGAACATATTGCTATGCAGGTCGCTTTATCGAGTGGGGCGAACGGCCAGTCAAAAATGCTGATTACAGGGGGAGGCGCATTTAATAAACACCTGATCGGCCGTATCATCCATCATGCTGCCCCTCAAATTTTTCTCCCTTCCGCCCTTACCATCAACTTCAAGGAAGCGATGATCTTTGCCTTCCTGGGCGTACTTCGCTGGCGCAACGAAACTACCTGTCTTCAGAGTGTTACCGGGGCCATTCGGGATTCATCGTCAGGGGCCATCTATTAAATTGAATTCTTGTACTGTTACTTACAATGACCTATTCCCAAACCATCGAGTATCTCTTTGCACGATTGCCGATGTATCATCGCGTTGGCGCACAGGCATATAAGGCAAACCTTGACAACACTGTTGCACTTTGCAACCTTCTTGAAAATCCACAGGATCACTTCAAGGCGATCCACATAACAGGGACCAACGGAAAAGGCTCGGTTTCCCATATGCTCGCCAGCATCCTTCAGGCTGCCGGGTACCGCACAGGCCTTTACACCTCCCCTCACCTGGTCGACTTTCGTGAGCGCATCCGGGTGAATGGCAAGATGATCAGTAAACGATTTGTTACCTCGTTCGTCGGGAAGTACCGGGGGCAGTATGAATGCTTTGAGCCTTCTTTTTTCGAACTAACTGTCGGAATGGCATTTGAATATTTCAGGCAGCAAAAGGTTGAGATTGCTGTTATCGAAGTTGGCCTGGGGGGGCGGCTGGATTCGACCAACATCATCACCCCGGTTTTATCTGTCATCACCAATGTGAGTCTCGACCATATGCAGTTTCTGGGTGATACCCATGAGAAAATCGCAGCAGAAAAAGCGGGAATCATTAAACCGGGGATCCCTGTAATCATTGGAGAAACCCAACAAGACACTACCGCTGTTTTCCAGGAAAAAGCTTTGTCATGCCATTCGGAAATCCACTTTGCTGACCAGTCTTTCCGTGCAGATAATTTTAGACTAACAGGGAAATATTCCGGCAGCCAGACGATGGATATTTACCAGGAGAACAAGCCTTACCTGACAGGGCTCATATCACCGCTCTGCGGAATGTACCAGCGAAAAAACATCCTTACAGCTGTCAGTGCATGTGAAAAGCTGACCATGCTGGGAATTCAGCTACCGGCTTCGATCATCCGGACGGGAATCAAAGAGGTTATCAGCCGTACCGGATTTTCCGGTCGCTGGCAGGTACTCGCCAGGAAACCACTGACCATTTGTGATACCGGGCACAATGAAGGAGGGTTGAGGGAAGTCCTTGCCCAGATTGCCGCCACACCGCACGTGCACCTTCATTTTGTCTTCGGGGTGGTGAATGACAAACATCTTGCACCCATCCTGAAAATGCTGCCCGGAGGTGCAACATACTATTTTTGCAAACCTGATATTCCCAGGGGACTGGATGGTGCCGAACTGCAAAGAAGTGCCGTAGAAGCGGGACTTTCAGGTATCTGCTACCCTACTGTCAAGTCCGCTTTACGTGCAGCACAAAATGCAGCAAACCAGGATGATCTTGTTTTCGTAGGCGGAAGTACGTTTGTGGTGGCAGAGGTTGTGCCTTCACCCGCCTGAAATCAGGTGAAGTACATGAACATCGTCCCCATCATGAATCCGGGTAATCTCATATTCACTCTTTTTAACCAGAGCGCCGTTAACCTTGATGACCAGCATTTTAAATGTGAAATTCTTCACCTTTAAAAGATCGGTGACGGTGAAGGATTCACCTGCAATTTCTTCCGGGGTATTATTTAATGTAATTCTCATCTTTTCGACATTTCACTGTTCTGTTTTTTCTTCATCCAGCAATATTTCCAACACCATATTTGCCTGCATATTTGCTACAATCCCTACCCGGGGTGCTAAGGGAGGCATTTCGGGGCCGATTTCTGAAACTTCATCCCCGCAGATATAAAGATGGTCCAACCGGCGGCAATGGATGGCGCTGTTCATTCCCCATCCTGCCATCCCCAATCCGACCACCAGCGGTATTTCCGGCATCCCGGTCAGCACTGTTTCTATTAACATCTCCTTCTGATCAGCAAAGTCAAAGGCTTCCACAATCACATCACAACCTTCAAACAGGGAAGTTATGTTGGCCGGTGTCAGCCGGATATCATGGGGAAAAACGGCAACATCCGGATTGATCCGCTGGATATTTGCCGTAAGCGCGCTTGTCTTTTTCATTCCTACCTGATCCATGAAATAGTATTGCCGGTTCAGGTTTGGCTGGCTCACAACGTCAAAGTCGGCAATTACCAGTGTTCCGACGCCAACCCTTGCCAGGGCAACGGCGCAGTTGGAACCCAATCCGCCACATCCGGCAATTCCGACTTTTTTCAATCTCAGCCGGCTATATATCTCATCAAGGGTCATTTCCGGACTTTATAATATGAATCCCGTTCTACAGGAATTCGCTTTGCTTCGGTGATCATGGTGATCATCTGTGATTCGGTCATTACAGGATTCTGATCCTCGGCGCCGGCGAGGGAGTAGATCTGCGTCGAGTCATTGATTGTACCGTCAAGGTCATCTACGCCGAATGAGAGTGAAACCTGGGCCAGCTTTCGGCCTACCGCAGGCCAGTAGGCCTTCAGATGTGGAAAATTGTCGAGATATATCCGGGAGACAGCGTACATCTTCATGTCTTCAGTTACGGATACTTCGGGAATACCTGACATTTCGTTGTTGCTGTTACGGAATTTCAGCGGGATAAATGCATTGAACCCGCCTGTCCGATCCTGAACCTGCCTCAATCGTTCGAGGTGATCGATCCGTTGGGAATAATTCTCCTTATGCCCGTATAGGATTGTGGCATTGGATGGTATACCAAGGAGATGAGCTGCTTCGTGGATATCGAGCCACCCCTGTGAGGAAGACTTCATCCCGCAGATATCCTCACGGATCGCTTCATCAAATATTTCCGCACCTCCGCCAGGTATTGAATCAAGGCCGCATGATTTAAGGTACAAGAGTCCCTTCTTTATGCTCAGACCTGCTTTCTCAATCATGTAATCCAGTTCAACCGCCGAATAGGCCTTTACATGCAGATCAGGCCGGACTTCCTTGATTTTAACCAGCAAGTCACCATAGTAGTAGATATCCCTGTCGGGATGAACTGCTCCGGTTATGTGCAGTTCAGACACATTTTCATCCTCTGCTTTGACCTTTTCAAGAATATCAGCAACTGTAAGTTCCCAGCTTGTCTTACTGAAATGGTGGGAATATGAACAAAATTTGCATTTATTGATGCAGATATTGGTAGGTTCGATGTGAAAATTCCGGATATAGTAGGCGTTGTCGCCATTTTTCCTTTGCCTTAAAATGTCGGCAAGTCTCCCCAGGAAGCCAAGATCCCCCTGCTCAAAGAGTGTGATCCCCTCGCCGGGCGAAACTCGTTCACCCTTCATTACCTTAGCAGCAATTGCTTTTATAACATCCGGGATATCCAGATACCCCGGGTCAATCTCTATATTTTCCCTGATCATTCCAGTTTTAGGTAAAAATTAACATGTGGTACAGGACGATGTCCCTCCTGCCTTCTCCATCTATTGTTTGACGAATTTCCTGACTAACAGGTGTTCGCCGTTCGAAATCGTGACAAAGTAAACTCCTTTGGGAAGGGCAGAAACATTAACCTGTTTTTCCCGGGCTGAATCCACATTCCAATCAATCAATAGTTTTTGATTACCAAGGATATCAGTGATTGCCAAGTTCAATTTTTGCCCATCGAAGCCAGTGGATTTCAGATTAAGCTGATCTGCAACAGGATTGGGGAAAACAGATATACTTACTGCTTTCGTTACTTCTTCAATCCCAACGGACCAGCCATTTAACTTCCTCACCCCTGTATTATCGGGATCTAACCAGCACTTAAGCTGGTTGATGCATTCTGTTCCGTTCTGATCCCAGCTGTACGAGAACATGCCAAAGTAATCCGGGAGATTCAAGGAGGCTGAATCACACGAAGAGTCTCCACCGGTGAGTGTTCCAACCAGCAATCCCTCATTGTTATACAAGGGAGATCCGGACGAACCTCCTTCTGTGGTACCGTGACCGTTACTGGTTTCATTCCAGAATACGCGCCAATGTGCGAGAGCCGGGTTCCCCACCCAATGGGCCTGCTGCAGCGCTGAGGAGTAGGTGGATATTTTCTTGATATCCCCCATCGGATGATGAATGCCAACGCCGGAAGGACTTGCGGGGACATTTTCGCGGCTCCATCCCTCATAATATGCATTAAAAGCCGGAGGAACCGGGGTACTCAATAAAACCAGGAAGAAATCAGATCCGGTGGTTGCAGCCTCCCCGCCATGGGCTACAAGGGTAGCGCCTGTGATTGACTTCAATAATGGTTCAGAAGAAGGGTCAGGACAGGCAGAGCCCTCATAGTTGAAATAGAAGATCCACTGGCTGAGATCTGTTTCGGTTGCGTTCTTGCCGCAATGGTCGGCAGTAATGACATATGGGGTCCCATCGTTGCGGACATTATTCACCAGTGAACCTGTACACCAGACACTTACCCCACCACGTTTCACCGTAATCCGGGTTACACTCCGCTTTTGATTTTGCCAGAACTTCCCTTCGGCACAATTTACATTTACCTCACAAGGCCCGGAATTGCCAAAACCGCTTTTCATCCCGGTGTAATCAGCAACCCCGCGGTAAGCATGCCCTACCTCTGAAACATGCAGTTCAGGCAATGGAATTCCTTCCGGTGCATTATATTCCAGCGTGAGCTCATCCCCATAGATCAAACTGGTTGCAAATGTTGACAGGGTGTTGTTATTCAGGGAGGTGAAAGCACCGAGAAGTTGGGTCCGCAAAGTATTGTAAACAAAAATTTTACCCCCTTCCGGAATGTGAAACCTGTCAAAATAGAGAATCAGCGCCAGGGCCCCCGGGGATTTTACATTGAGTCGCCATACCTTGATTCCATCTGATGTCTTTACCCATTGACCGGATGTTTCAATACCAAGATCGACAGGCAGATTCACTGCAAACCTGTATGGTAAAGGAGCCTGTTCATCTTCCTTCGCCAGAAGTGCAGCAGCCGGTGGTTCAGCCGTTATTGACTGATCGTTATCAGGAGCAATTGCCCTCGAAAAACTGTATGGCAACCCGCCGGTGTTTAATTGTGCAACAAGAGTGCCTGGGATGGTGAGAACAATCAGGACAATAAGTAAGTAAAAACGGCGCAGGGATGATTTCATGAAAATTGGTATTAATGGATAATTGAGACTTTACGGGTCACTTCAACTGATGTTGTTGAAACACGAACGAGGTATATGCCTTGCGGAATGCTGCGAACGTCGAGGACGATTCTCCCGGCAACCGGTGTTTCTGTCCATGAAGCAATTTTTGCTCCAACCATGGAGACCATCTCTATCATTAACGGATTCGTTAAAGTTCGCGGACAATCAATCATCAGAAAATCTTTTGCCGGGTTGGGAAACACCCTGGTGGACTTCAATGCACTGATATCATCCGTTCCCAATGACGATGTAATGGAGATATCATCGACCATAAAGATAAACCCATCATTGGTAACACACTGAATTCCAATATACACATCCTGATTTGTGTAGTTTGACAGGCTGTAGGTTCTCCTGGTCCATTCGACCGGAGCAGATTCGGGAATGGTAGTCAGAGGGATGAAGCTTGAGACGGACTGGCTGGTATTTGAGACAGCAATATTGTACTTCTCATCCCCAAACTGGTTGTTATAGGTTTTAACCCATAATTCAATCTGCGGGTTTAATCCTAAACTCATCTTAGGAGAAATAAGCCATTTGTCATTTGGGGCCATCGGAGGAATGGAAGAGAAGCAGCAACCCAGCCGCAGCCCGGAATGAGTCTGCATGTTCACCAGCGGAGGGGTTGTTTGTGCCGGGTTAAAACAGATATAGGCCATTGGTTGATAATTGTGCGGAAAGGTAACATTTTGAATCCCATAGGTGGTTCCCCCCAGCACATCATAAACGGACCAGGGTACGAACGACGTCGAAAAGTCGGTGAGAGATTCAAAATCCAGAGACATAAAGGTTGGGTAACCGTTCACCGTTATATAGCCCATTTTGATAATTGAATCTGTTGTTGCCCCATTGCTTATTTTCAGGCTTACAGGGTAGATGCCTGCCGTGGTATATTTGATCCCGGAAGGATTTTTAAGGTTTGAAGCAGACGGGATTCCCCCTGGAAATGTCCAGCTCCAGGAGACCGGCAGTCCCGACGACTGGTCCGAAAAATTAACCGTATCACCTACCCGAACTGAAGTTTTATCGGAGGTAAAATCAGCCGTAAGGAGCGATGTTGCTTCCGGTTTTACCTCCAGGTCGTCGATCATCATCAGGAAGTGGTCGGTTGACACACAATTGATGGCAACATATACCTTCTGATTGTTGAAATTTGAAAGGTTAAAGGTCTTCTTTGCCCATGCAGTAGTTGTTTGCAGAGGTTGTGCACCGGAGATAACCGTAAAACTGCCGGGATTGTTATCCGTAGTTGAAACCGCCACGGTATAGGTATCCAGTCCGTAAAGATCAGTATACGACTTTACCCAGAAGGAGAAGCTGCCATTCGTACCAAGCTGAATCTGCGGGGAGATGAACCAGTCGTTGTTTGCCGGCGGGTTAGACGAGAAACAAGCCCCAAAGCGCCCCCCGGAATGAGGTTGTATGGCCGCATCGGTGAACATCGACGGTGTTACCAATGCCGGGTTGAAAGCAAGAAAAGCCATGGGCTCTGCCTGGTGAGGATATGTATAGCCTGTTATTCCGTAAGTGTCATGAAGATCAACATCCTTTACGGTCCAGGTGTCGAATGTCATTGCAAAATCCTGTACGTTTTCAAAATTCATCACATAGCTGCCCGGAATGGGTGGAACGGAGACCAGATTGAACAGCGCTCGCTGCGGATAGGAAAAATTTACGGAATCATAGAAAAGGCTGTCCAGTGAAAAATAACCATCATGCGAGCCTCCAGTACCCCAATTTATATGAAACTTATCATCCCGGTATCCGTCGCACAGAAAATAGCGCTGGGACATGCCATTGATGGTATAACATACATTCAGGACCGGGTGATTGGCATCCAGTTCTGCTTTCATCATGGCGCTCCATTCAGGGCTGGTATACTGGCCCTTTAATTTCCAGGTGGCGCCATCAGGATATCCGAAATATTTTAATAACGCCGAATCGATCTCTTCCGGAACAGAGGATGAGGCATTGGTGCCATAGTTCATATTTTGTGCTACCCCGCATTGATAAATCAAGCCCGGTATTGCTTCATTGCCCGGGGTTGCCGTATCAGGCATATTGCTCCAGTTGTAGGTTGTCGCCCCGAAATTGGCATATTGAATACCGTATTTCGGGTGAGCATATCCATGTTCCCCGGTTCCGTGGGAAGGATATTGGTAAAACTTCATGAGTTGAGCCATGGCGACTGCACCACCACCTGCCGGCACATGGAGGCATGTGCTGTGTGCGGCAGTGTCGTTCGGACAACGGCCATTGAAATAACAATCCTGCGACCATTTGGTGGTTATCATCGGGAGTTTTTCAATGACCCCCCTGAAGGTATTTGGCGCCATGTTCCTGGTAGCAGTCTGGCCAATAACCACCAACGGCAGAACCAGTGACAGCATGGCAGAAAGGAAAAGAAGCCTTGTTTTCATAATGCGCAGATTACTGTTTTGAAAACACAAAGGTAATGCTTTCAGATATTGGAAAAAAAGCTACTTTTACGCCCGATAGTAAAATCTTCTTCCACTACAACCAAAAACCCATGAATCAAGCTGTTAGCCTAAAGAAAGATCCACCTGCCGCACTACGCTGGATCGTGCTGGTCTTCATCAGCCTCGCCATGTTTGGCAACTACTACATTTATGATTGTATCAGTCCGCTCGCCGACGTCTTAAAAACACAGCTTCATTTCACCGACAAAAACCTTGGTTTGTTGCAGGGCATATACAGCATCCCGAACATTTTCATGGTGCTGATCGGGGGTATTATCATCGATAAGATCGGTACCAAAAAAGCTGCACTCATCTTTGCCTGCCTGGTGTTTATCGGCGCCTTGTTTACAACCATCAAGGGTGACATTGTTTTTATGGCAACCGGACGTCTTATCTTTGGTCTGGGCGCTGAATCGATGATTGTAGCCATTACCACCATCCTTGCCAGATGGTTTAAGGGAAAAGAACTCTCCTTTGCCTTCGGACTCAACCTCAGCATTGCCAGGCTGGGATCGTTCCTGGCACTGAACTCACCGACATGGGGCAAATCGTTGTTCGATCAATGGCAGAAACCACTCTGGATCGCTGTTGGAGCTGGTGTGATCGCGGTAGTTACCCTGCTGATATATTATGTGATCGACATCTATTCGGAAAAAAACTATTCGCTGCAGAAAGAGGGGAACCAGGATAAGGTTGTCCTGAAGGATCTTTTTAAATTCGGGAAATCATTCTGGTTCATCACACTGCTTTGCATCACCTTCTATTCGGCCATGTTCCCATTCCAGACCTTTGCCGTGAAATTCTTCAAAGATGTTCATCTTGCCGGGGTTCCCGATGATGTTGCACGCGGCATGGGCGGTTTTCTATCCAGCCTGCTCACTCTTTCAGCCATGATCCTCACCCCTATCTTCGGGCTTCTGTCGGATAAAATCGGGAAACGTTCACTGCTGATGATGTTCGGATCGTTGCTGATCATTCCGGTATATCTGATCATGGGTTATGTTGTTCATTCTGTTGACCTTCCGCCGTCGGTGGTCTCCATATTCTCCTCCGCCGACCAGAGTACGGGATTCATCGGAGGCATTGTTTATTTTGGAACCATGATCGGCACCCTGTTCAGCTATTTTCCGAACATTGCCATCCCCATGGTTATCATGGGAATTGCATTTTCGCTGATCCCCGCCATCATGTGGCCTTCGGTAGCCTTGATTGTTGACAACTCCAAACTTGGCACTGCTTATGGTCTGATGACCATGATCCAGAACATCGGGCTGGCCGGTTTCAACCTGATGATCGGTTGGTCCAACGACTTCTCCGGTGCAAGCGCCCAAAATCCGGGTGGGTATCACCTTGGAATGTGGATATTCAGCAGCCTTGGCTTCTTTGGATTGTTCTTTGCCTTTATGCTCAGGCGAAATGAAAAGGGTCCGAATGCCCATGGACTCGAATATGGAACAAAGTACAATAAAAGGCCAGTTAAATGAGAATCCTGGTTGTTGCAGCCACCCTGTTTGAAATAAGGCCATTTGTTAACAAGCTGCATTCCACGGGAAGAAAAAGTGAGAACATAACCGGGTACAGTTGTCCGGGTCATGAAATCGATGTGTTGATCACCGGGGTAGGAATGGTGCCCACCGCCTATTATCTTGGCCGTCAACTTGCAGTTCAGCGATACGATCTTTCGATCAACGCAGGGATCGCCGGCACCTTTTCCAGGTCGCTGTCCCTGGGCGCTGTTGTTCAAGTTGTTGAAGATTGTGTTCCCGAACTGGGAGCAGAAGACGGGGATAATTTCCTTTCTGTCTTCGAACTGGGGCTGTCAGACCCTGATGCAACGCCCTACCAGGGAGGCAAACTGGTGAATAACACCATGGCTTCCCTGCCATGGAACAACATACAGGTTATCAGTAAACTGCCTCATGTCAAGGCAATCACCTCAAACACGGTCCGCGGGAGTGCTGCGAGTATTGCCCGGATCCTTCGCATCGCCACTGCCGACATCGAAAGCATGGAGGGCGCTGCATTTTTCTATGCCTGCCTCAGTGAAAAAGTACCATGCCTTCAAATAAGGGCCGTTTCAAACTATGTTGAAGAGCGGGACAAATCGAACTGGAACCTTGACCTGGCCTTGAAAAACCTGAACAAGACGATGTGGAAAATCGTCTCCACCCTCCCAAATTGAAATTGAGAGACATCCAGCTTTCCATTGATATTTATTAACGGATAGGCTTACAAATCTCATGTTAATTAATTAACAGATTCGCGCTTTTGTTATTAAATTTGCTTGTTTCCAATTCTTGTTTGTATGTTGTCACTCGCGATCTCCCCCTGCCCTAACGACACATTTATCTTTGACGCGCTCATTCACAACAGGATAAGTCTTGAAGGTTTGAAATTTAATTGCCAGATGCATGATGTTGAGACCCTCAACAACATGGCCATGGCCGGGGGCATCGACATTCTCAAAGTTAGTTTCTTTACCTATCTTTTACTGCAGCAAAACTATGTACTGCTCGATTCCGGCAGTGCGATGGGCTTTGGCAACGGACCGTTACTCATAAGTAAAAAGGATTACACCCTGGAGGATCTTCCAGGTCTGACCGTTGCTGTTCCCGGTCAATTTACAACGGCACACATGCTGTTCAGGATTGCATCCCCCGGCGTTCGAAAGAAGGAATTCATGATGTTTTCTGAAATAGAGGATGCTGTTTTATCCGGAAGGGTAGATGCAGGGGTCATCATCCATGAAAACCGCTTCACCTATGAGCAGAAGGGGCTGAAAAAAATACTTGACCTTGGCACCTACTGGGAGAAACTTACCGGCTCACCCATCCCGCTTGGAGGGATCCTGGCCAGGAAAGGGCTTGGGTACAATGTGATCAACAAACTCAACCGCATCATGTACCGCAGTGTTGAATATGCCATGAAACACCCTGAGGAGGCCATGCCGTTTGTCCGTGCACACGCCCAGGAGATGGATGACGAGGTGATGAAAAAACATATCCACCTGTATGTCAATGAGAACACCCTGAGCCTGGGAACCGGAGGTAAAGTTGCACTTACAAAACTGCAGAAGATCGCCAGGGAAAAGGGACTCATTGGGAAATAGGGAATATCGGGATGGGAAAACCGGATAACGACTTGATTGGCGCCACATTACGTGCAGCACTTCTCAACGGACTGGTAAGAGAAGAGGATACTGCACTTATTTTCTACGACCTTGATTACCTGGAAACCAGGATATTGCAACTCATCACAAGCTTCCCGGATACTGCTCTCCACGCACTTGCCATTAAAGCCAATCCCCTGCGGAAGATCATGGAACTGGTAAGGGAGGCCTCTACAAATATCGGGGTTGAAGCCGCATCGGTTGGAGAGGTAGCCATGGCCCTGAATGCGGGGTACCGGCCCAACAAGATTGTATTTGACTCCCCTGTAAAAACAATGACCGACCTCCGGTTTGCGATAGACCGGGGCGTTCATCTGAATATAGATAATTTCTCAGAGCTTGACCGGGTTGAGTCCATTCTCATGAAGGGCTCCCCAAGCACCGGATCCTTTGGATTAAGGATCAATCCTCAGATCGGCATCGGTTCCATTGCCGGTTCAAGCGTGGCAGGTGAATATTCAAAATTTGGCATCCCGCTGAAGAACAACCGCAAAAAACTTGAGGCAGCCTATTTGACACACTCCTGGCTAACAGGTGTGCACCTTCATGTAGGCTCCCAGGGATGCCCGGTTCAGATGCTAACCGATGCCATTGGCATCCTCTACGACTTTGTCTTGGAAATCAATACCAGGAGGAAGAGAATAGGGTTTCCTCCAATCTCCGTTTTTGACATTGGCGGAGGACTTCCAATCTCCTACCAACCAGGAACCCCGGCACCTGCCATGGAGACGTATGCCGGCAAAATAACCGAACGGGCTCCCCTCCTGTTTGATAAGTCCTCATTCAGGATGATTACCGAATTCGGACGGTGGACCTATACCAATTCCGGCTGGACAGCCAGCCGTGTGGAATATGTAAAGTGCGATCCTTCGGTCAATACCGCCATGATCCATGTCGGTGCCGACCTGTTCCTCCGGGAATGCCTGAATCCGAAAGACTGGCATCACGAATACAGCCTGTTTGACAAGAACGGAATGCCAAAGGCGGGTGTCGATGAAAATCCTTACAACCTGGCGGGGCCGCTCTGTTTTTCAGGGGATATTCTGGCAAAAAACGTTATGCTGCCAATGGTCGAGGAGGGAGATTACCTCGTGATCCATGATACAGGGGGCTATACTTTCAGCATGTGGTCACGATACAACAGCCGGCAAACACCAAGGATCATTGGCTATCGAGGCGATCATTTTGAAATATTAAAAGAGAGGGAGTCGCTGGAGGAGTTGGGGGATTTCTGGGTTTGACGAGCGGACGAGTGGACAAGTGGACAAGTGGACGGTACTAGGCGCCTTTTTCACCGGCGAACTGGTCGTCTTTGTTTTTGAAGAGAACGTTAAAAGTTGTAAGGCTGCCATAGACACGGGTGATATACTGTTGCATGTCGACCTTCTCCAGGTCGGTCAGTTCGCTGGCATTTAATTTTTGTTCCAATACACGAAGCCTGTCGCGTACCATGACAATCTTGTGAAAAAAAGTCTCCATGGGAACCTCTTTCTCTTTTAGGCCGATTTCACCGGGATACATCACCAGCTTTCCTCCAGCCCATTTTGGACCAATAGGAACTGTTTCATGAATATCGCTGAAGCGTTGCAGCACCCTGATCAGGCTCTTCTCAAGTTTTTCAAAGGTGACCAGTTCTGATGAAGTCTCAACGGCTTCGATGGTTTCCAATCCCTCAAAATCTCGTTTAATCACACGGGTTCCATGTTCGATGAAGGTAATTTCCCAGGCATCCGACCTCACCTGGATAATAACTCCTTTTCCAAACTGAGGGTGTTTCACCCTTGAGCCGATTCCCAAAGTTGTTTCCGACATGTCACTGATCAATTGATATACAACATTATTTTATTTTCCCAGGGGAAGAGTAGCAACAAGGTCCCCGGTTACTTACTTTTGATGCACCTAACAGAGAACCCAGAATTTTTATCGTTGGAACTTTCTCCCATCTCCTTTGACCCGTGAACGAACAACATGTTGTTCCCCACACTGTCATTCACCTTGCCCGATGTCCAGCAACCACCCCAAAAATTAAGTCCAATGCATGAACCATCCGGATGTCTTACCCCGCTCAACAGGGTGGATGGAAGTACCGGGCGGCCCGATCCGAATGGGACGCTGGTTTTACCAATTGTATCAAGCAATAAAACCTTCTCTCCTGCAACTTTGCTTCCTCCCAGGGCCTGGACAACGGTCGCCCACTCCTTATCAGAAGGCAGGTGCCAGCCTTTGGGACAGGCAGTTTGGGCTGACTTCCAGGAGAAGAGCCTTCCAAAAGCAGCCTCTGTGACGGTATCGTCGTTATATGCCCAGCTTCCTGATGGCAATTTAACCCTCAGATTTTCGGTCATCCAAACCTGGGTGCCGATCTTTACCCAATTATAGGAATGGCCGTCTCTCGAATCCTTGAAAGTACCCTTATCCTGGGCAGTGATGAATGCAGGAATAAAAGAGAAGCCGATAAACAGTATAAAGGCAAGGCGCAATGCTGATGTACAAGGTAATTTAGTCATAAGGGTCAAGTTTAAATTGATGAAACCAGGGTGTAAAAGTAATCAGAAATTAACAACACTGTACAAATTGCACCATACTTTGCCTACTTTTGTAAAAAAGATCAGATCTAAACGAAGCGCTATGATTGTAGTTACCGGAGCAGCCGGATTTATCGGGAGTTGCATGGTTGGCAAACTCAACAACAAAGGATTAACGGAAATTGTCCTCGTTGATGATTTTTCCGTTTCTGAAAAGTTGCCAAATTTTGAACGGAAAACCTTTCTTGAAAAGGTTGAACGCTCTCAATTTTTCCCATGGCTGGCCAGCCACGCCGGTGAGGTTGAGTTTATTTTCCACATGGGTGCCCGCACAGATACCACCGAATTCAACATGGCGATTTTTGACGAGCTGAACCTGAATTATTCCATGACGATATGGAAAGCATGCTGTGAATACAGGATACCCCTTATTTACGCCTCCTCTGCTGCAACCTACGGCGACGGGGAGTTTGGTTACAGCGACATGGACAACAACCTCAATGACAAACTGATACCGCTGAATCCCTATGGTGTTTCAAAGAATGAATTTGACAAATGGGTTCTCCGGCAAACAGAGACCCCACCCCGCTGGTACGGGTTAAAATTTTTCAACGTTTTCGGCCCAAATGAGTATCACAAAGGGAGGATGGCATCGGTGGTGTTTCATGCTTTTAACCAGGCGGACGGGCGGACTGGCGGACGGGCGGACGGGGTTGTAAGGTTGTTCCGGTCGCACAGGCCGGATTACCGGGATGGGGAGCAGTTGCGCGACTTCATCTATGTGAAGGATGTGACAGATGTGATGTATTTTTTCATGAACCACTCTTCCGGATCGGGTATTTACAATCTTGGTACCGGAAAGGCAAGGACTTTTCTGGATCTGACAAATGCCGTATTTTCAGCTCTTAACCTCACGCCATCCATTGAATTTATTGACACCCCCGCCGATATCCGCGACAAATACCAGTACTTTACAGAGGCGAAGATGGAAAAACTACATGCAGCAGGCTATTCCAGACCTTTTTACACCCTGGAGGCAGCCATAACCGAGTATATCCAGGGTTATCTTGCCGAATACAAATCTTTTTAGGTTAACTTTTTATTAATTCTCAACAATCGTCGTTTTCTCTTGGTTTAATCCCTAATTTTGTATAAAATATAAACGAAAAACAGAACCGTATGAAAAAGATTTTATTCTTTCTGATCCTGCTTTTAGGGATAAGTTATTTGACTGTTGGACAATCACTTCTGGTTGACGATTTCACCGGATTAACTGTAGGTGCTAATTTGGCCGGTCAATCAAGTTGGACCAAATTCGGATCGGGTCCCGATGCAACAATCGGGAATGCAACCGCACTATCTGCAGCAAATTATAATGGCGGCGGTGGCGAATATGTTATAATGCCATCTCCTTCAGGTACAACAAGTAAAGTGTCTAAACCGTTGGGCTCAACCCCGGCTCCCGGAACCAATACATTTTACATATCTCTTTTAGTGAACATAAGTTCGACTTCAGTCACCTCGGGAAATTATTTTTTAACACTAGGTGATCCTCTTGCAGGCACAACATATTTTCCAAGGCTTTTTGCCCAATCAAATGGGGCAGGTTACAGTTTAGGCATTTCAAAACTCTCAAACACTGCTACTTATGGAGCAACAGTACTTTCTTATAACCAAACCTATGTTGTTGTAATAAGATACGATTTTGTCACTGGTACTGCAAATGATGTTGCATACCTTTGGGTAAATCCGACACTTTCTGCAGAACCGGCAACTGCCTCCGCTGAGGTTACCATCTCGGCAGGAAGTGATGCCCTTCCAGCCACGGTAGGCAATGTTCACTGGCATAACAGAGGTACGGCAAACCCGGTTGGTACTTTTGACGGTCTCAGAGTTGCTTATGGTGCAACAAGTCCCGCAGCCTGGACAAGTTTAAACGCTTATGCAGGAGCTGCCACGGCAACCATTACAATTGCCCCACCTACAACGTTAACCGGATTTACCTATACTGTAGGTGCAGGACCTTCAGCAGAACAATCCTTTATCATTAGCGGCTCAAATCTTTCCGCAAATATTTCGATTGTTCCTTCAACAAACTATGAAATTTCTACAGGAACAGGTGCTTTGTTTTCACCAACAAATCCCATAGTTTTAAATCAGGCTGGAGGAATTGTTACTGCTACTGTCATTCATGTCAGATTAAAATCGAATTTACCAGCAAATAACTATAACGGGGAGATTATTACAGCATCCTCTACTGGAGCTGCCAATGCCACCGTTACATGTAGTGGTTCAGTTACTGCTGTAGTGCCTCCTTCAATTTCAGTTACACCTGCCACACTAACAGGGTTTGCCACCTTGTTTGGAAATGCCTCTGCTTCTCAGAGCTATACTGTCTCGGGCGATAACCTTCTCGCTCCTGTTACGCTGACCGCTCCGGCCACCTATGAGATATCAAGTGATAACATCAGCTTTTACGGGACCTTCGACCTTGCTCAATCAGGCGGCAATATTACCGGTGAACCTGTAACCATTTATGCAAGGATCCTATCTACAGCTCCTGCAGGAGCTGCTGCAGGTGACATAACACATGCATCGACAGGCGCCACAACAGTAAACGTAAATGCATCAGGATACGTTTCCTATCCCGAGCCCTCCAATCATGCAGCCAATTTTGCAGCTGTATCACCTAGCAACTCCTCCATCACAACTACCTGGTCAGATAATGACGGTACACAGATTGCAACAGGATTTATGATCATGGCAAATACAACCGGCGTATTTACGCCACCTGCTGACGGCGTTCAACCACCCTCTGACTCCAACCTTTCGGACGGTACCGGACTCGTATTTGTAAACCATGCGATACAAACCTTTACCTGGACAGGCTTGCCAAGTTCAACCCACTACTATTTTGTCATTTATGCATATACCAACACCCTCACAAACATTAATTACAAAACGGTACCATCTGCTCCTGCAGCTGATGTATTAACCCAACCATTTATTCCACCTTTAGCAGCATGGACATTCGATGCAACTGCGGCAAAGCCTAATACCCCTTTATTTGTAGCTGCAAATTTTGGTGACCAAACCAGTACGGCCATGTTATATGCTGATGGAACAAACGGATCATCACTTTTTTTGTGTGCAACAACGGATACTGAATTAGATGCTTTTAGCGGAACCACATTAAATGATCCAAGAGAAGGAGCTAATGTTTTATCTGGTAATTCATATTGCCCTGCAGGGGGAGCAACTAATTCTGCCAATGGGAAATCAATGGTGATAAAATTCTCCATGACTGCCTTACAGGATCCAATTCTATCATTTGCAACCCGTGGTACCTCCACAGGATTTAACACACATACATGGGCCTGGAGTACTGATGGTACAAATTTTACACCATTTGGCACGAACACTGCAGTCATTACGACAACATTTTTATCCAAAACGCTTAATATGAGTACCATTAATGCTTTGGATGGCGCTCCAGTCGTTTATCTGCGAATTACATTTTCCGGAGCAACCAGTACCACTGGCAACAATCGACTGGACAACATTGTAATCCGTGCATCTGCCGCTTCTACCCTCACTCCTACTGTTGTTACCAACGCTGCAACTGCCGTTGGCGCCACTACGGCAACACTCAACGGAACGGTGAACGCCAACAACCAGAGTACTGCCGTAACCTTCGATTATGGCACTGCCCCCGGAACCTACACTTTTTCAGCAGCTGGTGTCCCTGCAACGGTAACCGGCAGCACAACAACTGCGATTACCGCTGATCTGACCGGACTGGGCCAGAACACCGTTTACTACTACAGTATAAAAGGTGTGAACGGTTCAGGCACATCAAATGGCAGTGAATTATTCTTCCAGACAGGATGTCTCCCCGCTGCTGATGCAGGACAGATTTCAGGACCAGCCACCGTTCACACTGATGGCACCCCGTATATTTATACTGTTCCGGTCATTGCAAATGCCGCAACGTATATCTGGTCATTCCCTTCACCGTTCACCATCACAGCAGGTGAAAGCACAAATACAGTAACTGTTACCTTTGGAAACGGCGCTATCACTGGTGTTGCCAGCGTATTTGGTGTAAACGCATGCGATGAAGCAGGCAACCCGTCGGAGTATGCCATCACTGTTGCTCCGAATGTTCCTGCAACCCTCGATGTTACCGGTACCGTTGCAAACGGACAGACTACATGCTACAATGCCACCCAAACAATTACTGTTGCTGGTAACAGCACCACTTTTGAAGTTCAGTCGGGCGGAAGTGCAACCATGATCGCTGGACAGAACATCATCCTGCTGCCGGGCGCCACGATTTTATCTGGTGGCTATTTCCGGGGATATATCGCTCCTGCCGGTCCTTTCTGTTCTGTTGCCAAATCAACTGGTGCCGGCAACGAAGAAACCGGGCTTACCATGATGGACAACAAGTTTAAAATCTATCCGAATCCGACCAGCGGAGTTTTCACGATTGAACAGGTTGGTGACCCAAATGCCAATGTGAAAGTTGACATTCTTGGCACACTTGGTGCAAAGATCCTCAGCGCCGACTTGCAAGGTATGCACAAAGCGGAACTTTCGATCCAGGGAAACCCTCCGGGCATCTATTTTGTAAAACTGACCGCCGGAGAAAAAGTTCAAACCGTTAAGATCATCCTGACTAAGTAGTTGAATCTATCTGATTTTCAGAGGCTGTTCCGCCAAGAGGAACAGCCTCTTTTTTTGTATTAATTCTCAACAAACCTTAGGCATTCTGCCAGTTAGTTTATACTTTTGTATGTTATTCGGGTAATCAGCAGCAGCCTTCTGTCTGCGGTAAAAAAAAGCAGTGGTATGAAAAAAAACATGTTTTTGACATTTTTAGTTGCAGTGGCTATAACACTGGGGTTCCAAGGGAAAAGTATTGGACAGGTGTTGCTGAATGAGAACTTTGATTATGTTGCCGGCACACAACTTATTGCCAATGGCTGGGATCAGACCGGGACCACTGCCACGAACCCGATATTGATTTCGGCAACCGGCCTCACCTATGCCGGTTATCTCTCATCCGGAATCGGGAATGCTGCAGATATGGCTACCTCAGGACAGGATGTCAATAATTCCTTCACGACACAGAGTGCGGGAAGCGTGTATGCGGGTTTTTTGGTGTCAGTTTCAAGCGCACAGACAACCGGCGACTACTTCATTCACTTTGCTGAATCTCCGATTACCCTGAACAGTTTTAAAGGCAGGGTCTTCGTTAAAAAAGATGCCTCATCCAGCAGCATCGCATTCGGAATCTCCAAATCATCCACTACCGTCGCTTATACAGGATTTACCTATGCACTGAATACCACCTACCTGGTCGTACTGAAATACCAGTTCAGCGCAGCAACAACAACTGATGACAATGTATCAATTTATATAAACCCGGTTATAGGCGCTGCTGAACCCGGAACACCCACGGTATCCTATATTGACAATACTCAAACAGATGCGAACAACATTGGCCTGATTGCCCTGCGACAAGGCACTTCCTCCAGCGCCGCCGCGTTGCAGGTTGACGGGATCCGAGTTGGCCTGACCTGGGCCGACGTGGTTGCAAATGGAGCAGTAGCACCTCCAACTGTTCAGGCACATGACATCTCCTTCAGCGGGATTACGGCAAACACCATCACGGCATCATGGATCATTGGCGATGGTGCAAAAAGAGTTGTTTTAATGAATACAGCCAACAGTTTTACCAATCCTGCTGATGGTACTGATCCTGCTGCAAATACAGTTTACGGAGGCACAGGGGAACAGGTGGTTTACAACGGTGCCGGGAGTACGGTTCCCGTAACCGGACTTGTCGGAAATACCACCTACTGGTTCAGGGTATATGAATATAACGGATCGGCTGGCAGCACTAAATTCCTCACCTCAACGGCTACGCTGAATCCCAACAGCCAGATTACACCGGTTTTACTGACTTTACCCGTCATCACTTCCCCGATAGTCGCAGTTATCACCAGCAATGCTGCGACCCTTGGAGGTACAATCAGTTACAATGGAGGAACACCCATTACCGAGCGGGGAACTGTATGGAGCACCACACCAGGGGTTTCCATCACCGACAACAAACTTGCCGAGGGAAACACGCTTACAGGGCTGTTTTCCCATGTCCGCACTCCCCTGACATCCCAAACACATATCTATTTTAAGGCTTATGCGACAAATATCATCGGCACAAGCCTTACCAGTGAAGGCTCGTTCTTTACCCTGTCGGATGAACCTACCTCCCATGTAACTGGTTTTACGGCCACAGCCACCGGCAACACCAGTATTAATCTAACCTGGAGCGGCATTGCGTCAGGAGCTGCAGGCTACATCATCCTTCAGAAATCCGGAGCGGTTGCCCCATCAGGGATCCCAATTGACGGAATAAGTTATGCAGAAGGCGCCATCCTTGGAGATGGTACAGTTGCAGCCATCGTAACTCCCGGTTCAGCACTCAGCAAAGCAATTACAGGACTCTCCTCCGGAACACAATACTCCTACTCAATCATGCCCTTCAACAGGGATGGTGTGAACAGTGAAACCTATAATTACTATACAACCCCGGCAATTCCATCAGCCAGTGCCACCACGACCGGTCCGGCCTCAACAGTTTACACATGGCTGGGAGCCGACAACGGGAGCTGGTCGACCGCCACAAACTGGAATCCAACCCGTACCACACCTGCCACCACCGATATTCTTCAGTTCACCGACGGAACCACCAAGACCATTACCGGTGTGGTGACACAAACCATCTCCAGGCTGGTGCTGGCTAATAATACAATCATCAACCTGCAAAGTGCGGCAGCTGCAACACTTACCATTATCGGATCTACGGGAAGCGACCTTGAAGTCCCTGCTGGTTGTGCCTTAAATCTGAATGCGATCAATGCGATAACCATAGTGGTTGCTACGACTGCAACCGGGAGTATCAGCGGTAATATGAAATTCTCATCAACGGCCTCCACTGCACACCGGCTCACTTCGGCTGACCCCGGAGGAATAACTTTTAACAGTGGCTCAACCTTTACAGCCGGCACATTCTTCTCAGGCAATCCTTTTGGGACCTCTTCCCTGAATTCAGTTGTTTTTACAGCAGGATCAACCTTTCTGCAACAGGCCGGGAGCAATCCTTTTGGCGCAGGCGCTCCAAACAGCGTTGTAATATTTCAAACCGGAAGTTTGTTCAAGGTGATGGCTAACCTCACACCTTCCTTTTCGGGAAGAACCTATGCAAACTTCGAGATGGACGCCACCGGAGTTACCTTAAGCCCTTCAGGCACCACTGCTGTTTCAATTGATAACCTGACCGTTACAAACGGCACCTTGAATTTCAACATGACGGGTCCGGCTTCAGGCTTTCACCAGATTAAAGGCAATATCCTTGTACAAACCGGAGCCATCCTTGCTTTCTCACCTGCCTCAGCATCTACGATTACCTTGTCGGGAACTTCACCCCAATCGATCACCATCAACGGAACACTTACAACAACCGCCAACCTTAACCTCGAAATTGCCAGCAATGGCGGAATCACTTTGAATTCGCCGTTGACCCTCAATGGGAACCTTGAGCTTACAAATGGTTTCCTGACCCTTGGGGCAAATAACCTGGTATTGTCAACCACTTCAATAATTACCGGAACTCCTTCGTCGCTTGCCATGATCATTGCCACAGGTACAGGGAAACTTCAAAAAGGATTTCCAACCGGGTTTACCGGCAGTTTTGTTTACCCCGTTGGCGACAATACAGGCACCCCTGAGTATTCACCTGTTACGCTGAACTTCAATTCCGGCACCTTTGCAGCAGGGAACTATGCTGCGGTTAATCTCGTAAATGCAAAATATCCCACCGATCCGAATAACACCAGTTATCTGAACAGGTACTGGAATGTGACCTCCTCTGCGATTACTGCATTTAACTGTAACGCTCTTTTCCAATATGTCCCGGCAGATGTAGTTGGTGACGAAACGCAGATTTTCTCCATGCAGTTTGTGCCGCTTCCGGCCACTGATTACTCCCTTGTTAACAGCGGTTTACACCAGGTGAATGGCCCTTCCCTAACCGTTTTGGGAACCTTTACAGGATCGCAGCCCAGACCTTTTGTTCAAACAAATCCTGCCGACCTGCTCACAGCCACCACAGCGTCGCTTCATGGCGAGGTCATAGCGAAATACAATGCAACAGCTGTCTCTTTTGATTACGGATTGACGGCCAGTTACGGATCAAGTGTTACGGCCTCCCCTGCATCTGTAAACGGTGGGGGTTCCAATACGGTAATTGGCAATGTTTCTGGACTGACCCAGAACACCACCTACCATTTCAGAATTGTCGGCACCAATATCTCCGGAACATCCTACGGAAATGACCTGACCTTTACCACCACCTGTCCTGTACCTGCTACAGGCGGAGTCATTTCCGGTCCTGTGAACGTATGTAAAAACGGATCGGGGTATGTGTATACCGTTCCGGCGATTACCTATGCAACCTCTTATGTATGGACATTGCCTGCCGGCGCAACCATTACCTCCGGCGCGAACACCAACTCCATCACCGTCAGCTTCTCCAACCTGGCAGTGTCAGGAAACATATCCGTTTATGGTACCAGTGCCTGCGGAACCGGATCATCATCCCCTGCCCTTGCAATAACCATCGTTCCACAACCGGTTCCAACCATCAGCGGGCCAGCGAATGTTTGCATCAACTCAGCAGGTAACGTATATACCACCGAAGCTGCCATGACCGGATATACCTGGACGGTCTCTGCTGGGGGCGCCATCACTGCAGGACCAACAGGCAACAGTATCACGGTAACCTGGAATTCTGCCGGGCCTCAAACTGTAACGGTCTCTTATACCAATGGAAATGGCTGTGTTGCTGCAACCCCGACAACGTATGCAGTTACGGTTGTTGCTTTTCCGGTCCCCACCATTACAGGCCCCAATGTAGTATGTGCAAATGCTGCCAATATCATCTACACAACCGAGGCAGGAATGTCCAACTATAACTGGGCTGTCTCGATCGGAGGCACCATCGTCTCCGGCGCCGGCACCAATGCGATCACAGTATTATGGCCTTATGCAGGGAACAGAACAGTGAATGTCACCTATACGAATCCTACAGGTTGCGGTGCAGTCACGCCAGCAGTTTACAATGTCACCATCAACCCGGCCGCTGTACCCACCATCGGAAGCAGCAATGACCCATGCATCAACTCCACCAACAACCAGTACATTACAAATACAGGCATGTCCAACTACGTCTGGAACGTCAGCTCAGGCGGGACACTGGTTTCTGGCCAGGGTACGAGTTCCATCAATGTTACCTGGAACAGTGTTGGAAATCAATGGGTCAACGTTAGTTATTCAAATTCCTACGGATGCGCCACTGTTTCACCAACCGTGTACAATTTGTTTGTAAATCCTTTACCCAATGCAGCAGGATCCATAACCGGAACCGCTTCTCTTTGTGCAGGAAGCACTGGTATTGCATACTCATGCAATGAGATCAACAATGCCACTTCGTATAGCTGGACCCTGCCAGCCGGAATCTCCATAATCTCCGGTGCAGGAACAAACAACATCATCGTAGATTTCGGACCAAATGCAGCATCCGGGGATATTTTTGTAGCCGGGACCAACAGTTGCGGGAACGGGGCAAGTTCACCTGCTTACCAGGTAACGGTAAACCCCATCCCTCCCACCCCGGTAATTTCGGCTTCAGGAAATACCATAACCAGCAACGCTTATACGGGTAACCAATGGTACCGTGAAGGATTCGGCGCCATTGCAGGTGCAACGGGGCAGACTTATGCCGCTACCCAGTCGGGCTGGTACTGGAGTGTAGTTACAATAAATGGTTGCTCTTCGGCAGCTTCGAACAAGGTTTATATCGTAATGATCGGCCAGCAAGACCTGCAAACCAGCAACTTTACCATCTACCCGGTACCCAACGACGGAACCTTCATGGTCAACCTTTCAGGTCATTCACAGGAACAATTTTCGATAACTGTCTACAATCAGCTCGGGGAGAAAATCTATGAGATTGAAAAGGTTCAATTCGATGGAGTTACCGGAAAACAGATTGACCTTCGGCCAATTCCCAATGGTGTCTACTCCATAACATTCAGCAACGGGTCTCAAAAAATCGTCAGGAAAATAGTGGTCAACAAATAACCCTGTTACCCTGTTACCCTGTCACCTTGTCAACCCCACTCCACTTTCCCTGTAATCCAACCCTATGAAAACCTGCGTTTTCCTTTTCATAGGATTTTGGGTCAGCCTGCAAACATCCGGCCAGTATTTCAGCACAGGCCAGGATCCGGCATCCATTCGCTGGCGGCAGGTTAAAACGGAACGGTATCAACTCATTTATCCTGAGCGTTTTGAAAAAAAGGCGGAGTATATGGCCAATGTCCTGGATATAATCTGCCGGCATGAAAACACAACGCTATCGGCAAAGGTTCCCCGGATCCCGGTCATACTCCACACCCAGACAGTCATCTCCAACGGGCTCACAGTATGGGCCCCGAAAAGGATTGAACTTTACACCTGCCCTCCACAGCAAACTTATGCGGAGGAGTGGCTGGAACAACTGGCGATCCACGAATACCGGCATGCCGTGCAGATAAGCAAGATCAACCGGGGTTTTTCAAAGGCGCTATACTATATCTTCGGGGAACAGATTACAGGAGGAATCCTCGGGTTATATATCCCTTCATGGTTTTTAGAAGGGGAAGCAACAGTTACCGAAACGGCGCTCACAAGGACAGGCCGGGGCAGATCAGCCATATTCGAAAGCACCCTGAGGGCCCAGCTTGTTGAGAAGGGACCCTACTCTTACGACAAAGCGACATTGGGATCCTACAAAACATTCACCCCCGATGCTTATTCCCTGGGTTACTACCTGGTGGGGCAATCCCGGGCAAAGTATGGCCCGGAACTTTGGAACAGCGCGCTTAATAAAGTAGCGAAGTACCCATTCATGGTTGTTCCGTTTAACAGCGGCATCCATAAAATGACAGGAATGTGGAAAACGAAACTCTATAAACAATCCCTTTCAGAACTGGACAGTGCATGGAAGCGGCAATTGTCGCTTTCACCGGCACAGGAACCGCTGCCAATCACAACACGAAACCCAAAAAATCATGTGGTTTACAATCATCCGATCCTGATCAACGACTCAACCATCATTGCGGATAAATCGAGCATGGATGATGTTGACAGATTTGTCGCCATTAACCGTGTAACTGGGATCGAGAAAATCCTCCTGACACCGGGAACTCATGCCGCCGGGTCTATTTCTCATGGCGGCGGTTACCTGGCATGGAGTGAATTACAACCTGATTGCAGGTGGTCAAATCGCAATTTTTCCACCATCAGGCTCTTCAATTTTAAAACCGGGCAACAGCAAACCCTGATAAATAAATCCCGCTATTTTGCACCTGTTCTCTCTCCCGACGGCTCCAGTGTGGCCGCAGTGCATATTTCAGAACTGAACGATTGCCATATCGATATCATCGGGATTCCGGATGGCCATGTTCTGAAGCGGTACACCATCGGGGGTGAAGGTCAGGCCAATAGTCCTACCTGGTCGCCGGATGCCACTCAGCTCATTTTTACGTTGCTGACTCATGAAGGAGAATCAGTGGTAACAATGGATACTGCTTCCGGTAAAATGAGGGTTCAACTGCCCCCGTCGTACCGGGAAATCACCCGTCCGGCCTTTTTCCAGCGACATTATATTACCTTCAGCACGGGTTATTCAGGAGTAGAAAACATTTACATCCTGGATACCCTTACAAAAGCCATATCCAGGGTTACCTCCGGAAAATTTGCCACTTTCGACCCCGAATTCACGACTGATAAAAAACAGATGATCTGTTCCGATTACACCTCCGATGGGTTGATGGTAAGTGAATTGAAGGTTGACTCCATCTCCTGGATCCCCAGGGATATGGAAACAGACAACTCCTACAAGCTATCTGAGGCCCTGGCCGCCCAGGAAAACGCCAATATTCAGGACACCATCCTGATGCGGAAAATATATAAGATGAACTCGTCCGGCACCTACAACCCGGAGCGTGATTCCATGATAGGCACACAACATACGACCAGGAAATACTCCAGGCTTCTGAACCTCTTCAATCCGCACAGCTGGGCCCCGGCATCCTTTGATATCAGCAACCTTACGCTTAACCCGGGAGTGATGGTCCTGTCTCAGAATGCCCTCAGCACCATGTTCGCGGGAGCAGGCTGGGAATATGACATCCATGAACAAACGGGGAAATTTTATACCAGCATCAGCTACCGGGGATGGTACCCTGAATTGACCTTCCGGTTCGACATCGGGAACAGGGCTGCTTACGCGCGCCATCATGGATCCACCGAGACCTATCGCTTCACCTGGCAGGAGACCAATTTCAAAACTGTTCTCTCCATTCCGTGGAATTTTTCACGTCATAGATTTTCGCGTTACCTCACGCCATCCATCGGGACCACCCTGACCGGCATCCTTCATAACAGTTCCACCCCGGCAAACTTCACCTCAGGGATGATTCAAACCATGGATTACCGGCTCACCTTTTCTCAATATCTGCACTCCACTCAGAAAGATGTGCTCCCCAGGTTCGGCAACTCCATCGATTTCCAATACCATCATACACCCTTTGGGACAAACGAAATGGGTTCCATTTTGGGTGCAAGGCTGTACCAGTACGTTCCGGGCTTTTTCAAACACCATGGAATCATGATGTACGGTGGGTTTCAGCAGCGAACTGATCAAGATTTGCCCATATATTCCTTTGCCAATATCATCGCCTATCCCCGGGGCTATTCGGGTGCCTACGACGATAACCTGTTAAGTATCAGCATCAATTACAAAATGCCGTTATGGTATCCTGATTTCAGCCTTGGATCTGTCCTCTACTTAAAACGACTTAAATTGAACTGCTTTTACGATTGGGCAAACGGGAAGAACCCGGGTTATATCAACGAATACCAGTCGGCGGGCTGTGAACTCACTGCCGACTTCCACCTTCTGAGATTTGTTGCTCCGGTTGAGATGGGGTTGCGCACCATCTACTACCCGGCTTCAGGCAGTTGGGGCTTTGAATTTCTCTACGCCATCTCTTATTGAGACTTTTAACCATTTTCAGCCTGGTTAAGGTTGAAAAATAAGGCTATATTTGCACCAACATGCTTCCAAAATCGATCACCGGCAGGCTTTTAGTCTGGAGATTACGCCACATCAGGCAGCGTCAGTTTGTGTTACTCCTGAGTGTGATTGTGGGTATGGGTAGCGGTTTAGCGGCTGTTGCGTTAAAGAACACGCTGTACTATACCAACTACTTTCTGACCAACGGGTTCAGTTACCACGGCATCTTTTACCTGTTTCTTGCCTTTCCGGTAATAGGCATCATCCTGACCATCCTTTTCATCCGGTATATTGTTAAAGATAACATCAGCCACGGTGTAAGCAAAGTGCTCTATGCGATATCCAAGAACAACAGCCAGATAAAACCCCACAATACCTTTTCATCACTGATCGCCTGTACCCTGACACTGGGATTCGGGGGTTCTGTCGGGCCTGAAGCCCCTATCGTCCTTACCGGTTCAGCCATCGGGTCGAACCTGGCCCGGCTCTTCCGGCTCGATTACCGTATCACAACCCTCCTGATAGGATGTGGGGCTGCAGGAGCCATTGCCGGCATTTTCGAAGCACCGATCGCCGGGGTAATCTTTGTTCTCGAGATCCTGATGCTGGATCTTACCATGACAACACTGCTGCCATTGCTGATTACTACGGTTACAGCCTCCCTGGTATCGTTCCTGCTGATGGGCAACGAAGTTTTGTTTTCATTCACACTGAGCAGCCCGTTCATTTTGCGCCATATTCCATTTTACCTTCTGCTGGGAGTTTTTACCGGGCTGGTTTCAGTCTTTTTTATCCGTGGTAGCATCGGCATTGAATCCCTGTTGAAGCGCATAACCCCGGCTTTAAGGGTAGGAATTGCGGGAATCGCTCTTGCAGCGCTGATCTTCATATACCCATCCCTTTTCGGTGAAGGTTATACGGTTCTCAAGGAGGTGATCAACGGCAATGGGGAGATTATCGGCAACTCCTCCCTTTTTGGAGCATTGAAACATAACCAATGGTCGTTCCTGATCATTATCTTCGGGCTGATCATCATGAAGGTGGTTGCCATGGCGCTAACCCAGGGAAGCGGGGGAATCGGCGGCACTTTTGCCCCATCCATCTTTGTTGGTGCCATCTGCGGCTATTTCTTCGCAAACCTGCTGAACAGCGTTTTCGGTCTCAATATTTCCCAGAGTAATTTTGCACTGGTTGGAATGGCCGGTGTCATGGCCGGCGTCATGCATGCCCCGCTGACAGCGATCTTCCTGATCGCCGAGATAACGGGAGGTTACCTGTTGCTTACGCCCCTGATTATGGTTTCAGCGATTGCATACCTGACTTCGCATATTTTTGAAAGTCACTCTATTTACACCCGTCAGCTGGCTGCACGCAAGGAACTCATCACCCATGACAAGGACAAAGCCGTACTCTCGTTTATGTCGCCCCGGCAGTTGATTGAAACAAATTTTGCCAGGGTTGACCCTGAGGCTACCCTGGGAACACTGGTGAAAGTCGTTGCCACAGCTTCCAGGAATATTTTTCCGGTGGTGGACAAGGATGGGAAATTTTATGGGATCGTCATGCTCGACAACATCCGGCAGATCATGTTCGATCAGTCAATCTACGAGGTCACTTATGTCAAGGACCTGCTTTTCATGCCCAGCTACTCCATCAATCCTGATGATTCAATGGATACCGTGATCCAGCTATTTCAGCAGAGCGACCGTTACAACCTGCCTGTCCTGGAAAATGGCAGATACCTGGGATTTATCTCCCGGGCCAATGTATTCTCACAGTACCGGGAACTTCTCAGAAAATTCTCTGACGATTAATACCCAAAAACATCCTGTAACCCAAGGGAATTCACCTGGCCATAGGTTGAAAGGGTTTTAATATCCATACTGGTCTGTTTTCCAAGTACAAGAATGGTGAATTTCTTGTCTTTAATGTACTGTTGCTGAAAAGCTTTAAGGTCGGCGAAACTCATCTTCTGCACCTTTTCAAATACATCCTTGCGGATATCATAGGTGAGGCCAAACTTAACAGCATTGAGGTAGTTGAACAATATCTGCGATTTGGTGATGCGTTCTGTGCGGATCTTGTTAATGATCGCCTCCCTTGAAGAGTTCAGCGCCTTTTCACTCTCCGGCATGTTGTTGAACAAACCGGTCATGGCTTTCATGGCCTCCGGCAATTTGTCGATCTGGGTCCCCAGATAAGAGAAGAGGTAGAAATTCTGGTAAGGCTGCTGGGGTGTACGGTAACCTGCATAAGCGCTGTAGGCCAGCCCTTTTGATTCACGAATCTCCTGGAAGACGATTGAGTTCATGCTTCCCCCGAAATACTCATTGAACAGGCGTACGACAGGGATGATGTTCTTATCATAGGCATTGGATTTCGACAACATGATCACCTCTGCCTGCTTCATATCATAGTTAACCGTATAAACTTTGGTTACATCCGTTGTTTTCTGCTCAAACTTTTTTGCAACAGGAACAGATTTTAAGACGGCAGGAACCTCATGTTCCTTGTTTAATATTTCAAGGAGCGCTGCAGTACTTTCAGGACCATAATACATAATCTTATGCTCGTAGCCAGTCAACCCCTTGATTAAATTGACGAGATCGCGTGCTTCAAGTAAATCGAGCTCTTTTGAGGAGAGGATGTTGGTAAATGGATTCTGGTTGCCATAGACTCCATAATTGTACATCGCCTGCCAAAGAATGGACTCTTTCGAAAGTTTGTCGTCGTCGCGGCGTTTCTTGATGTCAGCCGTGAGGTTTTGCATGGCCTCAACATTGGGTTTGGCATCAGCCAGCAACTGTTCAAACAGGTTCATCGCACTTGGCATGAATTCGCTCAAACCTTCCAGTGAAATCCACACCTGGTCATTTGAACTGTTCACATTGAAGGAACATCCCATTTTATAAAACTCCTCCTTTATCTGCTTTGATGTGTATTGTGAAGTTCCCAGGTATTTCAGGTATTCAAGCGCAATTCCCAGTTCGCGGTTGTTGTTGGTTCCCATTTCAAACAGATAGTAGAGGGAAAATGTTTTGTTTTCAGTGTTCACCCTGTAAAGAACAGGAATATTGCTTTTGAAGTCCAGTTTTTTGATATCACTGGCATAGTCAATAAATACGGGCTCGATCACCTTGCTTGGCTCAGCCACGATCTTTTTCAGGAAAGCAGACTCTTCATCACGGTTCATGGTGACCGGGGTGATTTGCGGCTTCACAACTTTCTTTGCGTCAACTGCTTTGCCATTGCGCTTATAGACAATCACATAGTTTTCACCATAATTTTTATTGGCGAACTCCACGAGATCCTTTTTGGTGATGGAGGCGAGCCTGTTGACATTATTAACGGTTTCTGTGTGCGGACGTTCCTTGACAAATTCATCCACCATCTCCATTGTCCTTCCGTAATTGGTCTCATAATTCCTGATTTCTGTCAATTTCAGATCGTTGACAACCGCTGCCAGCAGCCAGTCGGGAAATTCACCCTTCTTTACCAGGCTGATCTGCTCCATGATAAGCTCCTTCACATTTTCGAGCGACTGTCCCTCTTTGGCCTTTCCGGTGAAGATATTTACAGAATAATCCTTCAGCACATAGGAGAAAGCATTGGCTTCCAGCACTTTTTGTGCCTGGTTGAGGTTCAGGTCCATCAATCCTGCACTGTTGTTACTGAGCAACATGTTGCACAATGTTACCAGGTCGGCATCCTTTGTATCGGCGCCACCAAGGCGATAACCGATGGTAACAGATTCTGCATCGGGACCAAACACTTCTTTTACAATGGGCTGTGTTATAGGTGCCTCGATGGCGGGCACATAGGTGGTAACAGGTTTTGAAACAAGCTGACCAAAAGTGGCATCCACCAGTTTAATTACCTCATCGGGATTAAAATCGCCTGAAAGCACCATCGCAATGTTGTTAGGCACATAACGTGAAGCATAATAGTTTTTGAGGGAGGTCAGTGATGGATTCTTAAGGTGCTCCACCGTTCCGATGGTTGTTTGGGTACCATAGGTATTCTTCTGAAACAAACCTGAAAACAGATCTTCAAAAACCTTGTCGTCATCACGGTCAAGGCTCATGTTCTTCTCCTCGTACACCGTTTCCAGTTCTGTGTGGAACAACCTGAAAATCGGATCCTGGAAACGTTCTTTTTCGATCTGCAGCCACTGATCAATTTTATTGCTGGGAATGTCATTCACATACACAGTCTCCTCAAAGGATGTAAACGCATTTGTTCCCTTGGCCCCGATCACCGATAGCAGCTTGTCATATTCATTTGCAATGGCCAGGGTGGATGCTACACCGGAGAGACTATCGATCTGGTGATAGATCTTCCGGCGTTTGGTGGTGTCCTGTGTCTTCCTGTACAACTCAAATTTACCTTCGATCTGGTCAAGTAAAACCTTCTCCTTTGCAAAATCCCTGGTACCAAACTCATCTGTCCCTTTAAACATCATGTGTTCGAGGTAGTGCGACAACCCAGTGTTGTCAGAAGGATCGTTCTTGCTGCCTGTCCTGACAGCAATGGCTGTCTGAATTCGGGGAGCATCTTTGTACACGGTCAGGTAAACCTTCAGCCCGTTTTTCAATGTATAGATCCTGGCTTTGAGCGGATCGCCAGCCACGGTATCATATTTATATGTTTTTTGAGCCATGGCACCGGATGTCAGTGCAATCACCAGCAAAAGGATAAATTGTACAATTGTCTTCTTCATTGGAACAGGTTTAAATTGATGGTCAAATTATTGAAACAGGTTAAGGCGTATAACCAGCCAGATTGCCTATTTATGGAACTTCCTGATAAAATCTTCAACCTCCGGAACACCACCCTGGTAGATCAGGTAACCATTGTAGGGTTCACGCGGGGTGATTTCACTGTTGATCGGGGTAAGCATGATCTCCTTGACCTTAGCCAGGTCGGAGGTCTGTCCAAGAGCCCAGCTTAACTTGATGAAAGCGGTTTCAGGAAGCATGTTTTCAGCCGGGATGATGCCTTTGGCCATGAGATCACGTCCGGTGTCGTACACGAACATATGAACATAGCCCCACAGGGTTTGAACGGTCATATAAATGGCGACACCTTTTGCAATGGCCCGTTCAATGGCAGGGTAGATCGGTTTGTTGACATGACCCAGTCCTGTGCCAATGATGATAATCCCTTTATAACCAGCATCCACCAGTGCATCAATCACATCAGGTTGCATGTTGGTATAGTAGTAGATCATGGTGACCTTCTCTTCATAGTAGGGCATGATGGTCACATTCCGGTCGGTGCGGCGGCGTTTGTAGTCGTGCTTGATCGGAACAACTCCCTGCCGGCTGACCGTGGCAATCGGCGTATCGCCAATGGTGCGGAATGTGGAACGATAAGAGGAGTGCATTTTTCTTACACGGGTCCCCTTGTGCAAAAAGCCATATTCGTCGGAAGTGGGCCCGAACATGCAGACCATTACCTCGGCAATATCGCCATGCGCTGCAGCGGTGGCTGCATGCATAAGGTTTAATGCTGCATCGGAACTCGGACGGTCGGATGAACGTTGTGATCCTACCAGTATGATCGGCACCGGGGAATTCTGCACCATAAATGTCAGCGCTGCTGAAGTATAATGCAGGGTATCGGTTCCGTGACCGATGATGATTCCATCAATTCCCTTTTCGATCTCATGACCTATGGCAACTGCCAGCTTTTTATACTGATCGGGTCCCATGTTTTCACTGAAAACGGCGAACAGTTTTTCGGTAGTCAGGTTACAGATGTCGGCCAATTCAGGCACGGCCCCATACAATTCGCCCGGTGAAAATGCCGGAATTACGGCACCGGTGCGGTAATCAAGCCGGGAGGCAATGGTTCCGCCCGTTCCCAGCAGTTTTACATTCGGTTTATCCTTGGAATAGGGAAACTCCTTTTCCGGGATTTTGTAGATCGCTTTCTTGTACCCAAGTTCTACGATATCTGTGATGCCGTCGATGTCGACGCCAATATTATAACCTGTAAAAATCTTCAATACCAGGTGCTTATCGTCTGTATTCTCAGCCCTTGGCAGGATGGTGCCTTCAAAAACGCCACGGCTGCTGTCGACCCGTACTTTTGCCCAGACCCTTGCATTGTATTTCTGCAGTACGGCGAGTGCGCGTCCTTTGTATCCCTGGAAAATATCTTCGCTCATAGTTAGATGGTGAAATGGTGAGATGGTGAATTAGTAAATTATTGGATACGGTTTAGAATGCAATCTGACTGCTTAATTCGCTAAGGGAGATATTGCCTGTTGCGAGTTTGCTGAGGTTTCCCATCACCCAGCGCAGTCCGGCCGAGTCATCGTGGGAAGTTCTGATCTCCTTATATTTCTTGACAAGGAATGGCACTTTCGAGAGAATCTCTTCCCTTGATACCTCCTTGAAGTTGAGGGTGATCAGGATCGATTCAAAATCCATTTTGGGATGCTGGTAAAGATGGAAGAGCATCCCTTTGGCAATGGCAACATCCATTTTACGGTCAACCAGGAACTTCAGCAATTCAAAAATCTGTTCATGTGAAAAATCCGGAAGTGCCGGGTATTGCCCCTGCAGGTGCTTGAGGGTATGGGCCAGCAATCCTGAAGTAAATCTTGCAGGAACCTTAAGTTCAGTCTGCGCTTTTTCAAGCAGTGGCACGAGATTATTCTTCAGAATATAGGTATGGGTATCTTCGGGAACACTCCACTCAACCAGCTGCAAGATACGTTCTGAAACCAGTTTGGGCAACCGTTTGATGGCTTCATCAATCTGATCATCCTCCAGTGGAATAGGCGCTGAGTCTGTATCCGGGTACATACGGTCGGCACCGGGCAACACGCGCTCGAAAATGGTGGTACCATCTTCAAACGACTTGCGTGTTTCGTTGGGAACGCCTGTAAATGCCAGCTTACAGCGCTCCTCAATTGTTTCAAGGGCTGTTTTGATATCATCTTCAGGTCCCCAGAAGATGAGCTGGGCATCGCCCTCTTTGCTTCCGAGCAACGACTGAACCTTGGTCCAGGCTTTTTCACCAACTGCATCCTCCAGCATTTCGGAGTGCACCATGTTTGGTTTTTCAATGCAGGCAATCACCTTCAGCCGGTCGGAGAAATCATCGGCAAACATTTTTCCCGGCTGGGTAAAATGCGACAATATACCCTGGAACTGGGGGAGATTTACCAGATAAACTTTTAATGTCGGGCTCTTTGGAACACCGAGATTTTCAAGTTTGAAATCTTTGGCTTTTGCTTCCCTGGCAACTATTTTCCAGTTTGACTGGTCCTTGATTCTCTTTGACAGGATATCTTTAATGGCCAGCAACGCCCACTGCCTGTATGCTTCAATGTGTGTAAGTTCAGGCATCCAGCTGTTGTGGGCAACCCCTTTGATCTCCACACGGGTTCCTCCTTTACAGCTGACATTCACATCGGCACGGGTCGAGCCGATGCCACTGCGCACCTTGCCTGTACTCCTGTTTAAAAACCTGATATAGTCGGCGCCCTCCTTTACCTCATCGGGGTTTTTGAATTCTGGATAGGTTACCGTTTCAATCAGGGGCATCCCAAGGCGGTCGGTCCGGTATATCCTTACGTGGCCGATATCGGAAACTTCCCGGCAGGAATCCTCCTCCAGGCTTAGCTGGATCAGGCGGATTTTCTTATGTTTCAACTGGATCTCACCTTCGATTCCAATGATAGCGGTACGCTGAAAGCCGGTGGGTATCGACCCGTCAAGGTATTGTTTCCTGGTGATATGCACCTCGCCAACAATCTTCAGTTTTGAAAGCAACGAGATGTCGATGGCATGTGACAGTGCCTCCCGGTTCAGCGGGAAAGGGGGCGTGTCATCCACATCGTATGTGCAGGCAGTTTCATTCTTAATCCGGTAAACGATGTTTTTCCGGGTGCGGAATTCCATGAGGGCGGTGCCGTCATATTCTCCAAGTTCACTCAGGGTGGGCCGCATATGACGGACCAGTTCGGCATCATAGTCATCGGCTTTCTGGAAAATACCTGCCGGGCAGTGACAAAAGAGTTTTTCCTTGGTTTTCAGTTGTTGGTGGACTTCCAGTCCGGACATGAAACCGATACGGTCATAATCAGCCTGGGTGGCTGCTTTCCGTGGTACATATCCGATTTTTTGTTGGGTTTCGGCATAGTTGTGCCTGGGGTCAAAGATTTGTTTCATTGGTTCAGCAGAAATAGTTAAAAGAGTGCTCAAATTTACCCATTTTGTCAACACCACCGGGCGAATTGTTCATTATTTTTGGTAACATTGACTTTAGTATCTTTGCTGCTTCATAACCAACCCATGACCCGACTTTTCCGATTTCTCCTTTTTATTCCTTGGATGCTGAATTTACCTGCATTTTCCCAGGAACAGGGAAAAACAAAAATTCAATATTCCGGCAATGTTTGGGATTTCAACAAAGAGGTTTACGCCTTTGGCCCGAGGATCCTTGGGAATGTGGTCATGAACCACGACAGCGCTTTTCTCTATTGCGACAGCGCCTATGTGAATGAAGCAGAAAACAAGGTGATCGCCTATGGCAATGTGCGCATTAAACTCAGCGACACGCTCAACCTGTACAGCGACTCCCTGCGGTACGACGGAAACACCAAAATCGCCAATGCCTTCAGCAATGTGAGGCTGATCGACAACCAAACCACGCTTACCACTGATACGCTGGTCTATAACCGGAACACACAGATCGCACAGTACGACTACTGGGGTAAAATCGTCAATGACAAGAACAACCTTGTCAGCCATCACGGCTATTATTATACTGACAGAAAGGAGTTTTTCTTCAAGGACAGGGTGATTCTGAACAACCCCGACTACAACATGTATTCCGACACCCTGATGTACAATACGGTAACGGAAACCTCCTATTTCTATGGTCCGTCGCATATTATCAGCAAAGACAGGGAAGATTCGATCTATTGCGAAAACGGATGGTACAATACCCGGCTCGACGTGGCCCGTTTCCGCGACCGGGCGCGCATTTACCACCAGGCTACCTTTCTTACCGGCGACAGCATGTATTACGAACGAAAGCCCGGGTTCGGCCAGGTATTCCGTAAGGCGTTGATGATTGACACGGTTCAGAACATCCTTTTGATGGGAAATTACGGGGAGATGCAGCGCAAAAAAGGATTCGCATTCATGACCGACAGCGCCGTAGGTGTAATGGTTGACAAAAAGGACTCCCTTTTCCTGCATGCAGACACACTGCGGGCAACCTTTGATACCGCCCAGAAGATAAAAACAGTCTTCGGTTTTCACAAGGTGAAATTCTTCCGGACCGACCTCCAGGGAATGTGTGATTCCCTTACCTATCATGGGCACGATTCAACCATGACCATGTACCAGGGGCCTGTGATCTGGTCGGATTCGAACCAGCTGTCGGCCGATTCCATCTGCCTTACCATGCGGAACGGAGAGGCTGATTCACTCAAGATGTACAGTTCAGCCTTTATCATCTCAAGGGATGATACGGGAAGCTACAACCAGATCAAAGGGAGGAATGTACTTGCCAAATTCCGTAACAACGAGCTTTATAAAATCAGGGTGATCGGAAATGCGCAGACAATTTATTACGCCCGGGAGGAAGATAAAAGCCTTATCGGAATTAATGTAGCCGTATCGAGTGAAATGCTGGTGTTCCTGGAAAAGAACCAGCTGAAATCCATCACCTATATCGACAACCCGGATGCACACCTTCTGCCCGAAAAATCAGTTCCTCCAAACGAAAGAAAGTTAAAGAATTTCAAATGGGAAGAGAAACGCCGCCCGCTAAAAAAGAGCGACATCTTCATCTGGTAACTGTGCACTTGTCCACTTGTCCACTTGTCCACTTGTCCACTTGTCCACTTATCCACTAGTTTAAAACACCGAAACCTTCACATACTTCGAAGGATTCTTCTTGATATCCTCCAGCAGCAGGTTTAGATCACGGGCTGCTTTTTCAACCTCATTATAAAGCTTGGGATTGTTCAGCAGCTGGCCCACGGAGCCTTCGCCCCTGTTGATTTTCAACAACGCGGAATCCAGATCGGAAATAGCCCTGTTCACCTGGGAAATGGTGTAGGGAATTTTTGCTTTCGCAAGCGAATCGCTCAGGGTAGAGAAATTGGAGATGATATTGGTAATGCGTTCGTTGTTTTGCTTCAGGTTGCTGCTGATAGACTCTACATTATTAATGATCCTTGAGAGGTTCTTCTTTTGCGATCCCATCAGGGTATCCAGGTTCTGCGTGGTGTGTGCAATGTTTCCAAGCGCCTGTTTTACATGTTCAATCGCTTCGACGAGATTGTCCCTGGTATTTTTATTCAGTACCTCCTGCACAATGGTGGCGATGCTGTCGATCGATCCAATCAGGCTTTCCGCCTTGTTTTTGAGGGGCAGCAACTGTTTATTTACCTCTTGTCCCAGGGTGGCTTCCGTTTGAGAAAGCAGCGTATCCCCGCTTGCAGCCATTTCTTTTGAATCTCCGGGAACGATTTCAACTTCAGGCGAGCCAAGCAGGCTGGAGCTGAAGATGCGGGCCCTGGAATTTTTAGCAATGGGATAATCCCCTAGTACATATAATTCGACAATAATTTTCTCCGGATTATTTTCGTCAAAATAGAGTTTTTTGACCTGGCCCACCTTGAGTCCTTTGATGGAGATCGGGTTTGCGGCAACAAGTCCATTCACCTGGTCGTAAACCGCGTAAAAGGTTCGGCTGGTCTTAAGCAGCTCAAGCCCCTTGAGGTACATCAGTCCCCAGATAAGGATTGCAGTTGCAATCACAAAAACAACACCTACTTTGATCTCTTTCCTGATTTTCACAGCAACGATTTTATGCAAAATTACAAATAATATTCCTACTTCTTCATAAGCCTGTCAGCCTCAGCCTGCGGTAAACGTTCATCATTCCTGAAAATGACGATGAAAGCATCCTTCACTCCTTTCTCCCTGACGGTGTTGAGCAGACGCAATCCGGATGGAAGGTCAGCCTCATCACCAACCGTATATTTGAACATTCCTCCATGTTTGTACATCGTTACGTTGCTGAAACGGGAAAATTTGGCAGCATGAGTTCCGATGTCCCTTGATTCGGTGGCAATCTGTACCCTGAAGGACAACCTCCCGGAATTGTCCTTTGCAGGCTGATCAGGCTTGTTCTCCTTCACCGGGTCATCTTTTTTTCCGGAAACATCAGGCCTGGCAGGAGATGTGTCATGAGCGTCATTTACCGCAGTTTCATTGTTCTCAGGATGAGGGAAATCGGGCGTTTTTTCCGTATCAGTCCGCCTTTCAGTGACTTGATCAACTCCGGCAATCTCTTTAAAAGCCCGGTAGATGGCCGAAGCAATAAAATCCTGCCCTTTGCCGGAGGAGAGGAACTTCTCCTCGTCGGGGTTACTGAGATATCCTGTTTCAACCAGGACACTTGGCATGGTGGTCTTGTAGAGGACGAGGAACCCGGCCTGCCTCACTCCGCGGTTGTTCATTCCCACACGCTCCTCCATCTGGGCCTGGATGGAGGCGGCAAAGTCGGTGCTCTTATCCAGGTTCAGGTTCTGGTTCAGGGAAAAAATGATGTAGGACTCATCTGAGTTGGGGTCAAATCCGTTGTAGGATGACCGGTAATCTGATTCCAGCAGAATCGAAGCATTTTCAAGTTTGGCAATGTTAAGATTTGCCTGCGACTTATGCAATCCCATCACATAGGTTTCAGCTCCTTTGAGCAGATGGTTGTTATTGGCGTTGCAGTGGATGGAGATAAAAAGATCAGCTTTCGCCTCGTTGGCAATGCCTGCCCGACGGAAAAGCTCTACAAAACGATCGTCGTTACGGGTAAAAATAACCTTTACATCTTTGCTGGAACTTTTCATTAAGCTACCCAGTTTCAATGCGATGGCCAGGTTGATATTCTTTTCATAGGTCTTCAGCCCAAGCGCGCCCGGATCATGGCCTCCATGTCCTGCATCAATCACAACTGTGAACGGGGCATGTTTGTGTTGTGCACCCACAACCCCTGAAAGGACAAGGAAGATTAATACGTGAAAACACCAGGCATAACGCAGCATCCGTGAATTAGGATTGTTAAAGTATCTTAAAAAAGGCCTCGGTTTCAATAATTTTGATTAGTTTTGAAACCCGAAGAATAACGGTCTATAACGCCTTTTTATTCTGAATTTTTATAACAAACAAAGATAGAATATTAACCTCAGAATTCAGAAAAGAAGTTGTTAACGAAATTATTAACAAGGTCTTTCCTTTCAACACTCCTTTTGGTCCTTCTCTTCCTGCAAATCACGGATGTGGTCGCCCAGGATACGATCCGGCAGCCAAGGGGAGATACTGCCCCTGTGTCACGCAGTGTGATTGATGTCCCCTTTCCTGATTCCACCCTTCTCGACACCATCCACTCAGACTCCACGGGCATTGCATTTGCGGGGGCTGATTCAACCCGTGCAGACAGCCTGCTAAAGAAACAGAAAAAACAGACTCAGCTTGCTGCAGCGGTTGATTATGCCGCAAAGGACTCTCTTCGCTTTGAAATCAAAGGGCAAAAGGTATTCCTGTTCCGGGAGGCCAGCATCAAATACGAAGCCATCACCCTGAAGGCAGATTATGTGGAGATCGATTTCTCAAAAAACCTGGTCTACGCCACCGGTAAAAAGGATTCACTCGGCAAAGAAGCAGGATTCCCCGAGTTTTTCGACGGAACGCAGAATTTTAAATCAAAAGCCATCAACTACAACTATACCACCAAAAGAGGTTACATCAACACCGTTTTCACCAAGCAGGATGAAGGCTACCTGCACGGCACGGTGGTGAAAAAGATGGAAAACAATGTAACATACATAAAATCCGGATCTTATACAACCTGCGACCTGGAAGAAAACCCCCATTTTGCCTTCAATTTCAAAAAGGGGAAGGTAATCCCGGGAAAACGGGTCATCACAGGGCCTGCCTATATGGATATCGCCGATGTACCGACTCCACTGATGATTCCTTTTGGCTTTTTCCCGAACAAATCAGGCCAGCGTTCTGGTATTATCATTCCAACTTACGGAGAATCGGCCGACCGGGGTTTTTATTTCGAGAACTTCGGATATTACTGGGCGGCCAGCGAGCACCTTGACCTTACCGTACAGGCCGACATTTACACCAGGGGCAGCTGGGCGATCAAACCAACCGTGAGGTACAACAACAGGTACCACTACAACGGATCATTCAACTTCAGTTATGCCATTAACGTTCTTGGGGCGGCCGACTCCCCTGATTATCAGAAACAAAAGGATTTCCAGGTCCGCTGGGTTCACAACCAGGACGGCAAAGCAAGACCTCACAGCAGTTTCTCCGCCAACGTAAACATCGTGAGCAACAGTTTCAACAAATACAACCTTGCTTCCAGCGCACAATCATACCTCTCCAACACATTTCAGTCGAGTATCAACTACTCGACCAATTTTGCCAGCAAATATTACCTCAATATCAACTTCAGCCATAGCCAGAACACAATCAATAAAACCATCGACATCAACCTCCCCACGCTACAGTTTTCGGTAAACCAGTTTTACCCCTTCCGCAGGGTCAACCCGGTCGGAAAAATGAGGTGGTATGAGCAGATCAGCATGAAATACAACATGGAAGCTCAAAATCGTTACAATACGGTAGATTCGAACTTTCTCAAGGGCAACTGGGCCGATTCGATGCAAAATGGCATGCAGCACTCCTTCCCGATCGGAGGAACATTCAGGGTCCTTAAATACTTCAACTGGTCCAACTCCATAAACTTCACCGACAGGATGTCGCTGAAAACCATCAGGAAATACTATCAGGCCGATACCCTTGTCGATGGAGCCGATACCATCCTTCCCGGTTACAAAACAAGAAACAATCCCGGGTTTGCAAATGAAATCGATTTCACCATGTCATCCTCTATTAATACCAGGATTTATGGAATGTACCAGTTCAAGGGCAACGGGCTCATCAAAGCCCTGCGGCACATGGTCACACCCTCGGTTTCATTTTACTATACACCCGACTGGGGCGCCCCCAACCTGGGTTACTACCGGTATATTGACAATGATACCAACCTGATCAACCCGGTGAAATACTCGATTTTCGAACAAACTGTCTATGGGTCGCCTCCGGCCCGGAAATCAGGAACGGTTTCATTCGGCATAAGCAACAACCTGGAGCTCAAAGTCCGGAACATGAAAGACACCATCACCGGGGTGAAAAAAATAGCCCTCATCGACGATTTTACCATCCGGTGCTCATACGACATTGCACGTGACTCAGTAAACTGGTCGCCCATCACACTGAGTGGCAGAAGTACGATCATCAAAGGACTGACCGTGCAATATGGAAGTACCTGGAACCTCTATACACGCGATGCCCGCGGACAATTGACAAACACTACTGAATGGAAAGCGAACCACCGCCTGATCCGCCTCGACAATACAACCTGGGATGCGGGATTTTCCTACTCCCTTACATCAGAAAAAGTTAAAAAGAAAAAGCCCACTGATAAGGGCACGGAGATGGAGAGACAGGATATCATCGATTACTATGATTATTACGTCGATTTTGATATCCCCTGGAGTTTTTCTGTAAACTACAACTTCCACTATGGAAAAACGTATAACAGTTCTTCCAGAACCCGTGTCGACCAGTTGACCCAAACCCTTGGTTTCACAGGGCAGCTGAACATCACCCCCAAATGGAAAATCACCCTGACAACAGGTTGGGATTTTGTACACAATGATCTCTCCTATACCTCTGTGAATGTATACCGCGACCTTCATTGCTGGGAGATGAGCTTCGGCTGGATACCCAAAGGGGGACAGCAAAGCTGGAACTTCTCCATCAATGTGAAAGCCTCGATCCTGCAGGATATGAAGTTGAATAAGAAGAGGGATTTCAGGGATTACGCTTATTAACGGGCGGACGGGCGGACAAGTGGACAAGTGGACAAGTGGACAAGTGGACAAGTGGACAAGTGGACAAGTGGACAGGTGGACTTAAAACCAATATTTCGAAATATGAAAAAGATCATTAATACTATCGAAGCGCCGAAAGCGATCGGTCCTTACAGCCAGGCGACAGAAGCCAATGGCATGGTGTTTATCTCGGGTCAGATACCAATCGATCCTGCTACGGGGAAGTTTGTCGAAGGGGGCATCACCGAGCAAACCGAACAGGTTATGAAGAACATAGGCGCCATCCTCCATGAAGCTGGTCTTGATTTCAGCCATGTGGTCAAGTCAACCTGCCTGCTGAATGACATGGATAATTTTGCTGCCATGAATGCCGTATACGGGAAGTACTATGCTGAAAATCCTCCTGCACGGGCTGCCTATGCGGTAGTGAAGTTGCCACTGGGAGCGTTGGTTGAAATAGAGACGATCGCAACCAGATAACTATTAAGTGTTAAGTGATTAAGTGTTAAGTTAGTTGGGGTTAGTTGGTCAGGAGGACGTAGGGGGCCCAGAGGGTAGGCATGGCAGTTGCCCGGCGGCTGATCCACTGAAGTTTTACTTCACGAAGAGCTGCACTGTAGGTCTTTCCTGACATCCAGGTGCGGTAGAAATCAACCAGGAAGAGTTCGGCGAGGTTATCTGTTACGTTCCATAAGGCTGAAAGGACATTTTTCGCTCCTGCTTTTGCAAGCATCTGCGGCAAAAAGCCATCCACCGGCTCTGATTTCGAACGAGCCATCCCGGACCCGCAGGCATTCAAGACGATCAAATCAGCCTCCAGTTTGAGTTCATTCAAATCGTTGAGGGAAAGCAGATCATGCTGGTTTTGGGGGGATTTTTCCCCGGAAGAATTTTCGAATAAAAATCCCGTCAGCCCATCACTTGTTCTATTGGGAATACAATGAGTGGCAAGATGGAATATCCGGCTGCTTCCCACGGTTTTTTCAAAGTTCGTTTTAAGCATACTATCGCCGGTTAATAACAAGGAGGGAATTCCCTTTTGGCAAAATAGTTCAGCAATAGCATTAATTTCCCGCCCGGAACCGGGGAGGCCTGTCATTCGACGATCCCCATGAACCAAAGATGAAAACCCTGCGAAAACAACCTGACAGGCATCGTTGCTTCTGCAGCCTGATTCCTGCCAGGAGGGGCTACCTGTTTTTCGGATTTCCAGTGATCTGCGATAAACAATTTCAAAATCGTTGAGAAGATAATGAAAGTCACAGGCATGCCCCATGCCTTGAAGGCCATCATCTTGAATGAACGCTTCAAAAGGCACTCCCCATAACCGTTCATCCGTTATAATGATCAACCGGTGTATTCCAGCTAAAAAGCCCTCCACAGGCTTGATCAGGAAATGGTACATTTCCTCGCCTGGAATCAGAAAATCAGATGGTTCCGCAGCGCTCAGCCGTTTTCTGAAGAGCCGGATGCCGGACCAGAAAACAGGATCAAGCGAGGAATGACAAATAGCCAAGATATCCCTGCCAAGGACATTAATCTGCAAAGATGTGTCGGTTAAGGTGTAATGCATCACCACCTCCCCTGTTTCCAGGTGGCTTCGAACGTTTTCAACCTCCTTCTGAGTAAGTCCAATAACTGACTGCGGCACTCCTGTTATTGCCGGAAACAATGCAGAAAACAACAGTAGTTTGTGTATGGTACAGATTGTTTTCATCTGAACTTTGTTAAATCGCAAGTGACTGACTTCATTGCTCTAACAGCGTCATTTTCCCCATCGTTACAAGGTCATCACCTGCCATGATCTTCCAGTAGTACAGACCTTCACGAAAACCACGCGTTTTCAGGGTGTATGAGTCTTTGCTTTCAAGGGAAATTTCTGTCAGCGATGTTCCCCGGCAATTCATTATGACCAGGGTTAGCGCTCCTGTGCCTGGAATATGCTTCCATTTAAAAGGCAAGTCAGTTCCCGCTAAGAATGCAATATTCGGTTCAGGTGAAATGAGCGCAAACGGACCCGACCGGGTAACACAACCTATCAGCAGTTCAAATTCAGGCAGCGATTCAAAGTTCTCAGCCAGCATCCCTTGTCGGGAAGCCTTAAACAGCGGCATTGCCAAATCATCCAAAGGGTTCTGTTTTGCTTTCGGAGAACCGGAAATAGCTGTGCCATTCTTCTCCAGGCGCGGTGTATTTTTCATTTTGACTTGTTCCAGGTGACGGCTCGTTTGCTTTTCAGAACCAACCAGGTAAAATAACCCGGTGATCAGGAAGAGGAAGAGGATGGAGGCAGCCATCAGCAAATAACTCATCAGGTTGGTCCCGGAGGTGTTTCTTGCAGATGCGTTTTTCGCAGAGGCCCTCCTCACCTTTTTCATCAGGTCGAGAAGTTCCTCATCCATTAAAAAGCGATCGAGGGCGGCATCAAGCCGCACTTCAGAACGCAACAACGGACTCCCCTCCATTTGCTTCAGAAAGAGTCTCTTATCTGCTTCGTTCAACTCATCTTCGTTGTAGCGATCGATCCAATCGCAGGTAATCTCTTTTCTAGTCATAGCTTAAAAATTGGCGACATTCGGGGTCATTCAGAATCTTTTTCCGCAGGAGGTTTTTACAAAAATATTTCCGTGTTTTTACATATACTTCATCTTTGAGATGTAAAAGAGTCGCAATTTCCTTGTAAGGAACTTTCAGACAGTATAACTGCAGAATTTGCCTGCAGTCGCCGGGCAGTTCCATCATCTTGTCATAGAACAGCCGCTCCATCTCCAATTTCTCAGCTTCGCGTTCCTGCTCCTCTTCACTATAACAAATCCTTGGTTCATGTACCTCATAATCGGCCTGGTAGAGCAACCGGAATTTATAGTCGAGCCGCTGCATCCAAAGGTTTTTGCTGACTGAGACAAAGTAGGTCTTAAAACTGCACCCAAGGCTGAAGGGCTCTTCAAGGCACCGTTTATAAAGTACGATAATGGTATCCTGGAACAGGTCTTCCATATCCTGCAGGTTCCCCGAATTCCTGGTGAGGTGATGCCTGATGATCGGGAAATACTCCTGGTACAGATAATCAATGCAGCCGCTTCTGCGGTGCCGCAGGCCATCAATCAGTTCTTCATCTGTGTACTTGCGCATACGCTTTCAGATTTCTTTGGCTTAATCCGATTTTTTCAAAAAGGTGAGCCAATTGTTAATAACTTTTTGAGTTTCCAAACAGCCGCACAGAAGGGCCGTTTGTGGTCATGACAAGTCGACTTGCAAAAAGGTTGCGACAGATGTGAAAAAAAAGTAAAATATTTTTAAAACAGCCTGATTTATGCTTAAATTTGATTGACTTCCAGAGAAATACCTATGAAGAGTATTAACTTTAAAAAACGACCACAAAGACACAAAGAGTAACACAATGGTCACAAAGAAAATCCTTGTGTCCTTTGTGCCTCCTTTGTGTCTTTGTGGTTAAAAAAGCCCCCTGTTATAACCTCTGAATAGCACCCCATGAAAAACATCCTCATTGCCAGCCTTCTTCTGATCACCGGACTATCTACCTTCGCACAGCATCCCCGGATTAAAAGCGGAATCTATTACCGCAACTACCAGAAGGAACAGCCTGTTATCCGCGAACCCATAGAGAAAATCAACCTCTCTCCTGTTACCTCAAGCCACCTCATTGCTGAAAACGGGGACAACCCCACCATCGTTACAGTGCTTGATCTCGGCACTTCCGCCAATGTACTCGGATATTCCCATGGCACAAGGACGATGCTCTGGGCAGATGATGACCTCAACGTGGTGGCCAATTTCCACCGGATGGGACCGGGTGCGACACCTTCAAGTCTTTCTGGCTACCTGGCCATGGACCTGGGCGAAAACATGGGCCAGGCGCAATCAGACTGGACCACGCAAATCCAGGTGTGTGCAGCAACCCTTGCAGCAACGCCAAATTATTATGATGCCTGCAGGTACCCTTCCGCCGGGATTTACAATCCTTCAGGCAATTTTGCACTGGCCAATACATTCCTTGCCTTTTTCGCGCCCAGTTATGCCAACCTTTCAGGAAATAATCTCGGCGGATACTGCTATGGAACAGCCAACCTGGTCAATCATGCCGACACAACCAAGCACCTGAGGTGGTATAATGCACCTCCTTACACCTACATACCTGATGGATTTACCATTGCGAAAAACGGCATCGCCCACATGGTTGATCTTGAAATGAAAATCGAATCGGGTGTTCCGGTTTACCAGGACAGCGTAATTTATGGCCGGGGCGTCTGGAATGCTACTACCAAAGATTTTGATTACACCTTTACAACCCTTGCATTTCCTGTCAGAGACGACAATCCTGCGGCAGATTGTAAAATCGCCACATCTCCCGACGGCATAACCATTTGGATATCTGTACTATGCAATCCTTCATACGGAACCCCACTGCTCGACTCAACCTATTACCCTGTACTCCGAAAATCTACTGATGGCGGGTTAAACTGGAGCGATCCGATTGTGGTGCAACTGGATGGCCCCGACGGAATATGGGAGGTTAAAGAGCAATATAGCTACTATTTTATCGAACATTTTTTCGGACTTCCCTCCCCAACCCGTGACGAGATTCCCTATACCACCGCATTTGACCACAGCCTGAGTGTGGACAAATATGATAATCCACATATCGGTGTTGCCATCGGATATGCGCCGGGAATTTACTCCATTACTACCGGCGTAGACAGCCTGATCAATGTGTTCGATATCTATACAATCAATCAGGGGGTTAGTTTCCAGGGAAAATTCCTTGGTTCCCTGAAGACATTCCGTGGTACCTGGGACGGCAATACCTGCGACAACCGTGTATACGTCGCCCGGAACAAACTCGGGGATAAAATGTTTTTCACCTGGAACGATACCCGGATCGACGGCGTCGTGGACAACCAGAATCCAGATGTATATGCCCGGGGATTTGATCTGATTTACAAAAGGACAACCCTTGAATATGGACAAAATGCCCCGAGAAATGTTACGTACTCCTCTGCAATTGCCCATGAAGCCTACTGGCAATGCGCCTCACCTTTGATTTTTACTGATAACAGCAAATACACGATCCCTATCTGTACCCAATGGTTTTCCGATGCATCAGCCGACAGCCGGTTCAAGTATATCTCCGACTTTTCGTTTAAAGATTCAGATTTCACCTACACCGGCATGGAGAATGAAAATAGTCATCAGTCATTGTTGAATATTTTCCCAAACCCGGCGAAAGTTAACGCAAATATCTTAATCGAACTGAAGCAGGGCGGTAATGTCAACGTTGTTGTGAAAAGTCTGACCGGCAATTCCGTGATCTCATTCAAAAAAGGATTCATGCCCGCCGGACCAGGGAGATTAAGCCTGGATGTCAGCAACCTGGCAGCCGGGGTCTATTTCGTGACCCTGGATGCTGGTGAAGTGCGGTATACAGGCAAATTGTTTGTTGAATAAGTTTTCGTTTAATCATGATTAAAAAAATAACCACAATGGACACAAAGTATCACACAAAGGTCACAATGCACTACTTTGTGTCCTTCGTGCAACACTTTGTGTCCTTCGTGGTTAAAAAAGCCCCCTTGTACTACCTTTAAAATTCTCCCCATGAAAAAAATCCTGCTTGCCAGCCTTCTCCTGATCACCGGACTGCCCTCCTTCGCACAGCATCCCCGGATTAAAAGCGGGATCTATTACCAGACATACCACAAGGAACAACCCGTTATCCGCGAACCGGTGGAGAAGATCAACAGCTCTCCTGTTACATCCAGTCATAGACGGACTAAAACCGGCGACAATCCCAACATCGTTACCGTCCTCAACCTTGGCACCTCCGCCAATGTCCTCGGCTACTCCCGTGGCACCAGGACGATGGTATGGGCCGATGATGACCTCAACGTGGTAGCCAATTTCCACCGGATGGGACCAGGTGCAACTCCGCCAGGGCTGTCGGGCTGCCTGGCCATGGACCTGGGGCTTAACATGGGTAAAACCCAGGCTGACTGGACCCCGCAGATCCAGTTCTATGCCTCCAACCTTGTTGCCACCCCCGACAATTTTGATGCTGCCAGGTATCCTTCTGCCGGAATCTATAACCCTCCAGGAAATACAGCGCTTTCCAACGCATTCCTGGCCTATTTTGCCCCGAATTATGCCAATCTCGAGTTCAGCGGCTTTGGCGGCTACTCATACGGTACTGCCAACCTGGTGGATCATGCCGATACAACAAAACACCTGAGGTGGTATAATGCTCATCCTTACACCTATATACCTGATGGATTCACCATTGCGAAGAACGGCATCGCCCATATGGTTGATCTTGACATTAAAATTGAATCAGGTGTTCCGGTTTACCAGGACAGTATAATTTATGGCCGCGGAGTATGGAATGCAGCCACAAAGGATTTTGATTACAACTTCAAAACGCTCGCATTCCCCTGCAAAGGCGACGCTCCTGCGGTCGATTGTAAAGTGGCAGCCTCTCCCGATGGAAACATAGTGTGGATCTCCGTTTTGTCCAACCCTGAGGATGCCACCCCACTGGTGGACTCAAGCTATCTCCCAGTGCTCCGGAGATCCGCCGATGCCGGTCTCACCTGGAACGCTCCGATCTCTGTGCAACTTGATGGACCCAATGGAATCCCCTGTATTAAGAATCAATATAATGATTTCTTTATCGAGAAATACTTCGCGCCCCCGGTACCAAGCCGGGATGAAATCCCTTACACTGCAGCATTCGACCATTCGATCACCGTTGACAAGTGGGGCTCTGTGCATATGGGAATGACCATTGGATATGCCTCAGGAGGATACACCTTTACCGGCGGGGTTGACAGCCTGAACAATGTGTACGATATTTATTCATGCAATGAGGGAACTTCGTTCAGGGGTGTTTTCCTCGGTACACTGAAAACATTCCGTGGCACCTGGGCCGGCAATACCGCTGACAACCGGGTATATGCTGCCAGGAACACCACGGGCGATAAATTGTTTTTCACCTGGAATGACACGCATATTGATGGCGAAGTCAACAATCAGAACCCAGATGTATTCGCCCGGGGGGTAGATATGATCCAGAAAAAACTAACAACGCCAGACTTCGGAGCTGATGCAAACAACGTAACCTTTCTGTGCGACATCACCCAGGAAGCCTACTGGCAATCGATGTCGCCGGTTGTTTTTTCCGACAACAACAAATTTACGCTTCCTATCTGCACCCAATGGTTTTCAGATGCAAGCGCAGATACGAGGTTCAAGTACATCCCCGACTTCTCCTATTCACAATCTGATTTTACCGTCACAACCTATTTCACTTTTCCATGTTCTACTTACTCAGGATTTGATCAACCACATGAAATATTGAATCCTTTGCAGGTCTCTCCAAATCCTGCAGGGGAGAAAATAAAAGTGGAGATAAACCTGGATCAGGATGCAAATGTTGCCCTTGAGATCGTCAACCTGTTCGGGCAGCGAATGCTGGTCATCGATAAAGGAAATTTATCCGCCGGATTGCAAGGATTTAAAATAGATGTAAGCGCCTTCCCGGCTGGAATCTATTTTATAACGGCCCGGATAAATGATCTGCGGTATACCAGGAAAATTATTGTGGAATAGGTGGTAGGGTCATGCCATGGCATGTTCCTATTTATAAGCCATCCCCAGGTTATAGAACACAAACGACCAGAGATCGGCGGTTTCGTCGATCTGCTTGGCAGTTGGCTTGCCTGCTCCATGCCCTGCCTTGGTCTCAATGCGCACCAGAACCGGGTTTTCACCTTTCTGCTTCGCCTGCATGGTAGCCATGAATTTGAAAGTATGTGCGGGAACCACCCGGTCGTCATGATCGCCGGTAAAGGCGAGGGTGGAAGGGTACTGCACACTGTCTTTGATGTTGTGCAGTGGAGAGTATTTATAAAGGTAGTCAAAACCCTCCTTCGTCTCACTCGTTCCATAATCGCTGGCCCAGGCCCAGCCGATGGTGAATTTATGGTAACGGAGCATGTCCATCACGCCAACCTGTGGAATGGCGACCCGGAACAGCTCCGGCCGCTGGGTCATGCAGGCACCTACGAGCAGACCGCCATTCGATCCTCCCATGATGGCGAGGTGCTGGGGTGAGGTATATTTTTCAGAGACCAGGTACTCCGCAGCCGCAATAAAATCGTCGAACACATTCTGTTTCCGCTCCTTCGTACCGGCCTTGTGCCAATCCTCGCCATATTCGCCCCCGCCGCGCAGGTTGGCTAAAACATATACCCCTCCATTTTCAAGAAACAGCAGCCTGCTCAGGCTGAAGTTAGGGGTAAGGCTTACGTTGAAACCGCCGTAGCCATAGAGCATGGTCGGATTGGCCCCGTTCATTTCCAGCCCTTTCCTGTGTACTATGAACAACGGCACCGTAGTCTTATCCTTCGAAAGGTAAAAAACCTGTTTCACTTCATAAAGATCAGGGTTGAAATCAATCTCCGGACGGTTGTAAACCTCTGATTTGTTTTGCCCAACATCATATCTGAAGATCGTATTCGGGAATGTGAACGAAGTGTACCCGTAGAAAGCATCATTTTCCCCTTTTTTACCGCTGAAACCTGCCAGGGTACCGATGCCTGGCAAATTCATCTCATGAAGGAATTTCCCGTCGAGGTTATAGATAAACGCCTTTGAAGCCGCATTCTGCATATATTCCGAGACAAGGATATCTCCGGCAAGGCTAACCGATTCCAGTACGTCGTCGCGTTCAGGAATAAGGGTTTTCCATTTGGCAGGCTCAGGATTGGCAGGATCCATCAGGATCAACTTCTTTTTCGGCGCCTTATGGTTTGTCACGATCAACAGTTTATCACCTACGTTGTCAACAACTCCATATTCATAATCAAATCCTTCCGTTAATTGTTTGAATGGCGCGGCAGGTTTTGCAAGGTCACGGTAATAGATCGCATTGCCGCTGGTCGATTCCGATTCGGAAAGTATCAGGAAACGCTGGTCATCAGTGACGAAAGCACCATAAGTCCGCTGGGGGAATTTCGGGTTCTGGTAGATGAGTTTATCCTCCTGCTGGGCCGTCCCGGCTTTGTGATAATAGACCTTCTGAAATTCATTTTTCTTCGAAAGTTCCATTCCCTTTTTGGGAGCTTCGTACCTGCTGTAATAAAAACCATCCTTCTCCCACGACATCCCGGAGAATTTGACCCATTTCAGCGTATCGGGTAAAATTTTCCCAGATTCAATCTCCATCACCTGGACTTCATTCCAGTCAGACCCGCTTTTAGCAATGCTGTAGGCAAGGTATTTTCCGTCGTGCGATACGGCGGTGCCAGCCAGAGCGATGGTTCCATCCTCCGAGAGTTTGTTGGGATCAAGCAGCACCCTGGCTACGCCCTCCAGCCCCTTCCGCACATAGAAGACGGATTGGTTCTGCAGTCCGTCGTTTTTAAAGTAGAAATAGTAAGGTCCCTCCCTGAAGGGAACACCAAACCGGGGATAGTTCCAGATTTTGGTCAGCCGCTCCCTTATATTTTCACGGAACGGGATCTTTGAAAGGTAGTCGTTGGTAACAGCATTTTCAGCTGCAACCCATGCAGCCGTTTCCGCTGAAGTGTCATTTTCAAGCCATCGATAGGGGTCGGCGACTTTGGTTCCAAAATAGTTGTCAATGGTATCAACCTTTTGGGTTACCGGATAGGTCACTGCATTTTTGTGTTTACAGGCATTCATAGTCAGAATTGAGACAACCAGCAAGAAAATGTACAAGTTTTTCATAGGTCGTGGTTTTAATTTTAATATTTATCTCTCCTTTTCGCGTGTCAGAAGTAATATTTGCAGTAAATTTATAGCATTAAATCGATAAAGTCAATCGCAACAGCCAAATTAATGGAGAAAAAGACTAAAAGCATCACTATCACCCAGTTTGACTATATTATCAGCCATGTAAACGACGAAGAGATCGATATCCATGGCCATCCGAACCACTACAGTGAATTTGACCCCGAAGGACGTCCGCTGAAAGAGATCAGATACAACGGCCATGGTGAGTTTGAAGAGATGTTTGAATATGGCTATGACGGCGAAGGGCGCCTTATCCGTGAATCTTATTACCAGGTCGAGGGAGAACTTGCCGAGGAGAAATCCTTTGTGAGAAATGAGGCCGGGGTCATTCAGCATGCACTTAAACATTACCAGGACGGATCGCTTGACACCATTTCCTATGAATACAACGGTGCAGGAGAACTCATCAAACGCACAACTACCACGGATGAAGGTGAAATTGAGCAGGTCGAGACCTTTGGATGGGAAAATGGCGAGATGGTGAGCCACGAAATTACAGATGCAGATGGAGAAGTGGTAGATGGGCCTGATCAGCCAGTTTTCAAGCCAAACGAATCCAGGATCACACACAATGAACAGGGACAGGTAGTTACCGAAGAGGAATTGGACGAAAACGGGGAGGTTTTCATGACTGTTAACCGTACCTACCTGGATGACGGACATTCCGATGAGGTGGATGTGTTTATCGACGGACAGGGTAAAGCCATCAGCCGCCACTATTTACTTAAATATGAATATACCTTCTTTGAATAATCTTCGTTATTAACAGCATGAAAAATTACCTCCTAGTACTGATCAGTGCAATCTTACTGTTCCCTATCATGGGATGTAAGAAGAAATCTTTTGACCCAACCACGAAAAGCCGTGAAGATTTTATCGGAACATGGAAAGGAACCATATCCACGTTCAAGTATAACAAACTGCTGAAGGAGTATGGCACCATCATGATCTACCCGGGCGAATCAGGAACCAGCCTCACGGGAATTATCTTCATGAAGGAGACCAATATTTTCCATGAGTTCCAGTTCGTCAATGGCACCTTGTATTTCAACGTCGAAAACAGCGATCCGGCCAATCCGTTCTGCCAGAACTGGAGCCTTGGCGGTTATGCCATATTTTCAGAAGAGGGTAAAATTGACATTAAAATCACCGGGAACGAGTGTGGAGATGTAGGGACGGAGTATGTCAACTGGGTTGGCACCATGGCTCAGACATTGGTTTCAGCGGATTCCCTGGAATCCAACCACTTTGCTAAAACAGGCAATAACTGGATCTATAAAGTGACCCGGAAGAATGGCGACTCGTGCCAGGTACAAAAGTCAATCGTCATTTCCGCTTCAAACTACCTTAACACGGGTGCAACGACGCAATCCTGCGGCTGGAACGGCATAAGCCTGGCCTTTAAATGGAGCGTACCACCCTCCGGATTTACTGTTATTAATGATTCAACCCTGTGCAACAGGCAGTTTACCTTCCCGATCAATGCCAAACCCGGGGTTGTTTACAGTAATTTTGGAACCTCTGATACCACAACGGTTTCCCTGGTCGATACAAATATTGTGGTAGCAACGCCGGCAGGAACTTTTATGTGCAACAAATTCAGGTATACCGAGCCGGCCAGGTCAGGCCTTACATCCGTTACAAGAACGGCCTACATCTGGCTGAACAACGCCTATGGCATTATCAGGCAGGAAGTTGTAAACCCGGTTGATTCCACTGATATACAACTGCAGGTGCTCTACTCGAAAAATTTCTAAGACGAGGGATACGTTAAAGATACCGGCAACTATTCATAAGAATTTACGATTGGACGATTTACGATTGCAGATTAAATTGTTTGATTGACGATTGACGATTGAAGGGCCTTAATCGTAAATCATTTACTCGTCATTTCAATCGTAAATCGTAAATCGTCCAATCGTAAATCATTTTTTCAACCCTTTAAACCCATTTAAAACAGGTCGTTGATCAGCTTGTCCTCCACCCTGTTGGGCAGGGTTACCGTCAGCCTGGGTTCGTCCTGCATGGCCCTTTTGATGGCAAAGACGGCTTCATCATTGCGGGCCCAGGCACGGCGGGCAATCCCGTTGTTCACATCCCAGTGAAGCATCAGCTTCAGTCTGCGGGAGGCATCATCGGTGCCATCGAGCAGCATCCCAAAACCGCCATTGATCACCTCTCCCCAGCCTACCCCTCCGCCATTGTGAATGGAGACCCAGGTAGCTCCCCTGAAACTGTCGCCGATCACGTTCTGGATGGCCATATCGGCGGTAAACCCCGAACCGTCGTAGATATTGGAGGTTTCACGGTAAGGAGAATCGGTTCCTGAAACATCGTGGTGATCGCGCCCGAGGACAATCGGAGCAGATATCTGCCCGTTCCTGATTGCTTCGTTGAATGCCGCTGCAATTTTCGTGCGGCCCTCACAGTCTGCATAGAGGATGCGTGCCTGTGAACCCACCACCAGCTTGTTTTTACCGGCTTCACGGATCCAGTGAATGTTGTCGCGCATCTGCATTTCTGTCTCTTTGGGAGAAGTGGCTGCAATCTCCTCGAGAACCGACGCTGCGATCTTGTCTGAAATCTCCAGGTCTTCAGGTTTTCCGGAGGTACAAACCCAGCGGAACGGGCCAAATCCGTAATCAAAGAAGAGCGGACCCATAATATCCTGAACATACGAAGGATAGGTGAAAGATCCATCCGGTTTCAACACATCAGCCCCTGCACGGGAAGCTTCCAGAAGGAATGCATTGCCATAATCCCAGAAATACATCCCGTTTTCAGCCATGGAGTTGATGGCATCTACCTGGCGGCGAAGGGATTCCTGCACGGCCACTTTGAATTTTTCAGGATCCTTAACCATCATGGCGTTTGATTCCTCAAACGTCAGCCCTGCGGGATAGTAGCCCCCTGACCATGGATTGTGGAGGGATGTCTGATCCGATCCCAGTTCTATCTGCAGTTTATGTGCTGCAAAGTACTCCCATAAATCGACTACATTGCCCTGGTAGGCCAGGGATACCGGCTCCCTGTTGCACACTGCCTGCATCATCCGGCGGACAAGTTCGTCAAGTTCGGTATAAACTTCGTCCACCCAACCCTGTGAATGACGTTTGCTGACCACCAGCGGGTTGATCTCCGCCACCACGGCAATGGCCCCGGCAATAACTGCTGCTTTTGCCTGCGCGCCCGACATGCCACCTAAACCTGAGGTAACAAATACGGTCCCGCCGATACTGTCGGCTGAGACTTTCCTGGCAGCATTTAAAATCGTGATCGTAGTCCCGTGGACAATGCCCTGGGGGCCGATGTACATGTAGGAACCTGCGGTCATCTGACCGTACTGGGTAACGCCAAGTGCGTTAAAGCGCTCCCAGTCGTCGGGTTTGGAATAGTTGGGAATCATCATCCCATTGGTAACGACCACGCGGGGAGCATCCCTGTGAGAGGGAAACAATCCCATCGGGTGACCGGAATACATTACCAGTGTCTGTTCGTTAGTCATTACCGAGAGATACTTCATCGTAAGCAGGTACTGTGCCCAGTTCTGAAACACGGCGCCATTTCCGCCATAGGTTATCAGTTCCTGTGGGTGTTGTGCCACGGCAGGATCCAGGTTGTTCTGGATCATCAGCATGATCGCAGCTGCCTGGAGCGACCTGTGTGGGTACTCCATGATGTTCCGGGCATGCATCGGGTAGAGAGGACGGAAACGATACATGTAGATCCGTCCATATTTTTTCAGCTCATCTGCGAACTCCGGAGCCAGGATGGCATGATGTTTTGGGTCAAAGTACCTCAGGGCATTCCGCAAGGCAAGGCCCTTCTCGTCGGCCGACAAGATATCTTTCCTTACCGGCGCATGATTTGCGGTGGTGTCATAAGGTCTCACAGCAGGCAATTCCGAAGGAATGCCCTGCTGAATAGCAAGTATAAAATCGTGTGTTTCCATAAGAAAGTTGCTAAATCAAAGACAAAAATACAAATTTCCACTCACCCGTCCTCCCGTCCGCTCGTCCGCTTGTCCGCCTGTCCGCCCGTCCGCCCGTTAAATCCTCTCCTCCACCGGCTTCAGTATCTGCAGAAGGAATTCCCTGGCCCGGAAAAGCTGGGCTTTGACGGTTCCCAATGGAAGATTCAACTCAACGGCAATCTCTTCATACGACCACTCCTTGAAATACCGGAGTTCAATCATGTTGCGGTAGTGTGGTTTAAGTCGTCCCACCACTTCATGCATAAGCTGGATCTTCTGTTTTTCAATGACCTTCTCTTCCGGGTCAAGACCGGTGAATGGGATATTCGACGAAGTATCAGCCGATTCGCCATCATCGTCAAAAAAATTGTCAGCAAAAAGGATGCGCTTGCTCTTTCTCAGGAAATCGATGCCATTGTTTGCTGCAATTTTAAACAGCCAGGTACTGAAAGCAAATTCCGGCGTGTATTGATGGATGTTTTTAAACGCCTTGCCAAAGGCTTCAATAGTAAGATCCTCCGCATCAGTGGCATTACTGGTCATCTTCAGCATCATAAAGTAGAGTGAATCCCGGTATTTGTTGAGCAACTCTGCATAGGCATGCTGATCTCCCAGATCACGGGCCCTCTGGACCAGGAAATAATCGTGTTGAGCCTTTTCGGTTAGATGAGAAGCTATTTCCATCGGGCGGGTTTACGTATCACATTGGATATCAAGATTCCTGCATTAAAAAGCAGCAGTAAAACTTCGTAAAACGGAAGGAATGGCACCAGGTCCTTTTCATTCAATTGCTTCATGCATCCGGCCAGAACGATATACTGTGTGATCAACCGAAGCATGAATATTCCCAAAACCGGGATAACCGACCAGTTGAGCGACAGCATCAGGATAAACAGGCTATAAAAGGCAATCAGGCTGAAGGCATACATCCCAAGGAGGAACTTATGTTTGAACTTGTATAGGTGGCTTGTGGAAAGATGCCTTTTTTTCTGGGTAATCCAGGTGCCAAGTGTCTCTTTCGGAACAGACAGGGTGAAACTGTCTGGATGCACCATGATGGCTGTATTCGATCGCCTGGCAACCCTGTTGATGAAAAGATCGTCATCCCCGGAACGAATCCTGTAATGTGAGATAAATCCCTGGTTTTTATAGAATACCTCCTTCATATAAGACAAATTCCTGCCGACACCCATATAAGGAATACCTGCCAGGGCATACGACAGGTATTGAATGGCAATGTGGGCTGTATCGAAACGAATCATTTTGTTCAGCAACCCGGGGTTCCTGTAATAGGGGCCATACCCCAGCACAACCTCAGTTTTTGGAAGGAATGCCGACTGCATATGGAGTATCCAATCTTTTGAAGAAGGCTTGCAATCGGCATCGGTCAACAGCACAAGCGGATGCTTTGCTGATTTAATCCCAATGGAAAGCGGGAATTTTTTTCCGGAGAAGAAATTAAGGTCCTCTTTGATATAGATGGTCGACAGGTGCGGATATTGTTCCTCTAAGCGGCTGAGAAGAAAGTGCGTATCATCATCCGATGCATGGTTCACCACCAGGACTTCAAAGTTGGGGTAATCCTGTTCAAGGATTAATGGCAACGTCTCTTTCAGGTGATGGTATTCATTGTGGGCACAAATCACTACCGTCACTCCTTTCACCCCCTCAGGATGATCACTGCGCCTGTAATGTCCAAGCCGCCAGAAAATTACCCAGTAATAGATCTGCTGCAGCAGAAAGACAAATGCAAAAGAGCCTAACAAAATTAGCGGGAGCAATTGCCTATCTAACAGATTATCAACCATTAAGCTAAAACTATGTTATTACGTCACAAAGTTATTAATTCTACTTTACCAAAAACTATTTTTGAAAAAAAAATGGAGCTTCACTTAACAGGAAGAACCCTTACCTTTGTGGCAATTTTTCTAAAAACTGCTAATTGAAATTCGAACTTTCACATCGCGATAAAAGCTCATCCGCCCGGGCGGGATTACTTACAACAGATCATGGCGCCATTGAGTCGCCGTTTTTCATGCCGGTTGGAACCGCCGGAACTATAAAGGCCCTGCATATCAAGGATTTGCGTGAAGAGATCAAGGCACAGATTATGCTTTCAAACACCTACCATCTTTACCTCAGGCCGGGTGTCGACATCGTTTCTGCAGCGGGCGGACTTCACAAATTCAATGGCTGGGACAAGCCTATTCTCACCGACAGTGGCGGTTATCAGATCTATTCATTGGGCGACATCAGAAAGTTTACCGACGATGGGGTAATATTTCAATCCCACATCGACGGGTCGAAGCATGTGTTCACACCGGAAAAGGCTGTTGATGTTCAGCGTCACCTTGGAGCTGACATCATCATGGCTTTTGATGAATGCACCCCCTACCCCTGCGATGAAGCCTATGCCCGGAAGTCGATGAAACGAACCCATTACTGGCTTACCCGATGCCTTACTCACTTTGACGAGACCGAGTGTCCTCACGGATACACACAGAGTCTCTTTCCAATCGTTCAGGGCAGCGTGTTTCCTGAGCTTCGCACCGAGTCGGCACGGTTTATTGCCGACCAGGGGGCCCCGGGAAATGCCATCGGGGGATTGTCGGTGGGGGAACCCGCCGAAATGATGTACGAAATGACCGGGCTCGTATGCAGCATACTGCCCGACGACAAACCACGTTACCTTATGGGTGTTGGAACACCGGCCAACATCCTGGAGGGGATCTCCCTGGGTATCGATATGTTCGACTGTGTGATGCCCACCCGGAATGGCCGTAATGGAATGCTCTTTACCCGGAACGGGATCATCAACATTAAGAATGAAAAATGGAAGGCGGATTTCTCCCCTCTTGAAACAGAGGGCGAAGTTTTTTGCGACCTGCAATACAACAAAGCTTTCCTGCGGCATATGTTCATGTCGAAGGAGATCCTTGGCGCCATGATCGCCACCATGCATAACCTGGGATTCTATATCTGGCTTATGAAAGAAGCGAGAGTACAAATTATCCAGGGCACATTTTCGGGATGGAAAGAGGTGATGGTAAAGAGGTTGATGCAACGGTTATAAGGTTAAAGGGCTATCCCGTTCACCTGTTCACCCGTTCACCCAAACAACAACAAACAATCAAGCATGCGCACAATCGATATCTACATTATTAAAAAATTCCTGGGGACCTTCTTCTTTACCCTGGTGTTGCTGATATTTATTGTCATTGTGTTCGACATTTCTGAAAAAATCGATGATTTTCTTCGCCACGACGCACCTATCAAAGCAATCATTTTCGACTATTACCTCAATTTCGTCCCCTATTTCATCAACCTCTTCAGTTACCTGTTAACCTTTATCGCGGTCATCTTCTTCACCTCCCGGATGGCTTCTGATTCTGAAATCATCGCTATCCTCAGCAGCGGCATCAGTTTCCGGCGGATGTTGTTTCCCTATTTCCTTTCGGCATTTGTGATCGGGCTGCTTTCATTCCTGCTTGCCAACTTTATCATTCCCTACACGAACAGGAGCATGTTTGCCTTCGAGAAAAAATACATCAACAATCCGAAGGAGTTCAGCGATCAGAACATTCACAAGCAGATCAGCCCGGGAACATTCGCCTATTTTGAGAATTTCAACATACACACCAATGCAGGCTGGAAGTTTACCCTTGAAAAATTTGACAACCGGAAGCTTGTTTATAAACTCACCGGCGAACGAATTGAATGGGACAGTTTGCGTTTACGATGGAAAATCTCCAATTTCTATTTCAGGAAACTGAACGGAATGAGCGAATCGATTACCAAAGGGACCAAACTCGATACATTGCTCCCGTTTAAACCGGCCGATTTTACCGAAGATGTCGAGGAGGTAAAGATCATGAACTATTTCATGCTCGATGAACACATTAAAAGCAAAGCACTGCGTGGTGACCCCGATCTGATCAAGTTCAAGGTGAAGAAATACGAAAGGATTGCTTTCCCATTTGCAACCCTCATCCTTACAGTGATTGGTGTCTCCGTTTCAAGCCGGAAAGTGCGGGGAGGCATCGGGTTCCACCTGGGGCTCGGGCTGGCCCTGACGTTTCTCTATATCCTTTTCATGCAGATTTTCACCGTGTTTGCCACTTTTGGCGACCTGCCACCCCTGATTGCCGTATGGATTCCCAACCTCATTTTCGGGTTTATCGCACTCTTCCTCTACCGTATCGCTCCCAAATAGGTCTCCCAAACAAAATAGCGATTGAATTGACCGGTAACCGGCCTGTCAGCAAACAACCCATAAAGCGCCGAACCGCTGCCGCTCATGGAAGCATAAACGGCCCCGGCATCATACAATTCCTGTTTAATATGCCCAATTACAGGAAATTTCGCAAAGACCGGTTTCTCAAAATCGTTCACCAGGAGGTCCTTCCAGACATCCACCGGTAGTTGTATTACCTCCCTGATGGATGGGGTATGCACGGCAGGAACCACCATGCTGTAGGCATCCGCCGTTGATACATGAACACCGGGAATTACGATTACGAGGTATAACCCCTGAAGATCCGGGCCAAAAGGTTCAAACTGATCTCCCTTGCCGAAAGCAAGCGCTGGTTTATTTCCGATGAAAAACGCACAGTCGCTACCCAATCGCCGGGCATAATCCAGTAAAGTTGAATTGTCAATACCAAGGGTAAAAACCTGATTCACGATCTTCAGCGTATATGCGGCATCCGAAGAACCGCCGCCGAGCCCGCTTCCAGCCGGCACAACCTTGTGAAGGTGCATTCTAACCTCAGGCAAATGATAATCCGCCTGCAGAAGCCGGAAGGCCCTTACGATGAGGTTCTCCTCAGGCTCACCAGGTATTTCTATCCCCGACGTACGAAACTGAAAAACACCATCGGGTGCGGGAATAATTTCAACCGCATCGTGAAAAGGGACAGGAAAGAATTGTGTTTCGATATCGTGAAACCCGTCGGATCGCCTGCTAGTGACATTCAATCCGAGATTTATCTTGCAATTTGGGAAGTCGATCATACAGCCAAAAATACCACTATTTTTCGTCAGGGAACTTCACTGGTTTTGAAAAGTCAGGATTGTTCACGAACGAACTGTCGGTCATGGTGAGCAGGAACGCTTTGAGATCAGCAAGCTGGGGCGGTGACAAACGGATACCCTTGGTTCCGATATGGTGCATTAATGGGCTGATGGTGGACGATGAAACAAGGCCGGAATTGTAGAATTCCAGCACTTCATCCAGGGTTTTAAACCGTCCGTCGTGCATGTAAGGAGCCGTGTAGGCCAGGTTTCGTAAGGTCGGAGCCTTGTATGCACCAACATCATTGAGATCGCCCGTTACCGAATACCGGTCGCCGGTGTCCGTGAAAAGAGAATCTTTCCCATTGTTGTAAAAAAGGTTCGTCGTAAACAACGGGTTTCCATCACCACCGTGGCAATGAAAGCAATCTCCCCCCTGTTCAGTCATAAAAAGCACATACCCATTTCGTTCAGCAGATGTTAACTGAACCTCCCCCTGCATGAACCTGTCGAACCTTGAGTTGGCCGAGACAAGGGTACGAACAAACTGGGCGATCGCCCTTCCCATGTTTTTAACTGTAACCCGTTTAGAACCAAATGCTTTCTGAAACAATTCCGGGTAGCCACTAATGGTTTGAAAGAGGGCAGCCACCTTCAATGTGTCGCCATGAATCTCGTGCGGCGCAGCTATCGCCATCCAGGTAACGTCCTCAAGGTTTCTCATGTAGGGTGAAGGATTCTCAGGTGAAATCTTCCCGTTCCATAAAAAACCATGATTTGTCCATGCCAGGTTGATCATAGGCAGCATGAAATGAGGAGTCAGGATAGAAGTCAATCCGAACGGATGCCCCCCGTAAAACCGTGGATGGTCGATCCCACATTCGAACGATTGTGACTGCAGGTGACAAGTGCAACAGCTCATGAGCGAATCGGGCGATGTTCGACCGGAAAGCCGGCCGTCATAAAAAAGGTACCGGCCCAGTTCAACACCCTCAACCGTCATCGGGTTATCAGAAGGGATATTCAGATCTGTCGGAAAAAAACGCGGTATTGCGATGGTATAGGGGGTAGGATGATACGATTGTTCATGCACCATGTCCTTCTGACACGATGCCAGGAGAAGGAACATGGCAAACAATGCAATGGTTAAGGAGTAATAACGCGTGAGAAAAAATTGGATCATGATAACCTCCAGTCAATTTCTTCCACCCCCTGCCGTCGAAGAATATCATTAACCTGTGAAAAGTGCCGGCATCCGAAAAAACCCCGATGCGCAGATAAGGGAGAGGGATGAACTGCAGTAAGAACAGCATGACGGGAGGTATCAATCAATGATTTTTTTGCGATGGCAAAATTACCCCATAAAATGAAAATCAATCCAGTCCGCTTTTCGGAAAGCTGACGAATGGCCGCATCGGTAAAAGTCTCCCATCCATGATTCTGATGGGAACCTGCCTGGTTTTCGCGGACAGTAAGGGTGGCATTAAGCAGCAAAACGCCCTGGTCGGCCCACCTGGTCAGGTTTCCCCCGGCTGGTTCCTGGATCCCCATGTCCGACTTCAACTCTTTCAAAATATTGACAAGCGAAGGAGGCTTCTGAACACCGTCAGGCACTGAAAAACATAGTCCATGAGCCTGTCCCGGACCATGGTAAGGGTCCTGCCCTAGCAATACAACTTTAACTTTGTCAAATGGGGTATGGTCAAACGCGTTGAATATCAGTTTCCCCTGCGGATAAACCCGGTAATTCTTCTTCTCCTCCAATAAAAAAAGTTTCAATTTACTGAAGTACTCCATGGAAAATTCATCCTGAAGCGCCTGTTTCCAGCCCGGTTCCATCACCGGATCCACTTTTTCCATCACCTTATTAACTTTCTATCGTTGATAACTTTAGGCAATAATTCCTCAAAATGCTTGTTCTTTATCTTAATAGACGTACCTTTGCATATCTATTTACACGAAAATCAGGAGTGACCATCATGAAAAAAGTCCTATTGGTTATTTTAGTAGCAGTTCTTTCAAGTATCCTCTATTCCTGCACCTCAAATCAGCATTGTGCAGCGTATGGTGAGAAGCAAAGATACCAAATAGAACGACGTTAAAAGAGCTTTTCCATTTTAATTTTTCTGTAAATGGGAAGCCCTGGCTTCCCATTTCTTTTTGTACCTTTGCTCTTTACCACTCTGTAATCTTCAATGAAACGATTCATTTTCTCGTTGTCTTTGCTCCTCCTCATCGCAAGCGCACGGGTTGCATTCGGGCAATATGAGGCCCCCCGTGATACGATGCCGGAAAATGTTTTGCTTGAGAAACAGTGGAGTCTCGGGGCAATGCTTCATACAAACGGTTGGGGTCTGAAATTCCGCAAAGGGCATAACGTGACGGCCCTGCGGCAGTTCATGTGGGAAATTGAATTTTCCACCTACAAATCCTCCAAGGAGGTACGCCTCGTAAATCCATACTATTCGGATTCCCGTTCATTTTTCTACGGCAAACTCAACTATGTATGGTTCCTTAGAGGCGGAGTGGGACAGCAGCAGATACTCAACCGTAAACCATACTGGGGCGGCGTGCAACTGAGCTGGCTCTATTATGGAGGATTTTCCCTTGGTATTTCGAAACCCGTTTACCTGTATATTATTCATCTCAACAGCGGTTACCAGGATTACGAAGTCAAGGAGGAGAGATATGATCCTCAGATCCACGGCATTGAAGACATCTACGGCCGGGGCTCTTTTCTCGCAGGATTTACAAAAATGGGGTTGCATCCCGGAGTATACGTGAAAACCGGCCTGGATTTTGAATTCGGCGTAAAAAACCGGCAGATAAGTTCATTGGAGGTTGGCGGAATTTTCGACTACTCCCCCATTCCCATTGCCATCATGGCCGAAAATCCAAAACAAAGCTACTTTCTGACACTCTACCTGAGCGTAATGTTCGGAAAACGTTACAACAAGTGACACCGTCCGCTTGTCCACTTGCTCTAAAACACAAACTCCACCTCCCCATGCCCGAAACAAAGCACTTTACCTTCCCGGGTTTCAATGCATAACCGGCCCGAATCATCCACACCCCTGATTTTTCCGTCCATCAACAGTCCACCGCAGCGGAATGTTCTCCACACTGAATATCCTAACAGGCTGTTGTTATAATCCTCATCCAGGCTCTGCTCTCCATTTCTCAATGCCATGTATCGCTTGTCCAAAAAGCCACACAGGGATAACAACGCCTCCTTCAAAACCGTTTCATGGTTGAGAATATGGAAGAGCGAAACAGGGTTGGGAATTTCGGAGGAAAACCGTTGCTGGTTGATATTGAGCCCGATGCCGGCAATGGATGACTCCAATCGTAATCCCATGATCTTGTGTTCGATCAGGATGCCTCCAATTTTAAGTTTATCAACATACAGGTCATTGGGCCATTTAAGATGAGTAATATTCGACGGGATGGTCGTCACCGACTCGCAACAGAATCGGAGGAAATCAAGGACACCGAGCGAAATCGCCTTATTTAACTGAAATTGCCGCTCCGGTTCCAGGAAGTGGGGCTGAAGGCAAACCGTTAATGTCAGGTTCTTCTTCGCTTCGCTGGCCCAGACGTGATCATGCTGGCCTCGGCCAGCGTATTGTTCATGGGCCCAGATGACTGTGCCCTCCTCAAATACCGCCGAAGGAAAATCTTTGCCGGCATAGGAGTTGGTTGAATCAACCCGGTCGAGCTCAATTATTTTTTGACCGATCATAATTGTTGTTCTGAAGGAATTTTCAAAAAATAAAAATACTCTTTTATTTTGAAAGAAACACCTTGGAGGAATTCCATATCTTTGATTAAAAAAGCAGATGGAAACACAAAATGGTAACGACGGCAAATTCTATTTTCCACCCAGGGAGATCGTGAGGAAAGCCAATGTAAAAAATTACGAGACCCTTTACCAGCAATCTGTCGATGACAGGGAAGGTTTCTGGGCAGCAGAAGCTAAAAAGCTAGATTGGTTTAAGAAATGGGATAAAGTTCTGGATGACAGCAAGAAACCATTCTATAAATGGTTCACCGGTGGCAAGATAAACATCGTACACAATGCCCTTGACAGGCACCAGAAGAATGCTACGCGCAACAAACTGGCCATCATCTGGGAAGGAGAACCTGGTGATGTGCGAACTTTTTCATACCATGCATTAAACCGCGAAGTTTCGAAATTTGCCAACATCCTTAAAGCCATGGGGGCGAAAAAGGGCGATGTGATTACCATTTACATGCCCCAGATCCCTGAACTGGTGATCTCGATGCTTGCCTGCGCCCGCATGGGGGCCGTCCACAGTGTCGTTTATGGCGGATTCAGTGTAGAAGCCCTGGCAGAACGCATCCACGACTCCCAGAGCCGGATACTCATAACGGCAGACGGTGGCTACAGAAGAGGTAAAACCACCCAGTTAAAAGCGATTGCCAATGAAGCGATGCAGCGCTCGGCCACCATCGAGGTTTGCATTACTGTAAAGCGCACTGGGGAGGAGTGCTACATGGAGAACGACCGCGATTTCTGGTACCACGACCTGATGGTGATGCCCCTCGATTCAAAGGATTGTAAAACCGAAGTGATGGACTCCGAAGATCCGTTGTTCATCCTCTATACTTCCGGAACCACAGGGAAACCCAAAGGTCTGGTGCACACGCATGGAGGATATGCTGTATATACGGCAACCACGCATAAATATGTCTTCGATATAAAAGCCGAAGACCGCTGGTGGTGTGCTGCCGACCCGGGATGGGTGACCGGTCACAGTTATATTGTGTATGCACCGCTGATCAACGGGGCAACCATCATGATGTATGAAGGTGCTCCAAATCACCCCTACCCCAACCGCTGGTGGCAGATGATTGAAAAGTACGGGATCAATATCCTCTACACTTCCCCTACCGCCATCCGCGGATTAATGCGCTACGGTGCATCCTGGGCCAACAGGCACGATCTTAGCTCATTACGACTGCTTGGATCGGTTGGCGAACCCATCAACCCGGAAGCATGGAAATGGTACCATGAGGTGATAGGAAAAGGTAAATGTCCCATCATGGATACCTGGTGGCAAACAGAAACAGGGGGTTTTATGATTACTCCCCTCCCGATCATGCCGTTAAAACCCGGCTCCTGTGCCAAACCCTTTTTCGGAAATGAGATCGCTATTGTCGATGACAACGGTGAGGCAGTAAAACAAGGCGAAGAAGGCACCCTCGTCATCAAGAACCCATGGCCCGGGATGGCCCGCACCATCCTCCACGACCCCGCCAGGTATGTAGAAAAATACTGGGAAAAATATCAAAAACAGGGATGGTACCTTGCCGGGGACTCTGCCCGCCAGGATGAAGACGGCTACTATTGGGTGATCGGACGGATCGACGATGTCATCAAAGTGAGCGGTTACAGGCTGGGTTCAGCCGAAATCGAAAGCGCCCTTGTCAGTCATCCTGCGGTAACGGAAGCGGCAGCCATTGCATTGCCTGATGAACTTCGCGGAAATATCATCCATACGACCGTCATCCTTCGTGAAGGGATCGCTCCCAGCGACAAACTGGCTGATGAGCTGAAAACCCATGTAGAAAAGGAGATTGGCCCCATCGCCCGTCCTGCCTTTGTGGTTTTCGCGGATAAGCTTCCAAAAACGAGGAGTGGGAAAATTATGCGGCGGGTATTGAAAGCTGCGGCATTGGGGCTGGATACCGGAGATCTTACAACTTTGGAAGAGTAATCCGGGGCAAGCATTCCCCAAATATTTACCCGGGACAGTTAATTTATCCTTACCGGGATAAACATTTTCACTCTCACGGGGTTGCCATCCAGGTAACCTGGTGCCCATGGCGGCATACCTGCCATGACTTTTAAAACTTCCTGGCCAACTTCCGGTGAGATTGAACGCTCAACCTTGAAATCACTTAGCATCCCGTTGGGTTCCACTACAAAACTGACGACTACCGTCCCGGAAGGAATATTCCCGGTAGCCATTGATGCCAGGTTCAGCCGGTTGCGGATATAAACAAACATCGCCTCTTCCCCATCAAAAAAGTGTGGCTGGGTATTGACAAAGGTATAAACCGAATCAGGGGCGGCCACTTTCCCGTCCTTATTGTAATATTTCCATCTTTTTTCATCGAAAGTGCCATTTACATAACTCCCCTTTGCAGCTATGTTGCCGGATGGACTATAAAATGCCCAGTCACCGGCAGGTTTCCCATCAATGAACACCCCGCAAACTTCCGGTTTCCCGTTTTCATAAAAGATATTGAATCCTCCGTTAAGAGTATCAGTCCCGTAACCGCTCCTGCGGGAGGAATCATCAACCGGCGTATAATCCGTCATAAAGCTTACAAGTCTTGCATTTCCGTTGGTGTAAAGTGCAACATAGGGCGGTAACGTATCGATTGAAGTTTGAAAATAGGTCAGTGAATTCCGGGGAATTGATTTCGGGTAATCAAGGAAGTTGGCAATACGAAAGGTTTTTGAATGAGGAAGCACGGTTGACTGGTATTTCGTAGTGGCTGTGAGCCTGGTGCTGATGCTGTCTCCTGTGAAAACAAGAAATGGCATTTCAAAGCCGTTACCAACATTGCTCCATTTATAGCTGAGAACAACATGGTCGCCGTTCCGCAAATATCTGTATGTCAACACAGGAGGTTCCCTGTCAAAGAGAAACTTCTGAAAGAATGGGGTGAAGTCCCTTCCAAGGTATTGATTTGCAAAGTTTATAAAATCCATTGTAGAGGCACAATGATAGATGTATTGATGATAAAACCCTTTCACCAATCCGAAAAAGAGGGAGTCGTTGTCGAGCAGGCAGCGCAGGTTATGCAGCATGACCGCTCCTTTGTTGTAAATATCTCCTCCCAGAAAAGTGTTGTCATTTACATCGCGGGTTCCGACAACAGGCCAGATATTCAGAATTTGGCTCATATTGCTTAGTGCGACATTCATATACTTTTCATAGCCATATACTTGCTCCATGAACAGAAATTCCGAATAGGTGGTGAATCCCTCACTGATCCAGGCATCAGCCATCTCACTCATTCCCACGGCATTTCCCCACCACTCATGAGCAGTTTCATGAACAAGCAGGTAATCAAAGTCACATTTATCATATATCCTCCGAAACTTTTTGCCGTACTCATCCCCGATCGCAATGGCTCCCTGGTGCTCCATACCGGCAAACGGGGCTTCCACCCATGCCCCGCCATCCCGGGGAAAAGGATAATCGCCATATAATTTCCCATAGACCTCCATGATCTTCCTGGTCTGGCTGTAATACACCTCCGCCTTTCGTTTATGATGCGGGAGAACATAGAAATCAAGGGAGATCTCCCCTGATGAATTCGCCATTGTTTCGTGCAGGTTGACAAAATTGCCTACATAAAGAGTTACAAGATAGTTGGTGATTGGATAGGTTACAAACCATTCGTACCTCCACCCCTCCTTTGCTTTAGTGACAGAGCGCAGGTTGCCGTTTGATATCCCCTGGTATTCAGGGGGAGTGACTACAGTTATCCGCATTGAGTCGGGTTTGTCAGCCAGGAAGTCCTTATTGGGCCACCAGCAGCTGGCCCCCAGGTGTTCGCAGGCTACGCCAACCCAGTGTTTTCCCCGCTTTTTCTTCCAGACGAAGCCGCCATTCCAAGGCGGATTGGTTGCTTCGTGAGGTTTCCCTGAATAGGTGATCAGCACCGTATCCCTCTCACCTGCCCGCAGAAGTTCAGGAAATTCAACAAACACCGCATTATACTCACGGTTAAGCTGCAATTCCCTGTTATGCCAAACCATCTTCTGAATTGTAAGCTCTGGAAACAGGTCAAACTGGATTCTGCGGGTATCTTCAATAACCTTAAAGCAGATTGCATTGCTTCCGGATATCTCCTTTGATTCGGGTTTTACGTTCACCTTCAGGTCATAGAAATAAACATCATAACAACTTCGCTCCGATCGTTGCCCTCCCCTGAGAGAATCTTTCCTGGAGAATTTTGGCTTGAACCCATTTTCGGCTTTCAGTGTATCATCCATGTATTCGCGAGCCACTTCATTGGCAAGGAATTCCTTTGAAATAAAATACTTAACCTTGCTGTTGTCTCTGATGGCTCCCAATTTAACGGCCATCTTCAAATCCTCAACTGAAGATCGCTGGTCGTTAAGCATCATAAAAATCCAGCCCCTTACCAGGAACATCCTTCCTGTCGGCTCACTTCCGGCGATGACGATGTTCATATTTTCAAGCGCCTCATGATATTCATGTGCATCAATTTGGGTTTTGACCAGCTGAAAACGTTCCTGCAATCCAACCTGGCACTGCACAGGATTAGTGAGCAACATGATGAGTAAAACCGCGAGAAGTGAAGGGTTTTTCATTGAAATGGTAATTTTTGGTGGGAACCAGCTATTTCAATGAGTAAATGTAGAGGATTATGCTGAAATTAATACGGGAGACCGAAATTTTCCTTTCGGCGGTTATTCTTGATCAGGTTACTAATCAGGTGGCGTATCCCCAAAAAAAAGGTCTCAGAAATTCTGAAACCCTTGATTTTACTGGTCGGGGTAGCAAGTCAACTCTCATTTATGAAACTATTCTGACTTCCGTTGAAAACTTTCATCCCAACCTCAAGATGAAAGGAGTTACAAATGAATTTCTCAGAAAATATGAAAACCATTTAAGTTCAAAATCAAAGGCAATTTCTACGATTGGTATTCATTTGCGGCAGATCAGGGTAGTCTGCAATTATGCAATCAAGAAGAAATACATTTTAGCTGAAAAATACCCTTTTAAAAACTTCACGGTTCCTGCTGCACAAAAAAATAAACGTGCATTAAGCGACAAGGATATCAAAACATTGATTGAATATAAAACAGATAAGCCGGAAGAGAAAAAGGCCATCGATTTCTGGA
>JBMOIP010000016.1:0-85365 GCA_049317265.1 Bacteroidales bacterium
CATGGAGCATTGTCAGCGGCACCGGCGGAACAGTAACAACCCCGTCAAGCCCGACGTCTACCTTTACCGGAACAGCAGGCAGCACCTACACCCTGCGATGGACTATCAGCAACAGCCCGTGCACGGCTTCAACAGATGACGTGGTGATCACATTTAACCGAAACCCAACAGCAGCCGCTGCAGGGAATGATCAAACCGATGCCGCCACCTGCGGTCTTACACAGGTTACCCTGGCAGCCAACACGCCTTCAGTTGGAACAGGCGCATGGAGCATTGTCAGCGGCACCGGCGGAACAGTAACAACCCCGTCAAGCCCGACGTCTACCTTTACAGGAACAGCAGGCAGCACCTACACCCTGCGATGGACCATCAGCAACAGCCCGTGCACGGCTTCAACAGATGACGTGGTGATCACATTTAACCGAAACCCAACAGCAGCCGCTGCAGGGAATGATCAAACCGATGCCGCCACCTGCGGTCTTACACAGGTTACCCTGGCAGCCAACACGCCTTCAGTTGGAACAGGCGCATGGAGCATTGTCAGCGGCACCGGCGGAACAGTAACAACCCCGTCAAGCCCGACATCAACCTTTACAGGAACAGCAGGCAGCACCTACACCCTGCGATGGACTATCAGCAACAGCCCGTGTACGGCTTCAACAGATGACGTGGTGATCACATTTAACCGAAACCCAACAGCAGCCGCTGCAGGGAATGATCAAACCGATGCCGCCACCTGCGGTCTTACACAGGTTACCCTGGCAGCCAACACGCCTTCAGTTGGAACAGGCGCATGGAGCATTGTCAGCGGCACCGGCGGAACAGTAACAACCCCGTCAAGCCCGACATCAACCTTTACCGGAACGGCAGGCAGCACCTACACCCTGCGATGGACCATCAGCAACAGCCCGTGTACGGCTTCAACAGATGACGTGGTGATCACATTTAACCGAAACCCAACAGCAGCCGCTGCAGGGAATGATCAAACCGATGCCGCCACCTGCGGTCTTACACAGGTTACCCTGGCAGCCAACACGCCTTCAGTTGGAACAGGCGCATGGAGCATTGTCAGCGGCACCGGCGGAACAGTAACAACCCCGTCAAGCCCGACATCAACCTTTACCGGAACGGCAGGCAGCACCTACACCCTGCGATGGACCATCAGCAACAGCCCGTGTACGGCTTCGACAGATGACGTGGTTGTTACGTTCAATAAAACAAGTGTCGGAGGCACTGCATCCGCCGCCTCCACTTCAATCTGCTCAGGTATCGGTACCACTGTTTCTGTAAGCGGCTATACCGGAACCATCCAATGGCAGCAATCAGCAAATGGCTCCACAGGCTGGGACAATGTTACCGGCGGAAGCGGTGGAACCGCTGCAACCTACACCACGCCGAATCTCAGCTCAACAACTTATTACAGGGCAGTTTTAACCAGCGGAGTCTGCTCATCGGATAACAGCACAACAGCCACAGTCACCGTTACGGCAAACCAGTGGCAGGGGCCTGCAGCCGGTGATTGGGAAGTAGCAGGAAACTGGTGCGGCGGAGTGCCGACCATTAACACCGATGTTGAAATTCCTGAGGCTACTGTTGTTACGGTAACCTCTGCAACGGGCACTCCTGACAAATGCAAAAACCTTACAATCAACGGGGGTTTGATCATTGGTGCCGGCAAAGCACTGACCGTCAGCGGTACTCTTGCCAACAATTCAGGAACCAGCGGCCTGATCATCGAAAACGGAGGCTCGCTCATACACAATACCTCTGGTGTGGCGGCAACCGTAAAACATGTAATTAGCGGGAGTCCGACACTTACTGCCCTCAAGTATCATTTTGTTTCGATCCCAACCCAGTATGCCGCCCCAACTACCGAACTGTTTATGGGTTCTTACCTGTACGACCTTGATCCTACCCAAATGGCAGGATCCGGTTACGGCAAATGGATTGCAGCAGGCACTTCAACTGCCACGCCTCTGGCAACCAACAAAGGATACATGATCTACTATCCCGGAGATTCCCATGAATACACCTTCACCGGGAACCTGAACAATGGAAACTACAGCTATTCCCTTACAGGTCATGGAGCAGGATTTGATACGTATAACATGATCCCCAACCCTTACCCCTCATCTGTGGTGTGGAACACCGAGGGTAACGGTTGGACTACATCGGCCGGCATCGGAGGAACCTGCTACATCTGGAACGCGGCAAACGGCAACTACGCGTATATCGTATCTTCTGAAACATCCGTAATCCCTGCGGGCCAGGCTTTGATGGTGCTGGTACGTGACCAGGCTTCGCCAACACTTTCGGTGAACAACACGGCCCGGGTGCACAGCGACCTGCCCTTTTACAAAACCACCGGCGTTGAAAACCAGCTGACCCTGAAAGCCACGGCCAACAACTATGCCGATGAAACGGTGATCCATTTTGCCGCAGATGCTACCGAAGGCTTCGATCTTCAGACAGACGGGATGAAACTGCAGGGGCTGGAAGATGCACCTCAGCTTTACACGGTTTCGGCAGGTAAAAAATTCAGCATCAGCAACCTCCCGTTATTCGCAGAACAGACTTCGGTTCCGTTGAATTTTGAAACCAAATACTCGGGCGAAATAACAATTGCCTGCAGCCAGTTGGAAAGCTTCCCGGCGAATATATCGATTAAACTGGAAGACAAACTCACCGGCCTGATGACCAACCTGCGTCAACAGCCCTCGTATATCTTTGCTCACCAGGAAGGCAATGCAGCCGATCGGTTCATACTTCACTTTGGGGGTGCCACAGGCGTTGAAGAAACGGGAAAGGCTCCTGGTAATATCTGGATTTTCAACAGCACTGTAAATATCTATGCTCCGGCAATGGCGGGTGACCAAGCACTTGTGGAAATATTCAACACCGCCGGACAGGTTGTTTTCAGCAAACAGGTCATGCTGTCGGAACTTACCAGGATCCCTGTCAGCCTGAACGGAATTGCCGTGGTCAGGGTAACCACATCGAAAGAGGTGATTGTGAAAAAAGGGTATTTCAGGTAAGAAAAGGCAGGTTATTTTGAAATGTAAAAAGCAAAATCAAAAATCAAATATTAACTATCAAATTTAGAGCTGATTATCATGAAAAAAGCACTTTTTATTCTCACATTTTTTATTGTTTCCGCGGCTGCTGTCATCGCACAGCCTCCTCCTCCGCCTCCTACGGCAAATGAGAGCGGCAACGGCCCCATTGGCGGCAATAGCGCCCCGATTGACGGAGGGCTGGCTATTTCGCTGGTCATGGTGGCTGGTTATGGTTCCTGGAAAATGTTAAAAGCCCTGCAAAAAAGAGGCTTTCAGACCAGGTAAGGCGCTTTTCCCGCTGAAGCCTGAAGGACAATCTGTCTTACCTGTATAGTTTTTTCAGTATAGGACAACCTTTACAAATTACCCGTTACATGTAACATTCATGATTAAACCAATATGCTTTTTACAACACTGCGTGTCACAGAAACCATTTTTGCCTTTGCACTGGTGGTGTTCCTGGTTGTCATTTTAAAGAAGAAAAACGTTGTTTCCGCCGGCGACCTGAAATCATATTCAAAACTGATGACAAAGGCGATCCTGCCTGCCGTCATCTTTTTACAACTCTCGATGAACCCGGTTAACGGTTACCAGTTCATCCTTGTTCTTATCATGTTCACAGCAGGGGTGATCAGCATGGTGATTACCTGGGTAGCGGGAACCCTCATGCGGCTCCGCAAGGAAACCCTTGGCATGCTGATCATCACCTCCACTTTCGGATCATCCGCACTGATCGGTTATCCGCTGATCCAGTTTGCATTTCCGGAAAACAGGGTTGCCATTGCGGGGAAGGAAGACACCACTGGTTGTGCTTGAGACTTCCAATGACGCAGATGGCACCGGAGTTGTTGTGCCAATACCAACCTTGCCAATATTATAAGAGATGTCCTGACCATTGGTAACCCACTGCCTTGAAACTTTGTTGTTGAAGTTGTTCCAATCTCCACTGCTCAGGTAACCTGATTGGCTTGTATTAACTTGCTTTACCTGAATCGAAGAGCCGGCACCCAAAACCGAGTTGTTACCACCGGTAATTATCAACACTGATGATCCTGATTCGGTAAGGTTACCCTTGTATGGAAAGAATAGTGGAACAAATACGGAACAAAAAAAGAACCCTTTGAAAAATAGTATTGATTTTCAAAGGGTTATGTGTGATGTTAGTCTCCTCGCCAGGACTCGAACCTGGGACCCATTGATTAAGAGTCAATTGCTCTACCAACTGAGCTACGAAGAGGAATCGGGGTGCAAAGATAAGTATTTCCCGGGAATTAATAAAAGTTGACGGGAAAAATATATTTGAAGTAACTTTGGAGGGTGAAAGGAATATTGAATATTGAATATTGATTAACGAAGTTTGAAGTTAGGATTGAAATTAGAGATGCTGGAATGGAAAAAAAAGATGGGTCGGCGTTGAATGTGATGGAGGGGATTGATCAGCCGGGGCAGATCAATGCGGATGCGTTGAAAAAACTCAGGGCCGGGAAAGGGGCGCCGCATACCACCAAAGAGCTGGTTGATGGGATTCTGGCCGGGAACAGAACGCTGCTGAGTAGGGCGATTACGCTGGTGGAGAGCTCGTTACCGGCACACCAGGTGCAGGCGCAGGAGGTGATCGGGGAGTGTTTGAAGAATAGAAAAAATGAATATCGAATATTGAACAACAAGGTTCGAAGTTTGAATGACGGAGGCGTTATTCCGGATTGCGAACCGGGAGTTTCGAATAAAGGGGTGCCTTCGGGGGGAATCCGGATTGGGATCACCGGGGTGCCGGGGGTTGGAAAGAGTACTTTCATTGAGGCGCTGGGGAAACATCTTACATCTTTAGGCCATAAGTTGGCAGTGCTGGCGATCGACCCGAGCAGTTCGAGGTCGAAGGGGAGTATCCTGGGCGACAAGACGCGGATGGAAGAACTTGCGGTCGATCCAAACGCATTCATCCGCCCCTCGCCTGCCGCGGGTTCGCTGGGGGGCGTTGCGCGTAAGACGCGTGAAACGATCCTCCTGTGCGAGGCGGCCGGTTTTGATGTGATTTTTGTGGAAACCGTGGGGGTGGGACAGTCGGAGACGACGGTTCACTCCATGGTCGATTTTTTCCTGCTGCTGATGCTGGCCGGCGCCGGCGATGAGCTGCAGGGAATCAAACGGGGCATCATCGAGATGGCCGACGCCATTATGATCAACAAGGCGGATGGCGACAACCTGAACAAAGCCAAAACCGCCAGGGTGGAGTATGCCAATGCCCTGCACCTCTTCCCGCCTCCTGACAGCGGCTGGACGCCGGTGGCCGATATCTGCTCTGCCCGCTCAAAAATGGGCATCGAACATGTGTGGGAACTCATCATGGAACATCGGAAGATCACAGGTGAAACGGGCTATTTTGATCAGCGCCGTATGGAACAGAACAGGCAGGTGTTCAGGGAGACCATTGAAACAGGACTTCAACAGCACTTTTTTAACCAAAAGGAGATCAGTAAGGTGATTGCAGGTCTCGAAAAAGCTATCATGCAGGGACAGCTGAATCCTTACCAGGCGGCAAATGAGTTACTAAACCGCTACTTCAACCCCTCAACTTCCGTTTGATCAGCATGTTTCTGACATTGGATGCCAGGATACTGGAGACCAGGATTGAAGCGATGACCACCAGCGAAACGTTGGTCGAAATCTTGAACACATCATGCAACAGCATCTTCACGCCCACAAAGGCCAGCAATCCGGCAAGCCCCATCTTCAGGTAGTGGAACCTGTTCATGATGTCCATCACCAGGAAAAATAGTGAACGCAGACCCAGGATGGCGAAGATGTTGGAGAAAAAGACGATGTATGGATCCTGGGTTACAGAGAAGACTGCGGGCACTGAGTCGACCGCAAATAAAACGTCGGTAAACTCAATGATCATCAACACAATAAATAACGGGGTAATATAGAATTTTCCACCCTGACGGATGAAGAACGTTTCGGCATGTTCATCATGGCTGACATTGAAAAACCGTGAAAGCAACTTTACAACCGGGTGTTTTTCGGTGTCAATCTGTTCATCCCTTTTACCGTAGAGGAAATCCCATGCCATTTTAGCCCCGATGACAACCAGCATCACTCCGAACACATATAAAAACCAGGCAAACCGCTGAATCAGTGCACTGGCGGCAAAGATGAAGAGGAACCGCATTACCACAGCGCCGATGATCCCCCAGAAAAGTACGCGTTTGAAATACTTCGGCTGGATGTTGAAGGAGATGAAGATCATCACGATGACGAAGACATTGTCGACCGAAAGTGAATATTCAATCAGGTAACCGGTTAGGTACTCCAGCGAAAGGTTTTTATTGTAGAGGTTGATGGCATCCTGCAGGGCAAGTCCGGTGATGTCGATGGGATGATGGAACTTCAGGATGCGGGCCTGTATCTCTTCCAGGGTATCGCTTCCATGGATCCAGTTCCCATGAAACCTGATCAGGAAATAAAACCCGACAGATATCCCTACCCAAACAATGGTCCAGGTCAATGCCTCTTTGAAGGAGAGCGCATGGTTTTTCTTCTGGAAGAATCCCAGGTCGATCCCCAGCATGATGGCAATGAATACCAGGAAGGAGGTGAAGAAGATTATTTCGTTTGGGTTGGACATAATTAAAGGTAACAAGGTGACAGGGTAACAAGGTAACAAGGTAACAAGGTGACAGGGTTACAAAATTACAAAAATTTCTTACTTTTGTGCACACTCCATTTCAACTGAACTTACGGCCATGAATGAAAACATCTCTTTGAACCCCAACGCACTTGTACATTTTCTTGACAAACCTGCCGATGACTTTACCAAAGCTGACCTGATCCGCTTTATCGAGGCCAATGGCATCCAGATGCTTAATTTCCGTTATTCGGCTGCCGACAGCCGTTTAAAGACCCTGAATTTCATCATCAAAGACCGTCAGCACCTCGACAGCATCCTTTCGGCCGGCGAGCGGGTCGATGGTTCAAGCCTCTTCCCGAACTACGTGGAGGCGGGCTCTTCCGATCTCTATGTGATCCCGAGATACCGCTCGGCCTTCGTGAACCCCTTTTCAGAGATCCCGGCGCTGGACATCCTCTGTTCGTATTATGACAAGGACGGGCAGCCGTTTGCCAATTCACCCGAATACATCCTGCGGAAGTCGCACGAGGTGTTGAAACAGAAAACCGGTTTTTCGTTCGAAGTGATGGGCGAACTGGAGTATTACATCATCAGCGAGCAGGACCGGTTGTTTGAGGCCGTTGACCAGCGCGGGTATCATGAATCATCGCCCTTCTGCAAGTGGGAAAAGCTGCGCATTGAAGCGATGCACGCCATTGCCAAATGTGGCGGATTTATCAAATACGGCCATTCGGAGGTAGGGAACTTTACGGAGTCGGGACTCTCCTACGAACAAAATGAGATCGAATTTACCCCGGTGAAACTCGAGGATGCTGCCGACCAGCTGATGGTTGCCAAATGGATCCTGCGTTCACTGGCTTACAAACATGGCGTAACCATCACCTTTGCCCCCAAGATTACCACGGGCAAGGCTGGAAGCGGCATGCATGTGCACACCCGCCTGATGAAGGACGGAAAGAGTGTGATGCTCGACAACGGCAAGTTGTCGGATACCGCTAAGAGGGCGATTGCCGGGTACCTTGACCTTTCGCAATCGCTTACCGCCTTCGGGAACATGATCCCCACCAGTTATTTCCGCCTGGTACCGCACCAGGAGGCGCCAACCAACATCTGCTGGGGCGACCGGAACCGTTCGGTGCTGGTTCGCGTACCCCTCGGATGGGGAAGCAAACACGACATGGTAACCGACGCCAACCCAAAAGAACAAGATACCCAGACCGGATTCGGAAGCCGCCAGACCGTCGAGTTCCGCTGTCCGGATGGCTCAGCAGATATCTACCTGCTTTTTGCAGGACTTACCGTGGCAGCACGGCATGGCATCGAGATGCAGAACGCCCTCGAGTTTGCTGAAAAGACCTATGTGGATGTCAATATTTTTGATGAGCAGCACAAATCGAGGGTGAATGAGTTACAACAGCTCCCGTTTTCATGCTGGCATTCGGCCGAAGCGCTTGAAAGGCAGCGTAAAATTTACGAAGCGCACGACATCTTCCCGCCGAAGATCGTTGACGGCCTCATCCGTTACCTGAAGGGGTTCAATGACCAGAACCTTCGCGAAACAATCAAAAACAATGAGAAGGAGATCATGAAGATGGTCAACACCTATCTTCACTGCGGATAACGCTGAACCTTTTCCAGTTCTTCCAGGAAATCACGACGTTTTTGTGACTCCCTGCAGGCCTTCACCAGGAGAAAGGCGCTGTCGTATTTCCCGTTGAAATAGTGCAGTGCGGCAAGGTTGAAGCGTGCATCGTCAAAGAAAGGGTCAATTTCAAGCGCTTGCTGCCATTCAACTTTCGCTTCAGGCGCCTTGCCAAGCTGGTAAAGCGCTGTTGCATCGTCATTCAGCACCCTAACTTCATAGGGAGTAACTTTCAGTGCCTTCTGGAACGACATTCGGGCCGACGCAGCATCGCCCAGTTTGAACTGCGCCACCCCAATGAACCAATCTACAGGAAGGGTATTGGGGGTAAGCCGGTAGAACCGGTTGCCGGCCTCTTTTCCGTACCGGATTACATTTTCAGGACTCATCCGCTCATTGCGAAACATCTTCAGGGTAAAGAACTCGCCTTTGATCCGCATGAATGCGACCACGGATGTGAACATCAAGCCGATGACCAGGAAAAACCGGAGATATTTCCAGGCCCGTTCGCTGGATGGTTGAAACCAGCCACTCCGGGGAATTTCCAATGGAATGAAAGCCAGGATGGAAAAGAGGATCACACTGTGTTCAATCCGTTTCAATGGAAAATCGAAACAGGCAAAGAGGTAGAATCCGGCGATAAAGGAGGCATAAAAAAGCGTGGTTACAGGGAGTTTCTCCCGCCGGACAACTATTCTGAAAAAGACCAGGATTACCGGAAGAAAGAAAAGGATGATCACCAGGATCAACCCGGGAATTCCAAGTTCGCTGGCGAACCCGATCCACTCATTGTGCGGCTGGCTGTAGGTGTAATTTTTAAAAATATGGTCGGGGTTGTCGGGTTTGGGGATGGAGGCCACATGGATCCGCCAGTTCCCGGCGCCCACTCCCAGCAGGGGATGTGAGGCTACCAATCCGGCCGATTTCTTCCAGAAGATCATCCTCAGGTTGGCATTTTCGTAGTAGCTTCCGGCAAAATCGAACTCAGGGATGCCCGTCAGTTCCGCCTTCTCCTTTTTTCGTTTTTCAACCAGGTCATTCAACCCTTTATCATAGGAACGAAAGTATTGCCACACAGGAATTTTACTCAGGAAATAGTTTTTACGCGGCTGATCCAGGGAGGTATAGAATGCTGAAATGCCTGCCAACAATAGCAGCAGTGACAATGCCCCCACCAGTAAATTTTTCCTGTTAAAGTGGGCGCGGTACCTCATCAGCAGGATGGTCATAAAAAGAAGTGAGGAGAAAGCCAATCCAAGATAAACTGCGCGACTCTGGGTGATGATAATGAAAAATACCGCAAGAATTCCGGTCAATGCTGAGAGGTATTTCCGCAATCCGTGGAAGATGGAATACCCGGCAAAGGTCAGGGGGAGTGAGATAAGGAGGTACCCTGAATACAAGTTGTTGTTGGCAGAAACCGAGATGATCCGGTAGGGATCGAAAAACTCGAGCCGCGACATTTTGTAGAATGCCAGCAGGAAAGAGAACAGCAAGGCGACCAACGAGATGGTGATGAAGATCTTTTCAAAATGGTTGTCCCTGACAGTTAAAATTCTGATAATTAAATAGGTCGCAAAAGAGACAAAGACCAACTGGGCCTGGGCAATAGCCTCTGATGGTACGATGGCCCAGGTGGTGGAGAGAAGATTCCAGCAATATAAAAGCAGGAAGGTGACTAAAAACCATGAGAACGGGAGAGAGATTCTCTTCCTGAACAGCAGCAGGGTGGCGACAAGCAAGTTGGCTGCCAGCAGGAAAAACCTTGGCAAAAAGGAAGTATCAACCAGTACTCCTGACCGTATAGTGTTAACGATCAGCAATAACACCATGGCAAAACCGACATGAAAGAAGCTGGTTTTGTTCAATTTCATAAGAAGTAGAAATGAGAAAGATGGCCTTCACGCCATGCTGTTATCTGCAATTTATTCAATGAAAGTGATCACGGCCGCCCCGCCTTCACCGGCAACAGGCGTTGAGTAACTCTGCAATGACCCACCCTTCCCGGGTTTGGAGGTAAAGAACCGGTCGCTGAGGTACGACCTCACCAGTCCGATAAAGGTATCGAGTGCATTGCTTTGCGGATCGGAAGCATATCCGGTGACCGAGCCAACATTGGCAGTTCCGGCAGTTCCATGAACGGTATACCAGGAGTAGCTGCCTCGTTTGCCGCCAGTCCCCCCGGCTGCTTTCATCGTTCCGAACCAGCTGTCTCCGCCATTTCCGCCATCCGTATCGCCATAATAACCGGGATAGATGTAGTAAGCATTGCTGCCCTGTGCGCCACCCGTCCCGATAGTGACACTGAATTGCTGGTTTTCCATCACACTGATCTGCTTTTGCGCATAGCCTCCCGAACCGCCTCCGCCGCCATCGTTAAGATTGTAGGAGTAGGAGTAGGCGCCAGCCCCGCCGCCTCCGCCTGCGGCACCCCATAGTTCCACCTTGATTTTAGAAACTGCAGCGGGAACCGTCCAGGTTTGAGAGGTGGTAAGGGTCACCGGCGCTGGCAGGGAATTGCTGCCGGAAGCCGTTGAGTTGATAACATAGGGGGAAACCGTTGTTCCCGATCCTGCCACTGATATTTTTGTGCCTGCTACTATTTTAGTTTCCGAACCGTCGATGACCGGCTTGTTGGTGAGGTCGTTATAGTTTCCGCTGAAGCCATTACCGGCAGTTTCGGCATGCAGGGCATAAGGAACGCTCAGCAGCTGGCTGACCCCGGAGATGCCATACGAACTTCCCCCGGCCGGATCGGTCTCCGATTTCAGGAAATAGGGCCCGGAAGCCCAGTTAATATCTGAAAAGTTGCCTGTGGAGGTTCCCCCTCCTACTTCGACGGAGACAAGTCCGTTGACATTGGTAGTGGCCTGGTGAGTTTCAGTATAGACCACTGTTCCACTGGCAGAGCCCTGCAAAATGCTGATCTTGATACCAATATTGGTGCTTTGTACCAACTTGCCAAGCGAATTCCTGACGACCGCCTGATAGCTTAGCTTTTGAGGTGACTGGGCAAAAATGGTTACCGAAAAAATCAGTGTGGCCAGAAGGACAGATAACTTTTTCATATCTTATTTTTTAATGATTTTATAGATTTGCAGGGCCTTGCCATCTCCAGTCAGCGTGAGAAAATAGGTGGCGGGGGGGAGATCGTCGAGGGGGATTCGGGTTTCTGTGGAGGTTATTTCCATAGATTGGAGGAGGGTTCCGTCGAGGTTACGGAGTTGATAGCCCGGCATTTCAATGCCGGGGATTGAAGCGCCGGGCATTAAAATGCCCGGTTGGGGAATGCCCGGGTGGGAAATGCCCGGGTGGGGGATCGTGAGGGTGACAGAGGCGGTTGTCGGGTTGGGATAGATGGTGCATTTAAGGGTTACCCCATCGATCGGGTCGATGCCCTCCATGAATAAAATTTCGTAGGGCTGCTGGCCGCCTTCCGTGATGGTTCCATTGGCGCCGTCACAGGTGTGGAAGACGACCTGGCCAACCGAATAACTCACCATGCCAACATTTCCAAAGGCGTTGCTGCTGGCTGAAAGGATGGATTCCTGGGCTTTTGTTTGCGACAGGAAAAAGAAGGATAGAAGTGTCGCGATCAGTGTTAAAGTTCTCATTTTCACAGGATCGGAATTTTGAGGTGTGAAAGCTGTTTCGAATATACGACAATTTTTCCTGAAATTAACGATGAAGGAAAAAATGAATATTGAATATTGAATATTGATCAACGAAGGTTGAAGTTTTCTCCGGCGGAGATTGGGTTTGCATGCGATTATTCAATGGTTTCATGGTAGATTACACCCCTGGTTTTCAGGCCGTTGAGGAGGTAATTTACACATTCGGGTTGCCGGCCGATGAATTCGGGTACGGAGATGCCTTTGCGTGTGTAGAGACCGTCGGCGATCATGCGCAGGGCGACGGTGGCGGAGTAACCCGTGGTGCGGGCCATGGAGTGGATGCGGGTGCCCGGATCGTATTTATCAAATAGATCCCAGGTATAGCGGACATGTTGACCATCTTTTTTCCCTTCAACCATTACCTGCATGACGGTGATATCCACCTCCCCCTCTTTGAGTTTCCATTTCGGGAACAGCAGTTTCGCCGTGAGGTCCATGGGTTTGATGCGGATTCCGTTCACTTCAACCTCCTCCTGGCTGAAAAAACCCGTTTCACGCAACACCCGCATCTTCTCGATGTGCCCCGGGTAACGGAGCGTCTTCTCTTTCATGTTCGGGCATTTCACGGTATGGGCGAGTGAGCGGAGACCATCGGTGTTAAAAGCTTCGAGGGTGCCGATTCCCGGGAAATTAAGCAATTCCGGATCAGAAAGTGCAGGCTTGACAATGGAATTACCATTCTCGATGTAGCGTGCGGGACGGGTGTACTCTTCAATCACGTCGATGGGGGAAAATACGGCCTTATATTCGTAAGGCCATTCGCGGATTTCTGGAAGTCCTCCAACCATGTAGAGAATATTGGTGGTTTCATCGAGCAGGTGGTCGGCATACCCGATGAGCACGTTGCACATGCCGGGGGCGACGCCCATGTCCATGATGGCCGTTACATTGTTCTTTTTAGCCAGCTCATCGAGTTCAAAGGGATCTTCGATGAAGAAGGCGATATCAACCACGTTTTTCCCGGCGGTGATGATGGCTTTCAGCGTTTGAAATCCCATAAACCCGGGAACGGCGTTGATCACCATGTCATAGCCGGAAACGAGGTCGGTTACCTTACCGGGATCGCTGAGATCGGTTGTAATAGTGGCCAGTTTACCGGCACCTGAAACCTGCAGATTCGCCAGGCGTTGAAGTGCCGCATCAGAGCGATCGGCTATAGTGACGTTGAATTTCGGGTCATTTGCGAGGTCAAGAGCCATAGGGCCGCCTACGAGACCGGCGCCGAGAACGATTATTTTCATGTTTGCGTTTATTTATCAAACCTTCCAGGTTTAAAAACCCGGAAGGTTTATGGTTTTCATACTTCTATTCAATGGTCATCTCCTGGATGGTACCCACATAATCCACTTTGGGGAATGGGATATTGTCCTGGGAATAGGCCGAACCGATCCACCATTTGGTGTTGTGAAACTCCTGTGTGATGATGAGCAGCATCTGGTTGTTGGGAATGGAGGTGATCTTATCATCCATGTAACCAACCACATGCATCTTCTCTTTTGACGGGCCGATGCGCCAGATGATCTTATCGGGCTGCCAGTCGATCTGGAAATAGTAGTAGGGCGAACCGAAAAGTTCATCATCGCGTTCAGGTACTTTTTCGGTGAGCGCCCGGTAGTTTTTATCCCATCGGTGTGCCCAGAAGGTCTTGTCTTCATACCGAACCGGATCGCAACCGGCCTGGAAGGCGGAGGGTTGCCAGCAAGCCATATCCCAGTTGGTGCAGGAGACGATGATCTTGTCGTCATCGGCTACGATCTCATCCGGGAATGGGACATTCCAGTTCTGGACATTATTCTGATCGTCGATGCCGTTGTTGTAGGCCGGGGGCAGCAGCCACGATGGGCAGTAGGGAACGGTTTTCAGGATTTCGAAATCGATCTCGGAGTAACCAACATTTTTAACCCGCTGATCCTGCTGGCCTCCGTAATAGTTGGCCATATAGCCATTGTTGTTGCAGTCGCGGCGGAAGTTCCAGTCGGACTGGCTTTGGGTGATGAGCCAGATGGCATTGGTCAGCCCGTTCCACATGTTGTTTTTATTCAGCAACTCGGTGAGTTTGCATTTAACTGTATATTTCCCGAATGTCATCCCATGGCGGGTAATCACGCCTGCATTCTGCTTTTGCCATTTCCCGAACTCCGATTTCGGATTCCGAAGGGTGATCGTATGGTTGACCGGGTCGGAGATGACGGTTTCGCAGGGGCGTTGAGCAACTGTGGCTGTGATGGAAACCAGCTCCTCCTTGCGGTAAAACCGCTTGTTCCAGTTGTAATCGAGCCGGGAGTAGTTATCGTTGAGCACATCGGCAATGACCGGGATGTTGTTCATTTTCGTGGAAGGGTCGACATAATGGACAAACTGTTCGAATGCAGCCTTTTGATAAACTTCGGGGCCCTGGCCACACACATCGGTTTTCGACTTTTCGGCATCTTCCCTGGAGTAGGCCACCGGGTTGATGAAGATCCCGGCGCCGGGATCGGGCACCGCCACTACTTTCAGAAGGGCAGGAAACTTCTGTACGATAGTGTTTTTCAAGGCTTTACCCGGTCCATATAGGAAAAAGAAGTATGGGTTGATAAATCCCTGTTCATTGGCCAGTCCGATATCCTGAACCTGGACAGGAATCTTCTTTTCCGTCACATTTGCCAGGGCAGTCACCACCAGCATAAAGCTGTAGTTTCCGACCCTTGGGTTTCGTTTCCAGCGGTCGTTATGGCCTTTGTCGAAATAGCGTTGTTCGTTGCGAGGATTCCCGACGATCCTGAACTTGCCCGTAACAGGGTGAAATTCATTGTCGGCAGGGATGGCGCCGGTTTCGGCAAACGTAATTCCTGTGTCTTCCCAGCTTCCGTAAAAGTTCTCCCAGCAATCCGGGTGTTGTTTTGTACTATCGGCTAAATCCCGTTCGGGGAATTTATAGGATTCGTTCTGGTAGTAGATCTTATAAGAAAAGCTCTGTGGCGCTTTCCCGGTATTTTTCAGTTTAAACTCAAGGTTGAAAAAACCACCATCCGCCTGGCGGGAGGAGGGGATCACAAAACCCTGGTCAATCGCGCCGGCATAGTCCAGGAAAAGCGTCTGTCCCTCTTTCCAGTTGACAGCCGGGTTGAAATCCTTTACCACGAACTCCTCGCTCACAGCTTCCGGCGCCCGGGCAGGTTGACCGCATGAGATGAGCAGGGAGGTGATGAAGAAGAGGAGCAGGATATATCGGAGCGAACAGTTCATGAAGCGAAAATTATTTGTTTGCCGGAAGTGAATAAAGATGAACAAAATCAGGAAGAGTGGATTCGTAATGGCGGGCTTTGGCTACATGTCCCGACACAAGGAATAATGCTGAAGCCGGTTTCAGAAAGCAGCCCGGAACGAGCATGAGCGACTCATAATACTTGGGATTCTGGTCCTTGTCATATCCATGAAAATCGACACCGGAAAGGAGGACGAAGGTGGTGTCATTGAACCGTATCTCCTTCATGTCGTAGCGCCAGTCGCGGTTATACCTGAAAGTTGTCATTTTATTTCCCTCCCCGGGAAGTGCAAAGAAAATATCGGTGGGTTTCAGGGTATCCAGCCCGATGGTTTTCCCTTGATGATCCTGGTTTTTACCAATTAAAGGATCCCAGGTCTTTCCAGGGATGTTTAATTTCTTCAGCGACCAGGCGTATTTCCCGTCGCTTTTGTTCCTGGTGACGGTGAGCGCCACATCGCTGTTCACGCCCGGCATAAACCTTCCGGCCGAAACACCCACCTCCAGCACATTGCTGTCCCACTCTGGCAGGGGCTTGTTGTCATCAGTCGAAATGACCTTCCAGGCAGCGCCGGTTTTGCCTTCCGCTGAGAATGACATCACCTTCCAGGAGCCATTGCCGGAGATTTGCAGCAGTTCGGCTTGCCTGTCATCATTGAAATCTCCCGCTATGAGCGACGTTGCAGTTTCAGCCGATTTCCACAGGATTTTTACCATGGACTGCAGGGTAGCGGTATTACTGCAAACGTTTTCTAATGGGTTTATTGCACCAACATACCAGCCCTTTTCACCCACAACGATGAACTGTTCGGGCTGACCGGGAAGAAACCTACCTTTCAGGACTTTTTTCACAGGACCTACCGACGGCAGGGGGTTGGGCATCCCAAGCTGAACTTTCCGGAATTCGCGGGTTCCGGGGCAGAATGCATAAACAGCAGACTTTCCGTCTTTCCGCATAACGAGGAGGGCATCGTTGCCTGAATTGAGGAAGTTACCGGCAATTGCATAATCGCCAGCATCTATCTCACCCGGATTGATGGTTTTGCCCGTGGTCTCTTTTTCCAGCATGGAAACAGGAAAGGGAGGATAGTTGAACTTCTGGATAAACCCTGCAGGTTTGGTCATGTCGACCCTGGCTGAGTCGCCACGACGGTCGACTGCGCCACCGAAGGCGATAAAGTAGTCATCGATGAGGATGTCTGTACTGCTGTTGTTCCATAAGTACATCTGGAGTTTATAGTTCGGCTTAAACTGCACATTGGAGAGGTCGATATAGGTACTCACCTTGAACCACTTGCCTTTTGGCACCCCGGGTTCGGCGATGGCGACTCCATGCCAGCTAACATTGACACCAACCTCATTAGAAGCGGTAAACACCAGGCTGCCCTTCACATCTTTTTTTGTTGGGAAAACATAGATCCAGGCGCTCAGGGCCACCGCTTTGAGATTTTCAACCCCTATCTCTCCGGCGGTTCGTTCAACCACCACGCTGAAACTGTTCTGACCAAAAGCCTTAACCGCATATTGCCCCGAATGCGCCGTCCCTTTGGAAAACCCTCCCGGCATCTCTTTTCCGGGTGCGACCTCAAAATCGTAGTAAAGCGAATGTGGGGCAATGGCCTGCTTTTTTTCGGGGTTGACAAACTCTTGTTCCGAACCTGCCGGCATCCTGACGACTTTGGTAAATGGGAAATACTTCAACCCAAGGCCGGCCACCACGATGGAAAATAACAACAACAGGCTGAAAATGGTAAGTTTCTTATTTTTTCTTGTCATGCAGTATTGTTTATCGGATCAGGATCATTTTCAGGGTTCCCGCGTAATCACCGGCCTTCATCCGGCAGGTGTAAATGCCGGAGGGGAGTTGACGGCCATTGTCATCCCTGCCATCCCACTGGCGGGTATGCGATCCGGGCTGTACAGCAATATCCTTCCATTTGGTGAGACTTCTTCCCTGCAGGGAGAAGATTTCAAAATCAACATCCGTGGCGGATGAAAGGTCATAACGGATCTGGGTCATACCAGAAAAAGGGTTTGGAAAATTCCCTTGAAGTGACGTAACGGCAACTGTTTTCGGGTCGCCCTGACCCACCGGGAAGGTAACATGCAAGGTAACCGGAATGACAAACCTGTTGTTGTAGAGATCGCGTACAACCAGGCTGCACTGGTAGGTTGCCGGTGGAAGGCTGCCTGCGTCGAGCTTCACTTCAACGATAGCGGTCTGGTTGTTCATCAGGCTTCCTGTTGATCCTGTGAGCGTTACCCAGTTGTTGGAGAGTCCGAAATTCCTGATTTTTACGCTTCCTGTAAGTGCATGAGGTAAAGCTCCGAGGCTGTCGCCCGTGAGCTGGTAAATAACAAACACATCATTTACAAAGGGTTCACCAATGGTGCCTGTAACAGTAGCTATCGCAGTTTCTCCCGGTTTCAGCACGCCCCTTCCCCCGGCGCTTTCACCATGCCAGTTAAGGGAGGCGCCATTGCCGGGTGTTCCCTGGAAACCAAGTTCACCCAGCGATCCACCAGCGAAGTTGGTTGCCCCGCTCACCTGGACACCGGGAGGAAAGTCAAGTTTGACATGCTTGATATATTCGTTGTCGGCGCTGAGGTTGCTTACCGTGAACATCCAGTTGAAGGCTTGTCCGGGAACAAATCCTTCGCTTCCGCAGGTCACATTGGAACCGGTGAGGTTGTCGGTTTGAAAAGCTTTTTTGTTCGCCGTCGTATCAAAAACCAGCACGGAATAGTTCAGGATGCCTCCGCCAAGATTGGTAATATTCAACGACTCCACGGCATTCATCCCGGTTGGCAACGTTTTTTCGATGGAAAGCGGTGTAACGGATAGTATTGGCACCGCACCTTCGATCAGCGGAAGTTTGATGAAGTCGACCAGGCTGCCATCCCAGCCTGTGGAAACCGAGAAATCCTTGTGATACACCCATGATAACGTATGAAACCCTTCAGGAACCCAAAAAGTCTCCTTACTCCAGCCAATTTCGCCATCCCACCGGGCCATTTCAAAATTGTCGATAAAGAAGGCCAGGTAGTCATAGCCATTGTTCCCGCTCGGATCATGCTCGCAGGAGACATATTTGTAGAAAGACACCGGACCTTCGGTCAATACATTCACATTGATGAGGAGCTTGCTCTCCATGTTGTCGCCAAGCCATCCTGAGCGCGAGCTGAAGTTGCCTTCGTACTTCACGCCTGATTCAATGATCCAGGGGGCCTGACCTGCAGTATACCACGGAAATTTGTTCAGGTTCCCGGTTTCAAAATCCTCCACAATCTCCCCTGAGAAGAGGTAAATTGTATCCACATATGAATAGTTGTTGTTGCCGGTGAGATTGGATTTTATCTCGTACAGGTGCTCAAAAGATGTTGAATTTCCGGCTGTTGCATGGAAGATTAGGGTTTTTGACGAGTCGGGTTTCAGCAGGTTGATATTCGCTGAATTTACATTGAGCGTAAGGTTTGTATCGAGCGAAGTGAGCATAACATTGATCGCCGAAGCCTTGGCGCTTCCTGCATTACGATAGGTCACCAGCAGGTCGGCGCTCTCTCCCGGTTCGGGTCGGCCGTTATCGCCATCGGCAAACTGGGTTCCTGTGATGTGAAATACCGGGGCATGGGCAATCAGTGTCAGTGGACGTTGAAATCCCTGCTCCTGTGACTGGACATGCAACATAAGGGTAAATGCATGGTTGTCGGGCACTACCGGGGAGACCAGAAAAGAGAGTACATCGGTAAGGGTGAGATTTTGCCCTCCGGCAATCACAGGTACCATTTCCGTGCTGTCGATCAGGGTGATATAGGGGTCGGATTCCGAAATGGAGAAGGCGACCTGGTTAAAGGTCTGGGTGCCTATATTGTTGACATTGAGCGTTATTTTTGCTGTCTCCCCGAATTCGATGAGTGTATCTCCGCCAGAATTGATCGTCTGGCCGATGAGCAGGCCAACGGTATTAAATATCAATACCCTGGTAGAGGAAATATTGTTGTTATCCGTCACCTGGAATTTAACCGGCAGATTCTGGTACGAATAGGTTGGCGTTCCGGTGAAATGACCGTCTTCGGTGATTTGCATTTCGGGTGGAAAGCCGCACGATGTAAATTTATCCAGGGTATTGGCGGTGATGGCCGGAACATTGTTCAATGCCGAAAACTGGTAGTTCTTATTGTCTCCCGAGGATAACCCGCCTGTCCAGGTGGTTCCCACAGGGTATGTCATATCGCCGTAGTAATATTCGATGGTACCGTTGGAGTAAAGTTTGACGGCAAAGTTGAGGTTGGTGCTTCCCTGCATGCCGGAAAGAGAGGCTTTCCAGCGGATGATCGCATAGTTGGCCGTGCCTTCAAACCATACTCCCTGTGAAGAAGATGGATAGATCGCCAGGTCGCACATAAAGGGTGATATGATGGAGGTCTGCTTGAACAACAGCATTTTATCAATGATGTAGGGCCAGGTGTAGGGCTGATCGTCGAAGAGGATGTACCCATCTGCATAAACATAAACCTTGTTGATGATTTTTTTGTAGAACGGGAAGCTGAAACCGAGCGTTTTTACTGCATATCCTGTGTTGTTGTTCGTAAGGGTAAGCTGTTGTGCAGTCACCGCCGGGAATGCAGCAGTGGTATTGAATTCAGGGTAATCGAGTTTCGCATCCCACAGGTAGGGAGGTGTTCCTCCGCTGGCATTAAGGGTAACATTGTATGGCTGGTACAACTGTGCCGGCGGCAGGGTGGCATTGGTGATGGATGGTTTAACGATGTTGAGGGTATAGTTGAGACTGAGACGGGTAAGGGTGTTATTCTGAATGGGAATGTTTGAACCGGGATAGGAAGTAGTAATAGCCGGAGTGCCGGTATAGTCGACCAGCGACCAGTTAACAATCTCCCCTGTGCCAACACCGGAAGGGTCGGTCTCCTGCACCTGGAGGAAAAATTTTGCCGGCAGGTTGCTGTTGATCTGGTTGACCAGCGGCGCCAGGTCAAGGCCGAATTCGATGGTTTTATCTGCCTCGGTGGTACCTCCCTGCATGAAGTGGTCGCCACCCTGGTTGTTGAAAATCGGGAATTCCAGCACATAGGAAGGAGCCGTGGCAGCCATGTCGGTATTCACCCCGGCCGTAACCTGAAGTTTGTTGCGCGAAGTGTGTTTCAGCGTAACCTTCATGGTTAGTTTCGGCGAGCAGGTACTTTTGACATCGAGCACATATACCGTATGGTTCCATATTCCGCCCAGGGTGTTGGCGTCGGCCAGGTTCTTGTACATGGTATAGCAAAACCCCAGGTTGCACCAACCGGTTCCGGCATAGCCGTTGGCAAACTTCAATCCGCCTTTCTCCCAGTCGTGCATATCCACCACTCCGTCGTTGTTGATGTCGATGTTATTTGTATACAAACCATCGCCATTGAAGTCGTAGCGGATGGAGTCGTTGTACCCGCAGATGGTCCAGGCATGGGAAGGGCTGCTGCCCCAGTAGTTCTGCACAAATTTTCCTGCTTCAGGTGTGTTGGCCGGCAGGGTGGCCGATGGTGTTCCATACTGGCCATAAATATTCGCCACGCCTCCCACGGCCGCTCCTTCGAGGTGGTCGTAAAGCCAGTATTTGAGTGTTTGTAACCCTTCCGGGGTATCAACACGAATCGCTTTCACTGAATTGAGGCGGTTCTGCATGCCGTTGTAGTACATGTCATAGCCGGAGATCCAGCGTGTATAACCGCCGGTATTCTGGGCGCCGCCATAGTCGGCGACATTCATGTTACCACAGGCTTTCACTATCTCCCAGGAGTCGAAAAAACTGACCCCCTGGTAGTTGTTGGCATTGTTCAGAAAGTCATAGGTGAAGTGCGAAGGATACTGCGTTGAATTCTGGTTGGCGGCCAGTCCGCGCCGGCGGTCGATCTCATAGGTGAAGTTGAAGGAGATCCCTGCCGATTGCCCGCACTCGTATCCCGATTGCCAGGTAATGGGCCGGAAATAGGGCTGGGCTGAGTTGTCAATGCTGATTGGCAGCAACGGAGCATCCTTGGTCTTGTACAACTCAGGAAGTTGCAATTCGGGGATGTTGGAAAGCACAAAAAGTTCATTCGGTGTCAGCGAAACCGGCTCAATTCCCCTCTGGTAGGGAAGTTCCTGGCCAAAGGTCGGCTGACACATCAGCAACAGCGAAAGAACGGAAATGATCCCAACGATTTTTTTCATGACGGCAGGCTTTACGTAAATCACAAATTTACTGTTTCTTTTTCGATTGCTCGTAGGAATTAATTGCATCCAGCAACATGACCGAATCAACGGGAATATTCCATTTTTTTGCCTTTTCTTTTACGTTGGCAAGCCAGTCGGAATTGCTCCAGATGCCAAGCCGGATATACTGGATCGTGTCGCGGCTCGTCTTTCCCGGGAGGTTTGAATAACTGCTGAGAAACGAATATTGAGCGTTTTCGCGGATGATTTCATCGATGGGGCGGTGCAACTCCTTCGATTTCATGACCATGAAACGGAACCAATCCCGCTCGCTCCTGATCACATTTTCGATGCTATCCTGTTTACAATCGAGTATTTCAGGATGGAACGCCCGGAATGCCTCATCGGCAAAACCCCAGAAAGCACAATGGAGATTAATCTCGGAAACCATTACCAGCAACACTTTGTGATTCAACAGTTTTTCGCGGAAGTTCGATTTGTCAGCACGGACAGGCGGGAAATCATTCTGATGGGGATAGAGGCTGCTGTTGTAGTAGTAATAGTCCTGCAGGCCAAACATCTTCTTGCCGTAGGTCTCTATCAGCTGGATATAATAGCTGTCGGCAATCACCATAGCGGGCATCTTCCCGTCGGGAATCGCATTGAATGAAACAACCGGGTATGCTCCTGGCGTCGACCTCAGCGGAAATACCAGGTTGAGCATCTTGCCAATGTCGTAGTCGGATCCCAGCGAATTACCCGAGAGATGAAGGTGGTGCACTTTAAATTCAGGCATTTTCACCCCTGAAGCGCCGGCCACATACCTGGCTATCGTATCTGCAACAAGATGAACGCCATACATACTCCAGTGCATGCCATACCTTGGAAAGAGCGGGTACCGGCAGGTATCTTTTATCTTCAGGAAAAAAGGGTTGATGTCGAGGAACGGCAATCCGATCTGTGTGGCCCGTTCGGTGAAATAGTCATAATTACTCTGTTTTCGGTTCTTGGGATGGAACCTTGAAGGGATGTACTCAGGAAAGATGCTGGCCTTTCCTGACTCAAACACCAGGATCAGCGGTATATGGTAATATGCCAGGCTGTCACGGACATTTTTCAGGCGGGAGAGTTTCTGATCGATGCTCTTTTTCCCTATAAAGTAGTCTCCATTGTATTCACGGATGTAATCCTCCTCATACAAATACCGGTTCCTGCCTTCCAGGAAACCCTGGGCATGGGTTTGCCCGAAAAAGGAGTAATCATACTGGTTGTGAATCCTGATCAGGGTATTCCTGAGACCTGTGTACTCGTTCAGCCGTGTGGCATACACCTCCTGAAAGTCCTGTGAAAACCACCGTGTCCAGGTAAAATATTTCAGATCAGGGCGTTCAACCTGCGGAAAGAAGCCCTGCAGCGGCGTTTCCGCGACAATGTCAAAGTGGTACTGGATGGCCGAAAGGGTCATGGTGGCCAGGATAAGAAAGAGGAGGGTGAATTTAAGGAAGCGCACTGAAATATCGTGTTAAATGCAACTGCTTATACTCCTACAAATTTAGAGAATTTTGAATCCCAATGGCGCATTTTTCCTATATTTACCGCTGGAATCATGCACCTCGCATATAAATTGTTTTATCCGGATGAAAAGAAAAGCTGATTTCCTGTTTATTACCCTGTTATTGGCCGTCTCGGCTCTTTATGGCTATCACGACATCTTATTTGCACGCCCTGCCTACCATCATATATGGCGACAGGCCGATTGTTTATCGATGACCATGAACTATTACCAGGACAACCGTAATTTCTTCAGGCCTGCCGTTAACTGGGTTGGCGATCATGGAGGCAGAACAATCAGCGAATTCCCCATCATCTATTTCACGGTGGGACAACTCTGGAAGGTTTTCGGTCACCATGAGTTCATGCTCCGGTTGATTGACCTGCTCATTGTATTCACAGGTCTGTTCTCGCTTTTCCGCTTTTTGCGTGAATTTTTATCCGATACCTTATGGGCCATCATTGTCCCGTTTTTTCTCTTCAGCTCCCCCATCCTCGGGTATTTTACCAACAATTTCCTGGCAGATGCCCCGGCGCTTGGCCTGGCCCTTACCGGGGGTTACGTGTTTTGGAAGGCTGTTCAACTGGAGAGCAGAAAGTGGTACTACTTTTCATTTCTGCTGTTTCTGACAGGAGGTTTGCTCAAACCGTCCGCCCTGCTGTTGTTTTTCGGGCTCCTGGCCATCCACCTGTACAGCATTGTTTTTCAGCGAAATAAAAGAGACTGGTATCACAAGGCGACCCGGTTATGGCCCTACCTTTGGGTCATCATCCTGATCATGGTCTGGACCGGTTATACGATCTATTACAACACCCGGAACCTTGACTGCTTCTTCCTTCACGGGATATTCCCGATATGGGGCACCGATGCTGCCGGGAGGGCTGCGATCTGGGAATCCTTCACAAAGGCCCTTCTGAAAGGGTTCTTCAACATATACGCCCTGATTTTCTTAGCGGCCCTTTTCCTCTCCATGTTCATCTTCTTTAAAAAAGTAAACAGGTTTTTCCTCTTTCTTACCTTGCTGGTATTTTCAGGTTGCATCCTCTTCTTTCTCCTCTTTTACCAGGCGTTCAATGTGCACGACTATTACCTTATCAACCTGCTGATTTTCATTCCGTTCCCATTGATCGTCATGCTTGACATGCTGCATCGGAATTATCCACGGGTTTTCAGGAATATCATCCTGAAAACGGTCGCTTCCATCGGGGTCATCGTTCTTTTATACATGGGGGCAGTCAATACCAGGATGAGGTATTACCCCAGGCAGGATTTTGTACAGAAGAGCATTCTTGTTGAAAAAGAGGACATTACAAATTTCATTAAATGGTCTGACTACTGCGGAACCTACTTCAAGGTTTTCGAGACCATCACGCCCTACCTGCGAAGCCTGGGAATAAAGCGCGACGACCTGGTGTACAGCACACCCGACGGCACCTACAATGTAACCCTATACCTGATGGACCAGAAGGGGTTCAGTGATTGGTATATTGGCAGCTTCCCCGAGGAAAAAAGGATGGAGACGGTTAAATCACTTGGGGCCAGGTACCTGATTATCAACGACTCTGCCTTATACAGCAAGCCATACATCCAGCCTTACCTGCACCATAAGCTTGGCACCTATAAAAATGTGGAGATCTTTGATTTAAACCTGTGATGAGTTATTTACGCCGCTATTTTCAACAGCTGCTTTTCGGAGTTCTGGTCGTTTTGTTTACCGTGTTGTCCCTGCTTTCGGAGGGCTATTTTGGAGGCGCCGACAACATCTCCCATTACCTGATCTCCCACTTTGCCTGTAAATACCCTTCATTGTTTCTGAATGCGTGGGGACGGCCGCTCTACACCATGGTTTCGGCACCGTTTGCAATTTTCGGGTTGCAGGGGGCTAAAATCCTGAACATTATTCTTGGCGTGACGACTGCCTGGCTGGCTTTTCGCATTGCCACCATGCTGAAAATCCGACAGGCAATGGCTGCCATGATCTTCGTCTGTTTCACGCCGCTCTATTTTGCGATGATGCCGACCGCGCTCACGGAGATCCTCTTCAGCTTCATCCTCGTACTCTCCATCTTCCTTTTTTTGAGGAAAGATTATGTGATGGCGGCAGTGGTAGTCTCCTTCCTTCCCTTTGCGCGCACCGAAGGATATGTGTTGCTGCCGTTATTCCTTGCTGCCCTCTGGCGGGCGAAACAACCCAAAGCAATCCCCTTCCTTGCCACAGGAATTCTCGTTTTTACCATCATTGGCGGCATCTACTACAAAGACCTCCTCTGGCTGATCAACCGCTTTCCCTACCCGATAAACTACACCCACCCGATTTACAACAAGATGGGCAGCCTGTGGCATTTCCTGGAGTTCCGGGAGATGATCCTAGGCCTTCCCATGGAGATCCTTTTCGTGGCAGGTATTGGCGGGATCGTCCGCGATCTCTTTTCAAAAGATGGCGCCATCCGGAAAAACGTATGGTTGCTGATCATCCTGGTGGTTGCACCGTTTATGGCATACCTGGTTTTACATTCGCTCCTCTTCTGGAAAGCGATGGGAGGATCGATGGGGCTGGAAAGGGTTCTGGCGGCAGTCCTCCCCCTGGCGGCGCTGATCAGCCTGAAAGGATTCAGCGATTTGGAGGAGTTGTTCAGGAACTCCCGTATCCTGACCATTGCATTCACCACAATCATCCTCGGGTTTATCATCTATATCCCCTTTAAAATGTACCCGGTACCCTACCCGTTGTCTCCCGAGGAGGAGACCATCCGCAGGGCGACAGACTGGCTTAAAACCTCACCCTGGTCAGGTCGGTTATTCCTTTACACCGACAACAATGTGCCCTACTTCATGAAGGCTGATCCCTACAGGAAAAACCCTGTGGAGTGCACTCTATTTGGCGACTGTAAATTCCTCGACACCATTCCGCGCGGCACTGTGTTCATCTGGGATGCGCACTTCGGGGCCAATGAGTCGAAGATCCCGATTGATTCGCTGCTCAGGAACAAACGCCAGAAAGTTGTCAACTACTTCCGGCCGGCCCAGCCATGGCTTACTTTCGGCGGTGGGTGGTACGATTGCTACATCACCCGCACGATAGAGGTGGGTGAAACGGCCGACAACTACGCCATCCGCGACTCCATCCAGGACACGCTGGATGCAAGAAAGTGCACCAAACTGCTATGGGTGAACGCTTTTGAAAACCCCGGCGATGCCTGGGATCCCTCCTATCTCACTTCCGACACCATCCATCTCGGTAAAAGGGCCTACCGGATGGATTACCGTACGGAGTACAGTCCCGGCTTTACCCAGCCGGTTTCCACGTTGCCGGTTTCCGAGGTTAAACAGGAACTGCTGGTCAATATCTATGTCAATATCCCACAGATCAGGGCGGAGATGAATACCCTGCTGGTGATCTCCTTTGAGCACCGGAACAAATCTTACGGTTATACGGCTGTCAATTTGAATACGATCAACTTAAGACCCGGAAAATGGAACAGGGTAGCGCTTTCGGCGCCTGTTCCGAAATTTATCTCCGACAAAGACCTCGTGAAGGTCTATATCTGGAACCCGGGAAAACAGCTCTTCTACCTGGATGATTTCAAGCTGTACGCCGGGGACCTCGATTAGTTTGCACTTCCATGGCGCTGTCCATCACCGGTAAATAACCCGGTAGGTTATTTCCAAATCATCCATTCCCACCTTTTTCTTCTCCGGGTTCCATAGATAGATCTTCAGCTGGTCGCGCGGGTCGGTACCCGATATGATCCCTGAAACGTTGAGGGTATTCCATTGGCCTATGTTTAAGGAGTCCGGTTTATCGATCCCCGACCGGTGATATTCGAGCACTACCTGGTTTTGCTCTTTTGAAATGACCAGGTTCAGCCACTTTGAAATTAATTTCTCATATGGGAAGACCCTGACCTTAGCAGTGATCAAAATCCTCGAATGTTTCGAAACATCGGAACATTTCCCATAAAAACCCGGGCTGAATTCGGAGGTGAGCAAATAGATATGGTTGCCGGTACTGTCGCTAATACTTCCCTTATCTGCCTTTATAAAGGCAGGATCATCAAACCGGTTGGTGTAGAATGGGAACTCTTCGCCCTGCAACATGTCCTTCTCAGTAAGCGTGCGGTAGGAAGAGTGACGCAGGTCAAAATAACGCCTGTTCAGCCGCCGGATTTCGAGATCCTTTGCCCATGGCGCACATATAAACAGCAGGGAGTCATCAAGGTTGGTTGTTTCGCTGATCTTCCCGTCATTGTCGTTGACATAGATCGAAAGCGAAGAGTCGGGACCTTCCAGAGAACTGAGTATGAGGGTTTCAGGAGCGAGGGCCCAGTTGACATTCAACTGGTTGCGGTCGACCATCGATTCACCGACGATGAACTTTTTTTCGGGGAAGTGCCGTGCGCCGTTGATCAGGGTATGGATATAGGCCAGGCGGTTCCTGTAAAAAGGAGCTGCCTGCAATATGTGAAAAATCCCGAGGAGGAACATAAGCACTATAAATACCTGGAAATAAAGCCGCTTTTTCGGAGTGGTGAAAATCACATCGTTCAAAAAAGGGATCAGCAGGAAGATGTTCAATCCCATAAGGTTTTTTTCCTGGATGAACGGGAAGAACCAGATATTGAAGGTGGTGAAAAGTACCACCGAAAAAAGCACAAGGGTTACCAGGTAGTAGGCAAGTTTCAGGTACTGTTTCATCAGGATGTACCATACTGTGGTGATGAGAAACAAGAGCATCGTAATGAGAAATACGTTGAACAGGTGAACCTTCAGGAAGATGAAGCTTTCCGAATGAAAAACATAGCCGATCCGGTTGAAAAAATCGCCGAAGCCTTTAAAAAAGAAACTCTCATAGCCGGTGGAAGAACCAGTCATGAATTTGTATACTGCCAGCGCCACGATAACCCCGCCCAGCAGGTAGGCGTCGGGTTTGAGCCACAGTTTGTTGTCGACCACGAAAAAGCCCAGGACAAAGAGGACGGTGAACAGCGAAACGGGGTGTGAGTAAAAACAGAGAAGCAGTATCCCTGCAGCCACCGCCAGCCGGATGGTCCAAAACAATATTCCTGGTTTGAAACGAAGTGAAAAAGTTAAAAAGGCATAAAACAGTACTGTATAAACAACAGCTTGCTGTGTCTCTGTGGATATCCAGAAGTAACTGTACTTCACCCCGATAAGCAAGACCAGCGGCACCGCGAGGGCAAGTCGGTCGAGTTTGAATCCGTAGGCGATGATGAGGTATACAAGATAATAGAGTACAACAAAGGAGAGGGAGTAGGATGCAAGTATGACTTTTAAAGGCAGTCCCAGTTTGATCGCCAGCAGTGGCAGGGTTTGGGGGATTGTGGCGGCGGTACGTCCTGCTTCAATGATGTAGTCGTGGTAATAGAGAAAGTTGAACACCGCGTAGCAGGGGTCGACGAAGATGGTCCGTTCAAGGTAAAATAGCATCGCCATGATGATGAGGACCAGGAACATCATCTGTCCGAGGAACTTGTTGTTTAACAGCAGGTTTTTTGCCTTCATTGTCATGCGGATTTAAAACCTGAAATAGATAAACGGGCTGAATCCCGATGAGGTGATGGTCGCCTCATTCAGGATAAAAAGGAGAATGGCGATGACGGAAAAGATGATAATCGTCACATTTCCAGGGTTGAAATAGAGTTTTTCGATCCTGGCTTCAGCCTGTTTCCATATGCCCCAGAAGGAGAAGATGACGGAGATGGCCAGCATGGTCCAGAATTTTCCATGCAGCCATACCTGGTTCTCGGCGCCACGGAATTCGAACATCCTGTGGATGTAAAACCAGGCTTCGGTGAGGGAGGCCGAACGGAAGATGACCCACCCGATACTGATCAGGATGAAGGTGATCAGGATGGAGGGGATCCTCCCCGATTTCCGGAGATATTTGAGGAGAAAAAGCCGGTCAAAGACAAGAAACACTCCCATGTAAGCGCCCCACACGATGAAGGTCCAGGCCGCGCCATGCCAGAAACCGCACAGCAGGAAAGTTACCGTTGTGGCAATGAGGTAGATGACCTTGTCGGCCCGGATACCCAGGTAGCGTTCCTTCGGCAGTTTCCGCGAGGTGGAATAGGCCAGCGGCAGGAAGATATAGTCGCGGAACCAGAAGGAGAGTGTCATGTGCCAACGTCGCCAGAACTCTGTGATATTCTGTGAAATATAGGGGAAGTTGAAGTTCTCCGGAAGCCGGAAGCCAAGCATCCTGGCCAGTCCGATGGCCATGTCGGAATAGCCCGAAAAGTCGAAATAGATCTGGAAGGTGTAAGCGATGGCTCCCACCCAGGCAATGCCGCTCGAGAGTTCAGTGGAACTGAGTGCAAATATCTCATTGACGGTGGTCCCAAGCACGTCGGCGATCAGTACCTTCTTGGCCAGCCCGATCATGAAACGGATAAACCCGGTGAGACGGTAATCGATGTTCTCCTGGTCGCTGCGGTCGGTGATCTGTGCTGCTATCTGTCCCGGCCTCACGATCGGGCCGGAAAGCATCTGCGGGAACATGAAGATATAGAGTGCAAAATCCTGGAATTTTGAAAATACAGGATGCTGTTTTTTATAGACATCCAGGGTATAGGACAATTTCTGGAAGGTGATGAAGGAGATGCCGATGGGAAGGATAATCCTGGTCCATTCTGCCGGTTTTGACCCAAAGTGTTCCATCACCGCCTGAAACTGGTCAAAAAAGAAATTCATATATTTGAAATAGATCAGCAGAGTAAGGTTTAACAAGACCGAAAGCCACATCAGCCACCTTCTTGCAGAACCCTCCTTCGCATTCATAAGCCGGATGATGAAATAGTCTGCAACCACTGATCCCATCAGGAAGAAGACAAATTTCGGGGCGCCCCAGGCATAGAAAAAGACACCCACCAGGAGCAGGAACCAGTTTTTGAATTTCCGGTCGAGGAGATAGTAGATGAGCAGGAAAAACGGCAGGAAATAGAGTAAGAATAAACTGCTGTTGAATATCATAGGATCAATGTTTTAGTTTCATTATCAGTTACTTTCCCTTGTTACCAAGCCCGATCATATATTGGGCATCCGTTCTGAGCTGTGCTTCGGCTGTTACATGATTTCTTTCTGCCTTCTCCACAATGGCACCGAACCATTTCGGATCGCGGCGGATGTTGTCCATCATGATCTCTACCTGCATCTCCCTGTCAGCATCGGTTACCGGTTTGAAGTCCTTCAGGAAGGTATCGGTAAACCCAAAGGGGAATAACATCCAGGTGGCTTCGGTCACCAGCATGACCACAACCTCTTGTTTTTCAAGCTCCTGGTGAATGTCAATTCCGGCAACCGTGCCCATTTTAACCTCCTCTTCGTAAATATCCCTGCCGTAGAACCAGTAGCGAGCCTTACCGAAGATGTTCTTTGATATCCCGGAGGTGATAACCCCCCACCAGTAGCTGTCGGCGATGATCACAGCATCAGGTTTGTGTTTTCCCGTGGAATTGAAGGTAAATTCAGGGTATGGCATCGGCTTGCTTCTCTTCGGGCAAAGCAGGTTCATCAGGTCGCCGGCATCATGGTCGGAATATCTCAGAGAATCAGACATGACGACCTTGCTGATGGTCATCTCCGGCATGTCGATGCTTTTTAGTTTTTCAATATACCTGATCATCGAGTCGGCCGCCATGGCAACCCCGTACGACGACCAGTGCACCCCGTTTTCAGGGAACAGGGGGTAGGTCGAATGGGGTTTTAGCTGCCTGAACCACGCGTTCATATCGATGACATTCAACCCCGATGCGGCCAGTTTCCGGGCATAGTAATCGTAGTTGGTCAGCGGCATTTTCCGGTACCGTGAAGGGATCAGCTCCCTGTTGAAAGTGGCTTTTCCCGGGGCCAGGACCAGCAGAAATTCCACATTTTTCTTTTTCAACTCCCTGGCAGCGAGAGCCAGGCGCGCCACCTCATAGTTTATTTTCCTGACTCCCTGGAACTCTAAACCGCAATAGTTTTTGATATACGACCCCAGGAACAGGCACCCCTCCCTGCCGATGACCACACCGCCTGAATTGGTATAGTTGAATACGGAAAAGTCGAGCTGGTTTTTGAACCGGATCATACTGGGTCTGAACCCGGCCTTCTCATCCAGGAAAGCGCTTTTTCGCTCCTGGTAAGACATATCCCTGAATGTTGCAACCGAGAATTTCGGATTGGAAAGAGTATCCTGCACGCCAACAAGTGGTTTCACGGGAAGTTCAAATACCAGGTATTGCATGGCAGGCACCATCATCCCGAGGAGGATGAGTATAAATAGTATATGCCTGGTTGCCTTCATTCTGTAAGTTTTGTATGGTTAATCAGCTCCCTGCTTTTTCAAAAAGCCGGTCGACGAAATAGTAACCCAGTTCACCATACCCTGCATTGGTCTGGAGAATGATGATCGCATCCTGCTTAGAGAGCATCTGTTTCATATCTTCATTCGCTGCCAGCCTGCCTGTCTGGTAATTTCCATAGTAAACATCGTGGTCGTAATACCAGAAATCACGGTTCCCGAAAATTTGCCCTATATACCCGGCCCGGGCCCAGGAGAAGTAGAAGCTGTCGCCTATGAAAAGGACTGAGAATGGATGCGGTTCTTCAGGTTGGGAATAGGTTATTTCAGGATAGGTCAATGGAGGAGAGGATATATTGCATACCAGGTTCATGGCCCTTGCCACATCATCATCACGGTCTTTCGGGCAGGTACTGGCAGTGTTTCGTGTAATTACCGGGTGCGGAAGTTTATTTCCTGCAGCGGTTTCGAGATACCTGACCAGTGAATCCATGGCTAGGTAAGCGCCGTAGCTGCTCCAATGGATTCCCGTCTTTGGATAGAGCGGGTATCTGCAGGTATCCTTTAAGGTGCGAAACCACTCATTGAAGTCGATAAAGTTGATATGTTGTTCGGCCAGTTTCCTGCGGTACCACTTGTAGTTTGTTTTTTCAACACCCGTATTTCCGAACCGGCCGGGGATATACTCCGGGTAATAGGTGCCTTTGTCGGGCAGCAGCAATACCATGAAAAGGATACCCTTCTCCCGTTTCAGCCACTCCTGCGTCACGCTGAACTGCCTGACACGGGCCGTAACGATCTTTTCACCAATAAAATCTGCACCTGTGGAAGCTTTGATATACTGCTCTTCAAAGAGGTAACCATCCTTTCCGACCACTACATTTTTGGCATTTGGAAAACAGAAGAGGGAGAAATCAACCTGGTTGTGGAGCCGCACAAGTTCGTTGTGAAAACCGATGCTGTGGTCGTAATGTGCTGATAACAAAGGAAGATAAGTGCCATCAAACAGCGTGGAAAAAGCAAATTGGGGATAGGGATTCGGTTCACTGTAACCATCCAGCGGCCTGGAATGAAACGGCCGGAAGGCTTTCTGGATGGGGGGCAGGATGGAGAGTCCTGCAATGATTCCAAACAGGATCCATTTTACCGATGCTGATGTGTTGCCCGTCATACACAGCAAAAATAGTAAAAAATGCCTTGTGAGGCACCCTGTTTCCCGTTACCAGGTGGTCGTGTAAGCCGGGATTTTTATACTTTTGATATCAAATGTCCATTTATGAATTGGAAACCCCGATTTTCGGCTCCTTCCCGCCAGTTTTATACCGACGGACTGCTTGTGTTTTTTTCAGCCATCGTGTTGTGCTACCTTGCTTTTTACAATGGCTTCCCCTATTTCTATTCCGACACCGGCACCTATCTCTGGTCGGGTTTCGGCACCTACCGGCCCGTTGACCGCCCCCTATCTTACGGCATTTTCCTGAAACATACGAGTCTCTCTACTTCTCTCTGGCTGCCTGTCCTTGTACAGGCATTATCCGTTTCCGTCCTGCTCTACTACTGTTTCAAATATCTCTCCGGCACGGCAAAATACAGGATCTATTATGTCGTCTATATCTTTCTGATCACTTTCTTCACCGGGGTTTCGATCAATGTGGGGCAGTTGATTCCCGATGTGTTCGCCCCTGTGGCGATCCTTTGCATGGCGCTGTTTATATTTGCCCCGGGAATGACGCTCTTTGAAACGCTCCTGACCTCCCTGTTGTTCATTCTCTCCATCAGCGTTCATAACTCTCATTTTATGATCACCACGCTTGTGCTTGTGCTTTTCCTCGCAGGGTTTATCTTTAAGAAGTCGAGGCATGCCTTGCAGAGAGCCCGGGTGAAATTGCTTCGGGTGGTGTATGGTTTAATGCTTGTGGTTGCCTCCTACTACATCGTCTGCACCATCCATTATAACGGCGGGGTGGGTTATGCCGTTTCAAAACATGGTCATGTTTTTTTCATGGCCCGCCTGTTTGATTGCGGGATTCTCGAACAGTATCTTCACGATGCCTGTCCGACACACCATTACCACCTGTGCGATTACCAGGGGAAGTTCCCGTTTGATTTTATCTGGGATTACGAGAAGAGCCCGCTATATCAAAACGGGGGATGGGATGGCAACAGGAACGAGTTCAACGCCATTTTTCGCGACATTTTTACGACACCGAAATACTGGCCCCGGCTGATCGCCCGTGAAACGGAAGCAACAATAAAACAGTTCTTTACATTTAACACAGGTGACACAAATCCACAATTGGAGGGTTCCTCCTCCATCGCGGCCATGCGTGCCAACTGGCCGGAGAACACCAAAGAGTTTTTCCAGAGCAAACAGGCAAACAGGGGGCTTGACTGGAGCATGCTGAACCTGTTTCAGACCTACCTGATCGCATTCCTCTTTTTTTGCAGCCTGATCATCTACTTTATGCCGGGGTTTGATCCGAATTACAAACTTTACCTCACCTATTTCCTGGTCGCGCTGCTGGTCAATGCGCTTGTATGCGGCGCCATATCAGGGGTACTCGACAGGTACCAGTCGCGGGTGATCTGGCTGCTGACACTGCCGTTCATGTTGTACCTAGCCAACAGGGAGGTCACCGTCAAGCCATTGAAAAAGCCGTTCAACGCTTCCAGCCGTAGTGAAACCTGATATTGAGGTCGTCGGCATACAACAGTAATCCGGTGGGGTTGTCGATGTATATATTGATCCTCACCGAAGAGTCATTCACATCGGGGACGATGAATGTTTTTTGGACGAGTGTCCATTTGCCGTGCGATAAAACGTCCTTCAGCGGTTTGCATTCTGCAAATACCGGTTTTCCCTCCCGGGTAAAGGTACAAGTCAGGTAGGCATCAGCCGGTCTCGTGCCGGGTGATAACATCCAAACTTCCACCTCCATCATTTTTGGCCAGGGATACCTGAATTCGTACAATCCGGCAGAATACAAAGGAGTTGTCCTGCTTTTCCCATCCGCCGGAATGCTGTATTGTCCCGAATGTGTAAAAACCATGGAAGGATGGACCACCGGGCAAAGCGCCATGTTTTCGAAATCGTTTTCATAATGGCTGATCCTGGATTCAGGGGAGATAATCCCGGCCTTTTCCACCATCCTGAAATAGTGATCCCAATCCCATGTTGAACCATAGTAACACCGGTCGAACCGGTATACGACGAAGGTATAACGCAGATTCGCATAGACCAGGAAAAACACCAGGAACAGCACAACCGTTTTAACCAGGAAAAAACGGTTCCTGAACACCCCTGTGATCAGCCAGGCAAGCGGTATCGCCAGAATCGTGTAGTATTCGATGAAGGAGCGCTGACCAAAACTGCAACCGAAATACCACATCTTCCAGGTAGCGCATACCAGGGTTATCCATGCGAAAACCACTGCAACGAGCCACCCATTCTTTGTTTTGGCAAAGATCATCATGACGGTTCCGATCAAAAACAAGAGGGCTACAGGGGATGCAGTGAACAATCCGTTCACCGGCGAAAAGAGCACCTCGGCAATCATCGGGTGGCGCCAGTTGGTGAATCCTTCATCCCCGTAGGAGAAGTGGATCCAGTTGCCCGAAAGGTATTTCCAGTAGACCAGTTGTGGCAGGAAAACAAGGAAAAACACCGACAGAAAACTGAGAAGATAACCCGGTTTCAGGAAACGCCTGACCCGGCTCAACCAACCAGAAGGGCCATCTGCATCCCAGGTAAAGAAGAGCAATCCCAGCAGGATGTTGGTCGGACGGATCAGTACAGCCAGGGAAAACACAAGGCACAAAAGGATAAAAGTGCGAAATGAGTTGTCGTCCAGGAATTTCTTCAGGGTGAACAGGAAGAGGGCAAAGAGGAAAAATGAGTAGACATGCGACATTATGCCATCGATGAGCGCATAATAGAAGAGGTTGGTTCCCATGAAAATAACAGCAACAACCACCCTATTTACCAGGGGGTCGAAATAGTGGTCGAGAAATTTTTTCAGCAACCACAACCCCATTAGGAGGTATATAACGCCTGCCAGACCCATCATCCGCATATACAACATGGAGAAACCGCTCTCGCTGTCGAAACCTGCCACACGGGAGATCACCCCGGCCGTTATAAAAAATGGCGAGGCCAGGAGCGCAACCCCATAGGTGTATTTTGTGTCGAGTTTGTTGTGAAGGGTGTCGATGCTGAAGCCCCCGCCGGTTTGCATGTCGAGATCAGCAGGCATTTTATGGGTATCGAAACGATAAAAAAAGGTGGCGGGAAGGTAGATGTAATACCCGGCCCTGTCGGACCAGAGTTCATGCCTGTCTTTAAACGTGGAAGCATCTTTATGGAAAAACCAGCTAAGTGCTAGTGAAATGCAAAAAAGCAGAAAGAAGAACCAGTTCCCGGTGGCGTTGGATTTACTCAACTATCTTGAATTTCAGATTATTTGTTGTTTTTGATCGTATTAAAATATTCAGCATCAATATCATCCACCAGCATTTCACCCTTTCCGCGGTACCAGAAATAGGCCTGTACCACATCTTCTGCATCCGGGGCAGGCGGAATATGGTAGTCGATGGTCACTTTATTCCACTTGCCCGCCCCGAGATTTTCGTTTTCGAGCGCCACAAACATATATTTAAAGTTAACACCAGCATGGTTGCAGGTGGCGACGAGGTTGCAGGTTACTTCACCGGGCGGACAAGTGAACCACACATATCCCGTTACCCTGATCCAGGATGAGTCTCCAGGCTTCAGGTCTTTGAACTTTATCCACAGGCCGGGTGAAAAGGAGACCTTTGAACTCATTTTCAATGACTGCTTTCCTGAATGGCCCGAAAAGGTAAGGTGAGAGGCTGAATCATTGGCATTGCCCGATTCAAAATCATAAAAAGCCAGTCGTTTTCCAGATCCTTCAAAGCCCGGAGGCAGTTGTTCCCGTTCAGGGTTTGACAGTGGGTCACTGACCCCGTGCGAATCCCTGTATGACCGAAAAACATTGAACAGGATGAACACCCCAAGCAGGAACATGGCAAGAAGTCCCGCTAAAACTGTTTTACGGGAAAGGCCATTTGCATTCATATCGGTGATTTCCTGAAATTGAGACCTACTTCAGGTACTTCCGGTCCCAGATGTTGTATTTCACGATGCACCAAACCGCCCGGAAGGCATCCTTAAGCCTGATTTTCTTTCCTTCTTCATAGGTGCGGCCATAGTATGAAATTCCAACTTCGTAAATCCTGATCTTCGGGAACCGCGAGATCTTTGCAGTAACCTCCGGTTCAAATCCAAAGCGTCGTTCCTTAAAAGCGATGTTCTTGATAATTTCTGCCCGGAAGAGCTTGTAGCAGGTCTCCATATCGGTCAGGTTCAGGTTGGTGAACATGTTGGAGATGAAGGTGAGAAATTTATTCCCGATGGAGTGCCAGAAGAAGAGAATCCGGTGGGGCCGTCCGCCCATAAAACGCGAACCGTAAACCACATCGGCAAAACCATCGAGGACCGGCTTCAGCAACACATTGTATTCAGCAGGATCATATTCCAGGTCGGCATCCTGGATGATGATGAAATCGCCTGTCGCCTCCACGATGCCGCGGTGCAGGGCGGCACCCTTGCCGAGGTTTACCGGCTGGTTGAAGAGCCGGATGTCAATACCCGGATGTGCATCAATATATTTTTCAACCACCACCACGGTATCATCGCTGCTGAAATCGTTGACGATGATGATCTCCTTGGTTACATTATCATTCAGGCTGACAGCGAGTACCTTGTCGAGGATCCGGTGAATGGTTGCCGCTTCATTGTAAGCGGGAATTAATATACTAAGCTTGCGGGACTCCATAAAAACCTGTTCAGACTACAAAAATAAGAGAAAATATCAAGGAATGGCCTATTCGTAGTAATAGATGCGCTTGACCCGGCGGGAAATACCTGTTAGGACTTCATACGGGATGGTCCCGAGTTCCCTGGCAATTTCCGTCACAGGATGAAGATCGCCAAAGATTACCACTTCAGTTCCCTCCGAAACGGAAATAGCCTGGTTGTCCTTCTCCTCCATTCGATTTTCAACGGTTTTTTTATCCGGGAAGAAATCCGTAACATCAATCATTGTCAGATCCATACACACATTCCCGATGATCGGGACCGGTTTACCATGGATGTACAATTTGCCATGGCCATTGCCCAACCGGCGGTTCAATCCGTCGGCATAACCTACCGGGAGGATGGCAATAACCGTCTGCTTTTCAGCTTTTCCCCGGCGATTGTAACCAATTGTTTCACCTGCGGGAATCTGTTTGACCTGGGTAATCACCGATTTCAGGGTACTTACATTCCGCAGCAAGGCTTGCTCTTCCGCACTGCTTCCCACACCATAGAGACCGATCCCAAGCCGTACCATGTCGAAGTGCGCTTCGGGAAACCGGCTGATGCCGGCCGAATTGAGCACATGGCGTAAAACGGGATAATCGAGATCCTGTGTGATGCGGCTGCTCATCTCCTTGAACCGGCCGATCTGGCTGCGTGTAAAGTCATCTTCAGCGGGATCTTCGCTTGCCGCCAGGTGGGAAAACACCGACTGGACCCAGAGTCCGGGATTTTGTTTCAGCGCCACAAGAAGGGGTTCCAACTCGCTCTCCACGAATCCAAGGCGGTGCATTCCCGTATCCAGTTTGATGTGAATCCGGACCTCCTGCTGGATGGAGGTTTGATTGCGGGCGATGGAATCCACCAACAAATTGAAGATATGCAGATTGTAAATCTCCGGCTCGAGGTTGTATTTCAGAAGGGTGTCAAGGCTGTGTTCTTCCGGGCTCATCACCATGATCGGCAGGTGAACGCCGGCTTTTCGCAGTTCAACCCCTTCATCGGCATATGCCACGGCCAGGTAGTCGACATGGTGGAACTGCAGCACATTGGCGATCTCATAACTTCCGCTGCCATAGGAAAATGCCTTGACCATGGCCATGGTTTTCACCCCGGGCCTGAGCCCCGCCCTGAAATGGTTGAGGTTGTGGATCAGGGCATCGAGGTTGATCTCCATAACGGTTTCATGTGCTTTCTGCTCCAGGACCTGGCTGATCCGTTCAAATTCAAATTTCCTGGCTCCCTTCAGCAAGATCGTCTCATTTTGAAAGGAGGAGACAGGAAAGTGTTGCAGGAACTCCTCCGTAGAGCTGAAAAATCTCTTTTGAATGGGGAAACTATCCTGGTATTTTACCATCTCCGGTCCGATTCCGATGATGCGAGTTACATTCCGTGACACGAGCAAGGAGGCGATTTCGGGATACAACTGGCTGCCCTCACGCCCGGTCTCCTGGAGATCGGAAAGGATAATGGTCTTCTTCGCCTGCTGATTTTGCTGGTTCAGAAAATCAAGGGCGATGCTGAGGGAGTTGAAATCGGAATTATAGCTGTCGTTGATCAGGGAGCAGTGGTTGATCGCCTCTTTGAGTTCGAGGCGCATGGCGATGGGAGAAAGGGAGGAAAAACGTGACAGGTGATTCTTAACGGTTGACAGACCGGACAGGTATAATTCAGTAGTAAAGCAGTGGAGGGCATTTTCGATGGACGCTTCGTCGGTGAAGGGAATGGAAAATTCAACTACCTCAGACTGGTACATGACCTTGATGAAGGTTTGTCCATCCCGGCTGTCGACCACTTTAACCCGGACATCGGCCTCCTGGTTGCGGCCCCAGGTGAAGGTTTTAAGGTTGCTGTAGGCAGGATCGGCCGCCAGGCAATCGGTGATGAGGCAATGATTTGCGCAATATATGAGTACCCCGGCGTTCCGAAAAAGTTTGAGTTTCTCTTCAACCTTCTGGTACTGGCCGGTAAAATGTTCATCATGAGCAGTGCCGATGCTGGTAAAGATCCCAATGGTGGGATGGATGATGTTTTCGAGACGTTCCATCTCTCCGGGCCTGGAGATACCGGCTTCAAAAATGGCAAGGTTATGACCGGCAGACAACTTCCAGACAGAAAGGGCCACCCCGATCTGGGAGTTATAGCTTTTGGGGCTCCGGATAATGTTGTAATCGGGACTTAAGAGTTGAAAAAGCCACTCTTTGACGATGGTCTTGCCATTGCTACCGGTTATACCTATCACGGGAACATCGAACAACCCGCGGCGGTATGCCCCCAGTGCCTGCAAAGCCGCCAAAGTATCCTGTACAAAAATAAAGGAGGAACTTCTGAATTCATTGTTCAGTATTCTCTGTTCAATATTCCCCTCCTCTTTCCATGGAAACGCAGGAACCATGAAGCACCGCACCCCCTTTTCATACAGTTCGGGAATATATTTATAGCCATGGTTACGTTCGGAAACCAGGGCTACGAAGAGGCAATTGTCGGGATGGATCAGCAGGCGGCTGTCGATCAGCAGATCGCGGATCATATGATCGGTGTGGTCGCCGGGATGTAGTTTCCCGTGACAGATGGTAGCAATTTCAGAGACCGTGCAGGTCTGTTCTGTCATGAACGGTTGTTTTCGGGTTGTGCCGCTGCCGGCCGCAGTTGATTTGCATGAAGCTCATCATACTCAAGACGATGCATGAAGATATCACCTGCCATGTACATGGCATTGCGGAAGGCTTCAGGAGAAGCTTCATTCTTCCCGGCGAGGTCGTATGCAGTTCCATGTGCGGGTGAAGTGCGTATGACGGACAATCCTGCAGTGAAGTTCACCCCTTCGTCAAACGACATCAGTTTGAATGGCACCATGCCCTGGTCGTGGTACATGGCCAGGATGCCATCGAAATTGTTAAAGCTGGTGGCGCCAAAGAATCCATCGGCAGGGTAAGGTCCAAATGCCAGGATATTCTGGCTATAAGCCTTTTCAATGGCTGGCAGGATCACCGTCTTCTCTTCATTCCCGATCAACCCGTCGTCGCCGGCATGGGGATTGAGGGCCAGGATGGCAATCCTCGGCTTGACGATGCCAAAATCGCGCATCAGCGAATGGTTCATCACCTGGATCTTTTTCAGGATCAACTCGGTGGTAAGCGTCTCCTTTACTTTGCTCAATGGAATGTGCCCTGTTACTACCCCAATGCGTAAAGTGTTGTTGATCATCAGCATAAGGTAGTCTTCCGCGTGAAATTTCTTTGCAAAATATTCGGTATGCCCTGCAAAGTCAAAACCGGGAGACTGGATATTCTTCTTGTTGATGGGTGCGGTAACAATGACATCGATGTTGTTTTTCTGCAGGTCCTCACAGGCAGCTTCCAGCGACAACAGCGACAATTCGCCGGCGATAGCGGTTGATTTACCAAGGTCGATCTTGATCTCCTCGTCATGGACGTTGATGATGTTTGGTCTGCGCGGGTGTGCCTGGTCGGCCTTTTTAATCAGGTTAAAATTGAAGTCATTGATATTCAAGACCTTCCGGTGATAGGATGCAACTTTTGAAGATCCATACACCACAATGGTATATAACTCCATCAGGCGCTGATCCTGGAGGGTTTTTATAATGATCTCATAACTTACGCCATTCATGTCTCCGTGGGTGATCCCGATACGGACGCGTTTTTCTTTTTCAACAGGTTGTTCCATGATTACGTGTTAGTGTGCAAAGATATTTAAAATTTGGACGGGCGGACAGGTGGGCAAGTGGACAAGTGGACAAGTGGACAAGGGGACAGGTGGACAAGGGGACGTTAATCTGCAAGGTACCTTGTCACGAAGTCAAACAACAACCGCACACCGAATCCTGTTCCTCCCTGGCCGCGGTAGGAGTCGCGTTTTTCAATGAATGCCGGACCCGCAATGTCGAGGTGGATGTAGGGATAGTCGGTGAAGTTTTCGAGGAACTTACCGGCGGTGATCATTCCTGCCTCGGGAGGCCCGAGGTTTTTAAGGTCGGCAAGGTCAGATTTCACCTGTTCTCCATATTCATCCCACATGGGAAATTCGACCAGCCGTTCATAGGTTTCATACCCAGATGCTTGTAAAATTTCCAGCGCCTTTTCTGCCTTTGACTGCATGGCCACGGCACCGAATTTGCCAATTGCGCGCACAGCAGCGCCGGTGAGGGTGGCCAGGTCGATTACCAGCGCCGGATCATACTTTTTCGCATAACTGAGGGCATCGGCCAGAATAAGCCGGCCTTCGGCGTCGGTATTCAGTACCTCAACGGTCATCCCATTGTGCATGGTGATGATATCCCCCGACACGAGCGCCTTTTCACCGGGACGATTATCGGTGGCGGGCATCAGGCCAACAACATAAACTGGCAGTTTGGCTTTCGCAATGGCGAAGATGGTGGCTGCAACGGCAGCGGCTCCCGACATGTCATCCTTCATGTTCATCATCGAATCGCCGGGTTTCAGGTTCATGCCGCCAGTATCATACACAACACCCTTTCCTACCAATACGATTGGTTTTTTGTTTTTCGCCCCGGCCGGATTCCACTCCATCACGGTGAACGTCGGAGGCTCATGGCTCCCAAGGTTCACACCAAGTAAGCCGCCCATTTTCAGTGCAGTAATTTTCTGCTTGTTCAACACTTCAACTTTAGCGCCTGACTCCAGTGCCATAGCCTCTGCTGCTTTTGAAAAGACGGTGGCGGTGAGGTACGAATTCGGCTCATTGATGAGGTCGCGGCATAAAGAAACAGATTGAATGAGGGTGTTGATATCCTCAATCTCTTCCATATCTTCGGAGTAGATCTCGATCTCCTGCAGGGTGTTTTCTTTATCCTTATCCTTTTTATATTTGAGAAACTGGTAAGAGCCCAGCGCCATTCCTTCGGCAAAGGCGAGTACTTCATCTCCTTTCCCTTCGGCATCAAAGATGGCTGTGCGTGTGGCTTTCTGTGAATTTAAAAGTCCGGCAACCTTGTCCCCCGCTTTACGTGCTGACTCAAGGCGCTTTGACCGATCTTTCTCCTCCCTGATGAAATAGACATAAACCCAATAACTCAGCCTGTTGAAAGAGACGACATCCTGTTTAAGAGATTCAACCTGGGTTTGCAGGTAACTCTTCTCCGCAGCACTGAATATGCCGGCAGGCACTTTGGACAACTTTGACACGACAACGACGAGGTTGCCGAGTTCCTGTTCTTTATTGGTAAGCGTTACAGATGGCATCATGATTTTAAGTAATTTTGAACCGGATTATGATTACAAATTTAGCAAAATTCCGGAGGATGGTGTGGTTAAATCTGCCTGTCACCTGTAAACTATGAAACCCGAACCCCTGATATATAAAGCCCTTCGGTCTGAATTCCTGACCATTGAAGAAGGCAAACTCCTTTTTGAAATGCTTCCACTGGCTGACTTGATGCTCATCGGCAACGAGTTGCGGAAGAAGCTCCATCCCGGTGATATTGTAACCTGGATCATCGACCGCAATGTGAACATCACCAATGTTTGCATCTCCGGGTGTAAGTTTTGTAATTTCTACAGGACCGCCAGCAGCATCGATGCCTACATCACCACCATCCCCGAATACTGCAGCAAGATCGAGGAGATGAAGCGGCTTGGGGGCAACCAGCTCCTATTACAGGGCGGACTGCATCCAAAACTCAGCATCGATTTTTACGAAAAACTCTTTTCCGATCTCAAAGGCCAATACCCCGATGTCAGGCTCCACGCGCTGGGGCCACCCGAAATTGCCTGGCTGGCCAAAAAGGAGAAACTTCCATTCAAAACAGTGCTGGAGCGACTGATAGTGGCCGGTCTTGACAGTTTGCCAGGCGCCGGGGCGGAAATTCTTTCCGACCGGGTGAGAAAGGTCCTCTCACCGGTTAAATGCACAAAACAGGAGTGGCTGGAGGTGATGAAAGCCGCCCACGAACTCAACCTGACCACTTCCGCCACCATGATGTTCGGCCATATTGAAACCATAGATGAACGCCTGGAACACATGGTTGCCCTTCGTGACCTTCAGTCGCAGAAACCTGCCGGCCACAAAGGTTTTCTCTCATTCATCCCCTGGCCGTTCCAGGATGACAGGACCGTGTTGAAAGAGAAATCGGGTGTATTCAACAAAGTAACCCCTGAAGAGTATATCCGCATGATCGCCATCAGCAGGATCATGATGCCGAACATTCAGAACATCCAGGCCTCGTGGCTGACCGTGGGAAAAGAGACAGCACAGCTTTGCCTTCACGCCGGCGCCAATGATTTTGGCAGCATCATGATCGAAGAGAATGTGGTAAGTGTGGCGGGCGCCAACCATAAATTTGATGCTTTGGGGATCCAGCAGGCGATAAGGGAGGCGGGATTTAGCCCGGCAAAGAGGGACCAGGATTTTACGCTTTTGTGATTTTCAGTCTTTCTTTTTGTTGATTAACGTACGATAGTTTCCTTTTTGATCAACGTGACTAACAAGACCATTGTCATTTTAACACAAAATGATTATTGATAGGTCATAATCATGCCATGATCCGGCGGAAAACCTCAAACAAGAAAACCATTTGTGCAGGAAATTATCATGATGTAGGGTCATGCCATGGTGTAGGGCCATATCGTGGTGTAGGGCCATTCCATGGAATGGCCCTACGGGCAACCGTTGATGGGAATGTAGGGGCACGCCATGGCGTGCCCCCACCGTAAAACGGGTCCAAATGTTTATCTGCCTGTCAAACCTGGTACAGCGCCGGATTGGTCCGTAACACCTTCGTTTTATGGTCTAATCATAAAAATGCACGGATAACCAGTAAGGCTATCGAGTTATTTAAACAGTGCATCGCAATACTATAAATCAACCCATATTTTATTCTCAGGTAGGAAAGCGAAAAACTCATCAGGAGTTTTTGACCTATGTAGCATGAGGCAACCGGCAGTAGTGAGAGCGTCAGGTTTTTTATATTTACCGTATGGAGAATTGCAAAAGCAAAAACAAATAAATAAAAAACAGGGATATTGAATTTGTTATAGAGTGATTGAAACACTTCCGGGAGAATTAAATACTTCTGAAAAACAAAACCAAGTACCAGGATGACCAATAAGGCAGAGGCAAAAATTTGAATAGAAGTATAGGGTTTCAAAAATTGAAATTTATATATTTCACTGAAAATCATTGCTATTGAGAAACTTAAAGAAATTACAATATTCGTATTGGAGTATTGAAGGGGCAATCGGAAAATTAATTCCTCGATGATTGGAATGAATAAACCAACTGAAAGAAATAGCTGGATGGATCCCGGAGGAAGGGAAAAAGCCCGGAGTTGCAACTCTTTTGTTACCGGTAAATATTTAGGCAGAATGCCTAATAGCAGCATTAGGGAAGCAATGATCATAAAAAGAGTAGCGGAATTTAATATTTTAATGTGCGTCTTTTCTTCCAACCGGTTAAAAGAGGGTTTAAAGATGAACGAAAAAAAATTTAACAAGAAGGAAATTGTCGTCATTGATATCGAAATAAAAACCGAAGTTATTGAAATTTCCGGTGATTTTCAGGACAACCATTCGTCTGATTTTTAAGTTGTAATTTTGCGCCCTGAACTTTGCAATCCTATGTACGAGAAAAAAGATAAAAAAGCGATAGAGCCGAAGAGCCAGCTTACTTCCCTGGCAGAGTTGGGTGAGTTCGGACTGATCGACCGCCTCACGAAAAATGTAAAGCGTTTTCACCCGGAAACGTTGAAAGGGATTGGCGATGACGCCGCGGTAATTGATGCCGGCGACAAAGTGATCCTCCTCTCCACCGACCTGCTGGTGGAGGGCATCCACTTTGACCTGACCTATATGCCCTTCAAGCACCTGGGTTATAAAGCCGCAGTGGTGAACATCTCCGACATCGCCGCCATGAATGGCATCCCAAAGCAGATGACCGTTTCGCTGGCAGTCTCCAGCCGGTTTTCGGCCGAAGCCCTCGACGAACTTTATGCCGGATTCCTGATGGCATGCGACAAGTATAAAATTGACCTTGTGGGTGGCGATACCAGCTCCAATGTGAAGGGACTGATGATCTCCGTGACGATCGTGGGCGAGGCAAAAAAGGAGGAGGTGACCTACCGGAGCGGTGCCAGGACGGGCGATCTGCTGTGTGTGACCGGCGACCTGGGCAGCGCCTACATTGGTTTGCTTATCCTGGAACGCGAGAAGTCGGTATTCCAGGTTGATCCGAACATGCAGCCGGAACTTTCAGGGTTTGATTACCAGATTGGCCGGCAGCTAAGACCTGAAGCCCGGACAGATATCCGCAACCTGCTGCTGGGGATCGGTGTAAAGCCAACCTCAATGATCGATATTTCCGACGGACTGGGCTCTGAAATTCTCCATATCTGCAAACAGTCGAATGTCGGATGCAAACTCTTTGAAGGAAAGATCCCCATCGATGAAACCACCCGCGAACTTTCGAAAGAGTACAAGCTCATCCCGAGCGTGGCGGCCCTTAGTGGCGGCGAGGATTATGAACTCCTTTTTACCGTGAAACAGGAGGATTATGAGAAAATTAAAGATATTGCAGGGATCTCCATCATCGGGCATATGACCGGGCCATCAGAAGGGAAAATGATGATTACACCCGATGGAAAGTCGATACCGATTCTGGCTCAGGGATGGGATGGGATGAAGAGGTGATGTATGAATATTGAATATTGAGTAACGAATTTTGAAGTTAGAAGGCCTTAAGGGTTGTTTCTACTTTCTGGAGCATCGGATCGGTGAAGTCGAGGTGGGTGACAAAACGGATGGTTCGAGGGTCAAGTGAGAGGGCGTGAATGTCGTGTTCTTTCAGCCGGGCCAGGAAATCTTTTGCTCCATCTTTTTCCCTGAGGGTGAAGATCACGATGTTTGTCTCGACCGGGATCACAGACTCCACCAATGGAAGTGTTGACAATATTTTCCCGAGTTCCTTTGCCCTGGTGTTATCGGTTTGCAGGCGTTCGAGATTATTCTCAAAGGCATAAAGGCCGGCAGCGGCAAGATACCCTGCCTGGCGCATGGCCCCGCCAAACGCCTTCCGCACCCTTCGTGCACGCTTGATGAAAGGTTTATCGCCAAGCAGCAAAGAGCCGACAGGAGCTCCCAGCCCTTTCGAAAGGCAAATTGAAACAGAGTCAAATAAATTGGCGTATTCTGCCGGTTTTTCTCCGGTTTCAGCCAGTGCATTGAAGAGTCGGGCGCCATCAAGGTGAAACTTAAGTCCATGCTTGCCGCACACTTCCGAAATGGATTTTAAATCCTCCAGCCTGTAGATTGTTCCACCTCCTTTGTTCATGGTATTCTCAACCTCCACCAGGGATGTCACCGGGCGGTGAACGTCGTCGGGATTGATATGGCTTTCAACTTCCCCCGCTGTAATTTGTCCGCGGGGACCCTGCAACAGGCACACCGAAACGCCGGAGTTGCGCATCATGGCGCCACCTTCGTAATAATAGACATGGGCATGCTGATGACAGATCACTTCATCCCCCGGCCGCGTATGCACATTGATGGCGATCTGGTTGGTCATGGTGCCAGAAGGGCAAAACAGCGCCGCCTCTTTTCCAAACAAGCCGGCTGCCTTCTCCTCCAGCGCATTTACCGTGGGATCATCGTGAAAAACATCGTCGCCAACCGCAGCAGAAAACATGGCTTCAAGCATTGCTGCTGAAGGCCTGGTAACGGTATCACTTCTTAAATCTATCATACAAATATTGTTTTATACCGGACTGAACATGTTTTTTGCCACGACGTATTGTTTTGTATTAACCTGTCTCATAAACGAGCAGGGTAGAACCCACGAAGGTCCGAAAAATAATGATATCATTGCTCAATGTACGCTTCCAATTGCTGAGTTTTTGTTGTATGTTTGTAGAACCTCACATGAAAGACTATGAAAAAAGCTGCGTTTTTTCTGACTGTCATTGCATTGATGCTGGCCACATTTACCAGTTGCCATAAAACAACTTCGACGGTGGAGGCCCCTGTTTCCATGGATGAGTTGAAGGTTTCTTCCGAATTCAACTGGGAATCAAGCCGTTCGATCAATTTAACCGTCGGCATTAACATGCTGCCCGCAAATATTGGGAAACTAACAAAGATTTCGGTCTATAGCAGTTCTCCCGTTGATGAAAGCAACCTCCTTATCTCCGGAGCAGCTGGTTATGGGTCCCCCTTTGAATATACGCTTACCGTTCCGTCATTATTGAAAAAAATCTATCTCAAAGTTGAAGATGGTGCAGGGTTTTCGCAAATCGACAGTGTTCAGGTAAGCAGTACCATCAACCATATGTTTACGCAGAATTTGTTGAAGAATGTTATGAGCACTGCCACCGATCCCGATTGCAGCGGTGCGACCCCTGAAAAAACGCTTTCCGGAAACCAATCCTATACCATCAACAACGGCACCTGGTATGTAACCGGGACATTTACCGGCTCCATCAACTTCGGATCCAGCGGGGCATCCATCAATGTTTGCGGGACGTTTAACCCCCAAAACATCAACAACATGGGCACCGGATGCTTCATAGCGGTAACGCAGGGAGGAACATTCCAGATGAATAACTCCCTTGTGATGGGAAACGGCTCGAGGCTCACCCTGTTCAGTAATTCGCATATCTCGCTTGGGGGGCTGAACATGAACGGAACGACCCCGCGAATCATCAACTACGGAAATGACTTTGTCATCAATTCGCAGTTTTCCCCAAACGGTTCATTGGAAAATTATGGCTCCATGGTGCTGAATGGCGGCCTCAATGTGAATTCAACGGCCACGCTGTTTGTTACCACAGGTTCACTCACCATCAATGGAAATCTCAACCTGAACACCTCCATTACCAACAATGGATCCATTGAGGTTTTCGGCCAGTTCAACCTGAATGGAGGAACCTTGTATCACAACTGCAAGCTGATCGTACACCAGGATATGAACCTCAGCAGCGGCAACCTTACCATGAACGGCGCCTACCTGAAGGAGACCGGTTCGCTGCAGATCAACTCGGGAGCAACGATCCTGCTGAAGAACAACTCCATGATATCCACCTCCACCTACCAGCAAAACACCGAGGTACAGGGCACCGGGGGAAGAAGCACGATCAAAATCAGCACTTCGGGCCTCATCAACGGGCAAAGCAAGGTGAACGGATCGATAGAGATGCTTACACCCACCGGAACCCTCACTGCAGGGAACAGCGCCAACTTTATCAATGGTGCGAAAATCACCAAAATATCCACCCCTACCAACATCCTTCCTGTTTCCGCATGCAACCCGGAAGGGGTCGGCGGTACCCCCCCGGTTCCTGATGCCGATGCCGACGGTGTTCCTGACAACCTTGACAACTACCCGAATGATGCCACCAGGGCTTTCGACAACTACTATCCCTCGAAAACCTCCTATGGATCACTGGCATTTGAGGATCTCTGGCCTGCCAAAGGCGATTACGACCTGAATGACCTGGTGGTGGACTACCGATACCGCATTGTGACCAATGCCCAGAACAAAGTTGTAGACATTAACCCAAACTTCTATGTCAGGGCTGCCGGTGCAACCCTCAGCAGTGGTTTTGGGATACAGGTTGATGGGGTGCTGGCAGGACAGGTCGCCTCGGTCTCAGGAAACTCCCTGCACCAATCCTACATCTCTGTTGCATCAAATGGTGTTGAGAACAACCAGTCCAAAGCAGTGATCATCGTTTTTGATAATTTCAACCATGTGATTCACCGGGCAGGGTCGAATGGATTTTACAATACCGACCCAACACTGCCCCAGGGATATGGGGATACTGTTAAAGTTAATATCCACCTGGCTTCACCGCTTGCTCAATCCATCGTTGGATCACCACCTTACAACCCGTTTCTCATCAAGGGCATGAACAGGCCGGTTGAAATTCACCTGGCCGACCATACACCCACCTCCATGGCCAATACCGGATTGTTTGGTACTGACGGGGACAATTCTATTCCGGGGAACGGACGATATTACAAAACTTCGACCAACCTGCCATGGGCATTGAACTTTCCGGCAAAATTCGAATATACCGACGAGCGCATCCCCATTATCCAGGGTTACAACCATTTTGCCACATGGTCACAATCTTCCGGAAGCCAGTATCCCGACTGGTATCTCAATCAATCGGGATACCGAAACCCGACAAAAATTTATCAATAGAATCATTACCCTGTTTGCAGGATCAAAATCCAGGGAATCGTGCTTTAATTGGATTTTTCCTATTTTTACCAAAAAAAAATGAAAATAAAATTGCGCTTCTGTTTCATATTCATAATGCTGGCCAATATACTGGTGGCTCAAAACCCCACCACACCCGACACATTGATCACTAAAAAAAATCCGGCGATCCCTGATACCATCGCAAAAAAAGAGGCCACAGCCCCTAAACAGCAGGAACAACCGAAACAAGCCCCGGGGTTCAACCTCAGGCTCGGTCGCCGGTTCGGCATCAATTTGTCGGTCCTGTATGATGTTTTGCACAACTCCTATTCACCCTATTTCAGCGCGACAACTTATCGTTTTGGATTTTCATTCTAAAGGATAACGATTAACCTACCCCGTCCATGAAACGATTACGTTCCTTTTACCTGCTGGCCGGATTGATGATGATCGGGCAAACAGTATTGGTTGCACAACCCCGGGTCGACACATTAAAAACCCACCTGAACAATTTCCTCGATCAATGGCACCGGGATGCTGCCACATTTAAGCATGATGCTTATATCGGCGCCATGACCGAAGATGGTGTCTTTATTGGCACCGATGCAACGGAGCATTGGACCACCGGGGAGTTCCGTACCTGGAGCAAGCCATTTTTTGACAGGAAAAGAACCTGGAACTTTAAACCACTCAGCAGAAATATCTATTTCGGGAAGAGGTCGGAAACAGCCTGGTTTGATGAGTTGCTCGACACACAAATGGGAATCTGCCGAGGTTCCGGGGTGCTTCAAAAAGTGAATGGCCGGTGGAAGATCGCGCAGTATGTCCTGTCAGCGACCATTCCCAACGACATCATGACAAAGGTTACTGGTATGAAGGCAGCGGCTGACTCCATGCTGGCATTGAAAAGTATCTTCGACAAGTCGGGCATGACAGGCACCATCCTGATCTTCGATCCGGCCAATGGCCGAAGTTTTGGCCACAATCCCGACCGCTGGGACAGCGGCTACCTGCCCGCTTCAACCTTTAAAATCGCCAACTCGCTCATCGGACTGGAAACAGGCATCATCGACACCGGGTATATTTTCAAATGGAATGGCGAGAAACGGCGGTTGCCTCAGTGGGAAAAAGACCTCTCCCTACGTGAAGCCTTCAGGGTTTCATGCGTTCCATGTTACCAGGAAGTTGCCCGGAAAATCGGACTCGACCGGATGAACACTTTCCTGAAAAAAACCGGGTATCCGGGGATGGATGTTCATTCTGACAACATCGACCGGTTCTGGCTGGAAGGAAACTCCAGGATCACTCCGCGACAGCAGGTGGCGTTCCTGCAGCAGCTTCATGATGGCAATCTTCCCATCGGGAAACCGGTCATGCAGGCGGTGAAATCGATCATGATCAATGAAGCCACCCCCGAATACACCCTCAGCGGAAAAACCGGCTGGGCCATCCGGAACGGGAATAACTATGGCTGGTTTGTCGGATGGATTGAAACCAAGGGGAACATCTACTATATCGCCACCCTTGTGGAACCCGAGAACCAGGAAAAAACAGATGACTTTACCGCTGCACGAAAAGTGATTACCATGGAGGTGTTGAAGTACCTTGGAATTATTGGCAGGAAAGATCATGAGTAGCGGAAATTGAAATGGGAATCAGGTGAAATATTAAGATGGCAAAAAGAGGATGTCATTTTCTGGTTTTACTTTTTTATGCGTTTAACGTAGAAGCGCAGCAACCTGTATGGCAAAGAATCGGAACAAGCCAGGGACTTCCGGAAGCTTCATTTACCTGTTTTTACCGGTCGAAAGAGGGAGTTGTTTACGCGGGAACCCACGATGGGATTGTCGTGATGGATGGCAACCGGTTTGAACGGATCACCACCTCCGGCGATCCCCTGAGCCAGGTGAATCCATTCATTTTTTGCATTACCACCACAGGGAAAGGGATAATTTATGCCGGATCCCGAAATGCCATATGGCGTTATGATCCTTTAAAACACAAACTTACAACATTGATCCATCCCTACGCACTGGTTGGCGGGGTCATGCAACTTACCTTCAGCTCCGACTCCGCGTTTCTGATGGGTGCTACCAATTCCGGTTTGCTGAAGATCGATATCACCCGCGAACAGCTGAAGGTTACCGACAGCATTAAAGCACCGGGTGTGCAGCGCTCATTCCAGGTCGAGGATAGATGGTACTGTTACCTCAACAGGAACAGCATTTCAGAAATCGGGGAAAATGGTTTGCATACCGTCCTCGAGGATGAAACAATCCGCGATGTGAGGTGGCTTAATGGCAAGCATAAATGGCTGATCCTTGCTACCTCCGGAGTTAGTCTTTTGAACCGCGATGGCGGAGAACGCCTCTTTCTCCCTGTAGACGTTGACTGGAGAAATCTGCAGCAAAATCCCTACCTCTATCTCGACAGGGATGAAAACGTATATATCAAGTTCAATGAAGGTCTCCTGCAACTCGATCATGGAACGTTTCAACCCATGTTTCTTTTTGGCAATGAACCGGGAAATGATTACAGCCTCAGCAACTCTTCCGTGGACTATTTTTTTGAAGATCATGCAGGAACTTCATGGATTTCATGTAATTCTTCGGGGCTGAATTATTCCGATCACACCGGAAAGGATCTGTTATTCCTTACCAACAACGCCCTGGGGTGCCACACAGTTTGGTCTGCCTTTTTTGATGAAAAAAATTCATCTTTATGGCTCGGCACGGACCATGGCATCTCAAGGGGCCGGTTTAATGGCATTACATTCAGCGGGTCGCACTTTCTGGTGCCATCAGAATTGAAGAATTTTGCCGTCACCGGCATCATACCCCTTACCGATAAAGCTTTGCTGATCTGCAGTTTTGGCAATGGATGCTGGCTGGCCGACCGCCAATCCGGGGCATTGCAACCGGTTCATGAAATCAATAACCGCCTGGTAAACAAGAATATTTATGGTGCCGTCAGGCTTGGTGATGATAAGTACCTCATCCTTGCCCAACTATCGGCTTGGGAGTGGTCACCCTCACGTAAAAGTGCGACCCCGTTTTTACCGGATTTAACCGGGCACAGCTTTAACATGGCCGCCTGCTCTCTCCCTTCAGGTGAAACTCTTTTTTCCAATGGCACCGGACTGATCGGCGTAGGACCCGGTGGTAAGATCAGCTTCCACTATAAAAACAGGCCGGGTGATACGACTTCTATTTCAAGCAATGTCGTACTTCATCTGGAGGAGCTATCCAACCATTCACTCCTTGTCGGTACCATGGGCGGAGGCTTGTGCAGGTTTGATCCTGTAGCTGGAAAATTCCATAAAATCCCCCTGGTTTCAAATCCTGTCAATATTTATGGTATCATGGAGACGTCGCCGGGCATTATTCTTCTTACAACTTCCAATGGCCTTTGCCTTTACCGTTCCGGGGATGAATCCTCTTCCATCCTGAACCAGGAAAACAGGCTTCCGTTCAACGACTTCAACCAGTTTGCCTTCCATAATGGTGAAAAATACCTCTTCACTGCAGGAGAAAAGGGAGTGCTGATCATGAATAAGGCCGGCATTCCCGGTTTATTTCATTCACAAAAGCAGATTGTTGTTAAAAAATCAGGAAAGATCTTTTCGGAATATACCTTATTTCCGGGCCAGAACACCCTCGAAATACAGATCATGCTGCTGAATGGGCTTCCCAATCAATCAATGCAATTTCGGTACAAACTTGACGGATTTGAAAAGGTCTGGCATGAACTTCCCGACAACCAGGACCTGGTAACCTACAACTATCTTCCTCCCGGAGAGTACACCCTCTCCATCGAAGCAACTGATAAAAATGGCGTGTTTGTGGCAAATCCGTTGCATATGCCGGTTAAGGTAAAACCCCTTTTCTACCAGACGACTTTGTTCCGGGTGATTGCAGGACTGACGGTTCTTTTCCTCCTTATCCTTTTCGTCAGGTATCTCTCACAGATCCGACTGAAATGGCGATTGAAGAAACTGGAAGATGAACAGCGACTTAACCGGGAGCGGAGTCGCATTTCGCGTGAATTGCACGACAATGTTGGAAGTCAGCTCACCTACCTGATTTCGGGGCTGGAATCTTCAGCCTATCTGTTGCAAAAACAACAGACAGAGAAATTATCATCCGATCTGATGACAATGCAACACTCGGCCCGCGAAAGCATGCAGCAACTGAGGCAAGCCATCTGGACCCTTAATCATGATAAAATTACCTGCAGTGCACTCACCGATCAATTCAGGGTGTGGCTCAACCGCGTGTTGGAACCACACCAGGGAATCGTCTGCCGTTTTGAGACACAACTCGGTTCCGATCCCGTCCTTGACCCATTGAAGAGCCTCAACATCTTCAGGATGATGCAGGAGTCGGTCAATAATGTGATTAAACATGCAGGTCCGTGTAACCTCTTGATATCATTGACCACCCAACTGAAGGATGTAAAAGTCGTCATTTCCGATACCGGTAAAGGGTTCACCCCCGGTGAAGATGAGGGCACGGGAATGGGATCGCTTCGAAAGCGGGCGGAGGAAGCGGGTATTATCCTCAGAGTGCATTCGCAGGGAGGCGAAGGGACAACGATTACGATCGGGTTCGGGCTTAAATAGGCCGATTGGCGGATGGTTCAACCCGGAATAGCTCACTATCTTTGAAGAAAAAAAATGGAGATCATTACAATTGGTATTGTTGACGATAATGTTCCTCTTGCCAGGCAACTCGGGTCGAGGTTGTCGATGGTTGAAGAGGCTGATGTTTTGTTCACGCTTCACTCCGGCCAAAAAACCATCGAATGGATGCATCAGCATGCCAATCATCCCGATATCATCCTGATGGATATCGAGATGCCCGGGATGAACGGGGTGGAGACCACATTCCGGATCAGGCAGGATTTTCCGGGGCAGGTTATCATCATGTTCACCGTTTTTGAAGACGAAGAGAATATTTTCAACGCCATCAAGGCCGGTGCTTCCGGATACCTGTTGAAGGATGAACCCATGGAGAGGATGCTCCGCGCTTTTTCAGAGGTAAAGGGTGGTGGCGCTCCTATGTCGGCGATGATTGCATCCAAGGCGCTCCGCATGATGGTGAGTGGCTACCAGCCGGATACAAAACTTGTTTTCAGTGCAGATCCTGATGCGCAGCTGACTCCCCGGGAGACAGAAATTCTCCGGTTCCTCTCCACCGGCCTCCGTAATGCAGAGGTGGCCGAAAGGCTGTTTATCGCCCCGGCCACCGTAAAGAAACACATTGAAAATATCTACGCGAAACTACGCCTGCAAAGCAGGGTTGAACTGGTTAACTGGTATAAGAACAAGTGAGTTTTCTCATTTGTATTTAAACGGTTTCCATCCGCCGGTGATCCACATATTCAAGGTATAGTTGTTCCCCCCGCAGATTTTGGCAAGCAGTTTATCGAAATCGCTGAAGTCGCTCCTCGCGCCACTCTTATTTTTCGCGAACACGATGATGTTAAGCCCCTCTTTGGTTTCCAGCATGTTATCGGTGTCAAAGGCGCCCATTTTCACAGCGCTGTAAACATTTCCTTCATGGTATCCGGTAGCCGGATTGATGGCAATGTACTTCTTATCGGGGTTTTTCGGAACCGGGTTGGGACCATACAGGGCTGTGGAGACCGATTGAACACTGATGGTACCATTTCCGTCAACTCCCATCTGTATCTTGATGATCATGGCAGCATCAAGCCCAAGGGCTTTGATTTTGGCAGTTATTGCGTCCATATAGGCTGGCATGGTCAGGTTTTCAGCATAGTAAGTCATGTAGTTGCCGGGAACTGCCAACGTATTGGCCGAACTTTCGGAACTCATCATCTTTGCAAGTCCTTTCTCCCTGAAATCGAAGGTATGGTATATTTCACGCAAAGCAGCCGTATTTGCGAACTCTTCTGGTGTAAGCAGCGTTGCACCGTAGTTTCCAAAGTCTTTCTTCAGCGCTTCGATGCTCATGCTGTATAGGCCGTCGGCCAGCTCTTTTGTCCCAGAAGCCGACAGGTATCCGGATTCTGTGCGGCTGATGGTGAGGTTGCCGTAGGTTCTTCCTGACTGTTCAAAAAAGCCCGGGTCGAAGACCATGAAGGAGAGCAGCCCCACCCGTTTGGGAAACTGTTTCAGGGCAGGCGACCAGGCATACATTCCGTGGCCGTCTTCAAAGCCCTGGTTCTGGTACATCAGCGCTTTCGCCGACTTCCAGAAATCTTCATCCTTCTGTGCAAGAAATTTGCTGATCGTCATGCCTTTGTCGAATACCTTCATCAGCTTGGGGTCATCGCTCTGGGTCTGGGCAACAAGAGTTGCATAAACAGGGGATAATAGCATCAGTATGATTATTATTCGTCTCATTGTATTGTAATTGATTGATCCTGCCTACTCTGTACGGTTTTCGGCCTCCCCGTTTGATGGTTATTGAATACGGATGGTATGCTGTATGACATGGGTCCTTCCTTTTGTGGTGACCAGTTCGAACCGGTGAACAACGCCGCTTCCCGGGGGAAGCGCAGGTACCTGGTAATCGTATTCCCGGAGATATCCTGTCTGGTAAAAGAAGAAATCTCCGCTTCCAAATGTGTTTACCAGTGATTCGGCGCCAAACCCTGCTTTCAGGTAGACCTTCATGGTGGAGATCTGATCATCGGCAATTAGCGGTGAATAGAATGGCCTGATGGTAAGACTGCTGCCGGCAGGCAACGTATCGCTGCTGTTGAAATCATAGAACCGGAACAGGAAGGGATAGTTGATGGGCTGAAGTTTGAAGGTGGTGTGACCGGTTGTAACCTGTCCATCGCCTCGTGTTGCTTCAACCTGTAAGGTTACATGGTTGATGGAAGCAGCAAAATTCGAATAGTTGATGTCAAAAGTTATTGAATCGACCAGGAATCCGGTTCCGCCCGGTTCCGGGGTATAACTGGTAGAGGTCATTTCATTTCCGTCATAAAGCACCACATAGCGCACCCGCGTTAATGATGGCGACTCAATAAGCGCTTTCCCGAAGAAATGATAATCGGTTGCCAGGTAGATGGTGTCGAGATTGATGTTCTCGGTATTTCCATACTCCGTGATGGTAATACCAACCTCCTTCAGGTCATTGGATTCGTTTTTTTTGCATGAACTGAATATGAGTAATGTAATGAGGATGAATGCTGCCTTTGTATAATTTGAGAAGATCATTGTGTTCATTGGTTAAAATTTGAAATTAATTGAGTTCGATGATATCGATGGGACTGTAGAACAATCCGTTATTGGCTGAAAAGGTCTCACTTGCGATCCACAATTTCGAATTATCCGACCATACTCCGCGAACCGTCATCAGGTCGTTATTGATCATCTTGAGCAGGGTAAATACACCTCCGTTCAATTGATATACCGACCTTTTATTGTCGAGAAGCCCTGTAATGTTGCTTGTTCCGTAGGTGGTAAGTTTGTTGTCATAGACGCAGAAATTCAACTCCCGGGCATTGTCCGAAGGAAATGGAACCTGGTCGGCCACCATTTCCAGTGCAGTGCCGTTGAATTTAAATACCGCCAGGGTATTGTTTTCCCGAAGCATCAGGATAAAGGGATTTTCACCATTCCTCACCATCCGGATCGGAAATGGTTCATAGTATGTTTGAATATTGATCCCGGCAACCTTACGGATACCCTGTAATGAAAGCTGTCCCAGGTTAAACCAGCTTACCCCGTCAAAACCTGCCAGGTTCATCGTTCCGTCCAGCTCTCCACTGCTGCGGCTCGTATAGGCCAGAAAGCCATTACCCGAAGAGGTCACCATATAACCATATCCCTGTATCCCAGGAACGAGTCCGCTCATGGTTTGGCCCTGCCAGGCGGATCCCAGGAATTTAAAATGCTTCATGACAGGCATTTCCAGCCCGTTGTAGATATACCCCCCGACACCTGTTACCAGGGAGTTGTTTTCTGCCACCTCGATGGGATAGTCATTATAATCGCCTCCGCTGGTGAGACCCGATGAGGAGCAAAACGACTGCTGCCAGGTGAGGGAAGCAGCGTGGATGTCATACCAGCGGTAAGTGGTAAAGAGGTTCCCCTGGCCATCGATGTTGTAACCAAGCACCCGCTTGTATTGACTGCTTACCGCAGGATCTCCGCATGGAGCAAAAACCTGTTTGTTGAATTTCCCGTTTTCGATGGTCCCGAAATAGGTGGTATAGTGACCCTGGGGCATGCTCAGGGTGTGTTCCTCAATGTTCCATGCAGCGTAAATCTTGTTATTAACTTGCCGGACATCAAGCGGAGTGAGAAAATAGCCGGGATTTGTGAACCTGTAACGCTCAGTATAGCTGTCGAGCCTTGCCAGGAAGGTAAATCCAAGCGCCTGGTATTGACTGGCCGGTGATATATTTGTAGGACCGGCAGGCGTGTTTGTTTCGCTTTTTTTACAGGCAGACTGAACCAATACAAGCCCAAGCAATATCAGAATAATTGATGATGAGATGTTTTTCTGTTTCATGGTTCAAAGGAGTTGACGATGCAAAACTAAGCCTCGTCGAAAATCCCCGAAATACGTCATTTGGCCTATTTTTACATTTCAGTGCTTTTTCTCCTCATTAAGCCGCTTCTGCATCATGGACTTTTTTTCGTAATTTTGTGATATGACATTGACCGGCTGTCCTTCTATCAATCTTTTACTAATACGCTGTTTCCCAACTACTTTATGCCTCGTTATCTTCCCTTCCTGCTCCTCCTGATCCTTTTTTCAACCCTGCATCTCACCCTGTTTTCCCAGGGTAAAGGGCCGGGTGCCATCTCCGGAAAAGTAGTTGATGCTCAGAATCATTCACCCATTGAGTATGCCAACATGGTGTTGCTGGATTCAATATCAGGTAAAATGATAACCGGTATGGTGACAGACAGCAGCGGATCTTTCCGCCTGGTAAATATTCCCGTTGGCATCTATCTGCTTGACTACAGCTTTGTCGGGTACGAAAAGCAGCGGACCAAAGCGATTCATCTCAGCAAGTTACACCCAAAGATTGACCTTGGAACCCTCAACCTGGGCTCCTCCTCCGTCACCATGGATGAAGTTACCATCACTGCCGAAAAATCAATGATGATCAACAAGATCGACCGGAAGGTGTTCAATGTTCAGAAGGATATCCAGGCCCAAACCGGCACCGTAAGCGACGTTTTGCAAACCATTCCGTCGGTATCCGTGGATATGGACGGGAACATCAGCCTCCGGGGTTCGGGAAATGTGACCATCCTGATCAACGGGCGGCCTTCTGTGATGAGCAATTCGGCCAACCTGGAACAGATGCCTGCGTCGCTGATCGAAAAAATTGAGGTCATCACCAACCCCTCTGCCAAATACAAACCCGATGGAACTGCCGGAATCATCAACATCATCCTTAAAAAAGAACAGAAAGCCGGGATGAACGGTATCCTGGGCGCCAATGCCGGAAGCAATGACCGTTACAATACCAACCTGCAACTCAACTATAATAAAGGGAAGGTCAATCTTTTCGGCAGTTATGGATTCAGGCAGGATTACCGCAAAAGGTCCACCGAACTCACCTCTCAAAGTATCAACGATTCAACACACACCTCAACATACTATCAGCAAAGTTCAACAGGTTATGGGAAACCCAGGTCGCACCTCGCACAGCTGGGCATCGACTGGTCACCCACCAAAAAGGATGCAACCGGGTTATCGGGAACTTTCAACGCCCGGAAAATCGAGCGGGAGGATGAAACCTACAATAACTACCAGGATTCGACCCGGCAGCCAACCCAGGTCTTTACCCGCTATCACACGGGCACGGAAAGCGAAACGAGCATTGGCCTGAAAGCCTATTATGAGCACACCTTCGACAAGGAGGACGAACATGTATTGAAGGCTGATGTTGAGTTCCAGTCGGAAGTCGGACCGGAAGACCAGGTCTACACCAATGTTTACTCCTTTCCCGACGCGAATCCCGAACAGAAAAACAGGGCTACCGCGGATAACTCACAAAAGGAAGTAACTGTTACCGTGAGTTATAACCGACCACTATGGGAAGAGGCCTCCCTGGAGGTTGGATATGAAGGCAACATGCAGCTGATCGATTATACCCAGAAAGTGTATGAATGGGATTATCCTTCCTCACAATGGAGTATGGACACCTCCCTGAACAACAGCTTTTTCTCAAATCAAACGGTCCATGCCCTCTACACCACGCTCAGCTGGAGCTGGAAAAAATTCAGTGTGATGGGCGGACTGCGGGCAGAAGAGGCCCTGACCTACCTTGATTTCAGAACGGTTGATACAAGCACGAACACAAACTATTTTGCCCTCTATCCCACCATCCACATGAACATTGCGTCCGGGAAAAACGAGTGGCAGTTCAACTACAGCCGAAGGGTGAACCGCCCCGACGGAGAGGACATGAATCCCGTTCCGGGGTACCGTGATCCCCGCAATATCGTGGTTGGAAATCCCAACCTTAAACCTGAAGATATCCACTCGCTGGAATTCGGATATGCCGCCAAATTGGGAAAGACAAGTTTAATCCCAACCCTGTTTTACAGGTATAAGGTCAATGGTTTCACCATGGTGACCAGTAACCTGAACGATTCGGTACTCGTTACTACCTTCGAAAACCTCGCAAAGGACCAATCGGCAGGACTCGACCTGAGCGGAACGTCTCAAATAGCGGGGATCATCAACCTGAACTACAGTGCTTCGGGGTTCTACAGCCAGATTGATGCATCAAACATAGGCTACAGCAGCGCCAAATCCACCTTTTCATGGAATGCAAAACTCAATGCTTCCGTGATCATCACCAAAACCACCCTATTCCAGGTAACTGGCCAATATCGTTCAGAAGCATTGACTGCCCAGGGATTCCGCAGGCCTTCATGGGTGGTGAACCTTGGATTCAGGCAGGATTTCTGGAAGAAAAAACTCTCGCTGATCGTTACCGTTTCAGACCTTTTCAACTCCCAGTCTATGAAAACCAGCATCAACTCCCCTACCCTTGTCCAGGAGTCAACGCGGCGCCGCGATGCCAGGGTAATCTACGGTGGTTTTGTCTTCAACTTCGGCACTACCGGGAAAAAACACAAAGACGCAAAGTTCGAATTCGACAACGGAATGTAATTCAATGGCCGGATCCCTCAACAAATATTTCTCCCACCTCGAACCCATCGTGAGGAATCTCCCACACAAACCGGGGGTATACCAGTATTTCGACGACAAAGGCAAGATCATCTATGTCGGCAAGGCCAAAGATCTGAGGAAGCGCGTAAGTTCCTATTTCGCCAAGATCAACTCCATCAGCGGAAAGGTGCAGATGCTGGTGCGTAAAATTGCGGAGATCAAGTACATCGTTGTCGAAACCGAACAGGATGCCCTGTTGCTGGAGAACAACCTGATCAAGAAATACCAGCCGCATTATAACGTGGCACTTAAAGATGACAAGACCTTTCCCTGGATCTGCATTAAAAACGAACCCTTTCCTCGGATATTCCCCACGCGGCATGTGATCCGCGACGGATCAACCTACTTCGGGCCTTACGCAAACGTTCGGCTCATGCATACCCTTCTGGAACTGAGCCGTCAGCTCTACCCCCTGCGAAACTGTACTTTGTTGTTGTCAGAAAAAAATATCCGCAGTAAAAAATTAAGGGTATGCCTTGAATACCATATCGGCAATTGCAAAGGGCCATGTGAAGGCCATCAGACAGCTGAGGATTACGACAAATCCATATCAGCGATCAAAGAGATCATCAAAGGCAACATTACCACGGTGGCAAAGCAGCTCAGGGAGCTCATGATGACCTATGCCGCATCCCAGGAGTTTGAAAAGGCCCACTATGTGAAGGAAAAACTGGCGCTGCTCGACAAATACCAGAGCAAATCCACCGTTGTAAGCCCCACCATCAACAATGTCGATGTTTTCTCCATTATTTCTTCGGGGCTCCATGCCTATGTCAATTTCATGAAGGTGATGAACGGCGCCATCATCCAGGTGCACACCATCGAGATGATCAAGAAGCTGGATGAGAGCCCCGAAGAGTTGCTCGCCATTGCCATCACCGAAATCAGGCAACGGTTTGAAAGCGTTTCCCCGGAGATCATTGTGCCATTTTTAATGGGTTATGAAATTCCCGGACTCAATTTCACGGTGCCAAAGATCGGCGACAAAAAGAAACTGCTGGAACTCTCAGAACGCAATGTGAAATACTACCAGCTCGAGAAGGAGAAGCAGAAGGAGCTTGTTGATCCGGAACACAAGTCAAAGCGCATCCTTGACACCATGATGAAGGACCTGCGGATGACAGAGCTACCTGCCCATATCGAGTGTTTTGACAACTCCAACATCCAGGGCGACAGTCCGGTAGCAGCCATGGTCTGCTTTAAAAATGCGAAGGCGGATAAAAGCGAATACCGCCATTTCAACATTAAAACCGTAGAAGGCCCCAACGACTTTGCTTCGATGGAGGAGATCATTTTCCGAAGGTACAAACGGCTGATGGATGAGGAAAAACCGTTGCCGCAACTGGTCATCGTGGATGGCGGTAAAGGCCAGCTAAGCGCTGCCCTCAAGAGCATTCAGAAGCTCGGGCTTTCCGGAAAGATGACCGTGATCGGCATAGCCAAAAAACTGGAGGAGATTTACTATCCCAACGACTCGCTTCCGATGTACCTCGACAAAAAATCGGAGACACTGAGGATCATCCAGCAGATGCGTGATGAGGCTCACCGTTTCGGGATCACGCACCACCGCCGCAGGAGGGAGAAGGCGACGATGTCGCCCCAGCTGATGGAGATTCCCGGTATCGGTTATAACAACAATCAGAAACTCCTCTGGAAGTTCAAATCGGTGAAAAATATCAAACTGGCCTCACTTGAAGAGATCCAGGAAGCCATCGGAAAGGCAAAAGGAACCATTGTTTTCGACTACTTCCGGGAAGAAAAAAAATAGCGGAACTTCCATTGATGCATCCCCCATCCGGTAAAAATTCCTGCCAGGTTTGCCAGGAAGTCAGGAAGTGAACCCACCCGCATCGGGATAAAATATCCTTGCAGGAGTTCCGTCCCTGCTGCCATGACCAGGCAGATCAGCAGGGTGGCAAACAGCGCATGGCGCCTGAAAAAAGGGTATTGAGGTTGTAACAGGAAACCCCTGATCTGCAGGATGAAATAGACCGCAAAAATGAATACATGAACAACCTTATCAGGATGGAAAAGGTCCATAAAATCGGGTAACTTTGGCAACGTTTTCCCCGGTAGTGACGTTAGTAAAATGATAAGCAAACCCCACAGGATTGCCCATCGGTTATATTTCAGGAAAGATTGCAAGGAGAATTTATACCGCCAGCTGTGCTGATCAGCCCCCGATGAGTGCCTCGTACTGCGCCGCATCAAGCAGATCGGACAGTTCACCGGCATCCGTCAGCGCGATCTTGATCACCCAGCCTTTGTCATATGGATCCTGGTTGATGATTTCCGGGTTCGTGGTCAGGGCCTCGTTAAACTCAAGGATCTCACCGCCTGCAGGCATGAACATGTCAGAAACAGTCTTTACCGCCTCAATGGTACCAAATGATTCATGTTTCCCAAGGGTTTCTCCAACGGTTTCCACCTCAATAAAGACGATATCGCCCAATTCATGCTGTGCATGATCGGTAATGCCGATAAATGCATGTGCACCATCAACCTTCATCCATTCATGGTCCTTTGTGTACTTGAGATTTGCAGGAACGTTCATAGTAGTATGTTTTATTGTTTGTTCAAAAATACAAATTTTTCAAATACCCCGGACTTAACCCGTTAATTACCCAGTGTAAACCTCAGGGCAATCCCACCCTTGGTATTCGAAGTCCTGTACTGGTTTGATACGTATGGAGTATTGATCACCTTGTCGAAATAGAACCTCACATTAAACCGGGCGCTCAGGTTGTAGTCGGCCGAAAAATTCAGCGACATAACCTGCTGTCCAACTGATATCTGGTTAATATCCTGGTCAACCCTGCGCAACACCGTCTTATTCTTGCGGATGGAGAAGTCAAGTTTCAGGTTCAGGTCACTGTTGGTTTTGGATTTTTTGCCACCGCCAAGCATGCCGGAGATGTTGAACCGTATTCCTTTCAACCGGTAGCCGAGACCGACAATGAATTCGTTGCTGGTAACTTCGGTGAGCTGGTTATTTGAAAAGCTGAGGGAGATATTGCGTGACCGGCGCATTTCGGCGCTTGCAAGGAGGCTGTTTATGAATCCCATGTCAACCTTGAACAACGGGTTGAACTGCTCTGTAAGGGAGACCACGGTTGTTTGCACCTGCGGAATAAAGTTGCCTGCATCATCGGGTACCGAAGGCATGCCGTTTACCTCCTTATAGAGGATGCTGGAGTTAAACGTTCCCACATTATAGGTTGATAAGTAGGCATGTGTCAGTGTCAGCGTTCTCAACCAGGTTTTGAACACCTTCAGCTTTACAAGCCCGTCATAAGTAAGCCGCCAGTTGGGAAGCGGGATGCCGGGAAAAGCTGTCAGTTTGATCTTCGCCGGGTTTTTTCCTCCGTATGCTGCGAGGAATGCCGTGGTGAGTACCTCCTGGTCTGTTGGCCCGTATCCATTCGGGAATTTGGTAGAGTCGTTGATGCCTATGGAATTCGGATTTATAGCCGCATACCGTTCTGCAATCTTCCGGCGGGATTCCTTCATCGCCTCAAAGGTGGGTGACTTTCCATCGCCGTTGTCACTTGTAAAGGAAGTTCCGATCATGATATAGGACATGGAAAAACTTCCCTGGTCGAGGGGCGAATAGGCTTTGAATTCCCCTGCAGCATTGGCCCGGAAGTACTCCTGGTGCGACTTCGAATATTGCCTGGTGGCTATCACTTCGATGCGTAAATCCTTCAACGGTTCCACACTGACCGAGATGCTCAGGTTCTCGTTGAACTTTTTGAAATAGGGGTTGTTCAGCATGGTGTCTGAGCTGATCCATCCCCTGTCGGCAGCCTTGTAGCGGATGTCGTCCTGGCTACCGAAGATAAATCCAAGTCCCGGGGCATTGTCACCCCAGTCATTTCCAAGAACAACCGGTTTGGGTTTGAAGCCGGGAAGTACCGTTCCATTCCCCTGGGTATAGGTGAATTTTGCGGTGCGGATGCCCATCAGGAACCTCAGGGTCCCCTCGAGCAGCACTTTGCCGAATTTAGGCTTGTTAGGCAGAAGTTTCAGGCTGTCCTGCTTGTCGACATTCTTGTTTTTAGGCACCTCCGGTTTGTTTCCGCGCGTGCTGGCAGAGTTCTGGTTGATCCGTTTCAGGTAAGGAATCTTATTATAGAGGGTAACCATATTCAAACCGCCATTGAGCGATTGGGTATTCGCATTTTCAAGGTTATTGCCTCGCTGGGCCTGGATGGAGATTGGCGCTCCGGCCCATCGGTAGTTGGCCATATATCCTGCCTGGAGGGTGATAAAATCAAGCATCGGGATTTTGTTGACAGGAACATCCCATGAAACATTAACTGCCTGGTTGTAATTGTTTTTTGTTCCAAGCGAGAAAATTTCACTCCATACCTGGTCACGGTTTGAACGGTCTATCTGACCGGGAGGCTCGTTCACAAATGCCTGGGTATTCGCCACCAGGGAAATTCTCAGCGACTTTGCAAAGTCGTATTTCAGATCATAGGTGCGGGCCCAGTCCCAACGCTTGATGTAAAAGGTCTCCATGGGAACGATGGCCACGCTTTTATTCCGGAACTGCCGCTGATTGAACTCACGGTTCATGTCGGTGTGGAATGAAAACGATTTCGGCAGGTAGTAGAAGTTGAAATCCTTGATAAGTGCAAATGCTTTCGACCTTAACGCCTTGGCACGCTGGAACGGGGTCACGTTTTTAGGCTGGGCAGCGAAATTATACCCGAGTCCCCCGGTATATTTTTTCCTCAGATCATAGGCAACATCAACATCCCGGTGGAAAATTTCGGAATAGGCATAGCTCGCATTGAAATTTTCGATGTCGTAAATTTTGGGTTTCTTGGTCCCGGTCCTGTCTTTTCTGACATTCATCAGGTTGAAATTCTTTGTCTGGGTATACCCCTGGGTGATCTGCTTGATCGAATCCTTCTGTTGTTTAGTCTTGAATGCATTGATAACATCCGAGAGATAGAGGTCGGGATTGAGCGGGTCATATTTGGGGCTTACCTGCATCATGGAGTAGTCGAAGTGCATGGGAATGCGGATGCCCGACTTGGCAGGGAAAAATTTCCCGAGCTCCAGGTCGGTATCAAACCCGAAGGTGAGTACCGCCTCCATCGGGCGCTGGGTTTGCTTTTGTTCAAGTGTACCGAATCCTGAACTGGTGTACGTACCTGTAAGCTGTACCCGGCCAAGGTCGGCAAGTTCTACGGCAACCCTTGCCGTAGCAGCAAAACCACCGTTTTTGTTAAAGTCGGAAAGCCTCAGTTCATCAACCCAGATTTCGGCACATTTTGCCTGCCCGTCGTCATCAATGGCCTGGGTGCTTTTCTTGGGATTCCTGATCCCGATCATAATGGCACGGACATCACTGATGGTTGGAGAACCAACAACCGTAATTTTATTCTTCCCGTCATATTCCGAGTATGGCGTAGATGAATTGAGGGCCAGCCCCTGGTCGCGCATGGCAATCAACCTGTCGTACTTAACCTGCACCAGTCGCTCAAGATCGATGTCGAAATCGTTACTCCCCTGCCATATGGCATCCGGATTGCTGGCCGATGTTCCCCAGGGGGTAAAGCTCAGAGGGATTTCGTATTCATAGTAGTTGTCGGTAAAGTCGGAGCCAATCCGCATCAGGATGGTGAGTTCGCCGGTCTTCAGGTTCTGGTTCCTGATCGACGGTTCTGCATGTACAAACATCTTCAACCGTTTGAACTGGCGGAAATCAAATTCTGTGGTTTTATAGGCAGCTCTTGCATCCCCGTCAACCAAATTGCAAACTTTGAACGACATCGACTGCTCGTTCAGCTTCTGCATGTTGGTCGAGCCCCAGTTGGTTTCACGTTCAATGCCCGGGGGCATGACATAAGGGATTGGCTGCTTGCTTCCGTTCTCTTCAATGCTCACTGTTGCAATGTCGAACTGTGTCTGGTTCTGCGTGGCTTCCGGGATATATTCGCCTGGATTCAGCAGGCTGTAATTATACTTCCTCCATTCACCACGTGTGAGTTCGAGGGTGGCAAAACGGCAGGAGATGGGTCGCTGGAAATTCTTGAAAAACATCCTCATGAAACGGATGGAGGTAAAATCGTTGATGCTGCCAATGGTTTGATCGGGTGTTCTGATGGGGATTTTAAACTGGTACCAGTTTACATTGCCGCGTGTCCCATCAGCCAGGGGAATGTCGGTGGCATGATAAACATTGGTAATGTAGTTCATGCCGGGCTTCATCTGGTCACGGTTCAGGTTAACCACATACTGGTAGTAGCGTTCAGCTTCACTCAGCGTATTGTCTTTGTTGATATCCTCCATATTGGGGATCGTGGTGGCAATGGTTGCATACCGCTCCTTCGACTGATCCGTTGTAGGGCTGTTCCCTTCCGGGCCATTATACTTTTTGTACCTGGCCAGCACACTGCTGAAAGCGGGGTCATTGTCATAATCGGTACCGCGGAAATAATGAAAATCATCTGCCGATGGGTCGGTGGAGACATTTTTATACGCCCCTGAACCCGCGCCAAAGGCATTTCTCACCTTGGTTACATAGGTAGTATCAAAGAAGGAGAGCTCATCCTTGTCAGACAATCCATCGTACCCAACATCCTGGAAAGGACGTGATGCCGGGGTGTTGTCGAAGGCATCTACCAGCGCCTGGAGTTGCGGAACCCGTCCCCAGATGGTCGTGTCAACCTCCTTGATCAATTCACTGGTCGGCAACCCGTTTTCATAGCTTTTCCGTCCGTCGCGGAGGATATCTTCCGAAACATCTCCAAGGTTAAAGTATAACTGCCCGCTATTCAGCGAATCGTAAATAAACGGGTCCATCATCCAGAACTCAATATACTGGATATTCGTAGCATCAAAATCTGTAGTTTCAATTTTGCGCATCACGCCACCCCAGCGGGTTTCAGGATTGGCAAGGGTTCCGTCAATGTTCAACCCTTTTGAGACGGCCGATGGTCCGATGTCAAAATTATAGGAGCCGCGTTCAGAAGGGTAGTAAGCCATGTTGAGCACGGCAAGGTTCACGGGCACCCCGTTCAATGGCTGCTTGTTAGGGAATATCTCCGTTTCCCATACCTGGCGTACGTATGGATTCGACAACTCCTGGTTCGAAATGTTCGGAGGCAGCAAACTTGTATTTTTATCATAGAACAACGGGTCGATGATATACCATCCCAGTTTGGCGCGGTTATATCCATAAGATAACCCTGTCCCCGGCGCCGCCTCAGGGAACATCCGGTAGGTTGTCTGCCCCTGCGGGGTGCTGGCCAGGAACCAGTTCCCGATATTTTTCAGGTCAATGGTCGACTTAGCGCCTTCAAAATCGTCGATATAGGTGGTTCCCGCCTTGCCAATGGCTTTGGAATGCCCCGGGATAAACTGGGCAAATTCAACATCCACTGCAATCGAAGAGGGAGCTTTGGTTGTTAGCAGTGGCAAGGCATCCACGAAACGGGTGATCAGTCTCGACTGGGTACGGTATGAAAGGTTCATCCCCCAGATGGTGTTCGACATCGGCTCGTCGCCATAATTCACCTTCTGGGTCAACGGACGTTCGTTCAGGTTTAACACCGTAGCCCCAACCACAAAATCCCTGTTGATTTTATAGTCGATGTGGGCGCCCATCAAACGCTTGGTCTGAACATTGAACATCTCATTGCTTTCGAGGGAGATATTGATCACCGTCCCTGAATTAAGGATCCCCTCGTTGATGATCCTTACCCTTCCAAGGGTGTAATCAACCGTATAATGCACGTTTTCCTGCAGGAGAATTCCGCCGGCAGTTACCTTTACGGAACCCGGAGGGACATTCAGCGCATTGAGGGAAATTTCAGAGCCGGCCGCCGATTTGTAATAACCATCAAGAACAAATTTATTTTTATCGGGATACTGCCTTGCATTTGATTTTGTCATGGTATACAACGAATCATAGCAGTATTTGTTCGCCAGCTCTATGGATGCCTTTGGGTTGGCGGGATCAAAGATGGAATCCCGCAGGTCCTTGCCGAATGGCTCAAGAACAGAAAAGAAGATCCTGCCGTTTGATGCCTGGATGGTACCTCCCTGGGTGGCGGCATTGTCAATAAAGTCAAACATTCCGTCGCCGGGGGGATTGAACTGCTGGTTGACATTGTCGAAGTTCAGGATGCGCAGCAGGGGAATCCCCTTGATGCGGCCTTCCGTAATGTAGGCTGTGGGAACACCGTTTGCATTTCCTGAATAGAGGATGTTGATGGTGAAATCGTTGGGTTGCAACTGATAGGCTCCCAGAGCATATACGTTTTTCATCATGAGGTTCCATACAGGAATTCTCGTATTCAGGGAGGTGCTTTTCAGCAGCTTTACCACAAGGCTTTTGGGGGAGATGATCCCCTGGTCGGAAAATTCACCCACCTGGTGTACCGCAGTATCACCAACAACCTGGTACTGGTATGCAACGGCCAGTGTCTGGTCGGAATTCAGCGCAGAATTCAGGGAGATAAATCCCAGTTTCGGGTTAAAGGTATATTCTGAGGGAAGAAGTTTCCGGGCGCTTTCTACCTTCTCAAAATCCTCGCCGGATACCATGAAATAAGGTGAGCCTTTTAAATATCCGCTAACGGTGTTAATGCCGCGAACCTTTGCCGAATCGGCCGCATTTGACATCACCACCTGGAAAAGGTTGTTCGAATTATTGGAGGTAAACCTGCCGTTAGGATCGCCTGTAAAGAGACGTGTGTTGTAAGGTTTGTATTCGCCCAGATCCATGAATGCCACAATGTTGCGGTTTTCGGTCACTGCCGCGCCGATGTTGGTAACCCACACCTCAATTTTGAGAATGTTGACGTTGGAGTTGATTACCGGCAACTGGTTTGTCCCTTTTCTGTAGGTATCCCTGAAATTCTGCCCGAGGAAGAAGTGCTTGTTCTCTTCATATTCGTCGGCACGGATACTGAACTTCTGAGTTTGCGCATTGCCCTGTACTACGATGTTTTTGGTCTCGCTCTTCTGTTGCGAATAGATCGCGGTTACAGTAACACGGCCGAATTTCAGCTTTGTTTTAACGCCGAAAAGACTCTCGGTTCCACGGATAAGGTTGGTGCTGAGCGGCATGTTCACATCGCCGGCTTCGATAAGCTGTATGATGTCATCCTCCTTGCCTTCATATTTCAACTTCAGTTTGTTCTCGAAATCGAAGGTGGCTTCGGTATTGTAATTGATCTTGAACTCGATCTTGTCGCCGATCTTGGCCACAACGTTCATCTGTATCTTTTCCTGGAAGTCGAAGTTCGTCTGCCTGCGCTGGCGTGTGCTCAGCATGGGGTCGTCGCGCCTGTTTGAAATGATGCCAAAGTCGATTTCAGCCGATCCCTGGGGCCGGATATCGACCGTATTGTTACCAAAGATGGTCTCAAAAACCTTCCCGGGAATATGGATTTTGGGGATGATCCCTTTCGCATTATCCATGGTTGCAGCCTCCGACCGCTCCTTCCAGTACTGGTTGATCATGCCCTGCATGTCCTGGTTCTGGTATTCATCGAACGACAGCGTGGTTGGGATCCGGTAAACCGTTTCGCCGATCTTGTAAGTGTAGTAATATTGCCGCGTAATCGGGTCGTACTCTACGTTGGTTTTAATATTCGGGGGATTCTTGAGGTAGATTGGGTTTTCATGTCCGGAACCAGGCAGAACAGTCTCATCACCAAATGGATACCTGAGCCCCGTCGTATCACCGCTTTTGAGGCTGTCAGGAGGGGAAGATAACAAATGACCAAGTCCGGAATTACCCGTTGTTTCGCCGGAAAAAACCGGGAAACCGATGGTAATCAGGACGGCCAGGCAGATAATAGTATATAAATCGTGTCTCTTCACTAAGTACAGCAAGGTCTATTTAACTCCGGAACCATCGCGCTATAAAACCTTCAGCGCGTGTTTGATCAGTTGTTCCACTGTCAAGCCTGTTCCTTCCGATTCGATGATTTTATTCAATGCTTTATCAGCAAGCATCTTTGGGAAGCCAAGAATGATCAATCCTGATAACGCTTCTTCCTTCTTTGTATTGTGCAATATTCCTGATTTTTCATAAGGAATTAACTCTTTTGAAACCTTATCTTTCAGATCAATAATGATGCGCTGGGCGGTTTTTGCCCCGATCCCCTTGATCCGTTGAAGTAAATTCGCATTTCCTTCGCCGATGGCATGCACGACCTCGTTTGGTGACAGGGAGGATAATATGATGCGGGCCGTGTTCACCCCAACACCGGAAACACTGATAAGCTGACGAAAAAGTTCCCTTTCTGCAGCATCAGAAAAACCATATAAAAGCATGTCATCCTCCCTCACCACCAGGTGAGTATAAAGGGTGACTTTTTCGTCCTGCTGAATTTGGGAGTAGGTGTGAATGGAAATATGCAACAGGTAGCCGATCCCATTTACATCAACAACCGCATAAGCAGGGTTTTTCTCTACCAGTTTACCTTGGATATACTCGTACATGTGCGGCGTTGCATGAATAATACATAAACCGGATTACCCGGAAAGATTGCAAAGGTAAAAAAATCACCGGAATAGAAAAAAACCAATAAAAATAACCCGGTTGAAGAATCCATACGCCCTTTTAATTCAGGAATTATTATACCTCAATATTTGTTATTTCGGTTTTCCCGTCTATCTTTGTCCATTATATTCACATTTCCGTATAACAATACCTAATTAAACACCCTTAAAATTACACCAGCCATGAAAAGAATTATTACCTTTTTTGCCCTCTGCGTACTTGGGATGAGTTCCCTTTCAGCCCAGGAATTGATAGCCGTTAACCATGTTGCCGGCGGCAGTGAATTTTTTACCCGGCTTGATTCTGCTGTTGTCCATTCGGCCAATGGCGATTACATCTATCTGCCGGGAACAGCACTGATGAACATCGGCAACCTGGTCATCAACAAAGGGGTTCACATCATTGGCGCCGGTATCTTCCCCGACTCCTGCTATGCCACCGGAACCACCTTCCTCACCGGGAACATCACCGTCGTGTCGGGCGCCGACAACGGAAGCCTACAGGGTTTCATCCTTACAGGGACGCTTGCCTTTGGCACCAACCAGGCCAACCAGCATGTTTCATCCTATTATGTTTCCCGCTGCAACCTCAATACCATTTACCTTTCCAATAACGGTTCCGACACCACCACTTCGACCTTCCTTTTTCGCGAAAACATCCTGCGCGGACAAATTTATGGCGGGCACTCCAATGCAAGTTTCAGAAATAACATTATTGAAGGTCAGCTGAATTACTTTTACGGAGCGACTTTTTTGCACAATGACTTCCTGTGGGGAAGCAGCAAAACGCTTAACTATTTCGTAAAAAATTCAACTTTTTCCAACAACATATTTAAAAATCCGTGTGTCGCCTATTATGGCTATATCCCGGTATACTGTACCGACAACAATTATTACTATAACCTCTTTACCGGGCCGATGGTGTTTTTCTACGACTATCTTGGCTATTGCGTGGGAAATCTGAACGGTTTCGGCAACATGTCGGGGAATCACGAAAGTGTGCCGAATGAGCAAATTTACACCAGTCAGAGTGGCTACAGCTATGATATTCATCACAATTACCACCTGATAGCAGGTAGTCCCGGTATTAACGGAGGCAGCGACGGTACTGATGTTGGAATTTATGGCGGCGAGCCTTTCAAGGATGGCATGCTGCCTATCAACCCTCATATCCAATTCAAATATGTAGCCGGATCGACAACACCCAGCGGCACCCTCAACATCCATTTCAAAGTTGCAGCCCAGGAAAAATAAGCCACAATGAGAAAAATATTACTCCTCATTTCAGGCCTCCTGGTCATTCCGTTGCAAATGCTTGTAGCCCAGGCACCCAAGATCATCGCATACCAGTACTGGTTCGATGACAACGATGCCGGGATGATCAGCCAGGCTGTAAGTCCTGCGAGTACGCTCGACCTGAGTACATCGGTAAACGTTCCGGCTTTCCCGGTAGGGTTTCACCGCTTCAACATCCGTTTCAAGGATGACTCTCTTCGGTATAGTCCGGTAACTTCTTCTTTCTTCTATTATCCGGTCTCCACCCTTATCAATGGTTATGAATACTGGTTCAATAATGACTATCCCGGTAAAACTTCGGTAAGTGTGAGCAATACCACCTTTCTCGATCTGAGTTCCGCCATTGCAGCCTCCTCCCTGAGTCCGGGCATGAACACCTTTCACATCAGGTTCCGTGATGTTTCTGGCATTTACAGTCCCCCTGTTTCAGCCTATTTCGTCATTATTCCGGAGATGCTGATTTCGGGTTATGAATATTGGTTTGACAGCGATTACGGATCCAAAACAACGGTGAATGTGCCAACTACGCAGTTTCTTGACCTCTCCTCCGTTATTGGAGCGACATCGCTTTCATTAGGATTCCACAATTTCCACATCAGGTTTAAAAACACGACCGGCACCTGGTGTTCAACCCAGTCGGACATGTTTTACAAGCATGGTACTGTTAACCAGAACAACCTGACCTCCTATGAATACTGGTTTGACGATAACCCGGCTGCAAAAGTAACTGTAGCAGTAGCAAATCAACCAGTGGCCGATGTGATCACAACAATCAACGCTGCCGCAGTGCCACCCGGGCTTCACAAAGCCCACGTCAGGTTTCAGAGTGGTGACCTTCCAAGTATCGTTGCTTCCGGCTATTTTTACAAGAGTAAAACAGCAAACATCGCGGAGAATTTGATTGCGGGATACCGTTACTGGTTCGACAACGACCCGGCCACCATGCGGGTGATCAAGCTTGCACAGCCAGCAGGGAATGTGACCCTTCTTGATTCGGTTGAGCTGCCCTACCTTCCCCTTGGAAAACACCTGATGAGCATTGAGTTCAGGGATTCGGTAGGCAACTATAGCAGCGTTGCCGGCGATTCGGTGGAGGTTTTCACCTGCCAGCCTTATACAGCAGGTAACATCAGCGGAAACAGCCAGGTTTGCAGCGGAATGAACGGAGTTGTCTATTCCATTCCCGGCATCATTAACGCTACCGGCTATTCGTGGAGCCTGCCCCCGGGTGCAACCATCGTTTCAGGGAGTAATACCCGGTCGGTGACTGTAAATTTCTCGCCGTTTGCCGTTTCGGGAATGGTCACCGTATATGGCACCAATCCTTGCGGAAACGGAATTGGCAAAACACTCGCCATTACCATCACTCCGCCTCCTGTCGCCACAATTACCGGTGATACTGCCGTTTGTTCGGGAGCCTCAGGTGTTTCCTATGTTACGCAGGCCGGAAATACAGCCTATGCCTGGTCGGTATCTCCGGGCGGAACCATTGCGGGCGGAACAGGGTCCAATGCCATCATCGTCAACTGGACTACTGTAAGCGGTCCCCAGTCACTTACGGTAAGTTATACAACCATCGGCGGATGCTATGGAACAAACACCATCCAGGTTTCGGTGAAACCTCTTCCGCCTTCGTCAAGATCCATCATCGGAACTATTGTGCCGACAGGACAAACATTTTGCACCGATGCAACAGGCACCCTGATCGTGTCGGGTGGCGGTACCGTTGGCCCGTTCCTCATCCAGAGTGGCGGATCAGCGATCCTGATTGCTGGTGTGAATATAAAAATGAACCCCGGCGTGATCGTTACATCCGGCGGATACCTTCATGGCTATATCTCTGCAGATTGTTTTTACTGCAGTGCTGTTCCGCACTCACTGCCCCAGGCATTGAAGGAGGAGTCAGTTGCCGCCCTTCCCGCCGAAGAACCATTCAAAACAACCGGAGATGCCTTTTTCAAGGTATATCCAAATCCGACATCGGGAAATTTCACCCTGGAACTGATCGGACAGGATCGTACCGGGTGCATGGTTGAGATCTATGGGATGCGTGGCGAAAAACTGGTGAGTAAACAACTCCCGGGAGGCGCTAAACATGAACTCTCGCTGGACGAAAAACCGGAAGGTATCTACATTATAAGGGTGGTTTCGGAAGGAGTGGCGGGAACGTCGAGGATTATCAAGTATTGATATTTACGATTGGACGATTGACGATTGCAGATTGAATTGTTTGATTTACGATTTACGATTGAGGAGCACAAATCGTAAATCGTAAATCGTCCAATCGTAAATCAATTAATCAGGTTGCGGTCCCTCAGCGCCTGTTCCAACTCCATCAGCGAGATGGGCTTTGCCAGGATTTTTTTCTCGCGGTCGAGTAAAAACATGGTGGGGGTTGCATAGATGTTGTAATCATCAGCCGATTTGCCGTTGAACCCCTTGAGGTCGGAGACATTGATCCAGGATGTTTTTTGCTCTTTTAAAAAAGCATTCCATTCGGTTCGGCTCGTATCGATGGATACCGACATAACCTCGAAACGCCTTGGCTGTTGCTTGTCGTAAAGTTCTTTCAGCCTGGGTGTCATGGCAACGCAATGCGGACAGGTGCTGGCATAGAAAACCACGAGGGTAAATTCTGACTTTATTTCGGCCAGTTTTACCGGTTTCCCTTTGGTGTCGGGAACTTCCAGGTCAGGTGCGATCTTGCCTATGGCAATCTTCTTGAAGGTATCCAGTTTTTTCTGCAGGGCCGACTTCCGTTCCTGGTCCTCGCAGGATGACGGGTCCTGGAAATTGTCGGCAATATAGGTGATCACCTCATCAAAATGGTACTTATCGAATCCTCCAACCAGGTAATCAAGCCAGAACTTGTATATCACCGGATTCACGGAGGCTGCGCCAAGCATGACATTGACTGCTTTAATGAATTCCGCTTCAAGCTGTTTCTGGGGCATGCGGTTATTGCTGTAAAGCGAAAGGTAGGCGATCGACTTGTTGACAAATACCATGCTGCGGAGCAGTGCAGTGTCTGAGAAATCGAGCTTGTCAAAATAGTGTTGTTTCAAAAAGGCAACCCGGTCATCTTTATTCATGCCTGCCGGGATAAATGGCGTTTGGTATGCCTTGGCAATACGAACAGCCAAAGCGCCGGGAGACCGTTTTACCAGCGAATCAAGAAAGTGTTGCTGGGATGTTTGGGTAAGTTCCATCTCGCCGGCAACAGAAGAATAGAAGGGATCTTTTACAGGATAGTAATCAACAACAGGCATGAGCAATTGTAGTTTTGCCTGGTTTATCCGGTCGAGCCTTGAATATTCACGGTTAATTTTATTCTCTTCCGACCGGATGATCTGAAGACTGTCCTCCGCATTTTTGGCCGTGGTAACAAATTCAACATCCTCCTGGTTCCACACCAGGTCGACCAGGCCGTCTTTGGCCCACTGAAGCCGGTACATTCCCGGCAGCCGGTTGATGATCATAAAACTAAAATGGCCATTGGCATCCGAGGTGGTTGAATCAATGGCCTTGGTCTTCTCGCCATATATGCTCATGAGGAAAACCCTGTTCGCCCCGAATCCACGGATTGTCCCTTCAATTTTGCGCTGTGCCTGCAATAATCCGGCCACAGCCAATAACGAAACCAGCAAAACCCATTTCATAAAAAACTAAATTGAAAACACCACCCAAAGACCCGTAACCCTGCTACTTTGTCACCTTGTTACTTTGTCACCTTTTTACCCCCATGACCCTTCTTCTCCTCCACTACCGGTCCGAAAATCTCCACCAGTTTGCTCATCAGATCCTCCCCGCGCAGGTTGCGGCCGATGATCTTCTGATCCTTGTCGAGCAGCACATTGGCAGGAATGGAGTTAACCCCGTAAAGTTTACCGGCTGCATTTTTCCAGTATTGCAGGTCGGATACATGGTTCCAGGTAAGGTGATCATCCTTAACGGCTTTCATCCATTTTTCCCGGTTCTGGTCGAACGAACAGCCAAGAACGTCAAACCCTTTCTTACTGAAGGCATTGTATGCTTTCACAACATTCGGATTTTCGGCACGGCATGGTCCGCACCACGAAGCCCAGAAATCAAGCAGCAGGTATTTGCCTTTGAACGATGATAATTTAACCGGTTTGCCGGTGGTGTCATTCATTTCAAAATCAGGTGCAATTTGTCCGATTGACACGCTCTTCAATATCTCGACCCTTTTCTTTAAAGCCTGCATGTATTGTGATGCATTCAGCCCGGTATCCATCACATTGACAACCTCTTCCAGTTCAGGAAGTTCAAACTGCCAGCTGTTGCGCATCACCAGGTAGGGCGACACAACGGTCTTGGTATTGGTCTTTGCGAAATCCTGAAGCTGCTTTTTCAACTCCGCATCGAGTGCGTTGGACAGGGAATCGTTTCGCACCATTCCCACGGTATCATTTGCCTCTTTGGCCTTTTTCCACTCTTTGTAAACAACATCCATTTTGGCATTGGTGGCATCATTCATCGTAACATATTGCTGATAGATGTCGTGTGATGCCGAACCTTTTACGGTTGATTTCTCCAGGCTGTCGGGAAAAATCTTCACCTCAATACCGGCATTTTCAATAAAAACAGGCAGAAGCACCTGGTTTTGTTTCATGGCAATATGCCACATCTCCGGAAGATCAACTTTCCCGGTAAATGAAAATTCACCTTTTTCAAGTTTTACAGAGTCGAGATCGACCCATTTATCTGCGTCGTATTTCTGCAGGTATATCATACCGGTATCAGTGTCATTCACGGTTCCGGTGATTTTAAACTGATTTTTATTGTTCGTGCATGAAGCCAGAAGGGTCACTGCAAGCATTGCGAATACAAGTTTTTTCATAGGTTGATCTCCCGTTATTATTGTTTGTACAAAAGTAACGCTTTTTGAGAAATAAAATAAATCCCTAATTTTACAAGGAAATACAAATGCTATGATGAGTCCCCGTTTCCATGTGATCGCCCTGTTGTTCCTGCTGATCGGGAATTTTGCCTATTCCCAGGCTGAATTGCCAAAACCTGCAGCAGCCAGGTATGACCTGTCGAAGGATCCTGTGCTCTACACGGTAGGTTATGCGCACCTCGACACTGAATGGCGATGGGATTATGAAACCACCATCAACGAATACCTGAAGAACACGCTGACCGATAACTTTCAGCGGCTTGAAAAGTACAAATCGTATGTCTTCACCTTCTCGGGAGCCCGCCGCTATAAGATGATGAAGGAGTATTATCCTGATAAGTATGAGAAACTTAAGAAATACGTCTCCCTCGGAAGGTGGTTCGTCGGCGGCTCTTCGGTGGATGAGTGCGATGTCAACGTTCCTTCACCCGAATCGGTGATCAGGCAGGTGCTGTATGGGAATGGCTACTTCAAGTCGGAATTCGGAAAGGAGAGTGTCGATTTTATGCTTCCCGACTGTTTTGGTTTCCAGGCACATCTCCCGTCGGTACTTGCCCATGCGGGATTGAAAGGATTTTCAACGCAAAAACTCTCCTGGGGATCGGCCTCCGGCATCCCGTTCAACATCGGCAACTGGACGGGTCCCGACGGCAATGGCATCGTGGCAGCGCTGAATGCCACCAATTATGGCGGGGAGGTTCAGAAACGACTCGACACCTCGTCCTATTGGATTGCACGGGTGATGGAAAACGGGCGGAAATACGGCGTTTATGCCGATTACCGTTACTATGGTGTTGGAGATGAAGGCGGCGCCCCCCGCGAAGAGGATGTGAAAAATGCTGCCGGCAGCGTGGGACAGCCAGATGGGAAACTCAACATTTACCTCTCCTCCTCCGATCAGCTTTTCAGGGACCTGACACCAGAACAGAAAAGCAAACTTCCTTCCTTTACCGGTGACCTGCTCCTCACTGAACACTCCTCCGGTTCGCTTACATCACAGGCTTATATGAAACGATGGAACCGCAAAAACGAACAGCTGGCGCTCGCCACTGAACCTGTTGCGGTAATGGCCGACTGGCTGGGCGGACAAAAATACCCCCAGCGTTCGATCAATGAAGCATGGTGGCTGGTGCTGGGCAGCCAGATGCACGACATCCTGCCGGGAACCTGTATCCCCAAAGCTTACGAATATGCCTGGAATGACGAGGTGCTCGCCCTGAACAAATTTTCTGCCGGAATGTTGAGTTCAGCCGGTGCCGTAATCCATGCCATGGATACCCGGGGGAAAGGCACTGCACTCGTGGTGTACAATCCCCTCGCCATCGCAAGAAAGGATGTTGTTGAAGCCGAAATCCCATTTCCCGAAGGCGCTCCGAAGGCTGTAAAAGTAGTCGATGCCCTCAACAATGAAGTACAGGTACAACTGGTACAAGCATCAAAGGAGAGCCTCCGTATCATCTTTCTCAGTAACGTTCCGTCACTCGGTCTTGTTTGCTATGATGTACAGCCGGTGAAAGAGGAGTCTCCGGCAAAGAGTTCACTCTCGGTTTCTGAAAAGATGATTGACAACGAATTTTTGAAGGTCACCATCAATGCTGCAGGCGACATCTCGAGCATCATTGATAAAAAACTTGGGAAAGAGTTGCTCTCGGCACCCATGAGACTTGAATTTCAGAAAGAACATCCCGCCTACTGGCCAGCCTGGAATATGGATTGGAACGACCGTAAAAATCCTCCCTCCGGCTTTGTTGGCGGACCCGCCAAAATCACCGTGGTTGAAAAGGGCCCTGTGCGGGCGACGGTTAAAATAGAGCGCACTGCCCTGAATTCAGTATTTATACAATACATCCAGCTGGTAGCCGGCAAGGAGAACCTGGTCATCAGGAACACCATCAAATGGCAGTCGCGGGGCGTGAGCCTGAAGGCCTCTTTCCCCCTCACAGCAGCCAATGGAAATGCCACCTATAACCTGGGGTTGGGAACCGAAGAACGAGCCAGCAACGATGAAAAGAAGTATGAGGTTCCCTCCCGAGAATGGTTCGACCTCACCGATAAAACCGGGAATTTCGGCGTGACGATTTTTGAAGACAGCAAATTCGGTTCCGACAAGCCCAACGATAAAACCTTACGCCTCACCCTCCTTTATACTCCCGCCACAAACTTTTTTCACGACCAGGCTACACAGGACTGGGGAATTCACGAAATCACGTATGGTCTTTACAGCCACAAAGGGGACTGGCGCACAGCACTTTCAGAGTGGCAGGGACGGGGCATCAACCAGCCGCTCCGGGTCTTCCGGGCGTCACAGCACGAGGGTTTCCTTGGAAAGAGTTTCTCATTTGCGCAAGTCTCCGTTCCACAGGTGGATATCCGCACCATTAAAAAGGCCGAAAACGGAAAGGATGTGGTTATCAGACTGCAGGAACTCACAGGAAAAGACCTTCAGAATGTTGAAGTAACATTGGCCTCCAAAATCGTTAAAGCCTGGGAAGTCGACGGGCAGGAGCGTCTTGTTGGCGAAGCAACATTGAAAAACGGGAAACTGTTGACCGACATGAAGAAATTTGCCATCCGCAGTTTTGCCATCCAGGTGGAGGCACCTGTGCAAAAGCAGGCGGAGCCAACTTCGTTCGCATTGCCTCTTGTATTTGACCAGGATGTGGTCTCCTCCATGAAAAACAGGAAAAATGGCAGTTTTGATCAGCAGGGGATGAGCCTTCCCGCCGAACTTTTTCCTGAAACCCTCACTGTTGACGGCATACAGTTCAACCTCGGCCCTATCGCCGATGGAAAAAACAATGTGCTCGTCTGCAAAGGGCAGAAGATCACCCTTCCAAAGACAGGGAATTTCAACCACTTATACATTTTAGCTTCGGCCACTGCCGACACAGCGGGAATATTCAAGGTCGGAAGTTTAAAATCAACCCTTCACATACAGGCTTATCGTGGAAACATCGGCCAGTTCGACAACCGGACCTGGGATAAATACAACCGGATGACCGGGGTGCAGAAAGGGTTCATCAAGCGTGATGAGGTTGCCTGGTTTGCCACCCACCTTCACCATGACACGCTCGATCTTCCTTACCAATATGCCTATATTTTCAAGTACGCGCTCGATGCCGGACCTGCCAGTGGCACGTTGCAGCTTCCTGACAATGAAAGCATTAAAATTTTCGCCATCTCGCTGGCCGATAATCCTGCCGACCAGGTTCAACCGGCCCAGCCCATGTATGATGATTTCAGCGGGCGCCAGTCCATGACCCTCAGCCTCACAAAAAGCTACGTGGATGAGGCAATGACCCCTGCGGCAAAGATTCTCGCTTACAGCAACCGGAACCTTGCAAAACTTCCGGCCAGGCTTACCATGAAAGACTATGCTGATATCCATCAGCCAAACGGGGTGACAACCAGTTTCTACTTCAGCAATGCTGACACTACGCTCAAGGGATTGTCCGACGGCATGACCGTGGCCGCCATCAACGATGGCATGTACGACCTGCTGCCCGGCGACTCGCTGAACGACAAATGGTCGGAAAAGGGTGAAGGCCGGATACTGATGGATTTGCAGCGGGAGATTGAACTTGACAGCGTCCATATTTTCACTGGACAAAGTACCAAACGCGGAGGGCAATCTTTCTCGCTCTGGGGTGCCACAGGCGAGAAGAATCCGACGTTAAAAGGAGATCCCAAATCTTCCGGATGGAGTTTTATCGCCCTTGCTCCCCCCGAGGATATATGGGGCAACAGCAAAGCGCTCTACACCGTGATTCCCCTGCCCGAAAAGTCAAAACAGTACCGTTACCTGCTGTGGATCAGCGAAGACTCCCCGTACGGTCCTTTCTATTTCAGGGAGGTGGATGTTTTTGAAAAGCAAAAATAGGTACCCATGAAATCATTTCCCGGTCTGTTTTTCCGGCTGGCCGACCATCAATGGAAAGAGACCATCCGTTCTTCCTACTGGCAGAAAAGCCTGCTGATCAACATCATTCTTGGGATTTTTATACTCTATTTCCTGCTTAACCTGGTCTTTTTAGGGTTGTTCCTTGGAAAGATCCTCAGCGCTGCATTTCCTGAGTCAGACCCGGTAACTGCATTTTCAGGGATCCTGTTCTATTATTTTATCATCGATTTTCTGCTGAGATTTCTCATGCAGCCCGCCCCTGTGATCTCTATCATGCCATACCAGCACCTTCCGGTCAGGAAAAATTCAATCTTTCACTTTCTTCTGATCAAATCAGGCATCAGCCTTTTCAACTTTTTCCCCATCGTTGTTTTATTGCCATTTACCATACGAAATATTATACCGGCCTATTCCGCAAGCATGGGTTTGACATGGTTTTTCACCCTGATGCTCCTGATCTTTTCCAACAACTACCTGGCTTTTTTCTTTAAAAAATTATTTTCCGTCAGGCCGTGGGTGATTGTCGTGATTTTGCTGGCGGCCTCCCTGCTGGTGCTGGCGGATGTTTCACAACACCAGCTGATCTCTCACTCGTTTGGTGGCTGGTTGATGTATGTTGCACATCACCCGGCAGGAATCGCCGCCCCGTTTCTTTTTTTGCTGCTCTCTTATGGAATTTCGTGGAATTTCCTCCACGGGCAACGATACATGGAGGTGAAAACAGCAACCGGAAAGCAGTATGCTACCAGTGGAAGCGGCAGGTACCTGTCAAAAACCTTCGGCGCAACCGGAGCCCTGGTGACACTCGAAATAAAGATGATCCTGAGGAATAACCGGCCAAGGTCGTACCTGGTACTCAGCGCATTGTTCCTGTTTTATGGATTCATGATTTACCCGAAACATCCTATTGCCGGGAGTTATGAAATGGGACTTTTCATCGGGTTGCTCCTCACGGGGATCATGATGTTGCAGTATGGACAGCTGGTCCTCTCCTGGGAAAGCAGTTACTTTGACAGGCTGTGCACCGCAAATTTTTCGAGCCGTGAGTTTTTCGCCGCTAAATTCTGGCTCTTTTTCCTTTTTAACACGACAACCTTCCTCATCACACTTCCATATGCCTTCTTTGATTATAAGATCCTGCTGCTGAACCTGGTTGCCTGGCTTTTCAGCAGCGGGGTAAGTATTTTCCTCATCCTGTACCTCGGCACTTACAATAGCAAGCGGGTCGATATGTCAAAAGGGGCATTTTTCAACTATGAGGGAGCCTCTGCCGTACATTTTATCATGATCTTCCCGGTGATCGGCTTCCCTCTGTTGCTCTACTGGCTGATCTCGCTAGTAACGTCCCCGCTGGCCGGACTTGTCGCCATTGGACTTACGGGAGCGACCGGGCTGGTATTTCACAGGCAACTCATCGATATTGTTACCAGGCAGTTTAAGTCCCGAAAACAGCAAATTCTTCACGGTTTCAGAAACGGATAGTATGATCACGGTAAAAGATCTCAAAAAACTGTATAACAATGTGGTGGCCCTGGATATCCCGGCCATGGAGATTTCCGCCGGCGAATCCTTCGGACTCATCGGTAATAACGGAGCGGGAAAAACCACCTTCTTTCGGTTGATCCTCGACCTACTGGCAGCCACTCACGGGGTTGTCTTATCCAAACAGGTTGCCGTATCCCGCTCTGAAGCATGGAAAAAATATACCGGTTCCTACCTCGATGAAGGGTTCCTGATCGACTATCTCTCCCCTTCCGAGTATTTCGATTTCATAGGCAGCCTGCACGGAATGAACAGTGAAGATATTGCCAACCTTTTCAACCACCTGGATGGATTTGCAGACGATGAATTAAGGCAGAACAGAAGCGCCATCCGGGCACTGTCGCAGGGAAACAGAAGTAAAGTCGGGATTATTGCTGCCTTGTTGGGAAACCCGGAAATCATCATCCTCGACGAACCCTTCGCCCATCTTGATCCAAGTTCACAGATCAGCCTGAAAAGGTTGCTGAAACGGATCAATGGTGAACAAAAAACCACGATCCTCGTCTCCAGTCACGACCTGGCCCACGTTACAGATGTCTGTAGCCGGATTGTATTGCTGGAGGAGGGCCTGGCCATTAAAGATTTTGCTACAACTCCTGACACGCTTCGTGAACTGGAAGCCTATTTTACCAGGTAGCCGGGTATTCAGCTTCAACCCATCATTCCCATATAGTACTTCACTCACCGCCCCCTCGCGGTATCAGAATTATAATGAGCAAAGAACTTTTTTACCGGTAAATAGGATATTTTGGCAAATTTAACCTTACCTTTACATACTATTTTGCTACACCGGGGTAATTGACACCTGCCTGAGTTTGATTGTTTGGCTTCCTGCCCATCGATTAATTGTGCATGCAAGATAGAAACTCAAAACTACTCAACTTACTTTGAAATTCTGGATTTAACCTGGTTTCCATTGAATCGCGGAAAGCAGGGAATCTTTTATGAGACATTTGATGAAAAAATCAGGATCAAAGGATTTGGCCAACAGCGACCTGGAGGTGGTTCTTGCCAGGATACAACATTATTGTGCCTACCAGGAGCGTTGCAATGAGGAGGTGGAAAGTAAACTGATCCAGTGGAAGGTCGCCCCTGTCAGGATCAGAAAGATAAAAATCCTGCTGAACAGGGAAGGGTATATTGACGAGGAGCGATTTGCCAGGATTTTTGCGTGTGGCAAATTCCATATCAACAAATGGGGGCGGATCAAAATCCGTCATGAACTGAAAATCCGGAAAATCCCTGAAACTCTTATACAAAAAGCACTGGAAGAGATTGGTGACGATGATTATAGAAGGACCATCCATGAACTTATTCTTAAAAAAATGTCGGAAATAAAAATCTCAAAACATTTGAATATGCGCGAAAAAATCATCACTTTTGTCACAGGCAAAGGATTTGAATTTGACCTGATCATAAAAGTATTAACAGAACTTAAAATCTGACATGGTAGCACCTGAACAGCTAAAAGACCTTCAGACAAGACTTGATGTCTTGAGGAGGTACCTTTGACATCGACAACAAACTTACCCGAATAGCAGAAGAAGAAGAACTTTCCCAGGCCGCCGACTTCTGGAACAATCCAAAAGCGGCCGAACAGGCTCTCCGGGCCATCCGCGACAAAAAATTATGGACAGATGCCTACCTTCAGGCCGTTGCAAGCCGCGACGACCTGGTGGTGATGTGGGATTTTTATATCCAGGGAGAAGGTACGGAAACTGAACTTGAAAATGCATACAAGGAGACCCTCCGACTGGTTGAAGACCTTGAATTCCGCAACATGCTGAGCGGAGAGGAGGACAAACTGGGAGCCATCGTTCAGATCAACTCTGGAGCCGGAGGAACCGAATCGCAGGACTGGGCTGAAATGCTCATGCGCATGTACATCCGGTATGCCGAGCGCAGCAAATTTAAAATCACCGAAGTCGATTACCAGGAGGGCGATGTAGCGGGAATCAAATCGGTCACCCTCGAATTCGATGGAGACTATGCCTACGGATACCTCAAAGGGGAGAACGGCGTGCACCGTCTTGTAAGACTTTCCCCTTTTGATTCCAATCACAAGCGGCATACATCATTTGCTTCCGTCTACGCCTACCCCATCATCAACGACGATATTGTGATCGAGATCAACCCTTCCGATATCAGCTGGGATACATTCAGGAGCAGCGGTCCCGGAGGCCAGAATGTGAACAAAGTGGAGACCGCAGTGCGCCTTAAACACGAACCTTCGGGTATTGTCATCGAATGCCAGGAGACCCGTTCACAAGGCCAGAATCGTGAAAAAGCGCTGAAACTGCTCAAGTCACAACTGTACGAAATCGAACTTCGCAAGCAGCGTGAAAAGATCAATGTGATTGAAAGCGGCAAGAAGAAGATCGAATGGGGCAGCCAGATCCGCAGTTATGTGCTTCATCCCTATAAAATGGTCAAGGATCTCCGCACAAATTGCGAAACATCCGACACCCAGGCTGTGCTGGATGGCGACCTGACGGAGTTTATCAAAGCCTACCTCATGGAGTATGGCAACGCCGGATAGAGACGAGGCATGCCTCGTCTCAACCGTAAAGACGGGGCATGCCCCGTCTCAACCGTAAAGACGAGGCATGCCTCATCTCAACCGTAAAGACGGGGCATGCCCCG
>JBMOIP010000017.1:0-81838 GCA_049317265.1 Bacteroidales bacterium
TGTCCACTTGTCCACTTGTCCACTTGTCCACTTGTCCACTTGTCCGCCCGTCCGCTAGTTAGAGATATAAAGCATCGCCCCATCATAATAGGTCGTGTACTGCTTCAGCGGGAAGTGGGAGGGACCTTCATAGGGAGTTCCGTCAACCATAATGAATTTGGAACCGCAAACCGGGCAGTAGCAGGTGATACCCGACAGGTCAACCCGGATCTGGGCTCCGGCTTTAGAGGGATCATTCGGGCAGGCCCGTTCAAAGGCGGAAAATTCATTCACCGACTTGCGAAAGATCAGGATCCCGTTATACCCGCCGCTTACCGTTTCCCAGCCATTCACCACATTTAAGTTAATGTACTGGGTCCCGTTCGGGTTAAGGTTGAAGTTCACATAAATGTAAGGGATTTCGGGCGCCTGCTCCTCCTTCTTACAGGAGATAACCAGCATTATACCGACTGTGAAAAGAAGCCAGAACCTAACATTTTTTTTCAGAAGATATGATATCATGATACAAATGTCGTAATTTTATCGTTTAATTTATAATTCAGGTGGCTGAATAAATATCTTTTTGCAAAATCATCCGTCTGGTTTCAGGTTGGATCCGATCCTCTTCCCATAACGGGAAAAATCGTTTCTGATTGCATCGGGCAGAAATTAAGGGAACCTGTTATTTGTGGAACAGACTGCAGCTTCTTTAAGTTATCAAATCTGACAAGGGGATCGTGCAGGTAAAAAACAGACAATTCATGGCTTCTAAAATCAGGATTCTATCGTTTTCGTTGATCCTATGTTTCATGCCGGTGATTTTATTCGCCGGTCCCCAGGAAACCAGGGTAAATCAGAAGAAAATCGAAAAGGAACGTGCGAAAAAGAAAAAGCAGTCGGTTGATGAATATAACAAAGCGGTCAGACGGCATAACAACATGCAGTCGAAAACTACAAAAGCAAGTATGAAAAGGACCAAAAAAGCGTCAAAAAAAGCAACTCCGAGCATGCATTAAAAATTCCGCTTTACCTTCCCGTATTTGCCTTTTGCCGATCATTTGAAACTGTTTGCATATTTGAGTTCCGCGTAATTTAGAATGGTTATATATTTGATTCAGGAATTAAATAATTTTCAGTTGATTTTAAATAATTATTACATTTACGCCCTTTTAAAGCGCAATTATAATCTAACATAAAATTGTATGGTATGTTAAGAAATTTACTGTTTACTATTGGTTTTGTACTGGCAACAAGCATGTTGGTATTTTCACAAACCGGGTCTGGAACACTTAAAGGAAAAATCACCGACAAGGTTACCAAAGAACCGATCTCCTTTGCCAATGTTGTTATTGAGGTGGGAGGTGTTCAGGTGGGAGGTTCCACATCCGATTTCGACGGAAACTTCACAATCAAGCCGATCCCTCCCGGGAAAGTTGACCTCAAAGCCAGTTTTGTTGGATATAACCCCTTCATGTACAGGGGTATTTATGTGTCGCCCGACAAAATTACCTTCCAGAATCTGGAACTGGAAGCCTCCACGACCACTCTTAAAGAGTTAGAGGTTGTGGATTATAAGGTTCCCCTGATCTCCAAAGACCAGACAACCTCCGGAGGAACTGTTACCTCTGAAGAAATTTCAAAAATGGCCAACAAGTCGGCTGCTTCTGTTGCTACTACAGTGGGCGGGGTTTCAACCGATGCCAACGGTAATATTACCAGTATGCGCGGACAGCGGTCCTCTGGTAGCGTCTATTTTATTGACGGGATGCGTGTAACAGGAAGCACTTCCCTGCCACAAAGCGCTATTGAGCAGGTGGAAGTCATCCTTGGCGGAACCCCTGCTGCTTACGGTGACGTTACCGGTGGTATCATCAATGTAACCACAAAAGGGCCATCCAAGGATTTCTCCGGTGGAATTGACCTGCAAACATCCCAATACCTGGATGCCTTTGGATATAATCGTTTAGGATTAAACTTTACGGGTCCGCTGATTTCAAAAAAGGATACCGTCCGTGGTTATAAAACCCCCATTATGGGATTCTTTATCGCCGGTGACTTCATCTATCAAAAAGACGGAGCTCCTGCCGCATTCCCTTTGTACAGGGTTACCGATGCTGAAAAAAACAGGTTAACAACCACTCCTTTGCGCCTTTATGGTGAGAACAATGCCGTATTCTACAATTCTGAATTTCTCACCTACGATCAGATGCAGACTACGAAGTCAACCCTCAATTCTGCCGGAACAAACATCAACGTGTCGGGAAAACTTGATTTCCGCGTTGCTCCTACAATCAATCTCTCTTTTGGAGGTACATTTACATGGTATGACAGCCGTAACTTCAGTTTCGCCAACTCCATGATGAACTGGCAGAATAACTCCCACTCCAATGGATATACCTGGCGTGTGAATGGCCGTTTTACCCAGCGATTCCCTGCCGCATCCGACAGCAAAAGTTTTGTTAAGAACATATATTATTCTATTGGCGCCGACTTTACACGCAGTTTTGCCAAGACAGAAGACTCCGAGCACAAGGATGACTATTTTGAGTATGGATATGTAGGAAGTTTCGCCACTCATACAATCCGTGCCTATACCCCCACACTTGCTTACGATTCCGTTCTTAAATTATGGGGACATTTACAAAATGGAACCCGCGATACCCTTGTGGTATTCAAAGGCTCAGACCTCAATCCCGAATCAGCAAGCTGGACCCAGCAGTATTATGGACTTTTTGATGATCCCACAGGACACTACCAGAACATCAACGAAATCATTTCAGGAAAAGGACTCATTAACGGTATGGAACCATCCGGACCTTACGGGTTGTTCTCGGGTGTTGGCGACAGGCCAAACGGATACAGCGAAAGCACAAGCGACCAGATAGCTGTGAATGCAACTTTTGCGGCAGACTTTGGCAATCATGAAATTCAGCTTGGATTGCAGTATCAGCAGCGGAAGAGTTCAGGCTATACCAATATCGGTACACTACTTTGGGACGCAATGCGTGGATTGACAAATGCCCAGTTGCGCGACCTTGATCTTTCAAATCCCCAGGCGGTCTATACCAACGGTGTCTACATGGATACCATTAAATATTTCCGTAACTATGTCCCCGTTCTTCAAAGGAATTTTGACATCAACCTGCGTAAAAAACTTGGTCTTCCTGTTGATGGAAGTGACTGGATCGATATGTACTCCTATGATTTTGCAAACAACTCTATCAATTTCTACGACAAGAACATGCAACTTCATACCATCACAACCTCCGGACAGTTGTTATCCATGGATATGTTCAATGCCGAGGAGGTACTCAACAATGGATCGCCCATTGTAGGGTATTACGGATATGACTATACCGGGAAAAAGACCTCAGGCAGTACCAGTTTTGATGACTTTTTTACCCAGCAGGATGCCAATGGAAATTATACCAGGGCTATCGGGCCATACCAGCCAATCTATATTGCAGGGTATATCCAGGATAAATTTGCATTCAAAGATCTGATTTTCAATGTTGGTGTCCGTGTTGACCGTTTTGATGCCAACCAGCCTGTCCTTAAAGACCCATACCTCTTTTACCCTGCCAAAACCGTTGGTGAGGTTAGCGAACTTAATGGACTGGCAATTAGCCATCCATCCGGAATGGGCAACGATTATGTCGTCTATGTTGATGACGCTAGGGAGCCAACCAAGATCACCGGTTACCGGTCAGGCAACAACTGGTTTAATAAGGATGGCAGCACCATCACCGACCCTGTTCGTTCACTCGATGCAGGCAGTGGCGTTCAGCCTTATCTTCTTTATCCGGGGGTTGACACCGTTGGAGCCTCCCCACGCGCCTTTGCTTTCAAGGATTATGATCCGCAAACCAACTGGATGCCCCGTATCTCCTTCTCTTTCCCGATCAGCGACGATGCTTTGTTCTATGCCCATTACGACATTCTGACCCAGCGTCCGTCATCTGCAGAAGTTCAGATTCAGCCGGTGAGTTATTATTACATCGGAATTACCGGGTCGTCAGGAACAATCAACAACCCGGCATTGAAGCCTGAGAAGACCATCGATTATGAATTGGGCTTCCAGCAGAAAATCAACAACTCCTCCTCTCTTAAACTGGCTGTTTTCTATCGTGAAATGCGCGACCAGATCCAGCAATACCGTTTGAGCGGAGCCTATCCTAAAACCTATTACTCCTATACCAACATCGACTTTGGAACTGTAAAAGGATTGACTGTAACCTATGACCTCCGCAGATCAGGCAATGCCCGGTTGAGATTCAACTATACCCTGCAGTTTGCCGATGGTACAGGTTCAGATCCCGATGCAGCGAGCACCATCATCCGTTCCGATCAGCCGAACCTTCGTACGCTGAATCCGCTGAACTTTGACCGTCGTCACCAGTTCAACATCAGCTTCGACTATCGCTGGGGTGGTGGAAAAGATTATAACGGTCCGGTTATCAACCGTAAAAAGAGCGGCAAAGCCCCGGTTCAGTTCCTCTCGAACCTTGGTGCCAACGTGACTCTTACCGGTGGATCAGGAACCCCTTACACCCAGACAAGCAAAATATTGCCCAATGGACAAATGGGCCCGATCAAGGGAAGTATCAACGGAGCCCGTCTACCATGGCAGTTCCTGATCAGTGCACGCTTTGACAAGGATTTCAATTTTGCACTGAATAAGAAAAAAGACGGAACGATCAATGTCTACATTGAATTCGCTAACCTGTTAAACACTCAGAATGTAACTGCAGTTTACCCGGGAACCGGCAGCGCTTCCGACGATGGTTACCTCAGTGCACCGGAATGGCAGAATGCCATCAGCCAGCAGATAGATCCGCAGTCGTATCGTGATCTCTATTCTGTAAACATGAACAGCCCGTATCGCTATAGTTCTCCAAGGACCATCAGATTAGGTTTAATGTTCAATTTCTAATGTGTTTGACAATTTTAATGAGAAGAAATTCCGGTATGTTTAAAAACAATGCAACTATGAAAAATATACTTCGCTTTTTAGTGATAGGTCTCTGCTGTATGGCGGTCTCAAATATGCTTCCCGCAGAGGAATTTCACAAGGTGGGTGGCACAAAGAGCACCAATACAATTAAATCCACCGCAGCAGGCTGTGCTTCAGGTTCCAGCTATAAATACCTTGATGTCAACAATGTCAGGACGTTATGTTACTCCTATGGCAATGGCTGGTTTCTTGAAAACGCTGAATATGAAGTCCCCAAGGGATCCAAGAAGACCTCCATGTTCTCTTTCTCCCTCTGGATCGGCGGTATTGATGTGAACAATAACCTGAAGCTGGCCGCTTATCGTTACGGTCAGGGCCCTGCCACGGCCACAGCGCATACGAAAAATGATTTCTGGCCCGGACCTTTAACAGTGGATGGTACTGCAGCTATCAGCACCGAGAGTTGTGCTGAATTTGATAAACTTTATCCTATTACCCGTATTGAAGTCCAGGAATTTCTGGCATGGTGGGATAATAAAGATGAGTTTCCAGGCTATGCAACTCCAAAGTCAATTACAGATTGGCCGGCCCATGGACATAAAGCAAAAGGACAGGCTTACTATCTTGCACCATTTATGGATGTTGATGGTGATGGTAACTACGATCCTAAACAGGGCGACTATCCTTATTACGATCTGGCAAATGCACTTTGCCCCACCAATCTGAAGCCAGGTGAACGCCTTGCCCGTGCCAAAATTAAAAATGGCGGAAAAAATGCAAATGGAGTCGAAATCGACACCATGGGTATCCTGGTTGACCAGGTACTGAAAGGTGACCAGACCCTCTGGAGCGTATACAATGATAAAGGTAATTACCATTCGGAAACCACTGGTGAACCCATCGGTATGGAAATCAGGGCGCAATATTTTGCCTTTGCCACCAACGATGAAATCAATAACATGACTTTCTACTCGTATGAACTTATCAACCGTTCAACCTATACCCTTACCGGTACATATTTCAGCCAGTGGGTTGACCCTGACCTTGGTTATTCCAATGATGACTATGTAGGCTGCGATGTTGGCCGTGGTCTTGGTTACTGCTATAACGGAACCCCTATTGATGGTACAGGACAGAGTTTTGCCTATGGCGCTCATCCGCCTGCTATTGGTGTTGACTTTTTCCAGGGTCCCTACATGGATCCTGATGGTTATGACAATCCTTCCTATCGTGGTAACTCACTGAAGGGTCCTTCATTCAGCAACTACCCAAACCCTTGCGATATTGTTAACCTGGATGGTACTGTGATTAAAATGGGTTATGGACCCTCCGGCATCGACTCAGCAATGGTCAAAGTAAAAGCTGAAGCCATCAACGGAGTGAATTTCGGAGACGGAATCATTGACAATGAGCGTTTCGGAATGAGAAGGTTTGTATATCATAATAACAACAATTCCGGGGTTCCGGAATACATGCAGGATCCTGATTACGCTCCTGAATATTATCTCTTTTTACGTGGTATCTGGAAAGATAACTCCAAGATGGTGTATGGCGGAAATGCAAACACAAAAGCCGGTGGTTACGGTCCTGAATGCGATTTCATGTTCCCGAACATGACCGATATCTGTGATTGGGGTACCGATGGCCAGCCTCCCTTTGGACCTAAAGAGTGGACAGAGGTAACAGCCAAAAACAATCCTTCCGACCGTCGTTTCATGCAATCTGCCGGACCTTTCAAACTTGAGCCGGGAGCCTGTAACTATATTACCGTTGGTATTCCATGGGCACGCTCGATTTCCGGTACAGCCGAAGAGTCTGTTCGCTTGTTGCAGCAGGTTGATGACAAGGCACAGAGTCTTTTTGACAACTGTTTCGCCGTATTAAACGGACCGAATGCCCCTGACCTTACCATAGAAGAGTTACCAAACTCTCTGATTGTTTACATCTCAAACCGTAAGTGGAATGACCTTGGAAACAACTATAATGAGAAATACCAGGAGGTTGACCCAACGATCAGGAGCAAGGATTCTCTCTATAAGTTTGAAGGATACCAGATTTATCAGTTGAAAGATGCTACTGTTTCTCCTGCCGACATTGATGATGCCAGCAAAGCCAGGCTCGTTGCCGAATGCGATGTGCAAAATGGTGTCTCAAAGCTGGTTAACTGGTCGTTCGACCAGGCTTTGGGCGGAAACAGCGGCCAGGTGATGACCACTGGTGAAGACAAAGGGATCAAGCACTCTTTCGTATTCAATACGGATATGTTTGCTACCGGTGATGACAGGCTTATCAACCACAAGCAATATTATTACCTGGCCATTGCCTATGGATACAATCAATTTAAAAAGTATGTTCCTACCGATCCACTGGCGCTTGATGGTCAGAAAAAACCATACCTCAGAGGGAGAAGCAATATTAAGGTGTATACTGCCATCCCTCATATTCCGCTGGGTACAATTGCCAATTCGACCTACGGAGAAGGTCCTGTGATTACACGTATCCAGGGCCAGGGAAATGGAGGAATGATCCTCGACTTCTCTGAAAACACGATCAATGAGATTTTATCAAAACCAGCGCTCGATACCTCAAAAACCAAATTGGGAGATCCTGATTATCCTATCGCCTATAACCCGACTTACCTGATTGGTAAAGGACCGTTACAGGTGAAGGTGATTGATCCGCTGAATGTTGTTAAAGGTGAATATACCGTCAAATTTGATTCAATGACTTTCGTAAAGGTGAACAACCCTTTTACTGACACCAAGAAGATCCAGTTTGGCAAGTGGTCACTTACAAATAATGCCACAGGAGTGGTTTACCATTCAGACACAACTACCATCTATCAGTATGAGCAGTGTTTCCTTGATTTGGGAATTGCGCTGACCATCACACAGGTTCCGAATGCGGGAGACTCAATCCGTGGATCGGTTACTGCCAGCAACGGCTTATTGTATGCCTCACCGGCATTGTTTGCGGACAGTACCAAGAGGTGGCTCACCGGTGTTCAGGATAATGATGTACCCGATTCTCCCATGAACTGGATCCGGTCTGGGACCTACAAGGGATCAGATACCCACTTCTATGACTGGGACATGGGTAACGGAACCAATGGCAAGCCGATTGACCCGAACAAGAACTTCCAGCGTATTCAAACCGGGATATGGGCACCCTATTGCCTTACAGCAAGCAGTTATAATGGTGAAGAGTTAACCATCGGACCTGCCTTCTCAAAAATATCCAAAAAGAATGCTAACCTTTCTAAAATTGCCAGTGTTGACATTGTGATCACAAAGGAGAAGAAACTGTGGACAAGGTGCCCGGTTATTGAAATGTGTCCGGATGTCAAGCTTGCCCAGGGTGGAGCTAAATTTTTTGGCGCCCGCTCGGCTGCTTCTGTCAACGTGGATGGCGATACCGGAGTTGTAAGTTCCGACCCGATGTATAACTCATCTTATATCAGTGCAACAGGTATGGGTTGGTTCCCGGGATATGCGATTAACCTTGAAACAGGAGAGCGCCTGAACATCATGTTTGGGGAGAACTCATGGCTTGTTGCCGACAATGGACGGGATATGCTCTGGAATCCTTCAACAAGGATTTATAATGATGCCGGTACGCCGGTATTCGGAGGTCAGCATTATGTCTATATCATGAACCATTTTGTTTATGGAGCTCCTGATCCTGAATTGGAATTCCCTCCTTATGATGGAGGTAATTTCCTCATGTCGCAATTACCAAAGAACACGGTTTATAAGGCTTATGCATTTGGTACGGCCATGTATGTCAATATTCCGCTGGCAGTTGCAGGACAGGAGTGGCTGAGCAATACGGTAACCACTAAAATCCGTATATCAAAGCCATACAAGAGGTATTATTCCACCACTATGCCTGCAGGCTCTACCGATACACTGAATCGTAATTACCCGGTGTATATGTTCAATACGAATTCAATTTCGACCTCTACGAATAACCAGGACAAGGCGACCACAGATCTTGATAAGATCAATGTGGTTCCAAATCCTTACTTCGCATATGATGATTATGAGCGCAACCAGCTTGATAACAGGATCAAAATCGTAAATCTGCCCAATAAATGCGTTGTTACCATCTTCGATATGAGCGGAACCATGATACGCCAGTTTAACGTTGATAAATCTGGAATTACCCTGCCACGAGGATCAACCCTGGGTTTGAGCACAGATGCCAAAACCTCTGTAGATTGGGATCTCAAGAACTTCGCAGGTATTCCGATTGCCGGAGGAGTTTATCTTATACACGTGAAGGCTGATGGCCTGGGTGAGCGAACAATTAAATGGTTTGGTATTTTACGCCCGGTCGACTTGAACTCATTGTAATGGTATTTGCGAATTTTAACATGATAACAACAATAAATTCCAGGATTATGAAAAATATATATAGCTGCTTAGTTGCAATATTCTTGATGGGGTTGGTTTTTTTGCCCATGGATAAGGTAACAGCCGGAAACAAAGACCGTTCTGGTCAGGCAGGTGCTGCGGAGTTGTTGATCAACCCATGGGCAAGAAGTTCAGGGTGGGGATCTGTAGGCACCTCCTGCGGACACGGACTTGAGGCTTTATTCACCAATGTTGCCGGAACCGGTTTCACAAAAGGAACGGATATCATTTTTTCCTATACTAACTGGTTAAAGGGATCCGGTGTTAACTTAATGGCTTTCGGGATCAGTCAGAAACTGGGTCAGAATGGCGGCGTTCTTACCGCAGCAGTCATGTCGATGACCTTTGGCGAGATCCAGGTTACCACAGTTGCCTTACCGGAAGGTGCCGGTACCTTCAAACCTAACTATATGAATATCAATCTTGCCTATGCAAAGGCGTTTTCCAATAGTATCTATGGAGGACTTGCCATAAAGCTGATCACTGAATCAATTTCTGATGCCAGTGCAACAGCCCTTGCGATTGATGCAGGTATTCAGTATGTTACAGGCGAGAAAGAGCAGATTAAATTCGGGATTGCACTTAAAAACGTGGGTGCTCCCATGCATTTCAGTGGTGATGGTCTGTCATTCCGCGGCGTAATTCCCGGACATGACAACAACAATGACCAGTTCACTGTCGAACAGCGTTCTGCTACCTATGAATTGCCTGCAACCCTTAGAATTGGCGCCTCTTACGATTTCTTTATCGGCGACATGCATCGCATTACCGTGGCCGGTAACTTTAACTCCAACTCTTTCACCAAGGATCAGTTCATCCTTGGCCTGGAGTATTCCTTGAAATATTATCTGCAGCTAAGGGCCGGGTATACCTATCAGGACGGAATGTTTAAAAGCAATCTCGCTGAGCGTGGTACGGTTTTCACCGGGCCAAGCGCCGGCTTTACAGTCTCTGTTCCTTTTAATAAGGAAAAAGAGTCTGGCCTGGCGATCGATTATTCATACAGGGCAACAAATCCTTTCCAGGGAACCCATAGTGTTGGCATAAAACTTAACTTTTAATAGTTCGGTACAACTAATCAATAATTTCCTTTTTTTAAGCCAGGGACCCTTCAAAAGGGTCTTTTGGCTTATTATATTATCAAATACAATTAGCAAAATGTCTGATATCAAGTACTATACACCCGAAGGGTTAGATAAACTCAGGGATGATTTACACCAGCTAACAACGGTTGAACGGCCGTCTATATCTCGCCAGATTGCCGAAGCAAGGGATAAGGGTGATTTGTCTGAAAACGCCGAATACGCTGCTGCAAAGGAGGCTCAGTCGATGCTTGAATTGAAAATATCAAAGCTGCAGGAGGTATTGAACAACGCGCGGCTAATCGATGAACGAAAACTGGATAATACGAAAATACTGATCTTCTCTACGGTCACCTTAAGGAATTCCCTCAATGGTGGGAATGTGGTCTATACTCTTGTTCCGGAAAATGAGGCAAACATTAAAGTTGGGAAATTGTCTGTAAGCTCACCCATCGCCAAAGGCTTATTGGGTAAAAGCATCGGGGAGACCGTTGAAATTACCGTGCCTGCCGGGAAAATTACTTTTGAAATAGTTGAGATAACCCGGCAAAAAAGCTGAAAATGGCAACGATCTTCACACGCATCGTAGATGGTGAAATACCATGCTATAAAGTGGCCGAGGATGAAAACTTCCTCGCATTTCTTGACATTAATCCTTTACAGGAGGGGCATACACTTGTAATACCCAAAAAAGAGATTAACTATATTTTTGATGTGGATGACGAACTGAATGCCGGCCTTTGGAATTTTGCCAAGAAAATCGGGAAGGCCATCGAAAAAGTTGTCCCGTGTAAACGAATCGGCATTACAGTGATCGGGCTTGAAGTGCCTCATGCACATATTCACCTGATTCCACTTAAGTCTATCTACGACATGGATTTCAGGAAACCTAAACTGACATTCACTCCTGAAGAGTTTACATCGATGGCGGAAAAGATCGCAGGTTCAATTCAATAAGCCCTTTCGTCCCTTCCCTCGATATAATTGATAAATGCCCGGTTTACCACCTTATTCCCTCCGGGAGTAGGGTAATTGCCTGTGAAGTACCAGTCGCCCTTATGGTTTGGAATGGCCAGGTGGAGGTCGGCGATGGTTTGGTAAATGATCTGAACCCCTGCCTTACACGAAGCCGGAGTTAAGAGTTCGGAAATTTTTTCAGAAATCCGCTCATCGGTAAAGGGTTTATATATCTCTTTCACATAGTTGATGATGTTCTCTTTGGGAAATTTTTCCTGGGCTTTCGACTTTACATACACTTCATTGATGATGTGTTCCTGGTGCGTGTCTTTAAGTAACTCAATGGCTGCTTTAAAGGCAATGAAATCGGTGATCTTGGCCATGTCGATGCCATAGCAATCGGGGTACCGGATTTGCGGGGCTGAGGAGGCGATGATGATTTTTCTTGGTCCCAACCGGTCAAGGATACGAAGAATGCTCTGTTTCAGAGTGGTTCCCCTTACAATGGAATCATCCAGCACCACCAGGTTGTCAAGACCGATCCTGATACTCCCGTATGTAATGTCGTACACATGGGCAGCCAGGTCATCCCGCTGTGAATCGCGTGTAATGAATGTACGCAGTTTGACATCCTTCACTGCTACCTTTTCAGCCCTGGGCTTCAGCTGAAAAATGGTGTTTAGCTTTTCCCTGGTCAGTGATTTTCCTGCATCAAGAATCCTGTCTACCTTGATCCTGTCGCAAAATGCATCCATCTCTTCAATCAGTCCGTAATAGGCATCGATGGCCGTATTTGGGATGTAAGAAAAGACGGTATTTTCAACGTCGTGGTCGATTGCTTTCAGGATGGAGGGTGTTAGCAATTTTCCAAGGGTTTTCCGTTCCTTGTAAATCTCCTTGTCGGTTCCCCTGGAGAAGTATATTCGTTCAAAGGAGCATGGTTTCCGGTCGCCTGGCTTGCTGAATTCCTTCTCGGACACTTTGCCGTCTCTTTTAATGATCAGCGCATGGCCCGGCTGCAATTCGCGAACAGAGTCAAAAGAGACATTCAGGGCGGTTTGAATAACTGGCCGTTCAGATGTTACAACAACTATTTCATCATCCTGGTAGTAGTATGCCGGACGGATACCCGAAGGATCGCGCATGACAAAAGCATCACCATGTCCGAACATCCCGGTGATCACATATCCTCCATCCCAGGTTTTTGCCGCGGCACGAAGGATTTTCTGGATGTTTAAGTGTTTGGCTATCTGAATTGTAATTTCCCGCTTGGGAAATCCTTTCTTTTTGAATTTCTGGTAAAGTTCTTCGTTTTCCTCATCCAGGAAATGTCCCATTTTTTCCAAAATGGTGATGGTGTCGCTTGTTTCGACAGGATACTGGCCCAGATCGATCAGCTTTTCAAAAAGTTCATCAACATTGGTAAGATTGAAATTACCGGCCAGAACGAGGTTCTTGGTCATCCAGTTGTTTTCACGTACAAAAGGATGGATGTTGCGAATACTGTTTTTTCCAAAAGTGCCGTACCGGAGATGCCCAAGATATAGTTCTCCAAGCATATCCACGTTGCTCTTCAGCCATTGAACATCGTTAACGCGATTAGGATGGCGTTCTTCGATCTCTTTCAGGTTGGCGCCTACCTTGTTGAAAATATCCTGTATGGGAGCGCCGGCAACAGATCGAATCCGGTTGATGAACCTGTTTCCCGGATCAAGGTCGAATTTTATGCTGGCAATACCTGCACCATCCTGCCCTCGATTGTGCTGTTTTTGCATGAGAAGGTGCAGCTTGTTAAGCCCGTAGAATGCTGTTCCATACCTGGCCTGGTAATATTCAAGTGGTTTGAGCAGGCGGATCAGGGCGATGCCGCATTCATGGTGGATGGAATCGCTCATCTTGTTTGTTGTTTATGCGGCAAAGGTATAAATTATTGACGAGCGCAATGCAGTTCAATCAACGTGGTTGCCTGTAAATTCCCAAGTGAACGTGCCCTTTGCCAGTCAGCGCAGGCCGACTGCAAATCCCTGGCATAGAAATAGGCAGTACCCCTTCCAAGGTAGGCGTCTCCATATTCAGGACTGTATTCGATGGCTTTTGTGAAGTCTGATATTGCTCCTGTAAAATCCTTCAGGGCCCAGGCCCGCAGGACTCCTCGGTTGTTATAGGCTTTTGCATAATCAGGCTGGATCAGGATGGCAGAGTCATAATCTGCCAGGGCTCCGTTGATATCTGAATTTCGATACCTGATGTTTGCCCGGTTAAAGTAAACAATCGCTTTTTCAGCGCTTGCGGCCTCCCTGCCTGTTGAATTCATTTGAAACCGGAACGAGGCAAGGTGTCGGAGAGTGGTTTCAGCCCCGTCGTCGGGCTGGTAAAATCCTTTCATCCAACTGGTATTTAATTCTTTGGGTTGTCCGGTTTCAGGTTGGGGCAAACTTTTAAGGTCAATCTCAGGGAGTTGAGATGCATAACCAGTTTTTGCAAAAACTGCGGCAATGCCGTCAATATAAATAAGTTTCCAATCCGGCATCCCGGCTAATTGCATGGTCCAGGGATAGTATTTCAAATAGTTGTATATGATCAGTTCCGGTTTGTATTTGCTGATCAGGTCCGGTAATCCGTTGCTCCAGCTCCTGGTCACTTCCATATAAATTGATTCTTGCATCACTTCCAGTCTTCCATCCATGAAAACCGGCTGTGGAAGTGTCCATGAAAGCCATCCTCCAAATCCGATGCTGTTCAGCATTCTGCCTCCGAGATGGTTGTGAAGCAGGAAAGAAGCTGCTCCGGCAGGTTGGTGTAAAGGGTCAAGGCCAGTTCCGGTCCTGTTGAAAGAGTTGTTTTCCCTGTAATAGGCATTGGTAATCAACCTTGGTATCAATGCCAGGGTAATAATGATCAGCGAAACAAAAAGGATTATCCCTGCTGCCCTCTTTTTGGGTCTTGTCATCAATGTAAGGCCTAATGCCTCCCTGCCCAGGATCGGCACAGCAACAATTACGAATAGCGGGATGTTACGGATCGAAGTGATGGCAAGGAAACCAAAGATTAACAGGAGTAAGACTTCGTGCAGATTTCGTTTCCGGATCAATGGAATAATCACAAGAGAACCCAGTAACAGGAGCATGATGAAAAGGAAGTCGCGGAGTACAAAACGGGTCTGTAAAAAAAACGGGATGAACTCCTGGATATGCTGATTGTAGATGTTGTTCGGATCAAAACGGGTAAGAAGCTCTAGAGGCAATGAAAATCCATTAATTCCATAAGGATTGATCAGGCACATCAGCCAGGAAAGGAGGGTGACAATCAGCAGTTTCCGATCGATTTTCCTTGTACGAACTGTGATTCCCGCGAAATAGATGGAAATGGTAAGCAGTCCAAGGATGAACAAGGCATGCATGTTACTCCACAGGAGCATTGTTATTGGGAGCAGGTATAAAAGATTTTTCCGTTGGCCAGTATAACGGTCAAGAATGAACAGGGTGAATGTCAGGAAAATAAAGGTGAACATTTCGGGTCTTGGAGTAATTCTTGGTTCGATCACAAGGAATGTCGTCAGCAGGGCAATCGAAGTGAGAGACAAAGGTACCTTCCCGTTGCGGAGTCGTAACAGTACAAGCAGGAACAGCATCACGCTCAATAAACAGACAAAGAGACTTATCCCCGTGTATCCTGCAACTTTATATACCCCGTAGATGATTACCTGGAACAGCCAGTGCAGGTCGGTATAGGCATGATCGGTAACGGTATAGGTGCTTTGGTCAGTGGTTGGAACCTGGAGATTTGTCACAATCCATTTTCCATATTTCAGGTGAAAGCCTAGGTCGGGATCTGAAAGTTGCCTGAGAGAAATTGTAAAAACCAGTATAGAGACCAGGATGAATGGCGCTAGCCATTTACGAGAGTGCATTGCGAATAAATTCAGTGTTAAAAGTAGCAAAATATCCTTGGATAGCTGGGAAAACCAGCCTATTTTTGACGAATACTACAATACAAGCGATGATCATTCCAATTGAACCGACCAACTTTCTGCAACAGGCGGCCAGTTTCCCGGTAGTTGATGTAAGGTCACCCGGTGAGTTTGCTCATGGACATATACCAGGCGCTGTTAACATTCCATTATTTGATGATGCAGAAAGGGCGCTTGTTGGAACTTTATATGTCAGGAACGGGCAGGAGGAGGCTATTCGCAAAGGATTTGAGCTCGCCTTACCCAAGACCGGATGGTACATTGATTCACTTCGTAAGAGTGTTAAATCGGACAGGATATTGTTGCATTGCTGGAGGGGTGGGATGCGCAGCGCTGCCATGGCTGATGTTTTCAGTGGTTCAGGGTATAGTGTATACCTGTTAACAGGGGGTTACAAGGCTTACCGGCGGTTCATCAGGGAAGGACTTGCCTCCCGGGCCAAGGTATTTGTTTTAGGCGGATATACCGGGTCGGGGAAGACTGAACTCCTGAAGGCAATCGAATCAATGGGTGAACAGGTGGTTGACCTCGAGGGGCTTGCATGCCACAAAGGTTCTGTTTTCGGTGCTTTGGGACAACCCGGGCAACCCACAAATGAACAGTTTGAAAACAATCTCTACACCACATGGTCGGCGCTCGATCTTTCACGAATTGTATGGATGGAGGATGAAAGCAGGATGATAGGCCGGGTAACCCTTCCTGATCCTGTTGTTGAACATCTCAGCGCTGGTACCCTGCTGAAGGTTCGGCTTGATCTTCCCATCCGGATTAAAAGACTTGTTGATGAATATTCATTGTTTGATCGGAAACTTTTGGAAGAGGCCATACTGAGGATCAGTGAACGGCTGGGGGGAACCAGGACCAAAGAAGCGGTCTCAGCCCTTGAGGAGCAGCAGTTTGAAAAGGTTGCAGCCATTGCATTGTCCTATTATGATCAAGCTTACCAGTTTTCCATGGCCCGCCGGAAAAGCAAGGCCATCCGAGAAATTGCTATAACCGGGGAGAATGTTGAGGCAGATGCAGCAAAAATCATTGACTTTGCCTATAAAAATATGTGATATGGATCCTGTTTATCTTGATTACAATGCAACAACGCCGGTCGATCCCCTTGTTGTTGGAGCTGTAAGGCCTTTCCTGGAGAGTTATTTTGGGAATCCTTCCAGTGTGCACACGTATGGGATCCAGGCTAAAAGTGCCATTGAAAAAGCCCGGTACCAGGTAGCCTCACTGCTGAACGCAAAAAGCGATGAGATCGTCTTTACCAGTGGCGGGACAGAATCGAACAATTTTGCCGTCAAGGGGGCTGTCCTTGCCAACCTGGGCAAGGGAAACCACATCATCACCTCTTCCATCGAACATCCTGCGATTACAGAAGTATGCCGATACCTGGAAAAAAATGGCTGCCAGGTCACTTATCTCCCGGTGGATGAATTTGGCATGGTTGATGCCCTGCAGGTTGAACGGTCGATTACTGGTCAAACCATCCTTATAACGGTCATGCATGCCAACAATGAAACGGGAACTGTTCAGCCGATAGAAGCGATTGGCCGCATTGCGCGGGCCCATGGCATCCTTTTTCACACGGATGCGGCACAGTCGGTGGGTAAAATTCCCGTTGATGTTGATACATTGCAGGTTGACCTCCTTTCCGTGGCAGGCCATAAATTGTATGCACCCAAAGGTGTAGGAGCACTTTATATCCGCCGGGGAGTTAAACTGGAAAAGCTGATCCATGGTGCTGATCATGAATCAAACCTGCGGGCCGGAACAGAAAATGTGATGGAGATTGTCGGATTGGGAATGGCTGCAGAGGTTGCCCGGCAACTGCTGGTGCCGGATCCATCTAATGTCATACGTCATTTGATATTTATGAGGGAGCTACGCGACCGACTGCATGAAGGAATCATGATGGGAATTCCTGAGGTCAGGCTGAACGGTCATCCGGAGTTGAGGTTGCCCAATACGCTGAGTCTCGGTTTCCCGGGAGAAGAAGCTGCATTACTGCTGGCGTCGATGAAAGGTATTGCAGGTTCAGCAGGAGCTGCTTGTCATTCCGACCAGGCAGATATTTCCGGTGTACTTTCAGCCATGAAGGTTCCTGTAGAATATGCCATTGGAACGATCCGCTTTTCGGTGGGACGCATGTCCACCATGGAGGAGATTGAAACAGCGATACCCATTATTGTGGAGGCATACAGGGAACTGAAGGGGGAAAGAGATTTGCAAAATCCGAAGCCTGATTTCCTGGATCCGGATGCTCATTTCAGGCTGACAGAGTATACCCATGCCCTTGGATGTGCCTGCAAGATCAGGCCGCAGTTGCTGGAAACTATTTTAAATGGATTGCCGGTAAAAAACAACCCATTGGTTTTGGTTGGTCATGAAACCTCTGATGATGCCGCTGTTTACCAGATTGACGAACACACGGCCATTGTTCAGACAGTAGATTTTATTCCGCCGGTGGTAGATGATCCCTATATGTATGGCGCAATTTCGGCCGCCAACGCCCTGAGTGATGTTTATGCCATGGGAGGGAAACCGCTTTTTGCGCTCAGCATTGTTGGATTCCCTGACAAGAAGTTGCCGATACGGGTACTTCAGCAGATATTAAAAGGGGCAAATGACAAGGTTGCAGAGGCGGGAATCCAGGTGATCGGTGGCCACAGCATAGAAGACAGCGAGCCGAAATTCGGGCTTGTGGTCACAGGGCTTGTGGATCCCGGGAAAATTCTCCGTAATTCTACAGCAAGGCCCGGCGATGCACTGGTACTTACAAAACCCCTCGGAACCGGCATCATCACTACTGCCATCAAGCGGGGATTGGCAGGAGGCCCTGCCGTTGAACTTGTCATGGAGGTGATGGCTCAACTCAACCGGACAGCCGCTGAAATCATGGCAGATTTCCAGGTCAGCGCATGTACCGACGTGACCGGTTTTGGTTTGCTTGGACACCTAAAGGAGATGGTATGCAGTGCAGGTGTTCAGGCAATCCTTGATCCCGATTCAATTCCCGTTATGGATGCTGCATGGGAGTATGCCAGTGCAGGCACCATCCCGGGCGGGACTAAGAATAACCTGGAATATGTACGGTCTTATGTTGAATGGAGTGATTCCACTCCCGAATTGATGAAGTTCATCCTGGCTGATGCCCAAACTTCTGGAGGATTGCTTATATCATTGCCCGGGAATGAGGCCAAGGAGCTTGTGGCAGGGCTTCACAAAGGGGGTGTTCACTCTGCAGCCATTATCGGAACGATTTCAGCCGGTGATCCGAAAATTATCGTTTAAGCGATTCCACTAAAGCGGAATCGAAAATTCTTCCGACGGGATAGATACCCTTCCGGTTGTCGGAATAGGGAGATTTGTTGTAGAACCAGTTGAGTATCAGTTGCGGGTTTTTTGCAAACGTGGTATCTGTCTCCTTTTTTTGCTCAAACTCGAGCTTTAATGCAGGATCCGCTGCCATCATCTCACGGGCCATTTTTTCAATGACATAAGACTCTCCGTACTCTTTCTGCTCAAAAGCGGCATCAAAAAAACCCCAATAAACATAAGAACCATTGCCTTTTGGTTCCAGAATATGGGGAATGATGCGGCCGGCTTGCTGCCTCACTTCTACCAGTGCCGAGCCTGCCGGGTAGGTCCTTGTCTCTTCAATTTCATCGAATTCGATGTTCGTCATCGGATGATGCCCTTCATAGGGGTTTTGCTGCCACCTGGCATTTTTAAAGCGGCAGGTTTTTACACGGATGGTTGCATCATGGGTTAGTTCAGTTACCTTGATTCCATGGTTTTTCAGTCGCGCGATCACTGCCCCCCATTCCGGAGGGACAATATATGCAACGGGCAGGTTAACCGTTAAAGCCGGGCGTGCAGCATCGAAATAGGGGATATGCAGTGTGGCAGGTGTCTTGCTGTATTGAAACCATTCGCCTCCTGAGACATCGCTGGTTACGGCTTTATATTCCACTCCAAGGAAGTCGACCATGGTACTGTCCTCTTTGTTGGTCTCAAACTGGAGCGGGAAAGGGGTGTTTATAAAAGATGCACTTTCGAGGTACTGATCAGCTTTTTGGATCAGTCCTGTGAGGGCCTTCGATTCTTTCCCCAGGATTTCCAGGGTCGTGAGGATGCACTCATAGGTCCCTGCCACTCTTTGAGGATAAGGTTTCAGCATATGGGTTTCGATCAGCAGGCCCGGGCGGTTCCGCAGGGCGGTATAACCCTGGGAAAGCATGGGAGGTGCAACTTCTGTGATCAGGCCGCTTCGCGGGTCATGCCAGTTGCGGAACCCAACATAGGGAAATACGGGGTATCCGCCTTCATTGAGATGGTCCTTCATTTGCCGGATAAAGGTCTCCTTTGACCAGGTTGTCAACCCTTCATCCATATCTCCATAAATTTCAACGAGGTAAGTAAGTACATACTGGTAATCTGCGCCATCGGTGGTATGGGAATCAATAAAAAAGTCGGGCATCCAGTTGTTGAACATCCTGAGCCAGGCCTGCATCTCCGGTGTGTCGGCCTTCAGGAAATCACGGTTCAGGTTGAGGTTATTGGCAGTGGTTCGCCAGCCCATCTCCTTTGGTCCGTTCTGGTTGATACGGTTGTATGGGCCAAACCGTTCATGCCCGTCTACATTAAAAATGGGGATAAAGATGATGGAGACATTGTCGAGTAGTTTAGAGGCTGCCGGAATGGCGAGGTCGCGGAACAACATGAGCCCGGCATCTTTGCCTTCACATTCACCGGCATGGATGCACGCCTGGAGCAGAAGGATGGTCCTTCCGGAAGCATGAATGGCCTTTGGGTCGCTGAGACCCTGCCTGTCGAGGATAAGCAGGGGCAGATCTCTCCCCTGGGGGCTCTTGCCGAATGTGGTGTAGGTGATCATTGCCGACCCCCGGGCAAGTTGTTTGCAGTAGTCGATGGTTGCTTTATACCCGGGGGTTTCCAGCTTGCCCGATTTCTCGTAAAATGTTTGCCAGTCAACATTTTGTGCAGTCGAAACACAGTAAAACAGGATCACCGGTAAAATTAAATAGAATCTTTTCATGGTCAGTGTTTACAGAGTCGTCAAACATACATAAAAAAAAGGAATGCCATGTGTTCAGGGGGCAATTTTGCCTATTTTTGCATGGAACAAAACCAACTTCCATGAGGAAATTACTGTTTCTTCTAATCTTTCTAACTACAATAACCGCTGTCGTAAGGGCGCAATATCCCAACATTACGATCGGTACTGCAAATGAGCCGAATGAACCTTCCATCTGCATCAGCCCGAAAAATCCGATGCAGATGGTAGCCGGGTCGAACACTGAAAATTATTACTATTCCGCCGACGGAGGCGCTACATGGAGTTCCGGTGTCCTTAGTTCGAGTTACGGGGTATGGGGAGATCCGGTTGTGGTTGCCGATACCGCCGGCAGTTTCTATTTTCTCCACCTTTCAGTTCCTGACTGGTCCCAGTGGCTCGACCGCATCGTATGCCAGAAATCAGTCAACGGCGGCCAAACGTGGAGCGATGGTTCTTTCATGGGGTTGAACGGGACCCATCAACAGGATAAGGAGTGGGCCGTGGTAGATCCGGTAAATAATACGATTTATACCTGCTGGACACAGTTTGATAAATACAACAGCGCCCTTCCGCTGGATAGTTCGAACATCCTGTTCAGCAGTTCAGCGGATGGCGGGAATACCTGGAACCCGGCGAAGCGGATCAACCAGCGGGCCGGCGATTGCCTCGACATGGACAACACCGTTGAGGGGGCTGTTCCTGCTGTAGGGCCCAACGGAGAGATCTATGTTTCATGGGCAGGACCTCTGGGGCTTGTCTTCACCAAGTCGGCAGACGGGGGTGTTTCATGGAGCAGCAACCAGGTACTTGGCGACATCCCGGGTGGCTGGGATTTTGGCGTTCCGGGAATTTATAGGGCAAATGGGTTACCTGTTACCTGTTGCGACCTCAGCAATGGTCCATTCCGCGGAACAATTTACATTAACTGGTCTGACCAGCGCAATGGGGAGACCGACACCGATATCTGGATGATGAAATCAACCGATGGAGGAAATACCTGGTCGGTACCTCAACGAATCAACGACGATCCCCCGGGGCGGCAGCAGTTTTTTACTTGGATGACGGTCGACCAGGTGACAGGTTTTATTTATACTGTTTTTTATGACCGGCGAAACCACTCTGATAATCTCACCGACGTTTTCATGGCAGTTTCAAGGGATGGAGGCGAAACTTTCACTAATTTCAAAGTCAGTGAAACCCCGTTCAAGCCGAATGCATCTGTCTTTTTTGGCGACTATACACACATTGATGCCCGCAACAACATTGTTCGCCCAATATGGACTCGGCTGCAAAATGGGGCATTGAGTGTTGTGACGGCACTGGTCGACAGTATTTATACAGGGATCAGCCCGGAAAAGGAACAAGCAGTCCCCTTTTCACTTGAGCAGAATTTTCCGAATCCTGTGCACGACTACACATTCATCTCCTATAAGATCCATGCCCCTGGCAGAATAAGTTTAAAAGTGTATGATATCTACGGGCATGAGGTAGCCACCATCCTTTCAGACGTACTGGTTTCATCCGGTAAGCATGTTGAAAGGTTCAACCGCCGTGAGTTTGGACTCATTCCTGGTTTTTACTATTTTTCACTTATAGGCAACGACCTGGTGATCAACCGGAAAATGGTCGTTGAATAACCCGGGTTGCTCAGAAACTTTTTACCCCTGTTTTGTTTCTTGTTTTCGGATTATTCCTACCTTTGTCCCGCCAGAGGTAGGAACCCCTGGTCATTAGGGATGAGAAAAGTGGGTTTCATTAAACAGATAGAATGGATAAAGCATTGATAGATATACTTGAAAGAGTAAGGGAACTTTTCTACAAATATGGTGTGAGAAGTGTTTCCGTTGATGATATTTGCCGTGACCTGGGAATGTCGAAAAAGAAACTATACCAGCATGTGGCCAGTAAAACAGAATTGGTCGCCAAGTTGCTGGAACTTGAACGTCAGAATTTTGAGATCATCTTTGACAATCATAACTTCGAGGGGGTAAATGCCATCGACATCCTGCTTATCGTAAGCCGTGATCTTGGCGACCGTTTCCGTGATGTAAGCCCATCAATGACCTTTGATCTTAAAAAGTATTACCCTGAAATTTACCACAAACATGTTGATGAGCGAATTGAGTTCATTTACAGTAAAATACAAATAAATCTCCAGAAAGGGATCAGCCAGGGAATGTACCGGGATGATCTCAGCATCGAGCTGGTTGCCCGGCTCTATATCCGCCGGTTGATTGATCTTCATAATCCTGAATTTTTTCCGGCTGATAAATTTTCATTCCAGACCCTGTTCGATGTCATGTTCGACCATTTCATCCGTGGAATTGCCAATCCGAGCGGGATAGATTATTATGAAAAGCAAAAACGGAAGGTTAACTTTAAAAAATTTAATTAACTCCAATGAACTACCGGTTTTTTACCAGCCTTGTCATTTTATTTCTGATTTGCGGCATCGTTGCCCATGCACAACAACCTGTTGCCGGGGGATCGGCTGAAGTATTGAAATTCTCGCTCGAACAGGCACAGGCTTACGCCCTTAAAAACAATTACGACCTGAAGAATTCAACCATCGATGTGGAGATAGCCCGTAAAATGGTTAAGCAAAATACGGCCATTGGATTGCCTCAGGTTAATGGCGGTATCGATTATACGAACAACATCCTTATTCCGACAACCATTTTGCCCGGGGAACTGAGAAACCAGCCAGGAACCTCTTTTCCTGTTCAGTTTGGGACAGCGTATAATGCAAGCTTCAAGGGATCACTTACACAGCTTATATACAGCGGCCAATACCTTGTTGGATTGCAGACAGCCAAGGCATTTCTTGAAACAGCCATCCAAAGGGATGTGCGCAATGTGGTTGATGTACGGGACCTGGTTGCCGACGATTATATCCGCCTGCTGGTGGTAGATGAAGGAATCAAGATTCTTGACTCCACCTACTCAGTTGTGAGCAAATTGGTGGAAGAGGCGCAGAAAAGTTTTTCTGTCGGATTGATCGAGGATATTGATGTGGACCAGGCGCAATTGAACAAGTCAAACCTGGAGGCTACGATAACCAATACAAAAAGCCTGAGAAACCTGGGTTATGCACACCTCAAATTTGTGATTGGCCTGAAGGACAACCAGGAGTTGGTCCAAACCGACAACCTTGAGTTCTTCATTGCACAGGTTAACCACGATGCCCTGATCAACCAGCCGTTTGATTACAAGACAAATCTTGATTTTGTACTGCTGAAAAAGGCTGATTACCTGACGATGATGCAGTACAAACTTGCAAAAACAGCCTATCAGCCTACCCTGAGCGGATTTTTATCCGGCAATGTCGGCGCCCAGCGAAGCACCTGGAACTTTTTTGACACCGGTGAGAGCTGGTACCCCAGCGCAATGTTCGGTATCTCCCTGCAAATACCCATCTGGAGCAGCGGAAGCCGTAAATATACCGTTGACCAGGCCTATCTTAAAGTGGAGCAATCTAAAATTACCGATGAAAAGACAAAGGTAGGGTTGGAACTCCAGGTAGAAACCGTGAAATCAGATTTCAGCAATGCCTATGCGATCTATCAAAACAAGATCAAAGGATTTCAGCTGGCCCTTAAGATCTATGAGAAAACCATGGAAAAATACAAGCAGGGCATGGTTGGAAGTACCGATCTGAATCAACGGTACAATCAATTCCTTGTTTCAAACAGTGACTATTTCCAGTCAATTTATACGCTACTCAGCCAGAAAATCAAACTGAACAAGCTCCTGGAAAAGTACTAGCCTTCTCCTTTTACTTTCTTGCACGTTTCTTTGCCAGGCGATTAGATCTCCTGCGCCTGATTCCCGCGATCATCTGGGCATCAATCAACACCATGGCCGGCACGAATACAAGGGTAAGGAAAGTAGCAAAGCTCAATCCAAAGATGATTGTCCACGAAAGCGGTCCCCAGAAAGCTTTATTGTCACCGCCAAAATAGAGATGCGGATTCAGTTCGGTGAAGAGGGTGATGAAATTGATGTTCATCCCAACGGCCAGCGGAACCAGCCCGAGCATTGTTGCCGTAGCCGTCAGCACAACCGGGGTGATCCTGGTTTTTCCTGCAAGGATGATGGCATCTTTGGTTTTCATGCCGCGTGACTTGAGTTCATCACCGAATTCAACGATCAGAATCCCGTTTCTCACCACAATACCGCCGAGAGCAACAATTCCCAGTCCGGTCATGATCACACTGATTGACATTCCAAAGATGGCGATACCAAGCAATACCCCGATCACACTGAAAATCACTTCGCTGAGGATGATAAATGACTTGCTGAGCGACCCAAACTGGGTGATCAGGATAAAGAAGATCAATCCGATGGCGATCATCATCGCTTTGATGAGGAATACCATGGTTTCCGCCTGGTCCTCTTTTTCGCCGGTGAGGTTGATCTCCACCCCTTTGGTCAGGTGGTAGGCTGGCAATGATTTGTTGATCATGGCCACAACTTCATTGGCCGTATATCCCGACAATACTTCAGATGAAAGGGTGATAACCCGTTTGAGGTTCTTCCGCTTGATGCCTCCATACGTGTCCTTGTAATGAATGGTGGCCACGGAGGAGATCGGGATCTGGCGCAGCAGGCCGGAATTCATATCACGGTAGGTTATCTTGGCATTGATGATCTTGTTTACATTGGTGCGCTCCTTCTCAGAATAACGCAACTGGATAGGATATTCATCCTCATCCTCCTTGTACTTGGATATCTCTTTCCCGAAAATGGCCGTTCGCAGTTCAAGCCCGATCTGTCCCAGCGATAACCCTTCGCGGTTTGCCCGCACACGGTCAATGTCGATGATGATCTCGGGCTTGTTGTTGTCAAAATCTGATTTGATCTGTTCAATTCCGGGAATGCGCAACGAGTCGAGATAGGACTTGAAACTGACGGAACTCGTTATTAAATCATCCAGGTTTTCCCCGGTAATTTCAATATTGATGGGTTTCCCTGTGGGCGGCCCCATCTTGTTTTTCTCGACGCTGATGGTGGCTCCCGGGATGTTTTTCAGGTTTGCCCTGATACTGTCCATAATAGCCTGCGTTGAGACTCCTTTCCGGAATTTGCTTTCGGTAAAATTAATGGTGAGTTTTCCCTTGCTGGAGGAGACCGACCGGTCAAACATGCCGTCGCCGGCATTCAACCCCACGTTGGCAATAACCGATTCAACAATCGGATTTTTCTCCCCCAACACCTTGTTCACCTTTTTTTCAACCATCCTGGTCACCGAGTCGGTCACCAGCTGATCGGTACCTTCAGGCATTTTAATGAATACATTTACATAAACAGGATTGTTGTTCGGAAAGAAAACGACAGGTGGTTTGGTAACCCCGATCAGGAAAAAACTGAAGAATAACAGGGAGACCACACTGACCAGGATATACCACGGATTTCTGCCTCTCAAGGCCAGGATGAGGGTTTTCTCATACATGTGGAGCATCCAGGGCCATGTAACCGTTTGGAATTTTTGTATCGCAGACTTAAGCACCAGCCTGTAAAAAGCATTCAGCAGCAACATAAAGATGAAAATGTTCCCCAAGGCAAATCCACCGGCAACATAAGAGATTAAAGCAAGGACCAGGAATATGCCACTGGTGATGAGCAACTTTTTTCGGTCGGCCTTGTGTTCAACTTCGTCGTATTCATGTTTCATGAAGGTAACCGCAAAAACAGGGTTGATGATATAGGCCACGAACAAGGAAGCGAAAAGGGTAAGAATCAATGTTACTGGCATAAAATGCATAAACTTCCCGACGATTCCCGGCCAGAAGGCGAGCGGGAAAAAGGGTGCAAGCGTAGTTAACGTTCCTGAAAGAATGGGCAGAAATACTTCACCTGCGGCGTTTTTCGCCGCTTTCACAATATCAGGCTGTTCCTTGTGCAGCCGGTGTGTGTTTTCAATAACCACAATGGCATCATCAACAATGATCCCAAGGGCAAAGATGAACCCGAACATCACGATCATATTCATCGTAAATCCAAGGCTTGGCATGATGAGATAGGCCACGAACATCGACAACGGCACGGAAAGGGCTACAAAGAAAGCATTATTGAATCCCATAAAGAACATCAGCACCACGATGACCATGATAAACCCGATGATGATCGTATTGTTCAGTTCTTCCAGGGTGCTTTTTGTAAAACGGGACTGATCACCCGTGATGTTGACATTCAGATCGGGAGGGTAGGAGTTTTTTTTCATCACATCCATGATCTCCTTGATCTTGTCAGAGGCATTGATGAGATTCTCCCCGCTTTTCTTGATGACATTCAGGGTGATGACATTTTTTCCATCCAGCCGGGCGAAACTCTCCTGGTCTTTAAAGGAGTCTTTAACGTCAGCCACATCCTGGATATAGACCAGGGCGCCACTGGATGATTTCAGCATGATATTCTTGATCTGGTCGGGCGATTTGAACTGTCCGGCCAGGCGAATCGTGTACTTGGTGCCGAATGATGTGATCGTGCCGGCCGAAACAGTTACATTTTCGGCGGAAACAGCTGATTCAATGTCACGAAAGGAGACGCTTGCCGCCTGCATTTTATACATGTCGACATCAATCTGGATCTCCCGCTCAAGGGCTCCCACAATGTCAACACGGGTAATCTCCTTCAGCGTTTCGATCTTGTCCTGGGCATCCTCTGCATACTTTTTTAATCGCTGCAAATCATAATCACCGGCCAGGTTGATGTTCATGATCGGGATTTCGGAAATGTCAAACTCCTTGATATCCGGATCCTTTGGCAGGTTGTTCGGTAAATTTGTCTTTGCTTTGTCAACCGCATCGCGAACCCGCTGTTTGGCTTCCGAAACTTCAATACCGGGATTGAACTCCACCACAATCGTTGAAAAATCCTGGATTGAGTTACTCGTTATCTTCTTTACATCGGCCAGCGATTTGCACTGTTTTTCGATGGGGCGGGTAACCAGGTTTTCCATATCCTCAGGCGAAGTTCCGGGGTATACCGTATTGACCAGAATGGTAGGGATAACAATTTCAGGAAACTGCTCTTTCGGAATGCTGAAATAGGACATTAATCCCAATGTGGTGATGATGACAGTAAGCACATAAATACTTACCTTGTTGTCAATAGACCAGCTTGTTGCAAAAAATTCTTTGAGCTTGTGTTGTTTCTCTTTCATTTCCGGTTCAGATTAGTAGGCGATGGGCTGGCCATTGTATAGGTCCTTATACCCGGCGGTGATGATTTTGTCTCCCTCATTCAGCCCGCTTAAAACTTCAGTGAGGCCGTCATACGAAATGGAAGGTGTGATGGTGCGTTTGCGAGCGATTTTCTTTCCGTTTTCTTCAACGGCAACAAAGACAAACTGTCCTTCATCGCGTGAATTCTGAATGAAGTTTTGTGGAATCGCGATGGCAGACAGGTTCGAATAATCCTTGATGCGGAGCACTGCGATCATGTTTGCCCTGAAGATGATATCAGAACCAGGCAAAGCGGCTTCAACAAGAAATGTACGGTTTGTCGGGTTGATGTATTTGCTCGCAAAGGTGATCTGCTGAATAAGCTCCCGGTTGATGTCCGGTAAAAATACCTTAACCTGGTCCCCTGTTTTTACTTTTGACGAATAAGCTTCGCCAACATCAGCCAGGGCCTTGGCTTTCGAAAAATTGACGATTCGGAAGGCAGGAATCGGAGAGGCGGGCGAGGCAAGCTGGCCTACCTTGATAGGGATATCTTCAACCGTGCCATTGATGGGCGAGGTGATGACCGACATTTTTATCTGTTCATCAAGTGTGGAAATTCCATTTTGCACGGTTTCCATATCGTTTTTTGCCTTCAGGTACTGTACTTCCGATCCGATTTTCTGATCCCAGAGCGCCTTCTGGCGTTTGAAAATATCGGTCACGAACGCCAGTTTGTTCTGAAGGTCGGTCAGTTGTTGTTTGAGGACTTCTGCATCGAGTTCTGCCAGGACCTGTCCTGCTTTAACGGCATCTCCTTCATGAACAAGGAGCCTGGTTACCATCCCGCCCTGGCCCCTTGGATTTACGGCGATGTTCTCGTTACCGTCGATTCGTCCCTGAACCTCAATATAATGTTCAAAGGTTTTTTTAGTGAGGACATCCACCGTAACAGGAGTGGAGGTGGTGGCATTGGCTGGAGCGAGTTCTTTTTCCAGCTTCATGATCTCTTCGGTGAGCTTATCATGTTCCTTCTTCAACTGGTCAAGCCGGGATTTTTTATCCCCGTCTTTGCTGGAACAACCTGCAAGAATTAACAGAATACCGGTAACAAGAAAAAAGTGTTTCATAGTGGGAATCATATTGATAAGGGGTGCATTGCTTTATCTGGAATTCAAAGGGCAAATATAGGAATTTTCAGCACGTAAAAAACTTTTCACTCGAAAATCGTTTCCATGGGTCTTTTTCTTACTTTTGCACGATGAATGCAAAGGCGCAACATATTCTTGAACAGGTTGAAAAACTTTATCGCCGGTATGGTATCAAAAGTGTTACCATGGATGATGTTGCCAGCCATCTTGGGGTGTCCAAGAAGACCATTTATGAGTTTTTCAGCGACAAGGAGGACCTGGTTAAACAGGTTTTGTTGTTTGATCACGACCACCGGTGTGATTTTTTAAATGCGTTGGAAAACGAGAATCTCAACGCCATTGAGTCGCTGTTTGAAGTATATAAGATGATCAATGCGACCCTTCGGGAATTCAATCCTTCCATGGAATATGATATTAAAAAATACTATCCCAACCTTTTCCTGAAGATGAGGGAAGTAAAGCGAAAACGAATGTATGAGGCAGTTTTCAATAACTTAAACCAGGGAAAGAAGGAAGGACTGTACAGAAAAGAGCTCAACTCGAAAATTATTGCAAAAATACACGTATTCAGAACGGAAAGTCTCTATGACAACGATATGTTTACGATGGAAGAGCTCACCTCCCTCAAGATGTTCCATGAAATTTTCATCTATCACATCCAGGGAATTCTGAGCCAGGAAGGCCGATCGTTTTTTGAAAACAACTTCGACAAGTTCAAAGCAACCTTAATTGAAAAGGTCAACCCCTGAACCCGTCCGCCCGTCCGCCCGTCCGCCCGTCCACCTGTCCACCTGTCCACCCGTCCACCTGTCCATCCGTCCACTTTTTTTTGTAAATTTACACCCACAGGCAACCTAATTTCCTGATTTACGTCTGTTTAATAGTTAAAATTGGATGCTCGTTGACGATTCCATAATCGAGGGGTGCATTGCAGGAAAGCGCAGTGCCCAGAGCGCCCTTTACCGCAAGTATGCTGCGGTAATGCTGGCGTTATGCCTGCGTTATGCCCAAAATCATGATGAAGCGGAAGATATACTCCAGGAAGCGTTCCTTAAAATATTCCAGAATATTACCTCATACAGGAAAGAGGGTTCATTTGAAGGATGGATGAAGCGGATCATGATCAACCACGCACTTAACTATTACCGGAAAAACCGGAAACTGCCATTTCTGGAGGATATTGCAGGCATCAATGAGACAGAGATCGTGGAAAGTGAAGAGCAGCAGGCCTTGCATGCACCGGTGTCAGCCGAAAAGCTGACTGCATTGATCCAGATGCTGCCTCCTGGCTACAGGATGGTTTTTAACATGTATGTATTTGAAGAATACAGTCATAAAGAAATTTCCCGGGAGTTAAGCATTTCTGAAAATACCTCTAAAACTCAGCTTCTGAAAGCACGCAGAATGTTGCGTAAAAAATTGGACGAATTAAATCTCATGAAAAATACATTATAGATCAATGAGTGACAAGATAGATTTTAAGGCTGTTAACGAAGGAGGAGCGGATGAGCTGATGCGATCGACCATGGCCGGTCATCGTGTTGAGCCCACACCCGGCCTTTGGAAAGGGATCAGCCGAAGGTTGTTATGGAAGGAACTCCTCCATTTCAACTTTACCAACCTTTCACCTAAATACTGGATGGCCGGCACAGCTGGATTATTGGTTGTTGTTACTGCCATCTATTTCGGATATCCCGGCGGATTGACCGAACATTCATCGGTGAATCAAATGGTAAGTGCCACACCCGCTTCTTTCACAGGTGAGAAAACAGCCGGGTTGAAGCAGCAGGCTGCACCAAATGCAAAACCTGCCATTTCAATTAAGGCAGCAAATGAGGCAGCAGAAGTGCAGGACCTTGCTTCTTCGCATCTGCAATCAACAGGGTCACCAGTTAAGTCAGTTCCCTATGCAGCGATTCCCGTTTCGGGTAGTCGGCATTCTTCATCACCGGCAATTGCCAGTGAAGTCAACCCTCAGCAAATATATGCTGTTCCACCTGAACCTTTAGCAGGTCAACTTGATGAAATTGTGTCTGTTGAAGGATTAACCAGGGTTAATCCGTATGAAACACCTCTCCTGGCTGTCTCTCCGCCTCCTGACACCCTCATCTCCGTCAATACAGCCAACGGAATTGTAAAATTCAGGAAATCATCAAGGGAGGTGAATCAGTTTTTCTCAGTGAATGCTGGTCTTACCCCTGAGCTTGCATTTTATAACTCATCAGGAACAGCAGCTAACCTTGATTTATGGTTAAATGGAGGATTTACTTACCACATTTCCAGGTTTTCGTTATCCACCGGACTTGGTTTCGGTTATGTTTACGATCAGGGTAAATACATGGTCGAATACAGGAGCAGGGATAGTGTAGGATATTTCAACAACGTCACATCATACACTGTGGGTCAGAATAATGAGATCATTTACAATACGCAAACGACCAATGTGTATGACAGCCTGCAGCATGTTGCAAATTCCCAGACGAAGAACCGTTACTCCTATATCCAGGTTCCGCTGTTGCTGGGTTACCGGTTTTATGAATCAAAAAGGGTAAGTCTCACTCTTCAGGCCGGTCCGGCCATATCGGTATTGCTTGGTTCCCGAAAACCTGTACCGGTGATCGACTATCGTAACGCCAGGATCATCAGTGTGGGAAATGAAACCCCATCGCGCATTCAGACAAACTGGCAGGTATGGGCAACCCTCTACTTTGAAATGAGACTTACCCGGAAGATCAGTTTTTACCTCGAACCATCCTTTAAGTATTTTCTTAAACCTGTGGTTACCCAGGAAAATGTTGTCTTTAAAGCGCCCATGACGGCCGGTTTGGGTATCGGAATACAATTCAACTTCGGACAAAAAAAATCCACCCCATGAGAGTAATCCTGTTGATTTTGCTGATCTTTTCAGCTTTCTTTCATGCACCCGGTCAAATTGCCAGTGTTGCCGGAGAGGTCACCTCATGTGATGCCGATTTTACTGTAATTCCGGATCCTTTAAATCCCATGGTATTCCATTTTACAGATCAGTCCGGTGGTCAAATTACCCTCTGGCAATGGAGTTTTGGTGATGGAACCTCAACTACATTGCAGAATCCTGTGCATACTTATCTGCACGGCGGGACCTATTTTGTGTGCCTTACAGTCTCCAATTCCGAGCCGGGGAATATTTGTCACGACGTTATGTGTATCTATCTGACTGTACACGAACCTGGTACTTGTGTGGCAGACTTTCAATATACCATCGACCCTTTGGATCAGTTCAAGGTGCATTTTACCGACCAGTCGACCGGGAACATTAACCGCTGGCATTGGGTTTTCGGTGATGGCACATCTTCCGAAGACAGAAATCCTTCTCATACTTTTATCACCCCGGGAGATTACCGGGTATGTCTGACAGCTTATAATGCCGATTCGGTTTCTGTTTGCAATGATATAAAATGCGACTCGCTGAAGATCATTCCTGCATTGCCATGTCATGCATCGTTTACGAGTGCGCTTGATTCAATCAATCCTGTTCCAAATACCTTCCTGTTCAAAGATGTTTCGGCAGGGAACCCCAATAAATTTTTATGGAAGTTTAATGATGGTGCTACCTTCACAACACGGGAAGTCGTGCACCAATTTCAGACACCCGGGGAGCATGAAGTATGCCTTGTGATCAAAAGGGAAGAGCATGGAGATGTAAAATGCATTGATTCCATATGCCGGACGATTACTTCTGCACAGTACTATGACATTGGCGGTCACCTGTTTGCCGGTGCTTACCCGATCAACAATCCGGTTTCTACTTCAGATACTGGTGTGGCTTACCTTTTCCGTGCCGACGGACAGGGGATGGTACTGTATGACTCCAGCAGGTTTACCCAGCTCGGGTACTATGCGTTTCCTGCTAAATTGAATGGCAGTTATATCATCAGGGCCGCGCTTACCTCCGGCTCACTTCATTTCCCCGGTTTTTTCCCAACCTATTACCAGCAGGGATTGGCGTGGAAGGAGACAAATACGCTGAATCTTGGGTCAGGGAGCACCTATGTCGCAGATATTCATCTTGTTCCAACAGTCGAATTGTCCCCGGGACCAGGGTCGGTCTCCGGCACTGTTGTGAAAGAGACCTTAAAAGATAATTTTCAGGAAATTTCATTCGCAGAGGTTATTTTGTACGATGCCGGGATGACCCCGGCGCGTTTCAGTATTACAGGAAAATCCGGACAGTTCGGATTTCAAAACCTGCCGCCGGGAATGTATCATTTGTATGTAGAGTATCCGGGGAAATTTTCCAGGCTGACATCCATCTGGCTCGATTCGAATGTAGCGGTTGTTGACAGTCTTCGTCTCGAGGTCTTCGACCACGATGTAACCGGATTAAATGAAGGAGCCGTTGTTCCTGCACTTTCGTTTGATTTATTTCCCAACCCTTCAGGGAGTATCGTGAACCTGGCTTTTCAGCTTGGAAAGGCGGCAGCCCTGAAAGTGGAAATCAGGACATTGACCGGCCAGCCGGTATGGGATGGAACATTATCGTGCACAAAGGGGGCCAACATGGTAGCATTACCTGTGGGGGAGATCGGTAAGGGATTGTATCTCGTCGTGATCAAAACCATGGAGGGTGGGCAAATGGCCGTAAAAAAACTGGTCCGGTATTAAAGGATGATTGAACTGCAGATTATGACACGGATAGCCTCCTGCATTTGATGGATCAGGACAAAGAGTTGCTGGTAAAGTGCCTGGAGAGGGATGCAGAGGCAGAAAAGCAGTTGTATGATCGCTTTGCACCCAAAATGTATGGTGTTTGTTTGCGTTTTGCCGGAAACAGGATGGAAGCCGAGGATATTCTCCAGAACGGGTTCATTTACCTGTTTGGGAATTTAAAGAAGTTCAGGTTTGAGGGGAGCCTGGAGGGTTGGGTTCGCCGGATTTTTGTGAATGCAGCCATTAACTACTATCGGTCTAACCTGAAATTTAAAGTGCAGGTTGAATTGCCAGGTGAAATGGAGAATACCCTCTTGAATGAGGATGCTCTTTCGGCGATGTCAACTAAGGAATTACTGAAAGTTATCCAGGGCCTTCATCCCAGGTATCGTACAATTTTCAACTTGTATGTTATAGAAAATTACGGACATAAGGAGATTTCTGAAATGCTCGGGATTTCCGTGGGAACCTCTAAGGCACAACTTTGTCGCGCAAAACAAATCATCAGGAAAATTTTATTGGATCAGTAAAAACAGGTTACCAACACAAACAACTCCACATGGAAGAATCGGATCCCATAGAAGATAAGTTCAGGTCATCTTTCTCAGATTTTGAAAAGGAGCCGCCCGCAGCGGTATGGGCGAACCTTCACAAGGAACTTCATCCGGTGCCAAAACCTGGAAATCTATGGCAGCGGATCATCGGGCATCTTCACCTGAAGAGTCTGCCACTAGGCGTTTACCTGGCTTTTGGTGGTATTTCCGGCTGCCTGGTCTTGGGCATGGTGTACCTGGATTATAAAAACCACTCATCCATCCGGGGTCATGCCTATGCAGGAGATCTTCGTCTTCATAGCGGATCGGCAGAGTTATTTCAGGTGGATGATAAAACAATGCCCTGGGATTCGGCAACCTATTACCGTTCGGCGATTATTGAGAGTTCCGGTGATTTTCAATTCACAAAGATCGCTGCCGGAAATTATATATTGCGGATTGCCCCGGAGAGAAATTCGGAAACGGCGGGCTCTTTTCAGCCTTCATGGTTTGAAAACTGTACTGAACCGGATTCCTGCAGGTTGATTGAAATCAGGAAAGGGGATGTTAATGTTGAAGCGCACTTGATGCCAAAGAAGTGATAAAGTGTTAAGTGTTAAGGGTTAAGAGGGGATTGGTTGTCGTTGGCGAACCATTCGGCGTAGGAGGTGGCCGTTTCCCTGAGGCGCATGCTGTAAAGTTTTATACCATCCGGCAATAGTTCATCGATCCGTCTTGAAAAATCAAGCAGGAAGTTTTCGCTGGTAGGCTGGTAAGGGAGAAAGACAATATTGGTGAATGGCTCACCGGATGCTTGCAGTTGTTTTTGCGGAATATCCGAATTTAAAAGCAAAGCATGATCCAGCGGATCAACAATATGTTTTTTAACGATCTTCTTCAGATCCCCGAAATCCATCACCATTCCCAGTTTTGATGAGGAGGTGTCGGTGACAGGTGTGCCGATAACAGTTACAGACAATTCATAGGAATGGCCGTGAACATTTTTACATGGGCCATCGTATCCCATCAGCGCATGGGCAGCTTCAAACCTGAATTCCTTTGTGACCCTTATCTGGTTCATGTGAGTTGATTGTGTGGCAAAGATATGAAAATTGAAGGAGCCGGATACATCGGTAATCAGATGGCAAGGTGTTCAATGACCACTTTTATACCGATAGCGATCAAAACGATCCCCCCGGCAAATTCGGCCCACCTGGCCGGGATGAACGTGGTTTTTTCACCAAGTTTGGCGCCCGCCACTGATACACCAAAAGTGATCACTGAAATTATAATCACAGCCTCGTAAATATTTGCCCTGATGAATCCAAAACCGACTCCTGTTATCAATGCATCGATACTTGTGGCAACCGACAGGGAGAGTAAGACGGATATTTTCCTGATATCAATAGGTTTTTTGTCATCGCCAGTCAGAAAGGATTGCCACACCATTTTCAGGCCGATAGAGGCAAGGATGGCGAAAGCAATCCAATGATCAACCGGTTCGATCATTGATTGAAGGCTGTGCCCTACAATCCACCCTATGAGGGGCATGATCCCCTGGAATACTCCGAACAGGAGCGCCATCCGTAAAACATCCTTCCAGACAAGGCGCCCGGAAACGCCAAAGGTAAGTGCTACCGCAAAGCAATCCATCGACAGCCCCAGCGAGATCAGGAAAAGTTCAGCAAAGTTCAATGGTAGATGAGATTAACAATTTTCTCCAGCCAAAAGGCATCGGTGGCATCGAAGGATCCTTTTACTTCACTGTCGACGTCGAGAACCCCAATGATCTCATTGGCAGGATTTCTGACCGGAACTACAACCTCCGACTCCGATCTTGAATCACAGGCAATATGTCCGGGGAAGAGGTGAACATCAGGGACCACAACTGTTTTCTGCTGGTCGATAGATGCCCAGCATACACCAGTATGCTGCTGAAGAACCTGGCAGGCGAGGGGACCCTGGTAGGTTTTAACAGTAAGTTCCCCTGATTTTAACAGGTAAAAGCCCGTCCAGAAAAAATACTCCATTTTGTGATGAAGAACGGCCACGATCGTAGCCATTCGGGCATCCGGGTCTGAGGACTTGGACATCAGTCCCTCCAATTGTCCGAACAGCCTCTGATACCGGGCCTCTTTTTTAGCAATGTCCATAATTGGAATCAGGCAATTTCAAGTGAAACGGTGAAATGCCTCATGATGGGTGCTTCAGTTACTATTTTCAACCCTTTTTGAATGGAATCACGACGGTCGTAAATGTTTTTCAGCGCCACGGCCACCACATCCATATGGTTGTTGGTGTAGACCCTTCTGGGGATTGCCAAGCGCATTAGTTCCAGGGCCGGATAACGATTTTTACGTGTTACAGGGTCGCGGTCGGCCAGGATAGCGCCGATTTCAACGCCACGCACACCGGCCTCCTTGTATAGTTCCACTGCAAGCGTTTGGGCCTGGAACTGCTCTTTGGGAAGCTGGGGTAAAAACCGCTTTGCATCCACAAAAACAGCATGACCGCCAATAGGTTGCTGAACAGGAATCCCAAATTCCATGAGGCGTTTGCCAAGGTACTCCACCTGGCGTATCCGTGTTTCAAGATAGTCGAACTCTGTACCATCATAAAGACCCTGGGCAAGGGCATTCATGTCGCGCCCCGACATGCCGCCGTAAGTGATATAACCCTCGAACATGATGTTGAAAACACTCGCCTGGCTGTGGAGTTCCCTGCTTCTCATGGCAATGAAACCGCCCATGTTGACAATCGCATCTTTCTTGGCGCTCATGGTCATCGCATCGGCACAGGCAAACATCTCAAGGACAATCTCCCGGATGGTTTTATCCTGGTATCCTTTTTCACGCAGTTTAATGAAATAGGCATTTTCAGCAAAACGGGCAGAGTCAAATACAACCAGCTTTCCATATTTATCGGCAAGCTGTCGCACCATCTTCAGGTTCTCAATCGAAACAGGCTGACCGCCCGAGGAGTTACAGGTTACCGTAACGACGATAAACCGGATTTTATCTCCACCCGATTTCAGGGTGTTTTCAAGTTTTACCGGGTCCAGGTTGCCCTTGAACGGGTGAGACAGGGTAGTGTCAAAAGCTTCATCGATGGTGCAGTCAACCGCTGTTGCCTTGCGGAATTCGATGTGACCTTTGGTGGTGTCAAAATGTGAATTCCCGGGAACAAGATCCCCTTCTTTGATAAGCACTGAAAACAGCACATTTTCCGCTGCACGGCCCTGGTGGGTCGGCAAATAGTAGTCAAAACCAAGCACCTTCTGTATGGCATCCTTCATTTTAAAGTAAGAAGATGCCCCTGCATAACTCTCATCACCCAGCATCATTTCCGACCATTGCCGGTCGCTCATGGCGCCCGTACCCGAATCGGTGAGGAGGTCGATGAACACCTGGTCGCTTTTCAATCCAAAAAGGTTGTAATTGGCATCCCTGATCCACTTTTCTCGTTCCTGGCGGCTGCTCTTCCGGATCGGTTCCACCATCTTAATCTTAAAGGATTCGGCGAATGGTAACTCCATATTGTTATGGTTAAATGGTTTCAGCAAAGGTAGGATATTATTTCAAACAATTTTTTTCGTAACTGCTTGTCTGTTTGCTAAAAATCGCGTAGGTTTGCCCCAAGGAAACGATTGTGAACAGGTTAACAGGAAAACAGTTAATCAGGTTGACCGGTACACTGGTAATTCGTAATTTTTAATTTTTAATCCAAGCAGATGACTACAACAACTGGAACAACAGGAAATGCTTATCTCACTAAGCTTTCCGACTTAAATGAACTGGCAAGGAAATCGAAGAAAAAAAGACTTGCAGTGGCAGTGGCGCATGACGAACATTGTCTTGAGGCAATTTGCGCAGTCGACAGAATGGGGATTGTAGAGGCCATACTCGTCGGGAATGAGAAGAAAATTCATGAAATTGCCGGCAAACTGAAACTTGACGTAAGCCAGATGAAGATCATCAATGAAGAAGTTGATGCGAATTCTGTTAAAATTGCCGTGAAAATGGTCCGTAACAAGGAAGCAGACATCCTGATGAAAGGGAATGTCCCCACGGCTGTTTTTCTCCGTGGCGTTTTAGATAAGGAAAACGGGCTTCGCAAAGGCGAGGTGCTGTCGCATTTTGCCCTTTTTGAAGTTCCAACCTACCATAAACTCCTTGGCCTTACCGATGCAGCGATGATTCCCGCTCCGGATTTCAAAACCAAGGTGGCTCTTACCGCCAATGCTGTTGAGTTCATGAATAAACTTGGCTATACAAAGCCTAAGGTTGCTGTTCTTGCCGCAGTGGAAATGGTGAACGAATCGATGCCGGCTACCCTCGACGGAGCCCTTCTGTCAAAAATGAGCCAGCGCGGACAAATTAAAAACTGTATCATCGACGGACCTCTTGCATATGATAACGCTGTTAGCGCAGCAAGTGCCAAACACAAGGGAATTGTAAGCGATGTAGCCGGAGATGCCGATTTGCTGATCGTTCCCGACATTGAAGCCGGTAATATTTTATACAAGGCTTTTGGTTTTTCTGCCAACGCAAAACTGGCAGCAGTGGTTCTTGGAGCTGCCGCACCTATTGTGCTCACATCCCGTTCCGATACGGAAGAGTCCAAACAGGCCAGCATAGTGATGGCCGCAGCGATTTAAATTTCATACAGTACGGTCTAATACTGAACTATGGCCAACAAGTTATTTGCGGTCAAGCCACTGCACATGTTGCTTGATGAAACGGAGGACAAAAACAGTCTGAAGAAAACACTCACGGCCATGCAACTCGTTGCACTGGGCGTGGGTGCGATCATCGGGGCAGGACTTTTTGTGCGGACAGCAGCTGCCGCTGCAAACAATGCGGGGCCATCCGTTACTTTAGGGTTCATTATTGCCGGGATTGGCTGTGCTTTTGCCGGCTTGTGTTATGCCGAATTTGCCTCCATGATCCCGATCTCAGGGAGCGCATACACCTACTCATATGCAACCATGGGTGAATTCATGGCATGGGTGATCGGCTGGGATCTGATCCTCGAATACGCCCTGGGTGCCGCAACAGTCAGTATTGCATGGAGTGAATACCTGAACAAGTTGTTAGGTTATGTCGGATTGAATATTCCATATTCCCTGTGTCACTCACCCTTGCAGGTATTAAGGGATTCCGGTGGCACCGTTATCGCCCATGGAATTATCAATATCCCGGCCCTGATTATTGTTGCCCTTTTAACGATCCTGTTGATACGGGGGGTAAGGGAATCCTCGGTATTTAACGCAATCATCGTAATTACCAAGGTCGCCATTGTCATCTTATTTATAGTGTTGGGTTGGCAATTCATCAGGCCGGAGAACCAGACTCCTTTCATTCCTGCTCCTGCCAAATATATCGACGACCAGGGGGTTATCCATAATTTCGGAGGGCTCCTTGGCATTCTTGGTGCAGCCGGCGTGGTCTTCTTCGCATTTATTGGTTTCGATGCGGTTTCAACAGCAGCACAGGAGACCAAAGATCCGAAAAGGGCCCTTCCTATTGGAATATTGGGTTCGCTGGCCATTTGTACCGTACTCTATATCCTGTTTGCTTATGTACTGACAGGTGTTGCAGGGATTGAGGATTTCAGAAAAGCAGGGAAGGAGGCCTCTGTCACCTACACAATTCAAACCTACATGTACGGCTATGGCTGGCTTGCAAAACTGGTTACCGTGGCAATCCTGGCCGGTTTCTCTTCGGTGATCCTGGTGATGCTGTATGGACAATCAAGGGTTTTCTATTCCATGAGCAGGGACGGACTTGTCCCCCCTGCATTTTCAAAAATCCATCCGAAATTCAGAACTCCCTACAAGTCAAATCTGCTGTTTTTAGTTTTCGTTGGCCTCTTTGCGTCATTTGTTCCCGGCGATATTGTCGGGGATATGACCAGTATTGGTACGTTGTTCGCCTTTATCCTGGTGTGCATCGGGATTATCATCATGCGGAAGACCAATCCAAACCTTCCCCGTCCTTTCAGAACACCGCTTGTTCCACTGGTGCCCATCCTGGGAATGCTGGTGTGTGGGGCCATGATATACGGACTCGGCTGGCCGAACTGGATGCGGTTGTTTCTCTGGATGCTGATAGGAACAGTTTTCTACTTTACCTATAGCATCAGAAAGAGTAAATTAAGGAATAACAAGGCGTAGCTAACACTGCAATATATGAAAGACATCAGGGTCCTCGCCATCAATCCGGGATCGACATCCACCAAGATTGCCGTTTACCAGAATTCGGAACCCATCTTCCTGAAGAATATCAAACATACCACTGAAGAGCTTGCCCCCTTCGCCAGAATAACCGATCAGTTCCAGTTTCGCAAGGAGATTATCTTGCAGCAACTGCAGGAAGCTGATATTCATATTGAAGATTTACAGGCTGTTGTAGGGCGCGGAGGATTGCTGAAACCTATTCCTTCAGGTATTTATGAGGTGAATGAAGCAATGATCGCCGATCTGAAGAACAGTCCTTTTGGAGAACATGCCAGCAACCTGGGCGGATTGATTGCCGCAAATCTTGTTCAGTCGTTACCCGCTGCAAAAGCCTATATCGTGGATCCGATCGTGGTCGACGAGTTCGATGAAATTGCCAGGATCTCCGGGCATCCTCTAATGGCAAGAATTTCGATTTTTCATGCACTCAATCAGAAAGCAGTAGCTCGTGAATATGCCAAATCGATCCGCCGGAAATATGAAGATCTCAACCTTATTGTTGTGCACCTTGGCGGTGGTATTACCATCGGAGCCCATCAGAAGGGCCGTGTGATCGATGTAAACCAGGGACTTGACGGCGAGGGTCCCTTCAGCCCTGAACGTACGGGTACATTGCCCGTGGGGGAACTGGTGAGATTGTGTTTCAGCGGCAAATATTCACTGAAGGAGGTTCAGAAAATGGTGAAAGGGGAGGGTGGACTGGTTGCCTACCTCGGAACCAATAACGCCTATGATGTGGAGAAGATGGTTGACGCAGGTGATGAATACGCCGAACTCATTTACCATGCCATGGCCTACCAGGTGGCAAAGTATGTCGGGGAGATGTATACCGTGCTGAAATGCGATGTGGATGCCATCCTGATTACCGGGGGTATCGCCTATGATAAGGGCTTTGTAAACTGGATACAGGAAAGGATCTACAAATTAGCGCCAACCCATGTTTACCCGGGCGAAGATGAGATGAAAGCCCTGGCCATCAATGGCTTGATGGTTGTTCGTGGAGAACTTGACGTTAAGAGTTATCTGTAGCCATCATCGCCCGCACCAGGTTTTCCGCCCCTTCAGCAACTTGTGAAATGGTTGCATCCAGCATATAACATGGTGTGGTGAAAATTTTCCGCTCTCTATCGGCTATTACCTCTCCATGAATGGTCGTGGCATATTTATTCCCCGTTTTTTCAATGAATTGTGCCGAGGCAGGATCATTGCCGGTGGTTAGCGTTGTGCCCTGGAACATTCTTGCAAGAATGACCGGGGCAATGCACATTGCGCCGACAGGCTTCGCCGCTTCAGCCATGGTTTGAATGGCTGTTGCCACCTCCGGGTTGACCCGGCAGTTATCTCCATTGATGGCCCAGTCGCACAGGTTCTTTGCAGCACCGAAACCACCGGGGAAGATCAGTGCATCAAATTCGGCAGCCCTGAATTTCGACAGTGGTTTGATGTTTCCTCTCGCGATCCTTGCCGACTCGACGAGCACATTACGCTGTTCAGATGCCACTTCCCCTGTAAGGTGATTGACGACATGGTATTGCAGAACATCGGGTGCAAAGCACTGATATTCTGCTCCATTCTTGTCAATAGCCAGCATGGCCAGCACCGCCTCCTGGACCTCAGCGCCATCATAAACGCCGCAACCTGATAATACAACTGCAAATTTTTTCATACGTAAGTTTGAACTTTTTAACTTTTTCAAAATTAGGAAATATGGAGAGAACATTCACCTTTCCCTTGCTATTTCTTGCAAAAGGCTGTCAATGGCTGGAAGGTGTTTGATATGGGTGGAATTATTATTTAACTTTGCGCAAAATTGAACATTCACCGAAAAATCTGATCCCGATGAAGAAACTCCAGATGGTTGACTTGCGCAGTCAGTACCTTAACATCAAAGCTGAAATTGACAAAGGAATCCAGGAGGTAATTGATTCCTGTGCATTTATCAATGGCCCTGCCGTTCAATCATTCCAGAAGAGCCTTGAGCAGTACCTTGGCGTAAAACATGTTATTCCATGCGCCAATGGAACCGATGCGCTGCAGGTGGCCATGATGGCGCTGAACCTGAAGCCGGGCGACGAAGTAATTACCACTTCCTTCACCTTTATTGCTACTGCTGAAGTAATTGCTTTACTCCAGCTCACTCCGGTACTGGTGGATGTAGACCCCGGGACCTTCAACATCGACCCGGAAGCGATCAGGCGTGCCATTACGCCTAAAACGAAGGCCATTGTGCCCGTTCACCTTTTCGGGCAGACAGCCCCGATGGAAGAGATCATGGAAATCGCGGCAAAGCATAACCTGATTGTGATCGAAGACAATTGCCAGGCCATCGGTTCGGATTATATCTTCAGTGATGGATCCCGGAAAAAGGCAGGCACCATCGGGCATATCGGGTGTACCTCATTTTTCCCCTCGAAAAATCTTGGATGCTACGGTGATGGCGGTGCAATCTTCACCAATGATGATGAGCTGGCAAAGCAGATGCGTGTAGTTGTTAACCATGGGATGACAGTGCGTTACTATCACGATTATGTAGGAGTGAACTCACGCCTCGACAGCATCCAGGCGGCAGTTCTCAACGTGAAACTTGCCCATCTGGATGAGTATGCTGCCAAACGGCGTGCAGCAGCTGATTTTTATGACAAAGCCTTCGCAAACCACCCATCTCTGATCACTCCCGAACGATATGCCAAGTCGACCCATGTGTTTCACCAGTATACCCTGGTAACGAAAAATGTCGACCGGAAAGCCCTTATCGAATACCTTACCGCCAGGGAAATCCCTGCCATGATCTACTACCCTGTTCCGTTGCACATGCAAAAAGCATATCTCGATCCCCGATACAAACCGGGAGATTTCCCGGTTACAGAACACCTTTCCGAAACTGTCTTCTCCCTTCCGATGCATACGGAACTTGATGAGGAACAGTTGAGCTACATCACCCGGAGTGTACTCGATTTTTTAAACCGTTAATCATGGAAACCGAATATTTTTGTCATGAATCGGCCATCATCGACGAAGGATGCAAGATTGGCAAAGGAACAAAAATCTGGCACTTCTCTCATATCATGAAGGGATGTGTTATCGGGGAAAACTGTAACCTCGGTCAAAATGTGGTCATCTCTCCCGATGTTATCCTGGGCCGGAATGTGAAAGTGCAGAACAATGTCTCCATTTATACAGGGGTTATTTGTGAGGATGATGTTTTTCTTGGTCCATCCATGGTGTTTACCAATGTGATCAACCCACGCAGCCATATCCTCAGAAAGGATCAGTATAAGGCAACCCTGGTCAGGCGAGGAGCCTCCATTGGGGCGAATGCAACCATCGTGTGCGGCAATGAAATCGGCGAATTTGCCTTTATCGGGGCGGGATCGGTGGTGACCAGGGAGGTGCCTGCCTTTGCACTGGTTGTAGGAAATCCCGGCCGTCATGTTGGCTGGATGAGTGAATACGGACACCGGCTCCATTTCGACGACAAGGGGATTGCCACCTGTCCTGAAAGCAACGAGGAATACCAGCTTACCACGGAAGGTAAAGTTGTTAAACGCTAAGAATATCAAATGAGTAAATTGAATAAACCGCTGAACTTTGCGCTGATTGGCGCAGCCGGCTACATTGCTCCCCGTCATATGAAAGCGATCAGGGACACGGGAAACCAACTCGTTTGCGCCCTCGATCCCTATGATGGAGTTGGTGTAATTGACAGTTATTTCCCGAATGCTGATTTTTTTATTGAACCTGAACGGTTCGATCGCCATCTTGATAAATTGCGAAGGCTGGCACTTTCAAAAAAACAGATCCATGATAAAAAAGTCGATTATGTCAGCATCTGTTCACCCAACTACATGCACGATTCACATATCCGCCTGGCGCTGCGCAACGATGCTCATGCCATTTGCGAAAAACCCATCGTGCTCAATCCATGGAACCTTGAGGCCCTCACTAAAATTGAAAATGAGACAGAGAAAAGGGTCTATACCATTCTGCAGCTAAGGCTGCACCCATCGATCAAGGCCCTGTATGAACAAGTCAGAAGCGGTCCAAAGAATAAAATTTACGACCTCGACCTCACCTACATCACCTCCCGCGGAAGCTGGTACTACCGCTCATGGAAGGGTGATGTGTCAAAATCCGGCGGGATTGCAACCAATATCGGGGTGCATTTTTTTGACATGCTCACCTGGGTATTTGGGAAATCGAAGGAGAATATTGTCCACCTGCTGAAGGACAGCAAGGCGGGCGGGTTACTCAGGCTCGAACATGCGAATGTCCGGTGGTTTTTAAGCATTGATTATAACGATATCCCTGAAGATGTCCGGAATACGGGTAAAAGGACTTACCGCTCCCTGAGGATGGGCGAACAGGAGATAGAGTTCAGCGACGGTTTTACCGATCTCCATACCGAATCGTATCGTGAAATCATTGCAGGACGCGGATTCGGGTTGGCAGATGCAAAGCAGAGTGTCAACATCGTCTATGGTATCCGCAATGCCGAACCAATCGGACTGACAGGCGATTACCACCCGATATTAAAGTCCGTCTAAAAATTAATTGCGCATTCTCGGATATTCATTAACTTGCTCTGCTTTTCAGTCTTTCATACTCAAAATGCTTTTTTATGAAAATTTTAGTTACCGGCGGAACAGGTTATATAGGGTCGCATACTGTTGTTGAGCTCCAGGCGAAGGGATTCGAGGTTATTATTGTCGACAACCTCTCCAATTCAACCATTGATGTTCTAGACAACATTGCCAGGATCTCCGGGAAAAAGCCGCTTTTTGAAAAGTTTGACCTGACCGATGCTGAAAAGACCACCGCGTTTTTTAAACTTCACAATGATATCAGTGCGGTCATTCACTTTGCTGCCTTCAAGGCTGTAGGTGAATCAGTTGAATTGCCGTTAATTTACTACAGGAACAACCTGCAATCGCTGGTTAACATCCTGCAGGGCATGATCGACAATAACATACGTGATATCGTGTTCTCTTCCTCGTGTACGGTATATGGGCAGCCCGATGTGCTCCCGGCCAGGGAGGATACACCCGTGCAAAAGGCCGCTTCGCCTTATGGGAACACCAAGCAGATTTGTGAGGAGATCATTACCGATACAAGTGTCAGCAGCGAAATCAGGGGGATCTTGCTGAGGTATTTCAACCCGATCGGGGCGCATGAAACCGCTTTTATTGGCGAACTTCCCCTGGGGGTGCCCAATTGCCTGATGCCTTACATCACGCAGACTGCCATAGGCAAACGACCTTTCCTGCGGGTATGGGGAGATGATTATGACACTCCCGACGGAACCGCAATTCGTGACTATATCCATGTAGTCGACCTTGCCAAAGCACATGTCATTGCCGTTGAACGTTTAACCAGTGGCAAATGCAAAAAGAAGGTGGAAGTGTTTAACCTTGGCACCGGCAATGGATTTTCGGTTATGGAGGTAATCAACTCCTTTGAAAGGACTACCGGCGTGAAACTCAATTACGAAATTAAAGAACGACGGGCCGGAGATATCGTCAAGGTATGGGCTGATACAGATTTCGCCAATGTAGAACTGGGGTGGAAAGCAGAAAAGAACCTCGACGAGATGACCCTTTCGGCATGGAAATGGGAGCAGGCACTGGCGAAAAAAAAATAGCGTTAACGCAAAGGCGAATTTAAGAACAGTTAACAAGAAAAAACATATGAAAACAATCTTAATCACCGGGGGCGCCGGATTTATCGGATCCCATGTTGTTCGCAGGTTTGTGAAAAAATATCCCGATTATAAAATCGTGAACCTCGACAATCTTACTTATGCCGGAAACCTCGCTAACCTGCGGGACATTGAAAACGAGCCGAATTATGAATTTGTAAAGGCCGATATTACCGCAGGGGAACTGATGAAGGTGTTGTTTAATAAGTACCGTTTTGATGGGGTCATCCACCTTGCGGCTGAATCACATGTTGACCGCTCCATCTCCAGCCCGATGGAGTTTATCTATGCCAATATCCTTGGGACAGTAAACCTTCTGAATGCAGCCCGAATAATATGGGAAGATGCCAAAGACAAGAGGTTTTATCACATCTCAACCGATGAGGTTTACGGATCGCTTGGAGCAACAGGGTTCTTCTATGAAGATACCGCCTACGACCCGCGCAGCCCCTATTCTGCATCCAAGGCAAGTTCCGACCACCTGGTGAGGGCTTATAACCACACATATGGCCTCCCTACCATAATTTCAAACTGTTCCAACAACTATGGTCCGTTTCAGTTCCCCGAAAAACTGATCCCTCTCGCCATTCATAATATTAAAAACAATAAGCTTGTTCCTGTTTATGGCAAAGGGGAGAATATTCGTGACTGGCTCTTTGTTGAAGACCATGCAAGCGCCATCGACCTGATTTTTCATGAGGGCAAAATAGCGGAAACCTATAATATTGGCGGGCACAATGAATGGAAAAACATTGACCTGATCAACCTGTTGTGCGAAATCATGGACAGGAAGCTCAAACGTTCGGCAGGCACTTCAGCAAACCTCATTACCTACGTAAAAGACCGTGCCGGTCACGATTTACGCTATGCCATCGATTCCGGGAAAATCCAAAAGGAACTCGGATGGAAGCCAAGTCTTCAATTCGAAGAAGGACTGGAAAAAACGGTCGAATGGTACCTTTCCAATGAGGAATGGATGAAAAATGTAACAACCGGCGATTACCAGAAATATTACGAAAAACAATACGTCAAACGGTAACCATCTCGTAGAGACGGCCCATGGGCCGTCTCTACGCACCCGAAACCGTCACGTCCTTCCCGATTTTAGAAATCAGGCCTTGTAATACGCTGCCTGGACCGACCTCCGTAAAATTGTCGGCACCGTCTGCAATCATGTGCTGGACCATCTGTGTCCAGAGGACCGGAGCAGTCAGCTGGTCAATTAAGTTCAGTTTGATCCGGGATGGATCAGTTACCCGAAGTGCTGTGGCATTCTGGTAAATCGGGCAAATGGGCGAATTAACAGTGGTTGCATCAATGGCTTTGGCAAGCTCTACACGGGCAGGCTCCATCAGCGGTGAGTGAAATGCTCCCCCGACTTTAAGGGGCAGTGCTCTGCGGGCACCTGCAGCTTTAAGTTGTTCGCAGGCTACTTCAATACCCTTCATGCTGCCAGAGATGACAAGTTGTCCGGGACTGTTGTAATTGGCCGGTACCACTATTTCATCAATGGATTTACAAATCTCTTCTACTTTGGTGTCATCCAAACCAAGGATGGCAGCCATGGTGGAGGGTTCCAGGTCGCATGCTTTCTGCATGGCCTGTGCACGGGCAGATACAAGGCGTAACCCGTCTTCAAAGGACAATGCCTTGCAGGCAACCAGCGCGGAGAACTCACCCAGCGAATGACCGGCTACCATGTCGGGGACAAAATTGTCTCCCATTGTGGCTGCAAGGATCACAGAGTGCAGAAATATGGCCGGCTGGGTGACCTTCGTCTGCCTCAGATCTTCATCGGTACCGGCAAACATCATATCCGTTATCCGGAATCCGAGAATTTCATTGGCCTTTTCAAACATCTCCCTGGCCAATGGTGAATTGTCGTACAGGTCTTTGCCCATACCAACAAACTGGGCGCCCTGGCCCGGAAATACATAAGCTTTCATAATCGATACATTAAACAGTGAAAAATTTAAACAAAAAAATAGTGAAACAGCAATGTTGCAGCCATTTCACCATTTAACATAGTCATTTGTTATTTACGGTCTCCTAAGAACCTCAGCAGGAATAAAAACAGGTTGATGAAATCCAGGTATAATGTCAATGCGCCCAAAATACTGAGCTTCCTGGCATTTGCTTCCCCGTACTCCCCGGCGCCGGCGCCAATCTTCTTCAGGCGCTGAACATCATAGGCAGTTAGCCCTGTAAAAACCAAAACGCCAATGACACTGATGATATAGTCCATCGTACCACTGTGTAAAAACATGTTTACTACCATGGCCACCATGAGTCCGATCAGTCCCATCATCATGATGGAACCGAATTTGGTCAGGTCGGTTTTGGTTGTAAAGCCGGTTACTGCCATGATCCCGAACATGGCGGCGGTAATGGCAAATGTTTTATACACGGACGCTGCTGTATAAACGAGTAAGATGAAACTCAGGCTCATGCCCATCAACACAGAGAACGTAATGAACAACAATGTCAAAACGGCAGGTGACAACCGTTGAAATCCCATCGACATCAACAATACAAATCCAAATGGAGCAAGCATTACAACCCATCCCAATATTGTCATTCCACCTGTTTCCATATTTCTTAAGCTGCTCATCAATGAATCAGATGAGCTGAACCAATAGGCAGTGACCGCTGTTACAAACATGGCAAGGGTCATCCATCCAAACACCTGGGTCATAAATGAACGGGCTACTGTAGCGTCCTGTGTGCCTGGCTGTGCCGTGAAAAATCCTTTGTTATCCGTTTGTTCAAACATGTTATTATCCTCCTAATTAAGTTATTGAATTAATGAAGTTTTGTGCTGATCAGGTGCAGAAACTCCGCACGGGTTTTATCCCGTTCGAAGGCACCAACAAAATCCGATGTCGTTGTGACAGAATTTTGTTTCTGAACTCCGCGCATCGCCATACACAAATGTTGTGCCTCAATTACAACTGCCACGCCAAGTGGCTTCAGTGTGTCGTTGATGGCCTCTTTAATCTGCATGGTTAACCGTTCCTGGACCTGCAACCTGCGGGCGTAAATGTCAACAACCCTTGCAATCTTGCTCAACCCGGTGATATATTTATCCGGAATATAAGCTACATGGGCCTTTCCAATAAATGGCACCATATGGTGCTCACAAAGTGAATAGATCTCAATATCCTTGACAATGACCATCTCCCGATAATCTTCCCTGAACTTTGCTGAATTCAGAACCTCCCGGGGATCAAGGGCATAGCCCTGGGTGAGGAATTGTATGGCTTTGGCAACACGCAGGGGCGTTTTTTCCAACCCTTCCCGGTCGGGATTCTCACCGATGAGGCGAAGGATCTCTTTATAATGAAAAGCCAGCTCTTCCGTAGCTTTTTGATCAAACTCTTCCGTTTTTTCGTAATTGAGTTTTCTTTTGGCTGCCATAGGTTTCAGTTTATTGTTTTAAACCCCGTAGTATTCCACGATGTTGTTTTCCGATTGTTCAAGGCGCACACAATGAAGTGTTCCTCCTGCTTTTTTTATTTCATCCTCAAGTTCATTCCAGATGGCAATCGCTACGTTTTCACTTGTAGGAACTTTCCCATACAGAAAATCCACTTCGAGGTTCATGTTTTTATGGTCGATCTTCTGAAGGATCTTCTCATCAATCAGTTTGCTCACATGACGAAGATGGATGACCAGTCCCGTTTCCGGGTCGGGGACCCCCTTTACCGTTACAAAAAGGATGTAATTATGCCCGTGCCAGTTAGGATTGGAACATTTCCCAAAAATCTCAAAATTCTGTATATCTGTGTATTCCGGGCAAAAAAGGCGGTGTGCTGCACTGAAATGTTCCCGGCGGATGATATGAACCATTTTAAATGAATTGAAAGGCAAAGGTATCGCTTTTTATCCGACTTTGTCACCCTGACCAGCAGGCTGTGTGAACCGGATGATGGCTGCTGCCTCAAAAATTGTGTAGCAGAGGTAAAGGATAAAGAAACCCAGCATGAACGGCACAGCATCTGCCCTGTTCGTAAATGCATAGGTGATCATGACACCTGCATAAATAAATAGTTTAACGATGATGGTTAAAAGAAAGGTGTTGACAAATTTGATGAACCTTTTTTTTGCCGATTGCAAAAGGTAATAGTAGGATAGGAGGGTGGTCGCAATGAAAAAGAGAACCAGGAACGGCATTGCCGGCGTGAGCCATCGACCAGGAACAGCAAGGTGCATAATCACCGTTATCAATCCCAGGAGAGCGGAAAAGATCAGGAGGTTCCTGAGAAATTTGATATAGGTTGATTTCATATGCAGATCTTCGGTTAATGAATCGGATTATTTACGCAACAGATCCCTGGTGACTAAATAGATTGAAAGGGCAACAGAAACAATTGAAAGGATCACCGTAAAAACGGGCTTTGTATGAAGCCATTGGTCTGTTTTATAACCTGCAAATACACCGGCCAGGATGACTGCCAGCATTTGAAAGGCCATGCCTGAATAGCGGGCATAGTCATTAAGATTTTTCCGGGGTTCGGATTTCATTAGCGATGGGAGGGACCTTGATATCTTTTGAACCGGGTTGTTCCATAATACACGTACCAGAGAATTTTGCACCTGGTTCAATGGCCAGTTTCCCAGTAGTGATATCACCGCTGAAACGTGCAGTCTCCTTTAGGGTCAGCAGTTCTGTAACTTTGACAGTAGCGGTCACTTCTCCGGAGAAATCTGCATTCTGACATTGGATCTCGCCATTGATCTTGCCGGTTGAACCGACAACAATTTTCCCTTTGCACTGGATGGTCCCTTCCAGTGTGCCGTCTATCCGAAAATCACCATTCACTTGAATTTCGCCCTTTACCACAGCGCCAGGGCCCAGTATGTTGATGGTGGGCATTTCAGGTTCTCTGTTTTTAGACATAAATACTGATTTAAACACAGGTGTTTAATTAGGAATCGGGTAGTTCTTTTCAAAGAAGCGAAGATACTGCGGAATATCCTTATTTTTATAAAGTACCGGATAATTCTCAGCAGAAATGACAAAATTGAAATACTCCCCTCCGTTTTCAAGTTTCGTAAAGATATACTTGCTGTTGAGAATGCCGATGAAATAGTTCATGGCCGTTTCACTGTTGTCAAAATTGTTTACCGTAATCATCTGCCGGCCGGTTTCGAGCAGCAAACTGTTAACCATCAGGTGCTCCAGGTCGTGGAATTTAGAGTTGTAATCCGAAATTTTAATTTTCAGCGCATCAACATCAACCAGGTCATCATTTACGACCAGCACGTAGAAATGGAGTGCATTAGGGTCGAAGGTGTAAAGTTTCTTGGAGTTGTCGGCAATGGTAACTGAATCTGTGGCAACTGGCTGACCTTTTGAATCTTTTTGGGTTCCAAGGAATGCCAGGACATTTTCGGCCATGGGTTTAACCTTGCTGTAGGGATAGTCTTTGATAACTTTATTCATGGCGCTCACGAGTGAATCGACCACTTCGATTTTTCCCAGTGCCAGCGCGCGCAGGTAATCGAATTTTGGCATCAGCAAAGAGTCGTTTTTGTACTTTACCCGCGCTATGTCGGCGCTGTTGATGACCATGTAATACTGCTGATTTGTGAAGGCCTTATAGGTGTCGTTGTAAAGTTTGGAGGCATCTGACTGCCTGGCATTGATCTCTTTGTAATAATTCGGATTTACAAGCAGTTTGGCATAATCGCTTGTAGGATAGAGGGTGAGGATCTGGTTCTTGTACTGATCACTTTTCGGCTGGTTTTGAAGATGGGCATAAAGCTGACAAAGCTCGTAGGATGTCTGCATCTTGTATTTGTTTCCCGGAAAGCGGTCAAGAAGCGTTTCAAATGTTTGGGTCGCATTGCCGTAATCCCCAAGGCCTTCAACATAGATAAATCCAGCCTGGTAGTAGGCCTCGATGATCATGTCATTTGAAGCCTGTACCTTTTCCTTGGTAAAAGGAATGTCTGGTGTATAATAAGCCCTCTCTTTCGGATTCTTTGATTTTGCCAATCCTTTCTTTCCCCCTTTGGTCGTATCACTGGCAGCTCCAGCCAGCGTGTCAGTTTTCTGGGGATCGGCAGAAAAACTTGAAACGGTCTTGTCGGTCAGAAACCAGTTGTCTTCGAGTTTACGTTTTCCCCATTTACGCATAAAGGTCGAAAACCCGTTGGACAGAATGGTGGGGTTGTAGAAATACCATCGTCCCTCCTTGGACCCTCCCGGCTGTTGATCCTGGTTCATCCCTGTCGGTCCGTACAAATTCTGTTGCTCGCGCAGCAACTGCTCCTCCATTTGCTTTTTAATCTCGTCGGCCACAAGTTTGGCAATGATCTGGTCAATGATCCTGTTCCGTTGATCCTCCGGCATACTTGCCAGTTTTTGAAGGCTGTCCTGTCGCTGGATAACCTGCAGGTTTTTCACAAGGTCGGTAAGGGTTTGGGTACGCTTTAATAGTTCCTTATATCCAAGGTAGTCTTTTGGAAGGAACTGCATGGTACTGTCATAATAGGCCTGGGCAACTGTGTAATCTTTTATCCCAAAGAAGAGATCCGCAAGTTCAAGCGAGGAGATGGCCTTCTGGTAATTGTTTGTCCTGCTTGTTGTGACCGATTTCTTATAATATTCAACGGCAGTGGCTGTATCTGAATCCTTCATGGAAATATGGGCAAGCGCGTAATAAATCTGATCCTGGAAGTCCTTGTTTTTGTCGTCCTTCAGCATTTTTGTAAGCTTCTTCACAATGAATTCACGGTTTCCGCTTTTGGCATCATAGCATTGTGCAAGGTTAATCTTGGCATTGAACTCCATTTCATAAGATTTTGCATGCTTGATCACATAGGCGTATTTTTCTGATGCTTCATTCAATTCGCCGTTATACTGGTGAATCTGCCCCAGGATAAACTGGCAGCGGGTCTTCATAACGCCAGAGGGATTCAGCTCCAGGGCACGGTTCAAATAAGGTACGGCGCCATCATAGTTTTTCTGCATGATGAAAAACTGTCCGTAAGTCAAATTAAGGTCGGTCTCATATTTTTGAGGTGCATCCCCCTTGTTGATCTTGCTTTGCAGCATGTCGAGCATGGGTTCCGCCCGGTTGAAATCACCTATCTGAATGTTTGACTTTGCCTGCCAGAGCATGGCTTCGAACTTAATATCGTTGTAGTTGTAGGTCTTGATGACAAACTCAAATGTGCGCCGGGCCATTTGATAGTCCTGCTTATAGAAATAGGACTTGCCAATCAGCAGGTAACTGTCGTCAATCCATCGCACATATTCGCGGCGGTTGAAGGTCATCGAATGTTTGTTGATCGCCTTGGATGCTTTCTTGATGGCGATGTCGGCAAATTGGGAAACTTTTGTTGCACCGGCCTTGTCTCCGTAATAAAAAACAGGAAGGATCAGTGCGTAGTTGTCCTTCAATTCTGCCTGCTGTTCCTTGAGCCCCTGGCGGAGGTTGTCCATTCCGTTCCAGTATACATTATAATGGGCCGTGAGATTGTGGTAGGTCCTGCGGACAAATGTGTTTTTCTTGGTTGAACAGGCACTAAATAAAAATGAGCCGCATAAAATCAGAATCAATGCGGAGAGTATGTTTTTCTTCGTTGATCTCAAAACAAAAGATGCATTTAAATAGTAATAACTTTAATTCTACAAAAATATTTTAAATTTTTGAATTATCCTGAATCTTTGTGGTTTTGTAAAACAAAACTACAAGGCTTATGCCGTGCTGTACATTCGTGGCATTGATTGTAAATCCAAGGCACATCTCCCCGGTGGTTGGGATAACGATTATTAACGGAGCAAAATTACCCCTTCATTCAGCTACTGCGGGGCGGGCAAAGTTATGATTTATGGGACCGAATCCGCTGTTCAGCCGAACCGGTAACTGTTGCCGGGTTGTGTGGTCGCATAATTTTCCGATATTTGCAGCGTTTTCAGGAACAGATTGTGATACATGGCTTTGGAGAAAACAGACAGGAAAAAGAGAAAATGGACTGAAAGATGGCGTATTAAATACCGCCTTGTTTTCATGACAGATGATACCCTGGAGGAACGGTTTACCTTCAGGCTTTCAAGGATGAACGTATTTATTGCCCTTGGAACACTGGTCATCATCCTGATCTTTCTGACCAGTTTCCTGATTGCATTTACCCCACTGAGAGAGTACATCCCTGGTTATACCAATGTCGGATTAACCAAAAGGCTCTACAAACTTCAGATGAAAACAGATTCAATTGAACGTGCACTTGTTGCAAAAGAGCAGTTTGTGGGGAATCTCCGCGACATCATCAATGGAAAAGATTTGACCGAAGATAAGCCCCTTACGGGAAGCGATACCGTTAAACGGTATGGTAATGTTAAAATAAAACGATCTGCTGAGGATTCCCTGTTGCGAATGGAGATTGAAAACCAGAACAAATATAATTTATATAAGATTGAATCGGGTGAGAGTGCCGGCCAGCGTAAAGCTTCCATAGGCGGCGTTCTCTTCTTTACCCCTTTAAAAGGCATCATCACCAATCATTACGACCCTGCGCAGAAACATTATGGGGTGGATATTGTTGCCAAACAGAATGAAGCGGTTAAAGCTGTGCTCGACGGAACGGTGATATTAAGCAACTGGACTCTGGAAACAGGTTATGTGATTGCAGTTCAGCATTCAAGGAACATCGTTTCGCTATATAAACACAACTCGGCCATCCTCAAAAAGGTAGGCGATTATGTGAGGGCTGGCGAACCCATTGCCATTGTTGGTGAAACCGGCGAACTCATTACCGGGCCTCACTTGCATTTTGAGCTTTGGAATGATGGCAATCCTGTTGACCCCAAAGAGTATATCACCTTCTAATGCAACCACCTGTCCAGTTGAAAAAAAACCTCGCAATATTAGGATCCACAGGGAGCATTGGAACCCAGGCGCTGGAAGTGGTCCGTGATCATCCGGATCTGTTTGGCGTAGAGGTTCTGACAGCCCAGGGGAATTGTGACCTCCTCATCGCCCAGGCAAAGGAGTTTATCCCCAATGCAGTGGTGATCGGAAAAGAAAATTGCTATACAAAGGTATCAGAGGCTCTGAAAGATCTGCCTGTCAAAGTCTTTGCAGGACAGGAGTCCATCGCGCAAATTGTTGAAATGGAGGGCATTGGCCTGGTAATTACAGCATTGGTTGGCTATGCCGGGTTGAAGCCCACACTCAATGCGATCAAGGCAGGAAAGCACATCGCCCTCGCAAATAAGGAGACCCTGGTTGTAGCCGGCGATCTTGTCATGGAGGAGGCCCGTCGCAACAAGGTAATGATCCTGCCGGTCGATTCAGAACACTCGGCCATCTTTCAATGCCTGGCCGGAGAGTTGCCTGCATCAGTTGAGAAAATTTATCTCACGGCTTCCGGCGGTCCCTTCTTCGGGAAAACCAGGGAGGAACTTTCCATAATAACCAGGGAGGCCGCCTTGAAGCATCCTAACTGGAAAATGGGAGACAAGATCACCATCGATTCAGCCTCCATGATGAACAAGGGATTGGAGGTCATTGAAGCACGCTGGCTTTTTAACCTTCAGCCGGAACAGATTGATGTGATCATTCACCCGCAGTCTGTGATCCATTCCATGGTTCAGTTCATAGATGGCTCCATGAAAGCACAGATGGGGCTGCCAGACATGAAACTGCCTATTCTTTATGCACTTACCTTTCCGCAAAGGGTAGCGTCAGCCCTTCCCCGGTTCAATTTTACCGATTACCCGGTGTTGACGTTTACACCACCCGACACTGCCGTTTTCAGGAACCTGGCGCTGGCTTATGATGCCCTCCGGCAGGGAGGAAACATGCCATGTATCCTGAATGCAGCCAATGAGGCTGCGGTTGCTGCATTTCTGAGTGAGCGCATCGGGTTTGCCTGTATCCCTGAGATTGTTGAACACTGTATGAGAACAGGGTTCTTTATCGATCACCCCGGGTATGATGATTATGTTGGAACCCATCGGGAAACCATGGCAAGGGCTAACGAATATATCTTAAATTTGAAAAAGTACTAATTTGTAATTTTTGAACACCACATGGAAATCGTAATAAAAATCATCCAGTTACTGCTCAGTTTGTCTATCCTCGTGATTTTTCATGAGTTTGGACATTTCATTGCCGCTCGCGTATTTAAAATCCGGGTTGAAAAGTTCTACCTCTTTTTTGATCCGTGGTTTTCATTATTCAAATTTAAAAAGGGAGATACGGAGTATGGTATCGGCTGGGTTCCGCTGGGAGGGTATGTGAAAATTTCCGGCATGATTGATGAATCGATGGACAAGGAGCAGATGAAACTGCCTCCCCAGCCCTGGGAACTCCGTTCCAAACCGGCATGGCAGCGGCTGATCGTCATGCTGGGCGGTGTTACTGTCAATATTTTGCTGGCAATTGCCATTTATGTGATTATGCTTGCCGTATGGGGAGAGCAATATCTTCCCACTTCCGAGGTGAAGTACGGAATATCCGTTGATTCGCTAGGAAGCCAGATGGGCCTGCGTAACGGAGATTTTATTGTTTCGGTCGATAACAAGGTGGTAGAAGATTTTGCTGCCATTCCGAAAACAATTATACTTGAAGAGGCTAAATCCATCCAGGTTATGCGTGATGGCCAGGAGGTGAACATTGATATCCCTGCTGGTTTCATTGGAAGGCTTATCAAACAGAAGTCCCCCGATTTCCTGGCTTTCAGGTTCCCGTTCGAAGCAGCGAAATTTACCGTCGGATCTCCTGCCGAGGCTGCCGGCATGAAGGTCAATGACAAGATCATTGGCCTCAACGATACACTGAAGGCCTATTTTGACGAATTCAGGGCCTCCCTGCAAAAGCATAAAAATAAGACGGTAAAAGTGATGGTGCTTCGGGGAAATGACACACTTCGCCTTGCTGTCAATGTCCCGGCAGCCGGATTAATCGGAGTTTATCCCAAAGGCCCCGCAGCCTATTTTAAATTCAAGGAAAAGAGTTATAATATAGCCACTGCCATACCGGCAGGTGTAGTGAAGACCTTCGACCAGGCCGGCAATTATATTAAGTCGATCAAACTTTTATTTTCACAGGACAAGGCTTATGAATCCGTCGGTGGATTCATCACCATTGGCAACATATTCCCATCCACCTGGGATTGGGGAGCATTCTGGTCGTTAACCGCTTTCCTGTCAATCATGCTGGCCATTCTGAATATCCTGCCGATACCGGCCCTTGATGGCGGACATGTTATGTTTCTGCTTTATGAGATCATTTTCAGGCGCAAGCCCAGTGACAAGTTCATGGAATATGCCCAGATTGTCGGAATGGTCATCCTGTTCGGTCTGCTGATTTTTGCAAACGGTCAGGATATTCTGAAGTTGTTCAGGCATTGATGGCAGGGTAAACAGGTAAACAGGTAAACTGGTGAACTGGTAAACTGGTAAACTGGGCTACTCGGATACTTTTTCCTTGAGGGATTTGAAGCCTTCGCCAAGGATCTCTGTAGCATCTGTTACGGTGAGGAAAGCACTCGGGTCAATTTCATGGATGTACTCCTCCAGCATGCCCAGTTCTCGTCGGCTGACTACAGTGAATATGATTCGTTTTTCGGCCATGTTGTACATCCCTTTACCATCAATGATCGTTCCGCCACGGTCGAGATTCGTGAGTATTTTGTTCCGGATCTCTTCATGTTTGTCGGAGATGATGAACAGGCTTTTGTCGTGACTCACCCCTTCAAGTACCACATCGATTACTTTTCCGGTTATAAAGATCACAATCCAGGAGTAAAGAGGGATTTTCCAGTCACGGAAAACGAGCAGCCCAATGAGTACAATGGCCGAATCGACATAAATCATGAGGATTCCCAGTGGAAGCCGTGTGTATTTTGCAATGATCATGGCAATGATATCACTGCCACCAGAGGTGGCCTTGGCTTTAAAGATGAGACCGAGCCCCAGGCCGGCCAGCACTCCGCCAAAAATGGATGATAACAAGGCATCTCCCTTTACCAGCGGTTCAAAACCCCAGAAAAAAGTGAGCACATCTGTAAACAGGGCGGTAAGTGAAAATCCAACAACGGTTTTCATGCCGAACTTCGGGCCAAGGAATTTTATTCCCACAATGGTGAGCGGTATATCAAAACATAGCGCTACCAGTCCTACCGGGGTGCCAAGCAGATAGTGCATCACAATGGAAATACCGTAAACCCCGCCGGGTACTATCTTATATGGTGTGATGAATAAAACAAAACTGGTGGCCAGGATTGCTGCACCGAAGGTAATAAGGGTATAGGATAAAAACCACTTGCGTGTAAAGGGTTTTTCCTTGATAAGAAATAAAGACATGGCGGTTTGTATTAGGTTATGAAGTTTCGAGGGTGCAAAGATATTCGATTGTAACACAATGTAAGCAAGGTTTATGCGTTACTGGTAGTAACATTTCATCAACACTTATAACAGGTTGAACGGATAGATCAATTCAACGATACACATAATTTGACACAGTTTAAATTGGCTTGGTGATGGCGGTAGTAACAAAAAAAACTGTACTTTTATCCCGTTTTTCAGTTGAACCTAACAATCAGTTATTGACATTGCGTACATTTTTGTATCCTAATAAGCTTATAATAAGATTTTTATGCCTCCTTTTTGTACTAGTGGTACAATCGGGAGTTTCTGTGTATTCCCAGCAACCTACCCTCATCACCCACTACATGTTCACCAACATGGCAACAAATCCTGCGTTTGCCGGCGGTAGCGGTGGAATAAATCTTACGGGACTGGTTCGCCAGCAGTGGATCGGGTGGAAAGACGGAGACGGGGTTAAGTCTGCCCCTCAAACTTTCATGCTGACTGTTGACTCTCCTGTGCGAAAACTGCATGGAGGCCTGGGAGGATCAATTTCCCAGGACCAGATCGGCGCCTTCAAGAACATTGTGATGAAGCTGGGCTATGCCTATAAAATGGAACTCTGGTCGGGAGACATATCGTTTGGAATACAGGGATGTTTGTCGAACATCAGCTATGATGGTTCAAAATTTAATCCCATTGAGGACAATGACCCTGTGCTGAGCCAGCAGGATGGTAAGAAGAGTGATATGCTGATCGACATGGGCCTGGGAGTGTTTTACAAAGTTCCGGACAGATATTATGTTGGGTTATCTGCGGAAAATGTGTTGCAGACAAAGGGCAAAAAGACTTCCTACCAGTTGCGCCGGACCTATTATTTAAATGGTGGTTACCAGTGGACTTTGCCAAACCATCCTGCTTTTGAGTTGCGCCCGTCTGCCCAGTTCATGTATGATGGGGCTGTATTTCAACTCAATGCAAGCGCATTGGTTATGTACAATAATAAAATATACGGAGGACTCGGCTATCGCCTGCAGGATGCAGTATCAGTACTCGCCGGTGTAGTGATTAAAGGACTTCAGATTGGGGTGGCATATGACATAAGTACCTCTGCATTAAGAAAGTACAATAGTGGAGGACTTGAGATCATGGTAAATTATTGCTTTAAAATTGACACTGATAAATTCAGGAAAAGTTACAGGAATACACGTTTCTTATAAAATAAAAAGAGTAAATTTGCCGTTTTGTATTGAAAAAGTGAACATTATCATAATAAAGCTCAATACGTAGCGTTATTTTTCATCTAATAATCAGCCAGAAAATGAAAAAACTGCTCATTTATTTCGCCCTGCTCATCTTTTTAGGAAGCTGCGGAAACTCAGGAAATGGTGAGCTTACGGGAGTAAAAAACCGGAAGCGATATTATTCACCGGATCCATTTGGCATGGTTTACGTTCCCATGGGATCCTATACCATGGGTGTCAGTGATGAGGATATGCCCTATGCCCAGCTGAATAACCCTAAAACGGTGACTGTCTCTGCCTTTTATATGGACCAGACCGAAATCACCAACAATGAATACAGGCAGTTTGTCTATTGGGTCAGGGATTCAATCGCCCGCCGGATTCTCGGAGAGGCAAAGCCTGAACTCTATCTTATTTCTGAAAACAAGAAAACCGGTGAAACCTTTGATCCGCCATACCTGAACTGGGAAAGCAAACTGGAATGGAATTCCGACCAGCAGGATGTCCGTGATGCATTGGCACAAATGTATCTTCCTGAAAATGAGCGCTATTTCAGAAGAAAAGAGATTGACACCCGGAAACTTTATTTCGAGTACTATTTTGTCGACCTGAAAGCTGCTTCTCGCAAAGATTATTCTGCCCAACCTGATCCCAAAGAGGCCAGTCTTGCCAATCGCCCCCAGGGCTTGAAAGACCGTTCAGTTTACGTACGCAAGGAGGTCATCAATGTTTATCCTGATACCCTTTGCTGGATCCATGATTATGCTTACTCTTTCAATGATCCGAGTACTGAAAAATATTTCTGGCATCCTGCTTATGACAATTATCCCGTTGTAGGAGTAAACTGGAGGCAAGCCAATGCTTTCTGTATCTGGCGCACACAGTTTAAGAACAGTTCACTCAACGGGAAGAAAGGTGAAACCTTTATCAGCGATTTCAGGTTACCGACAGAAGGTGAATGGGAATGGGCTGCACGCGGAGGCTACGAAGCGAACCCTTATCCGTGGGGAGGTCCGTACACCCGGAATGATAAAGGATGTTTCCTTGCCAATTTCAAACCGATGCGTGGTGATTACATTGCCGATGGAGGTGCAACCACCGTTATTGTAGCACATTATCCTGCCAATGATTATGGATTGTATGATATGGCAGGCAATGTTGCTGAATGGACAGTTACCGCATTTCACCCTTCATCTTATAATTTCTCCTGGGATTTGAATCCTGATTATAAATACAATGCAAAAGATACAGATCCACCTGCATTGAAAAGAAAGGTTACCCGTGGCGGCTCATGGAAGGATGTTGCTTATTTTCTGCGCGTTTCAACCCGTGCCTACGAATACCAGGATACCTCCAAATGTTACATCGGTTTCCGCTGCGTGCAAAATTTCCTCGGTCGTCAGCGTGATGATAACCCTGCAAGGGCCTCCAAAGTTTACCGCTAAAATTTAAGAACCTATCTACTTCATTAATACTTAATTATTTAAAACTATGGCTTTACTCGATCTTGTAAAAACAAAGGGCTATAAGAATTTCATGTCCAAACTGTATGGCTGGGGTGCCGCCGTCGTAATTATTGGTGCATTGTTTAAAATAAACCACTATACCGGCGCTGACACGATGTTGATTATCGGGTTGGGTACTGAATCACTGATCTTCTTTTTCTCTGCTTTTGAACCACCCCACGTAGAACCCGATTGGAGCCTGGTTTATCCTCAGCTGGCTGGTATTTATCACGCCGATGATGTCGATGCCGGCAAGGCATTCGGAACAACAAAAGACTCAGTTACACAGGATCTGGATAAAATGCTTGAGAAAGCAAAAATCGGCCCCGAACTTATTGCAAGCCTCGGCACCGGTCTTACCAACCTCTCTGAAACCACCTCAAAATTGTCGAATGTTGCCGATGCATCCCTGGCAAATGACAAATATGTGACCACCATGAAAACGGCCACAGAATCCGTAAATGTATTAACGGAATCCTATAAGAAAACGGCTCAGTCGCTTGATAACAATGTTAGTGCCTCACAAGAGCAGCTGACCCATATCAAATCTACGGCCAAGAGCGCTGCAACTCTCTCCACCATGTTTGCCGAGGTGAGCGAATCTCTTAAGGAAGATGTGAATGCCAGCAAATCATTTTCTGCAAGCATCGTAAATGCTGCAGCATCTGCCAATAAATTCATTGAAAAATACAATGAATCAGCGACCCTGTTATCAAAAACTGCTGAAACAATCAATGCTTCTGCCACAGGCGGTGCCGCTTACAATAAGGAACTACAAAGGGTATCAACAAATCTGGCAGCACTGAATGCTCTGTATGAACTTCATCTTCAGGGTTCAAACCAGCAGATGGAAAATACCAACAAGTTCAGCGCAGTGATGAACAAGTTCTCTGTTAACCTGAGTGAATCAATGGCCAATACTGAAAAGTTCAAGGCTGAGATGGATAACCTGACCAAAAATATTGCCGCCCTGAACAAAGTATATGGAAATATGCTCTCGGCAATGAGCATAGGCGGAAAATAAATTAGGATTCACTTGTATAACGTAATATATAACTAGATGGCTGGATATAAAGAGACACCGAGGCAAAAGATGATCGGGATGATGTATCTCGTTCTTACTGCATTGCTCGCATTGAACGTCTCGAAACAGATCATTGACGCGTTCATTCTCGTAAATGAGAGTATGGAGACGACCAATGAGAACTTCTCTAAAAAGCTCGATAACACCTATTCGAAATTCAAAATCCAATACCAGTTAAACCCGAATAAAGTTGGTCCTTTCTGGGATAAAGCACAGCAGGCTCATGCCTTGTCAGACAAACTGTCAAAGTATGTCGACAGCATCAAGTTTCTTGTGATTCAACGTACCGACGGACTGGCAACAATTGAAGAAGCCAGGAAACTGAATCTGCGTGACGCCAAACGGAAGGAGAGTTATAATGAGCCGACCAGGTTCTTTATAGGCAGTTCCCCGGATGGTTCAGCCGGTGAGGCTAAAGTCCTTCGGGATAAAATTGAACTCTTTAAAAAGCAGATGCTCGAGTTGGTTGATCCCAAATTCAGAAATTCCATCAAAATGGGAATGGACACCCAGGGGCCCTTCTATGATGCCGATGGAAAGAAACAGAATTGGGAAATGCATAATTTCTATCGTACTATCCTGGCTGCAACAGTGACCATTCTCAATAAAACAAAAGCAGAGGTTTACAATGCCGAGTTTGATGTTGTTAACCAGTTGTACAGTTCAATTGATGCGCTTAACTTTAAGTTCGACAGGATACAGGCAAAGGTTATCCCACGAAGCAGCTATGTGTTTCTGGGCGATGAATACCAGGCTGAAATCCTGGTCGGAGCTTACGATACAAAACAGAACCCTGATGTGCGTTATTCGCTGGGAGCCGATACCCTGACCCCGGGAAATTTTAAAAATGCCACTTCACTTGAAGGGTCACAGGGATTGGTTGTTCTTAAACTCCCCGGATCCGCCGAAGGACTCAAAAAATTTGCCGGTATCATTAAGGTGGTCAGTCCGCTGGGAGATACCATGGTTTTCCATTTTAAAGACGAGTTCATCGTTGCCAGGCCAGCCATTACAATTTCACCAAGTAAGATGAATGTCTTCTATATTGGTGTTGACAACCCGGTAGAGATCAGTGTCCCCGGTGGACCTGAACGTATCATTCCTTCTATTTCTGTCGGCAGCATTCGCCAGGAGGGCAAGGAGTGGGTCGTCTCAAACCTGACCACCGGAAATGTCCGCGAGGCTGTCATCAGTGTGAATGCTGTATTCTCAGGGAAAACCAAAAATATGGGATCCTACAAATTCCGCCTGAAAACCGTCCCCGATCCGCTGATCAAAATTGCAGGTAAAAATGAAGGGTTTATTTCGAAAAGCTTACTGATGGCCAGTCCGTTTCTCGTTCCTGAAATGCCTGCCGGATTTGACTTCGATTTGAAATATACGGTTACTTCCTTTACCTTTTCAACATCAACAGCTGCCGGTGAAGGTAGTGATACAAAAGTGCAGGGCAACCGTTTGACAGATGAGATCGTCAGGCAGATCAAAAATGCCCGCAAAGGCCAACGAATCTGGTTTGATGACATTTATGCCAAAGGACCGGATGGAACACGAAAAGTAAATACCAGTCTTAGTTTGAAATTGAATTGATATTATTCATAAGGAGGTAGTATGAAAAAAGCGCTTTTCCTGGTATTGTTCTCCGTATGTTTATGGGGGATAAGCCTAAAATCCTATTCACAGGTCCTTGAAGGTCCTCCAAGAGATGGTGTTTATGATAAAACCGCCATCACTCAGGTGCAGCCGATCCCATACCCATACCTCCGCGAGGCTGATGTTGTATGGACAAGGCGGATCTGGCGGATTCTTGACCTGCGCGAAAAAATGAACCAGCCTTTCTATTTTCCGGAAAAACCGCAGAATAGCTGGCGCAGTCTTGTCCAGATCATCATGGACGGATTAAAAGAGGGCACTGTTACCGCGTACGCCGGTGAGTCTGATCAATTTCTTGTTCCACTTACTTATAAAGAACTCCTGGATAAACTGGAATCTTCTGACTCGGTTAAACTTCCACGTCCGGATAACCCCGACATTTTCTTCGATACGGTGATCAAAGTTGAATTCGACCCGTCGAACGTGAAAAAACTGAAGATCAAGGAGGATTTCTATCTCGACAGGCAACGGTCACAGGTTGAAGTGAGGATTTTGGGAATATGCCCTGTTGTTGATGTAATGGATAAAAATACCGGAGAAAAACGTTTTGAAAAGAACCTGTTCTGGATCTACTTTCCTGAATGCCGGAATCTCTTTGCCAAGAATGAAATGTTTAACCTGAAAAACGGTTCAGCAGGTCGGATGACCTATGACGATGTGTTTATGAAACGTATGTTCTCCAGTTACATTTACAAAGAGGAAAATGTTTATGACAGGCAGATAAATGACTACTCAACAGGAGTTGATGCCCTTCTGGAATCAGAAAAGGCTAAAAACGACCTGTACGAATTTGAATCCAATCTTTGGGAATATTAACCAGGACAAGGCTCCTGCCATCGGTTAAGGTTATTTTCAGAGGCTGTCTCCTTTTTCGAGACGGCCTCTGTTATGAATTAGAAGGAATTTGTCTCTCTTTTCCCGGCCAATTGGTTAATTTTGTGTTGACAGGAAGCATAACCGCTTATGAAAATTCCGTTTCTCGAAACTCCGGTCGAATACCTTAAAGGTGTAGGACCTCCAAGGGCCGACTTGCTTAAAAAGGAGTTAGGGATTCATACATTCGGAGATTTACTCACTTTTTTTCCTTTCCGGTATGTTGACCGGAGTAAGTTTTACAAAATTTCCGAAATCAGGGATGAAAACGCTTATGTTCAGATCAGGGCAAGGGTTGTACAGATCCAGACCCTCGGAGCTGCTCATCACCAGCGATTGGTAGCCACAGTGAGAGATGATAGCGGGGAGATCGACCTTGTCTGGTTCCAGGGAGTGAAATGGGTGTTGGAGATGTTGTCACCCCGGCAGGAGTATGTCATTTTTGGCAAACCTTCAGTCTTCAATGGCAGGTGGAATATTCCGCACCCCGATCTTGAAATCCCATCCACCCAGCCTTTGCCGCTGCATGAGATGATCAGGCCAATTTATGCTTCTACGGAGAAATTGAAATCCAAAGGGCTCGACTATAAAGGGATCGGGAAACTTGTCAGGACAATCCTTCTGAATGAGAAATTCTTCATGACCGAGAGTCTGACACCCGAAATTATTCAACAGCTTCGGTTAATCAACAGGCAGGAGGCTTTTATTAACATACACTTTCCCCAGAGTCCTGAATTACTCAAAAAAGCACAGACCAGGCTGAAGTTTGAAGAGTTGTTCTACATTCAGCTTCGCCTGGCGAAACAACGTTACGGACGGCTATTAAAACACGAAGGTCATCAGTTTCTCAGGGTAGGAGATTATGTCAACCAGTTTTACCATCACCATCTCACATTTGAGCTGACAAATGCCCAAAAGCGGGTGATAAAGGAGATCAGGGTGGACCTGGGTTCAGGGAACCAGATGAACAGGTTGCTTCAGGGTGATGTGGGCAGCGGTAAAACCCTTGTAGCGCTCATGACAATGCTGATTGCCCTGGATAACCAGTTTCAGAGTTGTCTTATGGCGCCGACCGAAATTCTTGCACGGCAACATTTTAATACGATCTCGGGAATGCTTGCCGGGCTCAATGTTGTTGTTAAATTACTTACCGGTTCTACAAAAACTGCCGAACGCCGGGTGATCCAGGAGGGGCTGGATATCGGCACCATCCATATACTTATAGGAACCCATGCGTTAATTGAGGAGAATGTACAGTTCAAACACCTGGGGTTGGTAGTGATCGATGAACAGCACCGCTTTGGTGTTGCCCAGCGCGCTAAACTATGGGAGAAAAACATCATAACACCCCATATACTGGTCATGACTGCCACTCCGATTCCCCGTACGCTCGCCATGACACTTTATGGAGACCTCGATACCTCGGTAATAGATGAACTCCCGCCGGGCAGGAAACCCATCGTAACCAGGCATGCTTATGAACCCGAACGGGGACGGGTATTCCGGTTTATCCGTGAAAAGGTAGGCGAAGGACGGCAGGTTTACATTGTCTTTCCGTTGATCAAAGAGTCGGAGACCCTCGACCTGAAGAACCTTGAGGACGGTTACCAGGGAGTCATCCTTGAGTTTCCCTCACCACAATATGAGGTGAGCATGGTCCATGGCAAGATGAAGCAGAAGGATAAGGATAGCGAAATGAAGCGTTTTCTTGAGCGGAAAACCCAGATCATGGTTGCTACCACCGTCATTGAAGTAGGGGTGGATGTGCCAAATGCTTCCGTGATGATCATTGAAAATGCGGAACGGTTTGGTCTTTCCCAATTGCACCAGCTAAGGGGCAGGGTTGGGAGGGGAGCTGATCAGTCCTATTGCATCCTGATGAGCGGATATGAACTTTCGGCAGAGGCGAAAAAGAGGATTGCAACCATGGTTCGAACCAATGATGGTTTTGAAATAGCCGAAACGGATCTTCAGCTGAGGGGGCCGGGTGACCTCCAGGGAACCCAGCAAAGCGGTATTATGGATTTGCGGATTGCTGATATTGTCAAAGATGAGAAAATACTAAAATATGCCAGGAATGTTGCATCGGAAATCATCAACAGCGATCCGGGCCTCGTTAAAAACGGAAATGACATTCTGGCACTTCACCTTCGCAACATGGACAAAAAGCAGCAAAATTGGGGACTGATCTCTTAGTAAGAACCGTATTTATTGCTAATTTTGCCCTTTAAATCCATTATTCAAATGAAAATCTCTTATAACTGGCTTAAGCAATATCATAATCTCACCCTTTCAACTGACAAGGTGGCGGAAATGCTCACTGGGTGCGGACTGGAGGTTGAGAGCCTCGAGACCTTTCAGACAGTGAAAGGCGGACTGAAAGGAGTCGTGGTTGGCGAAGTGCTGACATGCGAAAAGCACCCCAATTCCGACCATTTGAGTCTCACTACGGTTGATACTGGTTCAGGAGGAGAACCCTTGAAGATCGTCTGTGGCGCCTCGAACGTGGCCAAAGGCCAGAAAGTTCTTGTCGCAACCGTCGGAACAACCCTTTACCTGCCCGGCAAAGAGCTCCTCATTCAGCGTTCAAAGATCAGGGGTGAGGTGTCTGAAGGAATGATCTGTGCTGAAGATGAACTGGGAATCGGTGCGTCCCATGCCGGTATCATGGTCCTTGAACCTTCTGCAGTTACAGGAACTGCCGCAGCCGATTATTTCCATTTGGAGGAGGATGTAACGTTTACCATCGGGTTGACTCCAAACAGGGTGGATGCCTCTTCGCACCTGGGTGTTGCACGCGACCTGGTGGCCGTGGCCAACAATTTTGGTCTTGAAGAGCAGCCCAGGAACACCAGTAACCATTTAATCATGCCGGATGTCTCTGCTTTTAAAGTGGATCACGACAACCGCCATGTCAATGTAGTGGTCGAAGATGTGGTTGCCTGTCCACGGTATTCCGGGATAACGGTTTCGGGAATTAAAGTTGAAGACTCCCCCGACTGGTTGAAAAACCGGCTCCTGTGCATTGGTCTCAGGCCAATCAATAACATTGTCGACATAACCAACTACATCCTGATGGAACTCGGGCAGCCGCTTCACGCGTTTGATGCCGATCACATTGCAGGCAATACCGTAGTTGTGAGAAAATATCCGAAAGATACAAAGTTCATTACCCTTGACAATATTGAACGCACTCTTTCTGAAAATGACCTGATGATCTCCAATTCCGCTGAGCCCATGTGCATCGCAGGGGTATTCGGCGGGATAAAATCAGGGGTGACAGCTGAAACAACCAGCGTATTTATCGAAAGCGCTTACTTTGATCCCCGTCATATCCGGAAAAGCTCAAAGTTTCATGGCCTTCAGACAGATGCCTCTTTCAGGTTCGAACGCGGAACAAATCCTGATATCACGGTTTATGCCCTCAAACGGGCAGCCATGATGATCAGGGAGATTGCAGGCGGTGAAATCTCCTCCGAAATTGTTGATTTTTATCCGAACCCGGTAGCTCCGCAGATTGTATTCCTCTCCTTTGCGAATCTTGACCGATTGATTGGGAAGGTTCTTAACCGCAATGTGGTCAGAAACATCCTCACCGACCTGGGAATTGTCATCCTGGAGGAGGTTCAGGACTCGGGAATAAAACTTGAAATTCCGGCCTATAAGGTTGATGTTACCCGTGAAGCAGATGTAATCGAAGAGATTTTAAGGGTTTATGGTTACAATAATATTGAACTCCATGATGAGGTAAGGGCTTCTTTATCTTTTACGGTCAACCCCGATCCGGAAAAGGCACAGAACCTTGTTTCAGATTTTCTTGCTGCCAACGGATTCAATGAGATTATGAATAATTCGTTGTCTAAGTCGGCCTATTACACCGAAAATCCAGATTTCCCTGTTGAGCAGTCGGTGAAAATGTTAAACCCGATCAGCCGCGATCTGGATGTGATGAGGCAGACGTTGCTTTATGGCGCTCTTGAGAGTATTGTTTACAACCACAACCGGAAGATCACCGACCTGAAGATGTTTGAATTCGGCAGGGTTTATTCGGTTGGCTCTTCGAAAAAGGATCCTCTGCAAGGATATCACGAAGAGAAACACCTGGCCCTGGTCATGACCGGAAGAGCACAGCCTGAAAACTGGAACACCGCAGGCAGACAAGTCGATTTTTACGACCTGAAAGGGTATTTTGAAGGGCTATGCCTGAAATTGGCGATCCCGCAGGATAAATGGTCTCTTCTGCCTTATCAGTCGGGCACCGTTTCAAATGGATTGCAATATGTCGTGAATGGGAAACCACTTTTAATCATCGGTATGATTAGCCAGCAGGTAATGAAGGCGTTCGATTGCCGGCAACCGGTTTGTTATGCCGAGGTGAACTGGGACCTTCTGTTCTCCATGATCCCTTCAAAAAATCTTCAATACAAGGGTATTCCTAAGTTCCCTGAAGTGAGGCGTGATCTGGCGCTTCTTGTTGACAAGGAGATCACCTATCTGCAAATCGAAAAGCTCGCATTTCAGACAGAGCGTAAACTCCTCAGGAAAGTCGGTTTGTTTGACGTGTATGAAGGTGAGAAACTCGCCGCCGGAAAAAAATCGTATGCCCTCAGTTTCATACTGCAGGATGAAGAGAAAACCCTGACGGATAAAGAGATAGAAAAAACCATGGAGAAAATACTCAAGGCCATGGCCACTACATTTAACGCACAGCTCAGATAATTTATTCCATGGATATTCAGTCAATTAAGCAGCGATTTGGGATCATTGGAAACTCGCCACTGCTCGACCGGGCGATTGATATTGCCCGCCAGGTTGCCGCCACCGACATTACTGTTTTGATCAGCGGAGAGAGTGGGACAGGAAAGGAGTTTTTTCCAAAAATCATCCACCAGATGAGTGCCCGCAAGCATGGGCCCTATATCGCTGTGAATTGCGGTGCTATTCCTGAAGGCACCATTGATTCAGAACTCTTCGGACACGAAAAAGGATCCTTTACAGGGGCTCATGAAGCACGCAAAGGCTACTTTGAAGTGGTTGACGGAGGCACTATTTTCCTGGATGAAGTGGCCGAACTTCCCCTGGGGACACAGGTAAGATTGCTAAGAGTGTTGGAATCAGGCGAATTTATGCGGGTGGGCTCATCCAAAGTGCTGAAGACAAATGTCAGGGTTGTCGGAGCAACGAATGTGAACATACCTGATGCAATTGCCAACGGCAAATTCCGGCAGGATCTCTATTACCGTTTGAATACCGTTCCAATTCTTGTTCCGCCACTGCGGGAAAGAAAAGAGGATATTTACCTGCTCTTCAGAAAATTTGCCTCCGATGCAGCCGAAAAGTACAGGATGCCTTCCATCCAGCTTGACGAAGATGCCCAGGAGGTGCTCAGGTCTTTCAGGTGGCCGGGGAATATCCGCCAGCTGAAAAATCTCACGGAGCAAATTTCCATCATCGAAAAGGAGAGGATCATCAATGGCGCAACCCTGCTCAAATATATGCCGCAGGGCCAGTCAAGTGAGTTGCCGGTGCTTTATAAAAATGAGGATTCAGGCAAATTCAATGAACGGGAGTTGCTATATAAGGTGTTGTTTGATATGAAGAAGGACATGAATGACCTGAAGCAGCTGGTGATGAACCTCATGCAACAGGATGAAGATATCTCTGATAATCTTGGCGAGAACACGCACCTGATCCAAAGACTTTACAAAGACCAGGAAGAGGTAAAAGAACCGTCCCGTCCCATCATTATGCATCGTCACGATGACAGGTTCGATGACCATGAGGCGATCCTGGAGCCGGAAGAGGTTGAGGAGTCTCTTTCCCTTGAAAAGAAGGAGATAGACTTCATTAAACGGGCGCTTTCAAAACACGAAGGAAAGAGGAAGGATGCTGCCAATGAACTGGGTATTTCCGAACGAACCTTGTACCGTAAGATCAAGGAATATAACATCGAATAATATTGCTTATCTTTGAAAATCAGTTGAAAACGTGGTGATGCGTCGACTTTTTCGTTATAATGGATTTTCTCTCCTGAAATGGGTTGTGCCATCGATGGTTTTTCTTATGGTTTTATTTGCGTCATGTCGTGTAAGTTATTCCTTTACCGGGGCATCCATTTCACCCAATGTTAAAACGGTCTCCATTGCCTATTTCCCGAATAATGCCGGACTTGTTGTACCGACCTTGTCAAGAACCTTCACCGATGCGCTGCGTGACTACTTCACGTCCCAAACCAACCTTAACCTGGTTGACCGCAATGGGGACCTGAACCTTGAGGGCGCCATCACACAATATGCCGTTCAGCCTGTCGCCATCCAGGGCAATGAAACTGCAGCGCTTAACAGGCTTACCATTGTTGTGAGTGTGAAATTTACCAATAAAACCGATTCAAAGCAGGTGTGGGAAAATACTTTTTCCAGATACCAGGACTACCCCAGCACCTCAAACCTCGTTTCAGTCCAGGAAAAACTCATCGGGGAAATTACCGATCAGCTTGTACAGGACATTTTCAATAAAGCAGTTGTCAACTGGTAACAATATATCACGACGATTCATACAGTATGAACAGCCAGCAGTTTCTCGCAATGTTAAATGAACCAGGTTCAGTGGATGACAGGAGTTTGTTGCTTGTTGAGGATTTGACTGAAAGGTACCCTTATTGCCAATCGGGGCAGCTGTTGCTCGCCGGCAGTTACTATCTGCTCGACAACAGGAATTACCCTGACCAGCTTAAGAAAGCGGCCGCATGTGCCGGGGACCGGCGGGTATTGCGGGCATTGATAGGACAGGTAAGAACAGCGGAAATTGTACAGTCTGCAGAAATTGTACATTCTGCAGAAGTTCTGTTGCCGGAACCGGTTCCATTTGTACAGCCGGAACCACAGGATTTCCGAATCTTCGAGAACGAAGTTTTTACACATGAGCGACTGACTCCTGAGGAGCTGCTTTCCATTGTGAAAAGGCGACTGGCTGAAATTGAATCTGAGAAGAAACTTGATCTTTCCACAGCAGGGGTGCCACCGGAATCAGCTAAGGAAAACCTCGCCCCGGGAACTGGCAACGCAGAGATGGCGGCCCAAATGTCGAAGGAGTCGCTGATTGATAAGTTTATCCTGGAAGAACCAAGAATCTCAAAACCGAAAGCCGCTTTTTTCAACCCTTCCGACAGTTCCTTCCGCAGTAACTTTGATGAGGAGGAGATTGTAAGTGAAACGCTGGCGCAATTATATGCGCAACAAGGCAATATACAGAAGGCCATTCATATTTATGACAAATTATCCTTGATTAATCAAGAAAAAAGTCGTTACTTTGCAGCCCAAATTGAAAAACTCAGCTCGTGAGTGTCAGGTTGGGTCATTAGTAAATCATAAATCGTAAATTGAAATCGAAATGGGTCTTTACATTTTAATCTCCGTTCTTATCCTGATCGTCTGTGTATTGATGGTGTTGGTTGTTTTAGTCCAGAATTCAAAAGGTGGTGGATTGGCGTCAAATTTTGCCTCCTCCAATCAATTCATGGGTGTTCGCAAAACGGCTGATTTTCTTGAAAAAACCACCTGGACGCTGGCCCTTACCTTGCTGGTTCTGAGCCTTTTTTCCATTTTTGTGATTCCGAAATCACAGGGTAAAGCTGAATCCACCCAGAGTGAGATTCAAAAACAGATCGATGAAAGCAAAACTGCTCCCATCCAGGATTTTCAGGCTCCTCCCGCACAGAAAAAATAGCATCTCCCTGCCTCAGCAGTCAATATAATAGTGTCAGATTGTCAGAACAGTCTGACATTTTTATTTTTTTTCAGCCATAAACTGAAAAATTGTCCATATTTCTACCCGTGAATCCTTTTGGCACAAATTATGACTCCAACGGAGCACCCGCATCAAAGGGTAAAAAAATTGTAATGTTTAACTTTTAAATGATAACGTAAAATGGCAAATGTGAAAATTAAACCGTTGGCTGACCGCGTATTGGTTGAAGCTGCCGCTGCTGAAGATAAAACAGCCGGGGGAATCATCATTCCTGATACAGCAAAAGAGAAACCCCAGAAAGGAACTGTCGTTGCGGTTGGTCCCGGTAAGAAGGACGAACCCATGACCGTTAAAATCGGAGATAGCGTACTCTATGGTAAATATGCCGGTACAGAGATCACCATTGATGGTGCAAATTACCTCATCATGCGTGAATCTGACATCGTTGCAATAGTTTAACCATCCTTTTTCCCAAGCAATCAAGAAACAATACTATAAAAATAAATAACCATGGCAAAAGATATCATCTTTAGCATAAAAGCGAGAGAAGCGTTAAAGAAAGGTGTAGATGAACTTTCTAACGCAGTGAAAGTGACTTTAGGTCCTAAGGGACGCAACGTCATCATTGACAAATCATACGGCTCACCCATCGTAACGAAAGATGGTGTAACCGTTGCAAAAGAAGTTGAACTGAAGGATCCTGTTGAAAACATGGGCGCCCAGATGGTAAAGGAAGTTGCTTCCAAAACCAGCGATCTGGCCGGTGACGGAACAACCACTGCAACCGTACTTGCCCAGGCTATCTTCACAACCGGGTTGAAAAATGTTACAGCCGGTGCAAACCCGATGGACCTGAAAAGGGGAATCGACAAAGCTGTTACAGAAGTCATCAAGTCGCTGAAAGCACAAACCAAGCAGGTTGGCGACAGCATGGAGAAGATCGAGCAGGTTGCCACCATCTCTGCCAACAATGACCAGTTCATTGGCAAGATGATAGCCGAAGCACTGGCCAAAGTGAAAAAAGAGGGTGTAATTACCATTGAAGAGGCCAAAGGCATTGAAACTACTGTGAAAGTGGTAGAAGGCATGCAATTTGACCGTGGTTATATCAGCCCCTATTTTGTGACGGATACCGATAAAATGGAAGTTGTTTATGACACTCCGTACATCCTGATCTATGACAAAAAGGTGAGCGTAATGAAAGACCTTCTCCCGGTGTTGGAAAAAGTTGTTCAAACCGGTCGCCCGCTGATCATTGTCAGCGAAGATGTGGAAGGCGAAGCTCTTGCTACCTTGGTTGTTAACAAGATCCGGGGCACCCTGAAAGTTGCTGCCGTTAAGGCTCCTGGATTCGGCGACCGCCGCAAGGAGATGCTCGAAGATATCGCCGTTCTGACTGGTGGTACCGTCATCAGCGAGGAGAAAGGCTTCAAACTGGAAGATGCTACATTACAGTATCTTGGACAGGCTGAAAAGGTTACCATTGACAAGGAAAATACAACCATCATCAATGGCCACGGTAAAAAGGAAGACATAACCGGCCGTATCAACCAGATCAAAACACAAATCGGAACAACAACTTCCGATTATGATAAGGAAAAACTGCAGGAACGCCTCGCCAAATTAGCCGGCGGTGTAGCAGTGATCTATGTTGGTGCTGCTTCTGAAGTTGAAATGAAAGAGAAGAAAGATCGTTTTGACGATGCACTTCATGCAACCCGTGCTGCCATTGAAGAGGGAATCATCCCTGGTGGTGGTGTTGCTTACCTTCGTGCTCAGAAAGTCATTGAGAACCTGAAAGGTTCAAATGAAGATGAAACCACCGGAATCGCCATCGTAAAACGCGCTTTGGAAGAACCACTTCGCCAGATCGTTGAAAACGCAGGACTCGAAGGCTCTGTTGTTGTTCAGAAAGTAAAGGATGGCAAAGATGACTTTGGTTTCAATGCCCGTACCGATGTTTATGAAAACCTCTACCAGGCAGGTGTAATCGATCCTACCAAAGTTGCACGTGTTGCGCTTGAAAACGCTGCCTCCATTGCAAGTATGCTCCTTACTACCGAATGTGTTCTTGCAACCCATAAGGAAGAAAAATCGGCCATGCCCCCTATGAACCCGGGAATGGGCGGAATGGGTGACATGTACTAACCGTTGACAACATTGTTAAAAAAAGCCCTGACCACTCAGGGCTTTTTTATTATATTTTACCTAATATTGTATGTTGAGTGACGTTGTATTTGATCATTTGCAACATCAAAGTATCAAGGTTAAAATGTCTAAAATTCTGGATATGAAATTTCAAATATATATAACCGGTATTATTTTTTTCATGGGTTTTCTGAGCGTACCATCTTTTTCACAAGGACAGGACAAACAGGCCACTCTTCCCCTGGATCCCGATTCAAAAAAGATCATGTACAGGGAAGTCGTTGACCAGGAGGGGAAACCATCCTACCTGTATGATAAAGCCATTGAATGGTTTGGATTTTACTATCTGAACGCCCAGTCTGTTTATACAGTTCAAAGTAAGGAGAATGGTAAAATCGAAGGGCAGGGGAGGATGAAACTTTACTATACCGATGAGGCATCAGGTGTACAGCGCGATGGAGGGGTTGTTATGTACCTGATAAAATTGGAACTGAAAGATAATAAATACCGTTATACCCTTACCGATTTCAACTTGAAAGGTACCTCCCGCTATCCCCTTGAAAAGTGGATGAATAAAGCTGATCCTGCCTATAACACGACCTGGGATTCATACCTGTACCAGGTGGATACAACCATGCACCGGTTGATTTCGACCATGAAGGAGAAGATGAAACCCACTGTAATTAAAAAAGATGAGTGGTAACCTCCTTCCGGATATCAGGTCCTTGACAAAACCGGAACTGGAAGAGTTTTTTCTGCTCAGGGGAGAAAAGAAATTCAGGGCAGGCCAGGTTTATGACTGGCTCTGGAAAAAAGGTTGTACCTCCTTCGAAGGGATGACAAGCCTTTCCAAAACTGACCGTGAGATTCTGTCCAACCATTTTTCCTTCCGGGCCGCTCTGCCGGATGTACGCCAGGTCAGTTCTGACGGGACGGTGAAAACAGGGTTCAGGCTTCATGATGGTTTGATGGTTGAAGGAGTGCTGATTCCGTCAGGCGAACGCTCAACCATTTGCATCTCTTCGCAGGTGGGGTGTTCATTAGGATGTAAGTTTTGTGCGACCGGGCAGCTGGGTTTTACGAGAAATCTCTCCGTAGGAGAAATTTTCGACCAGGTAACGGGAACTCAGCGAGGCGCCGCAGGGATATCAAATCTCGTTTTCATGGGCATGGGAGAGCCGTTTCTTAACTATGAGCATGTGACAGGTGCCATCGCGAAAATTACCTCTGCTGAAGGACTGGGAATGTCGCCCCAAAGGATTACTGTTTCGAGTGTGGGAATTCCAAAGATGATCAGAAGAATGGCGGATGATGCTCCGAAGTACCACTTTGCACTTTCGCTGCATGCAGCCACGGATGCTAAGCGTGACAATCTGATTCCTTTCAACCTGAAGTTCCCCCTTGCAGATTTGACAGAAGCACTGATCTATTACCATAAAAAAACGGAAAAGAGATTCACCATCGAATATATCCTGTTTGGAAATTTCAATGATTCAGTGGCAGATGCAAAAGACCTGGCGATGTTTTGCAGGAATTTCCCGGTTAAGATCAACATCATAGAATACAATCCTGTTAAGGGAACCGGTTTTGTGAGGGCTGAACCTGCCAGGATGAAGGCGTTCACAGATTACCTTGAAAACAAAAACCTGGTTGTCAATGTGAGGCAAAGCCGGGGAAAGGATATTGATGCGGCGTGTGGTCAGCTTGCGGGGAAGTCAATGAGCAATGAGTAATGAGCAATGAGGATGGTTACTAAACGTAAATGTAATGGACAATTCAGCTTTTGAGATTCAGGGAAACATTGTGGATGTGGTTGCAAAGATCATATTCCAGGGAACGGTTGTGGTTCGTCGTGGCAAGATCGCAGAGATACGCCATGAGAAGGTTGAAGAAAATGGGTTTATACTTCCCGGGCTTATTGATGCCCATATTCATGTTGAAAGTTCCATGCTGATCCCTTCCGAATTTGCACGGCTTGCAGTGACGCATGGCACTGTAGGTTCTGTTTCTGATCCTCATGAGATTGCCAATGTCCTTGGAATTCCCGGGGTGAAATTTATGATTGCCAACGGCAACAAGGTTCCGTTCAAATTCTATTTCGGAGCCCCCTCATGCGTTCCCGCAACCCCGTTTGAAACGTCCGGAGCCAGGCTTGGCATTGAGGAAGTCAGGGAACTTTTAGAGATGCCGGAGATCAGGTACCTGTCGGAGATGATGAACTTCCCAGGTGTGTTGTTCCATGATCCTGAAGTGATGGCCAAACTGGAACTGGCCCATAAGGCAGGCAAACCGGTTGATGGTCATGCGCCCGGAGTAACGGGCGAAGATGCCGGGAAATATGTGAGGGCAGGTATTTCCACCGACCATGAATGTTTTTCCCTGGAAGAGGCCTATGAAAAGATCAAATACGGGATGAATATCCTGATCAGGGAGGGCAGCGCTGCAAAAAACTTTGAAACCCTCTATCCCCTCATTGACATGTTTCCCGGCCAGGTGATGCTATGTTCAGACGACAAGCACCCCAATGACCTGATGGAGGGACATATAAATGTAGAGGTGAAACGAGCGCTGAGCCTGGGACTTGATACCATGAATGTCCTCAGGAGTTGTACCTACAACCCCGTAAAACACTATAAACTCGATATCGGGTTGTTGCAAGTGGGTGATCCTGCCGATTTTATCCGTGTGGATAGCCTTTCCGATTTTAACGTGCTTTCAACTTACGTGGATGGGAACCTTGTTGCAGAGGGCGGAAAAACACTCATTCCCAGTGTGAAGGAACAGCCTTTCAATAAATTTAACATCCGTGAAATTGGTGTTGAAGATATCAGGGTTGTTGCGGGAAAGGGACCAATGAAGGTTCTGAATGTGTACGATGGTCAACTGATCACCGGGTTGGTTTATGCTGAACCTTTTGTAGTTAACGGCAATGTGGTCAGCGACCTGGAACAGGATATTCTGAAGATGGTCGTCTTGAACCGTTATCACGAGGCGCCTGCCGCTGTCGGGTTTATTAAAAACATCGGATTGAAACGGGGTGCGCTTGCATCGTGTGTTTCCCACGACAGCCATAACATCGTGGCAGTTGGTACGGATGACCAGTCCATTACGGATGCCATCAACCTGATTATAGCTGAGAAGGGAGGGATTTCCCTTGTCGACGGAACCGTAAAACAAGTGCTCCCGTTGCCCTTTGCCGGTATCATGTCGGGACTTGACGGGTTTAAAGTGGCCTTGCAATATGATGCCATGGATAAGCATGCCAGGGAGATGGGGACGGCGCTGTCTGCTCCCTATATGACCCTATCCTTCATGGCTTTACTGGTAATTCCGGATATTAAGCTGAGTGATCTGGGCTTGTTTGATGGTACGCGGTTTGCATTTACCGGCTTGTTTGAAGAATAAAGTTACATATTTATATATATTGGTAAGGTGTATTTTGTTAACTTTGTAACATAAACTCAAACATACCTCGTCATGACTAAAAAATCGACCCTCGACATTCAAAAATTAGAGTTAGCTGCCAGCAAACTGCGCGCAATGGCACACCCTATGCGTATCGCGATCATCGAATTGCTCACAGAAAACAAAAAACTCACTGTTACGGAAATTTATGAACGGCTGAGTATTGAACAGGCTTCCGCTTCACACCATCTCAATATATTAAAAAACAAGGGTATTTTAGAGTCGAAACGCGATGGAAAGATGATCTTGTATTCGTTGAAGACCAATGTACTGGCAAATGTGATTGACTGTATCAATCAGTGTGCCACCCATTAATCCCAGTTTTCTTCCACATCCCAGTTTGCCCTGATTTCGACTATCTTTGGCAGGTAAATGACCTCCTCCGGCTGAATGTTTAATTTGTATTTTCCTGTATCCCAGCGCCTGTTGCTGTTTCGGTCGTGAATGGCTTTGAGCTTGTATTTGCCGGGAGGCATAAAGTTAAAGTGGATTTTTCCGGATCCGTTGATTACCTGTTCTTCGTATAGGAACGACTCTTTTTCATTCAGAAGCTGGACAATGTACTGACCAGGTCTGTTCTCCATTTTCATGGTAAGTATCAGGTTCCCGAAATCCTTCTCGCTTTTCGTTTTGAACTCCATCAGGATGGAATCGTGGGAGATATCATGGATTCCAACAAATACGGAATCGGGTACCAGGAGTTTATAACTTTTGTCCTCCGCCCATTTATTGCTGACTACTATTTTCCGTTTCAGGCTATCGAAAAAGGCAATTTTCGGATGGATGGTGTCTTTCGCCGATATCAGCAAAACTCTTTTAAAATTCCAACGGATCAGCGGATGTGAAAAAGTTACGATCAGGTTGTTTCTGAATTGGTTCAATCCTGCCCCGGAAGCTGAGTTTGACATGGTAAGTGATGCTCCCTTCTTCTTTTCTGACGGTTTCTTCGAATCCGGTTTTTTTATAAATTCAAGATGTAATGTGTCCAGTATCCTGTTTCCATCCAAAACTTTGGCCACCAGGGAATCGACCATTGGACGCGTAATCCACAGGCGCACCGAATCCCTGTTTTTCGAATACTCTTTAACATGCCATGGTGCGGCTGAGTCAAAGTTCAATGGGATAACTTCTAAATCCTTTACCGGGAAACGAAATGCCAGGGTAACCAATCCCTCCATGGGGAATGTTGAACGTAATATACGCTGTACAGAGTCAGATTCTTCGAAAAGGAAAAGCGGGTACGACGGATATTGCAGGTTGCTCTGGCTGACAGAATCAGCTTTCCTGGTTGAATCACTTTTCCTGATGGAATCGGCAATTTTAACTGTTACGCGGGTCGTTGTCTTTGGGTTGATAACCAGTGTTGTGGTATCAGTTGTGTCCCGTTTGGCGACGGCAATGAAATATGGTTTAATAAGGCTGTCGGCAAATGCAATTTTTTCTGAGGGTTGGTTAAAGATCATATCCCCATTCTGATCGGCCAGGGCAAAAAGTTTGAATGGCTCATTCCTTAGATTATGGAATTTGAAATTCCCCTGTTCATCGGTTTTTGTAATGTAGTAGGGCACTACTTTCAACGGGAGCGAATCGAGTGGGAGGGTGTCGTTGTTGTTCATGTAGAGTTCAACAAAAACATCTTTTTGCACCTTGTGGTCAAATGCAGTCTGGAGATTGCCCCTCAGGGAAAGACTGTCGATAAAATCTCCTGTAGAAAACACATAGTTGAAGTCTTTTAAGACATTTCCCTCGGTGAGATCGGTGATGGAGTTTCCGAAGGTGATTGAATAGGTGCTGTTTTGAGCAAGCGTGTCATCAAATTTAACGATCAGGGACTTCCCGCGCAGCCTGGTATCAAGCGGTGATTTCAACGGAGGAGAGATGAAAATTTCACTGACGGCATTTTTCACAGTGATGAATTCGTTAAAATCGATCCGGAAACTGTTCCTGCTGAACCGGGGGGTGAAGTTTGGCGGGTCGCATAAAACCACGGCCGGAGGCGTAACATCTTTGGGCCCTCCAGTGGGGCTGACAGGTTTTGCACAGTGTGTTAACAGCAAAGCAGATGAAATAAGAAAAAGGTAAAATAATATGAGCGATCGTTTCACCTGAGCAGGGGATTTTGTAAGTTTGTGGCCCCAAATTTACCATTCGTTTTAATAACAAACCCTTTTTTTATTAATTTTACATTGTTATTCCACAAACAAGAATTTTATGTCAGGTCACAATAAATGGTCCACAATAAAGCGTAAGAAAGGCGCACTGGACGCAAAGCGTTCAAAAATCTTCTCAAAAATCATCAAAGATATTACCATTGCGGTTAAAGAGGGTGGAGCTGACCCTGACGGCAATCCGCGCTTACGTCTTGCCATTTCCAATGCAAAGGGCGCTTCGATGCCAAAGGATAACATTCAGAGAGCTATCAGCAAGGGCGCCGACAAGGATGCAGCGGTATTGCTTGAGACCACTTACGAAGGGAAAGGTCCGCATGGCGTGGCCATATTTGTAGAGTGTACCACTGATAACCTCCAACGCACTGTTGCCAATGTGAGAGCATATTTCAACAAGTATGGCGGAGAACTTGGCCAGAATGGAATGCTTAATTACCTTTTTGACCGCAAGGGCGTTTTCGTGGTTCCCAAAGGTGATCTGAACCGGGATGATTTTGAGATGGAACTGATTGATGCAGGGGCAGAGGATATTACCCTGGATGACGATGTGTTCAACATCACCACCGCCATGGAGGATTTCGGAAGCATGATCAAAAAACTTGAGAAACTCAACATTGAACCGGAGAGCGCCTCCTTGCAGCGGATTCCGAAAACAACCGTCAACCTTGATGAGGATGCAACGAGAAAAGTGCTCAGACTGATCGATATCATCGAGGAGGACGACGATGTTCAGAATGTTTTCCACACCCTGGAGATCAGCGATGAAATGGCTGACAAACTCTAAATAAAAAACGCGGCTTTCGCCGCGTTTTTTATTTGTTATGCTTCACAGATAAATTGTGTAAGGTTGATCCCCTTGGGCAAATCCAGTTTTTTACGTAAACGGATCCGCGAAATCTCGGTACTTGGAGCAGTGATTTTCAGGATATGTGAAATCTCCTTCGTGTTCAGGTTCATGCGCAACAGGGCACAAAGTTTATGATCGTTGGGGGTAAGCTGAGGGAAGTTCTTCCTTAAGCGATCAAAAAATCCGGGATGTATTTTTTCAAAATGGGCTTTGATGCGGTACCAGTCGTTGTCGAACTTGATGTTTTCGTCAATTGTCTTAAGCACCTTGCCGATTTCAACCTTTGTAATGCTCTTGTCGTTTCTGACCAGCCGGTTGATATCTTTTTTGATCAGTCCGATGATCTTGTTTTTTTGTGAGATGAAAATTGACGAAGTGGCAAGTTCGCGGTTGATCAGGTCAAGTTCCATGTGGTGTTTTTGTTTCAGCAGCTGATTTACCTTCTGCTCGGCATGGATCCGTTCCTGGAGGCGGAGGTTCCGTTCCTTTTCGACTTTTTTACGATGTTCAATCTCCTTTTTCAGTTCGGAGATGATCCGTTCATTGGTGATCTCGAGGTTCCGCTGGTAATTTGCAACTTCAATTGCTGCCCGGATCTGGTCGATATCAACAGGTTTGAAAAGGTAAGCATAGGGTTTCAGTGAGAAGGACTTTGAGAAGATCTCACTTTTATTCATGGAGGAGAGGAAGATGATGCCGCAATTGTAATTTTCGGTGAGGATACGGGCTGCTTCGATGCCATCCATTTTTCCGGCAAGGCCAACATCCATGATGACAATGTCGGGTTCGATATTGGATTCCTGCAAGTTGGCAATGTTTTCAATCGCACTCTCTCCCTTGGTATCAATTCCCAGCACATCATATCCAAACTCTGTCA